>CBIHOI010000013.1:0-45870 GCA_966211925.1 uncultured Hyphomicrobiales bacterium | reverse complement strand
TGGCCTTCACCGACTTCGTTGGAATCCTGCACGGTGCCATGCTTGCCGTACCAGCCCTGGACCTTGCCGTCCCATCCCATCTTCAGCACCAGCCCGTCGCGGCCGGTGGACATCCACAGCTGGCCCTTGGCGTCCTGGTAGAAGCCGCAGGTGAGGTTTTGCATCTGGATGTCGCGGTGGCCTTTCAGGTCCTTGTCAAAGATCAGGATCTTCTGGCTGGCGCGGTCGCCCACCCAGACTTCGCCGGTTGGCGAGACGATGACCGAATGGATGGTGGGATATTTTCCGTCGGGGTGCGCCAGGTTGAAGCTGGCAAGGAATTTTCCATTCTGATCGAACTTCATCACGCGCGGGTCGCTGCCGGGCACGACGGGCGGCTTCACATACACCGCATGGTGGGGTGCGTTGCGCACCTGGGGGATGTCATAGGTGGCGCAGAAGGTGCAGTCGGCCGGCGGCGAGGTGCCGCCATGGCTCTGCACCACATAGAAATTGTCATCCTTGTCGAAGGCGATATCGAGCGGCTGGTTGAACATGCCGTTCCACTTGTCATCAGTCCAGGCAGCGTTCTCGCCGCGGGTACCAAAGACCCTCAGCACCTCGCCCTTGCCGTTCATCTTGTAGATGACGTTCAGGAAGCTATCGATTGCCCAGATATTGCCGTGACGGTCCACCCGCAGCCCATGGGGGTTCATCGCCATGTTGGGATTGAACACCCGCTTAACCGTGGTGCCGGTCGGGTCATATTCCACCATCATGATGGCGGGGTTGCGATTGAACACCAGCAGATCGCCATTGGGCAGAACCGTGATGGCTGCGACATTGCCGAACTTCTCGCCGTTGGGTGCCACGGGCCGCGCACCAAAGTGATAAGGCAGTTGCGGCGCGTCCGGAATCTTCACCGGGCCCGGCGGCTCTGGCTGGGTGGGAAAGGGTGTCTGGGCCAGCGCGGGCATGGCCAGCAACATTGCGGCGGTCAGAAGCAACTTTTTCATGTCAGTCCCCTTGCTGTTTCTAGTAACGGTCGACGCCCTTGGATTTCCACACCGCGCGCATGGCGGACGATGTGGCAAAAGCGATAAAGGCGGCGGCATGCTGCCTGTCGGAGGCGCGGGCGGAAATACCCGTCGCCATGTCCATATGCATGTTCAGCTCGGCTGGCAGCATGCCGACAAGATAGGGATTGTCCGCCGCTGAATTGTCCGGGCCGTGCGGCCCGTGGATCAACCCCAGCCCCATCGCCGCCGCATCGCCGTCGCCGCGCTTCAGGGCCGGTTCGGCATCGCCCTTGATGGGCTGCGACCTGATGCCGGCGAAATCGGCACGCGCCAGCATCCGGCCGCTCATCGCTGCCTGCATGCTGCCGCTGGCGGGATCGGTATAGAAGACGGTCGAAGCGCTTTTCATCGCCGCCACCAGCTTGGGCACGGTGGAAATATCCGGGCGCGCCGCGCCGGGTTTCTTGAAAAGGCCGATCTCCACCCTTCCCAGCGGCGTAAAACCGTTTGCGATTTCCCGCAGCGACGCGGTGCCCATCAGATCCATGGGCAGCATCACCACATCGGCGGGTTTGCCGGCGATGTCATCCATGATGGTGCCCATGCCGTCTACCTGGATGGTCACTTTCACGCCGGTCTGCTTCTCAAAGGCAACCGCCACATCGCCCAGGCCCGAATTGGAAATGACACCGGGGGTAATGACACGGATTTCGGCCGCCAGCGCCACCGGAACGGCCCACAGCACCAGCACGGCGCACAGTCCGATGAAGCGCATTATTCCCCCGGATTTCTTGCTCTTGTCCGTCCAGCAAACGCCGGTTTGGCGCGGATGGCAAGCCGGGCTCAGTCCGTCTTCTTCGTGGTCGGCGCCATCGCGATATTGCCCAGGTCGGACACCGTTGTTTCCCACGGGAAGGAAAGGCTGGGATCATTGGCGAACCGCTGCATGCGGATCGCCAGTTTCGCACCGGCGCCTGGCGCCAGGCGCACCGGGAAACAGGCGGCCTGCACCGATACCGTGTTCGTGCCATCTGACACCGATACAATCTGGTGTTCGCCATAGGCGCCGCCCTGAACGATCACGCTGCGGGTTTCGCTGGGGCTGATATTGACCAGGTTCAAGGTCACGCTATCGGGGCCCCAGCTTTCCACCAGTGCCGCCACGTCTTCGGGCATGCCGGCGCGGCGGCGTTCGGGATCAAAATAGCGCAGGCGCGAGTAAAGCAGTGTGCCGCCCTGGTTGGGCGAGGTTTTCGCCCAGCTGCCATGTTGCAGGTAAAGCCCCGCCTCCATGGTCTGGGTCAACGCGGTGATGCTGGCGGGATTGATGTCCAGCGCGGAGTCGGCCAGCCGCATGTCGGGCGAGGTGGTGTCGGCATCCACCGCCTGCATCTGTTTTCGGATACGCGCGAGGCCGGCGCGCAGCGCCTGCACGGGGTAACCGGGATTTTTGCCTTCCAGATAGTCATACCAGGGCGTGTCCTCACAGCGGGCGCGGTCGGACGGCTTCATGGACAGGGCATAGATTTCCAGGAAGTTGAGGCGATATTTGCCGGGCTTGAAGCTGTAGAAGCCCTGATCGCCGAACATGGTGGGGGTCGACAGCTTGCCATCCACGACCTTGGCGGCGGCATCGAACTTGTCGGCGGTCTTGCGCCAGACATCCAGATATTTGTCGTCGCCCTTTGACAGCAGATAGGCATTGAAGAAGCCATTGACGCACCACGGTACGCGGTTGCGGTCGGCCGGCTTGCCGGTCATGGGCACGATGGGGCTGAAGCCCCAGCCATATGTGCCGCCATACCACTTGCCGTCGGTGGCGCCGCCGATCTTGCCATCCAGCCCGATGTTGGAGGGAATGATGCCGCCATTAGCGCGGGCGCGCTCAGCCCAGGCATCGCAATAGCCCAGCACCCAGGATTTGTACTTGGGCTCATGCGTCAGCATGTAGGCATTGGTGGCGAGCTGGGTGGAGGCCAGGTTCAGCGGATGGTCGCCCACCACGTCCGTATAGCCTTCGAAGTGCGCCAGCATGCCCTTGTAGGCGCCCTCGCCATGGCCGAGCGATGGGAAGCGGTTTTCCACTTCGATGGGATCGCCGGTCCAGTCCAGCGCCGTCGCCTTGCGCAACATCGGGCCACGACTGCCGTTCATGAGGCTCTTGATGATCTTCAGCTTGGGATCGTAGTTCGGCGCGCCGGGATCTTCGTCCATGTAGAAACCGGCGAAGCGCTTCACCCGTTCGCGGTACAGCCGGTCATAAGGCGCGCCCAGCGGCATCAGGTTGAAGACCGTCAGGCCTTCGCCATTGTGCTGCCAATCGAACTGGCTGGGAAATTCCTTGTAATACATGCCCAGCCTCGCGATGGGCACATCCACCGTCTTGGCAGCGCTGTATTGGCGGACATGGCCTTCATAAGCCTTGGTGTACATCTCCTTGATGACCTCATCGCCGCCCAGCGCATAGAGGTGCGGCCAGTCATTCACATTCTCGATGGCGTCGTCGGGACCGTCATCCCCGCCGAAGCGTTCGGTGGTTTCCAACCAGCCAGTGGCCTGGTTGAAATAGCGATGGAAATACTTGATGCAGGCGGCGGTGTGGGCGCGGATCAGTTCGCGCTGCAGCAGCGCCCATTCCGGCGGGTCCATAGGCGCTGCCACCGTGATCAGCGGTTCAGCCCGCGCTGCAAGTGGCACCGCCATCAGGGCCGCGGATGACATCAGGAAGGTGCGGCGTGTCGTGCTCATCGTGTTTTCCCTTTTTTCCGCGATCTTAATGGCCGCGTCTCGCGTCTGGCCAAGCCAAAACGGCTATGGATTGATACTCAAATGACGTTTCGCGCCCGTAATACCTCAATGTTGCGGTTGCGAACTTACGGTGTCAGCGACGCCAGATAGGCGGCGATATCCAGCCGCATGTCCGCCGTCATGTTGGCAACCTCCGACTTCATCATGTCCGCCGCCGATCCGCGGCGCGCGCCATGCTTGAAGTCGTAAAGCTGGCGTACGAGACCGCTGGGCGAGCGTCCGGCCAGTGCCGGTACCGCGCCATTGCCTCTGAAGGTCGGACCGTGACACGCCGCGCAGGGAAAGGCACCCGCGCCCGCTTCCACCAGCGTCCTGCCGCGCGCGATGGACCCTTTGGGCACATAGGCGACGAAGCCAGGGCGGGCGCCATGCGGTCCGCTCCTTCTTCGGTTATCCGGTATCTCGATGATGCGTTTGCCGATCGGCTCCCGGCGCCCCGGTATCGCCCGCAGGCTGTGCTGAACGGTGACCGTCCGGGGCACACTGCTGGTCTCCACCACGCGAACGCGTCCCGCATGGCTGGGCGCCGGATTCGCCCAGTAGGGCAACAGATCGGCCTGTGCCGCGAACGTGATGCCGCCCGGCAACAATGTGACAGCAAGAAAAATCCCGAGCCTGCGCAGGCGGTTTGCTTTCATAAAGGCAATTGGGGCATGCCGGACTGGGCCCGGCAAGGCTTTTCAGGGCCCGGCCCTGTTCACCTCGATCAGCACCACGCCGACCATGATCAAAAGGCCCCCGATGGCCTTCTGCACGAGATTGCGGGTGGTGAGATCTTCCCGCCCAAGCCGTGGGAAGAAAATAGTCAGCAGGATGCCGAACAGCAAAACAAAGAAGGTCGAGGTCGCCGAGATGGCCGAGACCAGCGCCACCGGCGCCAGCAGGGACGCAAATCGCACGCCCAGGCCGCCGCCCAGGTTGATCAGCTCGTTGGCGGCATTCACGCCCATCACCGCGCCGGGATTTTTGCGGAACAGGTGGACGAACTGTTTGCGGTACTGCGGCATCGCCAGGATGGCTACCCCGAACAGGCCTTCGCCCATAAAGGTCCAGAAGGTGGTGCTCCAGAACTCGTCATGGATGGCGAAGATCTTGAACACCACGTTCGACAAAGCCAGCACGAAGGTGGCGGCACACATCAGCAGCACCAGGCGCGGCTTGAATCTTCCCAGATGCAGCTTGCTGTCGAGCGACAGGCCGACGGCGCCGACAATAATCGCGGCCGCGCCCAGAATCTGGGGCCAGTGCGGCATTTCGTGCAGCAGGATCAACCCCAGCGCGAACGTGAACAGGGTGTTGGCCTGGAACAGCGGCGCGACAACCGAAGCTTCTTCCGACTGGATGGCGCGCAGGTAGAACAGCATCGCGGCCATATACAGAATGCCCGACACCGTCATGACGCCGGTGGCCAGCCAGGGCAACGCCAGCACCTTGGGTTCAAACAGCCAGATGACGGGAAGTGCAAGGACGCCCATAAAGGCGGTGAACACAATCAGCACGGCGGTGTCGCTGTGCCGGAAATATTTATCGACCAGGAATTTGTCGATGTGCGTCGAGATCGCCCACAAGAGCGGCCCGGAGAAGGCATAAAGAAGCCACATCTCCGGGGCCGCCTTGAACTACTTGCCCGGGATAAGCACGTCCTTCACCGGCGTGCGTGGCGCGGTACCCTTGTCGATCACCAAGGTGACCGCCAGCTTGACCGGACCGGTGCCGGGCGCGGGGCGGGCATCATGGGGTGCCTCGCGCGGCACCATGAAGCTTTCGCCGGCATGGATGATCTTGACGGGCTGGCCCTTCACATAAAGCTCGAAGGTGCCCTGAACCACTTCCGTCATTTCCACACCGTTATGGATGTGCGGCGTGACGCTTTCGCCATCCTGCAGGCTGCGGGTCTGGATCAAAATCTGCTGGTCCTTGCTGCCGGCAGGGATGTCGTAGGTCTGCTTGTCCGGACCGGCGGGCACCGCCATCTGGCCCCCCGACTGGGCAAGGGCCGAGTTAGCGGCAAACACGGCAATACCGGCAAGCAATAGCGCTTTCATGACGTCACTCCCCAAAAACTTGGCGGCAGAGTGGCGCGTTGGCCAAGCGCTGGCAAGCTAGAGCGGCTTGACCTTCGCATCTGCGGCAGGCGCAGTCCCCAGTGCGTTGCGCAGCGGAAAGAGGAAGGAATCCGCCTCGATCTCGAACACATCGCCATCCCGTGTCTGGACGCCGGCGCTGAAGGACAGGGTGGCGGTGCCGAAGAAATGCACGTGCACGTCGCCCGGACGACGAAAGCCGGGATACTTGAAGTGATGCATCTCCAGGTTGGCGATGGTGTGGCTCATGTTTGTCTCGCCCGACAGGAAAGGCTTGTCGAACAGGATTTCGTTGCCGCGGCGTACGCGGCTGCGGCCGGTGACGGCGGCGGGCAGGTCGCCGGTCAGCAGGTCGGGTCCGAAGCTGCACTGGCGCAGCTTGGAATGGGCCAACCATAGATAGTTGAATTTCTCCGTGACGTGATCGGAGAACTCATTGCCCAGCGCGAAGCCCACGCGATAGGGCGCGCCGTCATCCCCGATGATATAGAGCCCCACAATCTCCGGTTCCTCGCCGCCATCCTGTGCGAAGGCGGGCGACGAGAAGGCCGCTTCGGGCGCCACGATGCTCGACCCGTCCCCCTTGTAGAACCATTCCGGCTGGAAACCCGTTTCCCCCGGCTTCGGCTTGCCGCTTTCCACGCCATGCTTGAACATCTTCATGGAGTCGGTGAGGGTCTCCTCGCCTGACAATTTCTTGTGCATGGCGTCGCGGCCTTCCGCCGATCCCAGATGCGTGAGGCCGGTGCCGGTGACGACGCAGTGGGCTGGGTCGGCGTGATCCAGCGGGGCCAGCACCCGGCCTTCTGCCAGCGCTGCGCGAATATCCACCGTCTCCCCCAGGCCCAGGCTTTCGACCATCGCGGCCAGCGACACGCCCTTGGCGATCGCCTTGCGCGCCAGTTCATAGGTGGTGGCGACGCCGGTAACCACTTGCCCATGGGTGTCATTGCCCAGGGCGGCGACAGCGCGCTGTCCATCCTTGATCTGAAACTGCACCAGCCTTAACACCATGATCGCCATCCTGTTTGGGGCTGCCTTTTTCGCCTGCCCGGCGAACGAACGCAAATCCCTGCCTGTGCGTTACCAAGGACCTTCCCCAAATTCATGCGCAGATTTCCATGACCCCCATTCGCCCCCTGGTCTCGCCCCGACTGCTGGTCCTCGCTGCCTTTTCGGCCTGCCTTTTGTTCTTTTGCGCCAGCGCGATGGCCGCAACCCACGGCATTGCCGGCAACGGCTCCAGCGGCACCGGCCGGGCAGAAGGCATCCTGGTCGCCGAAATCCTGCTGCTGCTGGTTGTCGGGCGTGTTCTGGGCGAGGGGATGCAGCGTATCGGCCAGCCCGCCCTGATGGGTGCCTTGCTGGCGGGTATCGTACTTGGCCCCTCGCTGTTCGGCTGGGTGTGGCCGCAGGCGCAGCACTTCATCTTTCCGGGTGACGAAACCCAGCGCGGCATGATCGACGGCCTGTCTCAGGTGGGCATCCTCATGCTTCTGCTTCTGACCGGAATGGAGACGGACCTGCGGCTGGTCCGCAAGTCCGGCGGCGCGGCCATCGCAATCGCGCTCTGCGGCATCGCCTTCCCCTTTGCCTGTGGCTTTGCTTTGGGCGAATTCGGCCCATCATCGCTGTTCGGTGCGCCCGGCAGCGGCCGTCTTGCGACGTCGCTGTTCCTGGGAACCGCACTGTCCATTTCCTCGATCAAGATCGTGGCGATGGTGGTGCGGGAAATGAATTTCATGCGGCGCAACCTGGGCCAGCTGATCGTCACCACCGCCATCATGGAAGACACGGTGGGGTGGGTTATCATCGCGATCATCTTCGGTATTACCGGCGTAAGCCCGGGCGGCGGCGCCGGGAAATTCGACATTCTGCAGCTGGCCTCCACCGTGGGTGGCGTGGCGCTGTTCCTGGTGTTCTGCTTCACCGTCGGCCGGTGGCTGGTCTTCTGGGCCATCCGCTGGGCAAACGACAATTTCCGCAGCGATTTTCCGGTCATCACCATGATCCTGGTGATCATGTGCTGCCTGGCGCTGATAACGCAGCTGCTGGGTGTACGCACGGTCCTCGGGGCCTTCATGGCGGGTGTGCTGATCGGCGAGTCGCCCATCCTGACCGGGCACATCCAGGGCCAGTTGCGTGGCATGATCACGGCCTTCTTCATGCCGGTCTTCTTCGGCATGTCGGGGCTTTCGGCCGATCTGACCATCCTGAAGGACGGGAAGCTCGCACTGCTGACAGCGGGACTTGTCCTCATCGCCTCGATCGGGAAATTCTCCGGCGCGTTTGCCGGCGCCATGCTGGGACGGCTGAAATGGCGCGAAGGCGTGGCGCTGGGTTGCGCCATGAATGCGCGCGGCTCTACAGAAGTGATCGTGGCCTCCATCGGGCTTTCCATGGGTGCCCTGACGCAAAACCTCTACACCATGATTGTTACCATGGCGGTGATCACGACCATGGCGATGCCGCCGATGCTGCGGGCGGCCCTGTCCGGCCTTCCCATGAGCAAGGAAGAGGAAGTCCGCATCCAGCGCGAAGTCGTTGACCAGAAGGGCTTCCTTCCGCGCATTGAACGACTACTGCTCGCTGCCGACGAAAGCGTCGTGGGCCGCATGGCGGCGCGCCTGGCAGGGCTTATCGCGGGCGCCCAAGGCATGCCTGTCACCATTCTGAAACTGGAGGCGAACCTGCTCTCCAGCGCGGCGGACCAGACTGTTGCCGAAGATCAGGACCACAGCAGGGACGACAAAGGCGCGGCCGAGCGCCAGGATGAAAAGGATCAGCCTCGCCCATCCGATCACACGGAAAAGACCGAATCCAAGGATTCGTCGCAGAAGGAATTGACGGGTGCCAGGTCGCGCGAACAGAGCCCTGCCGATCTGAAATCCGATCCGCTGGCCAGGGCCGTCAAGGAAGGCGCCAAGGCGAGCGCGGAAAAAGTCATCGCCGATGATGCCGAGCCCGATCCGGAGAAAGTGCACCTGACGTCGCGCGTGCCCGTGGATTCGATTGCGGACGTGGTGAAGGATGAAGCCCGTAAAGGCTACGACCTCATGTTCATCGGCCTGGAGGCCGGCGTGGAGACGGACGGCAGCTTCGCCCAAGGCGTCACTCAGATATCCGCCGGTTTTGAAGGCCCTCTGATCGTTTACGCCGACGCCGGCAAGGCGTCCCGGCGGCTCAACAGCGGCGCGCGCATCCTGGTGCCGGTCAACGGATCGCCGCAGTCACGCCGCGCTGCCGAGATTGCATTTGGCCTGGCGCGCGGCACCGGGGCGCATGTGCATGCCTTGTTTGTATCGCAGGCGGACGGCCGGTCGCGCACGCGCCTGCGCGAAGAAAGCGTTCTGAAGGACATGGTCGATCTGGGTGAGCGCTACAATGTCGACGTGACGACACGGATATCCCCGCGCGCAGAAGCAGCGCAGGCCATCCTGAAGGAAGCAAAGCGCAACATTGCCATGATCGTGATGGGCGTCAGCGCGCGGCCAGGTGAGGAATTGTTCTTCGGCAATACCGCAACCGCCGTGTTGAAAGCGTGGGACAGGCCTGTGCTGATGCTGGCGTCCTAGGCCTGCCAGCGTCCCTAGTGGCTTTCCAGCCAGTGAACGCTGAAAAGCTGTTCCTTGTCCGTCCACACTGCGCGCGGACTGAATCCGGCGCGGGTCGCCAGGTCGCGGAAGCCGTCGATGGTATATTTGTGGCTGTCTTCGGTGTAGAGCGCTTCGCCCTGGGCGAAGGTGAAGTCCTGGTCCCACAGGGTTACGGTCTGCTGCTTCAGGCTTACCAGATACATCTCGATCCGCTGCATCGGAACATTGTAGGGCGCGTGATGGGCAAAGGCGTCGACATCGAAATTCGTGCCCAGTTCGCGGTTGGCCCGGACCAGGAGATTCTTGTTGAAACGCGCTGTGATGCCTGCCGCGTCGTTGTAAGCGGCATGCAAGCGGGCAGGATCTTTCACCAGATCGACGCCGATCAAAAGCCCGCCACCATTCAGCACGGCACGCATCCGGCGCAGGAGCGCCATCGCCGCTTCGGGTCGGAAATTGCCGATCGTACTTCCGGGGAAGAAGCCGGCGCGCCGCGCCTGACCCGGAATGTCCATCGGCCGCGTAAAGTCCGCCACGATGGGGTGAACGCCCAACATTGGATAATCGCCGGCAAGTGCTCGCACCACGTCCTGCAGATAGTCGCCGGAGATATCCAGCGGCACATAACTGCGTGCCGCCCCCTGGTCGAGCAGAATGCGGATTTTGCGCAGCGAGCCGGCGCCGAATTCTACGATCTCCGCCCCATTGCCCATGAGCGCGGCAATTTCCGGTGCGTGCCGCTGAAGCAACTCTGTCTCGGTGCGGGTCTGGTAATATTCGGGCAGAGCGCAAATTTCATCGAAAAGCTGGGAGCCTGCCGCGTCATAAAAATATTTGGCAGAAATCTGCTTGGGGGTTTGGCGCAATCCCGCCATCAGGGCATTGCCAAAACTGTCGGCGCCCGGCGCGCAGGCCGGATGGAGGCGGGCGAGGGGGGCATCCATCAGAGATCTCCTGCCAGGCGAATGCCGCTGAATTGCCATCGTGCGGACGGCGGAAAGAAGTTGCGATAGGTCGGGCGGACATGCCCCTGCGGTGTTGCAACGGAACCGCCACGCAGCACGATCTGCCCCACCATGAACTTGCCATTGTATTCGGCGGCAATGCCTTCGAACGCCTTGAACCCCGGATAGGGGTCATAGGAAGAACGCGTCCACTCCCAGACCGAGCCATGCGCGAACAGGTGCGAGGCGACTTCCCACTCGAATTCCGTCGGCAGGCGGGCCTTGGCCCAGGCTGCGTAAGCAGCAGCTTCAAAAAAACTCACATGTTCGACGGGGGCATTGAAATCCAGCGGCAAGACGCCGGTCAGCGTGAAGACGCTTTCCGTCCCGTCATTGTCTTTCAACCAGTAGAGCGGCGCCTCCCAACCTTCTTCCTGCACACGGGTCCAGCCTTCGGACAGCCAGAATTCCGGACGGCGATAGCCGCCATCGGCGATGAAGGCCTTGTATTCCCCGTTGGTAACCGGCCGCGAAGCGATGCGGAAAGGTTGCAGCAACGTCTGGTGACGCGGGCCTTCATTGTCGAAGGCAAAGTCCGCGCCGTCATGGCCGACCAGCGATATGCCGCCGGGCAACGAAATCCACTCCAGCGGCGCGGGCGCCTGCGCTATCGGCGTGTCAGCACGATATGCCGGCAGGATCGGATTGCTGAAAAAGGCATGCTTGATGTCGGTGAGCACCAGCTCCTGATGTTGTTGCTCATGGTGCAGACCCAGCGCGATGGCGTCTTGCAGGCGATCTTCGCCGAAAGCATCGGCCATGGCCGCATCGACATGGGCCCGCCAGGCATAAACCTCCTCCAGGGACGGGCGGGTGATAAGCCCGCGTCGCGGACGAGGGTGCCGCGGGCCAAGCGCCTCGTAGTAGGAATTGAACAGGTAGGCGAAGCGCGGGTCGAAAGGCTTATAACCCGCCAGTTGGGCCAGGATCACGGTTTCAAAGAACCAGGTGGTATGGGCCAGGTGCCATTTGACCGGGCTGGCATCGGGCATGGACTGGATCGCGGCGTCTTCGGCCGAAAGCGGCGCCGCCAGCGTCTCGGTATGGGCGCGTACTGCCGCATAGGCTTGCGCAAGGGGAACGGACCGATGGACGGCGGCTTTCATGCTGGTCCCAGTTCGATTGGAGGCCCCTGCAGGACAGGTAGGCGCGCGCCGCGGAAATACAAACGACTACCCGGAAAAACACGCCTGGGCAGGTCAAGGTTCCCGCCGTTAATACACAATAATTCCTGCAATTGGGTACGATTTGGAACTTTTTGCGATCCGGCGGCGTTCAGCGGTTGAGGGAAGGGTCAATCCGCGCCCAAAGCCCTCGAATTAGCAACCTGCGTGTTCAAAAGATTATGACAGACCGGCCTGCACCAGAATTCCTTGATGGCGGCGGGCAGATGGGCGCGGCCATGCGCGCCTTCGACTGGTCCACCACCGGGCTCGGCCCGCCAGAAATCTGGCCCCAGACCCTCCAGACCTGTCTGCGCATCATGCTGGCCTCACGCCAACCCATGTGGGTTTGGTGGGGGCCACAACTGATCAATTTCTACAATGACGCCTATATATTCGTCCTGAAAAACAAGCATCCCTCGGCGTTGGGGCTGCCGGCCCGCGAGGTCTGGTCTGAGATCTGGGGCCAGATCGAAGGCCGCATCACCGCGGCCATGGCCGGCGAGGCATCCTATTCCGCAAGCGAATTGCTGGTGATGGACCGCAGCGGCTATCCGGAGGAAACCTACTACACCTTTTCCTTTTCACCGGTGCCGCAGGAAGACGGCAGCATTGGCGGCATCGTCTGTGCCAACAGTGACGACAGCGACCGCATCATAGGTGCTCGGCGCCTGGCCTTGTTGCGCGAGATCGCCACCCGGACCTGGGAAGCCAAGTCGGTCGCCGAGGTTTACACCTTGGCGGCGCGGGCCCTGGCGACCGATCCGCGAGACATGCCCTTCGCCCTGATCTATCGCCTTGACGACGACGGCGCGCGCGCCGTCTTGCGCGGGACAGCCGGCATCGAAGTGGGCCACGGCGCGGCGCCGGAGTCGCTGGCATTGGACAGTTCGTCGATCTGGCCACTCAGCGAAGCCATGCGCAGCGGCACGCGCCGCCACATCGCGCGGCTGGGCGAAAAGTTTGGGGATTTGCCGCGCGGTGCCTGGCCGGAGCCGCCGGAAGACGCGGTGCTGCTGCCGCTGGTCACCAGTGCCGAGGCCGCGCCGAGGGGCGTGCTGGTGCTGGCGGCCAACCCCTATCGACGGCGCGAAGACGACAGCTTCGACAATTTCGCCGCCCTGGTGGCCCGCCAGATTGCCAGTGCGATCGTGGCGGTTGAAACCGCCGAGCTGGATCGCGAACGGGCCAAGGCGGCGGATATGCTGGCGCTGGAGATGGAACATCGCCGCCGCATTGAACGGCATCAGAACCTGCTGCTGGACGAGCTCAATCACCGGGTGAAAAATACGCTGGCGACCGTCCAGGCCATGGCGATTCAGACCCTGAAGGGTGTGGACATCGCGGCGCGCGATGCCTTCCTGGCACGCTTGTTTGCCTTGTCCAGCCAGCATGATCTCCTGACGCTGGACAACTGGGAGGGCGCATCCCTGGAAGGCGTGGTGCGCCGTGCTTTGCGCCCCTATCGCGATGACGAACGCACCCGTTTCGCGGTGGAAGGTCCGGCGGTGCATCTTGATCCCAAGCGCGCGTTGGCGCTGGGCATGGGGTTTCATGAACTGGCGACCAACGCGGCGAAATATGGCGCCTTGTCCAATGCCGCCGGCACGGTTCATGTCAGCTGGAACGTCGTTCCCGACGGCAAGATGGTGAAGCTGCGCTGGGAAGAGACTGGCGGGCCTGCGGTCATTGCGCCGGAACGGCGCGGCTTCGGCCTGCGCCTGATCGAGCATGGTCTTGGCCGCGAGCTGGGCGGCGCGGTGACGGTCGATTTCGCCCCGGACGGGCTGATCTGTGAATGGGATATGAGGCTCTCGTGATGCGCGATGCGAAAAGAATTCTGATTGTGGAAGACGAAATCGTGGTGGCGCTGTTCATGGAGGACATGCTGGCGGAGTTTGGCTATCAGGTCGCAGGCGTGGTGGCGCATCTGGGGGATGCCATGAGTCGCGACATCGATTTTGACGGGGCGGTGCTGGACGTTCACCTGAACGGCAAGAGCGTGTTCGACTTCGCCGACCGGCTGGCGCAGAACGGAACGCCCTTTGTTTTCGCCACCGGCTATGGCGAACGCGGTGTGCCCGAACGCTTTGCCGGCCGCCCGGTGCTGCAAAAGCCCTTTTCGCCCGAGGACCTGAAGCGGGCGCTGGACAGGATCACGCCCTTGGCCGCCTAGGGCGCGTTTCACGGGAAATGACCTTCCGGCCTACCGATTGAAATTTTATTTCAATCATCATTAAGTTCCAGGCAACCCTGTCTGCATAGCAGGGCCGGTATGTGACCGGAATACCGCAGAAAACCTCTTGTTTCAGTTGGCCCGGAACCCACGGTCTGGTAATTTCTTGCCTCTACAGAGGGGCCCCGGATCGGGGTAGACGATGAGAAAGCTTGTGCACACTGCGGTCTTCGCCGCAGGGGTTGCCGTCGCTTCTGCGATAGCAACGCCTGTGCTCGCGGCCGACCTTGCGCCAAGCCTGCAATCCTTCAGCGCCTCTAATGCCATCTCGGCCTACCAACTGTCCGCCACCGGCGTCACCGGCTATGCGCTGCAGCCCACTGTTGCTGCCGCGTTGGACCACAGTGGCGCGCGCCTGGCCGATGCCGCCTATGGTGCGCCGCTGATGTCGTCTTTTGCCACTAGCACGGTACTCACGCCGAACCTGGCGCTGGACGCCGGTGCAGGCCTGGACATCGCTTCGCGCTTCACCAACTACGCCGCCGCTGCGCCGGCTTCGCCCTTCCTGTCGGCGGTCAGCGCCCCGTTCCTCAATCTCGCCAATGGCGGCCGCTACAGCGGCGTCACCTTTGTGCCCAGTTCGGACGTGCGCGTGCGCCTGGGGACCTCCATCAACAGCGAGCGGCTGGACAGCTTCCATTTCGGTCCTGCGGCGCCCACCGGAAATCTTGGCGTTCTGTATGACGCCAGCCAGACGCGGTCGCTGCTGGCCGGCCTGTCCTGGGATATCTCCGATCTTCTTGGCCTGGACCTGACCGGCATTTCGTCCGACCGCTCGGGTGTGCCGCTGGGGATCTCCAATGCGAGCCTTATCGCGCCCAAGGCTTCAACCCAGGCACTGGGCGTCGCGGGCCATCTCACCATCGGCCAGGGCTGGGTGACCACGGCGTCCTTCAGCGAGGGCCTGACCCAGCTGGAACAACGTCCCGGTTTCAACACCAATCTGCGTGAGCAATCCTACTCCATCGCGATCGCCAAGCATGGCCTGTTTGGGGACGATACGCTGGGCCTGTCTTTCTCGCGCCCCGCGCCCAGCATGGCTGGTGGCCTGGCCACGTTGATGGGATCGGGCGACTTGCCGCCGCTGGTCGTGGCCCAGGTGCCCTCGCTGGCGCCCGGACGCTCCGCCACCGAAAACGATATCCAGCTCGGCTACGTCACCAACTTCCTGAACGGCGCGGTGGCGCTTCAGACCAATGCCGCTTACCAGACCAATTTCCAGGGCCAGCCGGGCGCCACCAGCGTATCGCTGCTCTCCCGCGCGAAGATCAAGTTCTGAGCTTTCGCCGGGGCGCCTGACGTCCTAAAACCCACCTCGTTTCGTACAAAGGACATCCCCATGGCCGGGCCGCAATTCGTTTATGTGATGAAGGGTCTGTCCAAGACCTACCCCGGTGGCAAGCAGGTGCTGAAGGATATCTGGCTGTCCTTCTATCCGGGCGCCAAGATCGGCATCGTGGGCGTCAACGGCGCCGGCAAGTCCACCCTGATGAAGATCATGGCCGGGATGGACACCGAATATACCGGCGAAGCATGGGCGGCTGAGGGTGTGCGCATGGGCTACCTGTCGCAGGAGCCGCAGCTTGATCCATCCAAGGATGTCCGCGGCAATGTGATGGAAGGCGTCGCCAAGAAGCAGGCGTTGGTGGACCGCTTCAACGAGATCGCCAACAACTATACCGACGAAACCGCCGACGAAATGTCGAAGCTGCAGGACGAGATCGAGGCGCAGGGCCTGTGGGATCTCGACAGCAAGGTCGACCAGGCAATGGATGCGCTGCGCTGCCCCGATGGCGATGCCCAGGTCGAAACCCTGTCAGGCGGCGAGCGCCGCCGCGTCGCGCTGTGCAGGCTGCTGCTGGACGCGCCCGACATCCTGCTGCTGGACGAACCCACCAACCATCTGGACGCGGAATCGGTGGAATGGCTGGAAGCGACGCTGCGCGAATACAAGGGCTGCGTCATCCTGGTGACCCATGACCGTTATTTCCTCGACAATGTCACCTCCTGGATCCTGGAGCTGGACCGCGGCAAGGGCATCCCGCACGAGGGCAATTATTCGTCCTTCCTGGAAATCCAGGAAAAGCGCCTCAAGCAGGAATCCAACGAGGAAGCCGCGCAACAGCGCACGATCGCGCGCGAACGCGAATGGATCAAGCAATCGCCCAAGGCCCGCCAGGCCAAATCCAAGGCGCGCATCAATTCCTATGAGGAGCTGGTTGCCAAGTCGCAGGAGCAGCGCGGCAGCACCGCCCAGATCATGATCCCCGTGGCCGAACGGCTGGGCGACGTGGTGATCGAGGCGGAGAACCTGGCCAAGGGCTATGGTGACCGGTTGCTGTACGAGAATGTGAATTTCAAGCTGCCGCCGGGCGGCATCGTGGGTGTCATCGGCCCCAACGGCGCCGGCAAGACGACGCTGTTCCGCATGCTGACCGGCCAGGAAAAGCCCGACGGTGGCACACTGAAAATCGGCTCCACCGTGCAGCTTGGCTATGTCGACCAGTCGCGCGATGCGCTGGATGCCAACAAGACGGTGTATGAAGAGATTTCCGGCGGCACCGATATTATCGAGTTCGGCAAGACCAAGATGAACGCGCGCGCCTATACCGGGGCTTTCGCCTTCAAGGGCGGCGACCAGCAGAAGAAGGTCGGTCAGCTTTCGGGCGGCGAACGCAATCGCGTCCATCTCGCCAAGATGCTGAAGTCCGGCGCCAACCTCCTGCTGCTGGACGAACCCACCAATGACCTCGACGTCGATACCCTGCGCGCGCTGGAATCGGCGCTGGAGGAATTCGCCGGCTGCGCCATGATCATCAGCCATGACCGCTGGTTCCTGGACCGCATCGCCACGCACATGCTGGCCTTCGAGGGCGACAGTCACGTGGAATGGTTCGAGGGCAATTACCAGGATTACGAGGCCGACAAGAAGCGCCGCCTGGGCCAGGACGCCGACCAGCCGCACAAGATCAAGTACAAAAGATTTGCGCGTACCTAGCTCAGTGCGAGCAGGCGATGCCCAGCGCCTGTTCCAGACGGCTTTCCAGCGACACCATTTCGATGGTGCCCAGCGCTTCGGGCTTTATGCCGGGGCCCGAGAGCAGGAAGATGCTGTGATAGTCCGTGCGTGTCGGCCAGAAGCCGTGATTGCCCCTGCTCTTGGACGGGCTGCGAGCGTCACCGCCTGTGGCCGCCCCGAACATCACATGCGGCGCGGGTTCGAACGCGGTGCCGGACAGGTGCGGGGCATAGCGCGCCAGCTCGGTCGGCGGTATCTCGCGTCCGACATCACCCTTGCCAGAAAGTCCACGCAGCCATTCCGCAACCCTGGCATCGCCCGTCGTGACAAGTCCGCCCTGGATCGTCATGTCGCCGGCGATGCCGTCTGCCGCTGCCATGACTTTCAGGTTGGCGACACGGTCCACCCGCTCGAACCCGTGATCGGAAACCAGTGCCAGGTCATAATCCTTGGGCATCGCCTTCACGATGTCGCCTATCAGTTCGTCTGATCGCTCCACCACCGCATTGACGTGCGGCACAAAGGGGCCTTCCGCGTGCGACTCGGAATCCAGTTCGGCCAGGTGCAACAACATCAGGTTGGGCTGTTTCCGCTTCAGCAGGAAAATCGTGGCCAAGGTGCGCGACCGGTCGTCCAGCCATTGCTGCGGGAAGGACGGATAGACGCGCGCGATCTCGTCCACAAGGCCCGGCGTTCCGAAATGGTCGACCGTTTCCATGTCGGAGGAATCCCCCAGTCGCCTCGCATAGACCTCGGGCAGATTCCAGTTGATCTTCGCATCGACCGTTACCGGCCAGTTGACCGCGCCGATTGTGCGCCCGGCATCGGCAAGGCACTGGGTCAGGGTGCGCGCCTTGATCTTGGTCGCCGACCAATAACTTAGCGCCGGGTCGGGCGGGCCGCTGGCATTTCCGAGGATGCCGTGTTGGTCAGGGCGGGCGCCCGTCAGCATCGTGGTATGCGATGGCCAGGTGATGGTCGGCCAGACGCCGGTAACGCCGTCCGCGACCTGCGATTTGGCCAGCAGGCGGCGGATATTGGGAATCTTCAAACCCAGCGCATCCCGATCCCGGATATAGCGCCAGTCCAGCCCGTCCACCGAAATGACCAGCAGCTTGCGGGGCGCAGCCTGTGCCGCCGGCGCCGAGAGCATCAGGGCTGCTACCAGCGCGCCTACTTTATATAACATGTGCAGCGCGCCTCACCTGGATGCCTCACTTGGGCCGGTTCTGGCCTTCGAACACCACCGGTGGCGTCACCCGCCGCGCCACTTCGCGCAACACGAAGCTGGACCGGATCTTGGCCACATGAGGCAGGTTGGACAATTCCTTGCGATAGATGCGGTCGTAATCGTCGAAGGAATTGACGTGGATCATGATGAAGAAGTCGGTGTCGCCCGAAACGAACCCGCAATAGGAAATGGAAGGACATTTCACGACTTCCCGTTCAAACTCCACCAGCACATG
The DNA here is from genome assembly GCA_966211925.1 of uncultured Hyphomicrobiales bacterium. Classification (GTDB taxonomy): domain Bacteria; phylum Pseudomonadota; class Alphaproteobacteria; order Micropepsales; family Micropepsaceae; genus Rhizomicrobium. Next base: position 27,496 of record CBIHOI010000013.1, on the reverse strand, counting down.
CTCTGCTTGTGAGCTGAGCTCGATCGCCACCATCACCACGCCGGTAAAACCCAGCGAAAACATGTTGATATTGGCGTTGTAGCCGGCGATGACGCCGCTTTCCTCCAGGATTTTGCGGCGGCGGGCGACAGCGGTCGAGGACAGGTTGATCCGCTCTCCCAGCAGGACATCGGCGGCGCGTCCGTCCGTGCAGAGCTCGCGCAAGATTCGATAATCTGTCGCATCGAGCGTGAGAGAGTTGGAATTCATCACAAAGTTCTCCGATACCGCATGAAAGCAAACCAACTGATGGAAACGCTGCCCGAAATTGACGAGAACCGCAATGACGTTTCTGTTACGGTTCTGGTGCTGAAGGTGCCAACACCGTGACGGCGATGATCGTCAAACAGCAATGAAATTAGGGGTTTCGCGATTTTTTGGGCCGGCGCGGTTACGCGGCAGCGTGTGTGCGGCCAAACGTCGTGCAGACGATCTCAAGAGGAGTTCGCCGATAATATGTGCGCATTGACTGCCAAATAGACGGCAATCGCACAAAATCATTCCAACCCAAAAAATAAAATCTCCCAGGGGGGAAGCGCTGCCGGAATAGCAGTTCTTTTTAGATGGGGAGTTTCAATGGGTAATCTCGGGGTCACAGTTTCCTTCCGCGCCAGCCGCGTCAGGATGTACGCATTAACCAGCGCCGCGGCCCTCTGTCTGATGGGGCCGGCGATGGCACAGGAGGTGGCGCAAAATGACGCCTCCGTGGAATCGGTGTCCGTGACCGGCACGCGCGTCGTTCGCGACGGTTATAGCGCGCCGACCCCGGTGACGGTGGTGGGCTCCGAACAGATCGAGGCCCAGGCCCCGGCTAACCTGGCCGACTTCGTCAACAAGCTGCCCAGCTTTATCGGTTCGTCCACGCCCAACACATCGTCCGGCTCGCTGTCCAATGGCCTTGCCGGCATCAATGCGCTGAACCTGCGCTCGCTGGGCGTCAACCGCACCCTGATCCTGCTGAATGGCCATCGCACCCCCGCCTCGGCCGTGACCGGTGATACCGACATCAACACCATTCCCCAGCAGCTCGTGAAGCGGGTGGACGTTGTGACTGGCGGTGCGTCCGCCGACTATGGCTCCGATGCGGTCGGCGGCGTGGTCAACTTCATCCTCGACAAGGAATTCACCGGCTTCAAGAGCGCCGTAGAATATGGCGAAACCAGCGCCGGCCTGCAGCCCGCCTACAAGGTCGCTGGCACCTGGGGCACCGAATTCGACAGCGGCAAGGGCCACTTCATCCTCAGCGGCGAATGGGATCAGGTCAAAGCCACACCCAAGGACTACAACCCGGACTGGAACAAGAGCGGCTTCTTTAAGGTCCAGAATCCGGCCTATACCGCGACCAATGGCCAACCTTATTATCTATACGCCAGTGGCGTCGGTGCCGGCCAGGTGTCGCCGGGCGGCTTGGTTCTCAGTTCGACCACGACGGCAGGCGCGTCTTCGACGCTTCTGCGCGGCACCTATTTCGGCACCAACGCCTCGGTCAACAATCTGGCTTTCGGCACGACCACGGGCCAGTGGATGATCGGTGGTGATACCGGCGTCACCCAGGCCGGCTATGGCGGCACCAGCTCGCTGGCGGCGGGCGAGGTGCGTGAATCGATCTATTCACGCCTCAGCTACAGCATCTTCGACAATGTCGAGGCCTGGGCCGAAGGCTCGATCAGCCGTTACAAGGGTTTCAGCATCTACCAGCAGCCGCCGCAGGTGGGCGGCATCACCATCCAGGCCGACAATGCCTTCCTGCCGGCCAGCATCAAGACGGCCATGACCGCGAATAATCTGCGTTCGGTCACCATGGGGTCCACCAATTCCGGCTTCCCGGAATCGGGCAGCCTGAACGGCCGCGAAGCCTGGCGTTTTGCCGGCGGTTTTGACGGGGATTACAACCTGTTCGGAATCGACTGGAAGTGGGACCTGAACGGCCAGATCGGCTGGATCAACACCCGCGAACAGGAAACACCGGTCTGGAACACCGCCAAGCTGGGCTATGCCCAGGACGCCGTGGTCGTCACCGCCGCCAATCGCGGCGCCTCAGGCGCAACCATCGGCAGCATCCAGTGCCGTGCGGTGCTGCAGGGCGTGGCGGCCGCGGCCGGTTGCGCGCCGCTGTCACGCATCGGCATCAATGGCGGTTTGCAGGACGCGGCATCGTTCCAGAACGGCCTGAACTATGTGCTGGGCACGCCGTTCCGCACCCAGCGCCTCAGCGAACAGGATTACAGCTTCAACGTCACCGGCAACCCGTTTGAGACCTGGGCCGGCCCGGTCTCGGTGGCGGCTGGCGGGGAGTGGCGCCTTGAATCCGTCAACGGCTTTGTGCCGACGCAGTACAATTCGGGCTGGCTGTTCGGCAACTACCTTGTCAACCGCGGACATTATTCGGTCGGCGAGGGCTATGTCGAAACGGTCGTCCCGCTGCTGAAGGATGTGCCGCTGGTCCAGTCGCTCGACTTCAACGGCGCCTATCGCTACGCCGCCTATTCGACGTCGGGCGGGGTTTCGACCTGGAAGATGGGCCTGACCTGGACGGTGACCGATCAGGTCAAACTGCGCACCACCTATAGCCACGACATCCGTGCGCCCAACCTGAACGACCTGTTTGCGGCCGGCACGGCGCGCACCAACACGGTGGCGGTGACCAATACCGGCACCAACACCAGCAGCACCATTACCTTTGTTCAGAACGCCACCGGCAACCTGAATCTGAATCCGGAAAGCGCCAACAGCCTGGGTGTTGGCGTTGTTCTCACCCCGGATTTCATACCGGGCCTGACGGCGTCGGTTGACTATTACAACATCACCATTGCGGGTGCGATCGGTTCTGTGACGGCGCAGAACACTGCTGATCTCTGCTATACCGGCGGCAACCAGCTTTATTGTAACAACATCATCTATTCCGGAACGGGCGTGGGCGGACGAACCACCGCGATCCAGGCTGACCGCACGATTGCCGGGGGCCCGCCCATCGCCTTCATCAACCTGATCCCCTTCAACTTCTCCAAGCAGAAGGATGAAGGCCTTGACTTCGACGTCACATATTCGCTGCCGTTGGAGGACATGGACTGGTTCGGCAAGATTCCGGGCGACTTCACGCTGCACGGCCTGGCCACGCATTACATGCGCAACTACACCAATGACGGCGTCAATCCGGCGAACGACAGTGCCGGGGTCAATGCCGGCAGCGGCACGCCTGACTGGGTCTGGCGCCTGGAGGCGGTCTATCATGTCGGGGATTGGACCTTTGATCTGCTCGGTCGCGGCGTCAGCGCGGGCGTTTACTCCAACCTCAACACCGTCTGTTCCAGCGGCTGCCCGGTCTATACCCTGGCCACCCCGTCGGCCAACCGCAACGACATCGCCGGCGAGTCCTGGATGGACATGACCGTCAGCTATGATTTCGACTCGTTCGGCTCCGACAGCACGCTGTTCCTGAACGTGAAGAACGTCTTCAACAGCGATCCCGTTCTGGTCGCCTCGGGTCCGGATGGCAACAATACGCCTGCCTATCCGCAGACCAACCGCGGACTGTACGACTATCTGGGCCGTGTGTTCCGCGTCGGCTGGCGCCTGAAATTGTAAACCCCAACTGGCCCGCCCTGGAGAGACCGGGGCGGGCCGAATTTTTGATATCACCGAAGGAAAAGAAGACATGACAAACACCAGGAAACTCATTTCCCTTCTTCTTGCGGCCTCGATCCTGTCGCCCATGCCCGCCCTGGCCCTGGCGCCGGATGCGATGAAGCAGGCCGCCGCCGCCAACATCGACGGCCAGGCCAAGCAGATCCAGGTCATGGTGGACACGGTGTTCAGCTATGGCGAACCGGGCTTCCAGGAATTCAAGACCGGCGAATACATCACCGGCATTCTCGCCAGGAACGGCTTCAAGATCACCAAGGGCGTCGCCGGAATTCCCACGGCCTGGACCGCGACCTGGGGCGAGGGCGGCCCGTTGATCGCGCTGGGCAGCGACGAGGACGACCTGCGCGGCGTTTCGCAGATCCCGGGCGATCCCAAGATCGAGCCGATCGTGGAAGGCGCGCCGGGCCATGGCGAAGGCCACAATTCCGGCATGCCGCTGATCGTTGCCGCGGCCCTCGCCATCAAGGACCAGATGACCAAGAACCATCTGAAGGGCCGGCTGATGATCTGGCCGGGCATTGCCGAAGAGCTTCTGGGCACCAAGGCCTTCTATGTCCGTGATGGACTGTTCAAGGATGTGGATGCCTGCATCTTTACCCATGTCTCCAGCGATTTCTCGACCAGCTACGGTCCCGGCAGCAACGGGATGGTCTCGATCGAATACACCTTCCACGGCAAGACGGCGCATGCCGCAGGCGATCCCTGGGACGGTCGCAGTGCCCTGGATGCGGTCGAAATCATGGACGTGGCGATGAATTTTCGCCGCGAACATCTCCCGCTGTCGCAGCGCACGCATTACGTCATCAGCAACGGCGGCGGCCAGCCCAACATTGTGCCGGGCATCGCATCGGTCTGGTATTATTTCCGCGATCACACCTTTGACTCTGTGAAGACCCTGTTCGACATCGGCAACAAGACCGCCGACGCGGCCGCGATGGCGACCGACACCACAGTGGAACACAAGCTGATGGGAACGGCGGCACCCAATTACGGCAACAAGCCGATGGCGGAGCTGGCGATGGCCAATATCCAAGCCATCGGCATGCCCAAATGGACCGCCGACGACCAGGCTTTTGCCAAGCTGGTGCAGGAAACCCAGAAGCGCAAGGTCGAGCCGCTGCACGACACGGTTTCGCCCATGCGCGAGCCTCGCGAAGAGCGTGTGCCGACCGGCGGTGGCTCCGACGATATCGGCGACATCATGTGGACGGTGCCGACCATAACGATCCGTTTCCCCTCCAACATTCCCAACATGATCGGTCACAACGTGACCTCGGCCATGGCCATGGCCACGCCCATCGCCCACAAGGGTGCGGTGGCGGGCGCCAAGGCCGTGGCGATGACCGTGCTGGACCTGATGACCAGCCCGGAAGAGCTGGCCAAAGCCAAGAAGTTCTTCAATGAAGACCAGCAGAAATACGACCACTACAAGCCGTTCGTGACCGCCACCGATGTGCCCGCCATCCACGTCAATGACGATTACATGCGAACCTACCGTCCGCTGATGGAGCCCTATTACTACGACTCCAAGAAATACCCGTCCTATCTGGACCAGTTGGGCATCAAGTATCCCAATCCCCCGACCAACGGCATCCGCAAGGTGCCTGTGCCCAGCGGCACCGGTTCCAGCAGCAGCTCAGGTGGTTGATCATCAACGGCCGGCCTCGTGAACGCGGCCGGCCGGTTTTCATTTCGGGGAATTTCCATGCTTCGTTCTGTCCTGCGCCGTTCTTCTGCCCTTGCGCTTTGTGCGAGCATGCTGGCGACGTCGCCCGGTTTTGCCCTGGCGCCCGACGCCATGAAACGGGCCGCTGCCGCCAACATTGACGCCCAGGCCAAGCAGATCCAGGTCATGGTGGATACGGTGTTCAGCTATGGCGAGCCCGGTTTTCAGGAATTCCGCACCGGCGAATATCTGACGGGCATCCTGGCCAGGAACGGTTTCAAGATCACCAAGGGCGTGGCCGGAATCCCGACGGCCTGGACCGCGACCTGGGGCGAAGGTGGCCCTCTGATCGCGCTGGGCAGCGATGAAGACGATCTGCGGGGCGTCTCGCAGATTCCGGGCAGCCCCAAGATCGAGCCGCTGGTTGCCGGCGCGCCGGGCCACGGTGAAGGGCACAATTCCGGCATGCCCCTGATCGTCGCCGCCGCCCTGGCGGTGAAGGACCAGATGATCAAGAACCACATCAAGGGCCGGCTGATGCTGTGGCCCGGTATTGCGGAAGAATTGCTGGGCACCAAGGCCTTTTACGTGCGCGACGGGATGTTCAAAGGCGTGGATGCCTGCATCTTTACCCATGTCGCATCGGCATTCGGCACCTTTTACGGCAACGGCCCGATGAATGGCATGGTGTCGGTGGAATATACCTTCCATGGCAAGACCGCCCATGCCGCCGGCGATCCCTGGGATGGGCACAGCGCGCTCGATGCCGTGGAACTGATGGACGTGGCGATGAATTTCCGCCGGGAACATCTGCCCTTGTCGCAACGCATGCATTATGTGGTGAGCAATGGCGGTGGCCAGCCCAACATCGTGCCGGGCCTGGCCTCGGTTTGGTACTATTTCCGTGAGCATGATTTCGCGTCGGTGAAGAGCCTTTATGAGATCGGCAACAAGACGGCCGATGCCGCGGCCATGATGACCGACACCACGGTCGAGCATAAGCTGATGGGCTATGCTGCGCCGAACTTCGGCAACAAACCGATCGCCGAGCTGGCTTATGCCAACATCAAGGCGGTCGGCATGCCGAAATGGAGTGCCGACGACCAGGCCTTTGCCAAGCTGGTCCAGGAAACCCAGCACTTCAAGATTCAACCGCTGGGCGAGACCATTCCGCCTATCACCATGATGATGCCGCAGAATCAACGCATGCCCACCGGCGGCGGCTCCGACGATATCGGCGACATCATGTGGACCGTGCCGACCGCAAGCATCTTCTATCCGGCCAACATTCCCAACACCATCGGCCACAACGTGACCTCGGCCATGGCCATGGCGACGCCCATCGCCCACAAGGGCGTGGTGGCCGGCGCCAAGGCGGTGGCAATGACCGTGCTGGACCTGATGACCAGCCCGGAAGAACTGGCCAAGGCGAAACAGTATTTCGACGTGGATCAGCAAAAATTCGATCATTATGCGCCGCTGGTATCGGCCACGGATGTGCCCGCCATACACGTCAACGACGATTACATGCGCACCTATCGCCCGCTGATGGAGCCCTATTACTACGACTCCAAGAAATATCCGTCCTACCTCGACCAGCTGGGCATCCAGTATCCCAATCCACCCACGGGCGGCATTCGCAAGCCATCGGCCAAAGGCAGTTCCACCAGCAGCGCGAGCGGAGGTTGATCGCCATGCGCCAGTCTTTGCGGAAGACCACGATCAGCGCGCTGCTCTGTGCATCCATGCTCTCGCCGGCCCTTGCCGCCGCGCCGGCCGCCATGAAGCAGGAGGCCGCCGCCAATGTGGATGCCCATGCCAAGCAGGTGCAGGTGATGGTGGATACGGTGTTCAGCTATGCCGAACCCGGTTTCCAGGAAATCCGCACCAGCGCCTATCTCACCGGAATCCTGGAGAAGAACGGCTTCAAGATTACCCGCGGCATCGCCGGCATTCCCACCGCCTGGACCGCGACCTGGGGCGAGGGCGGGCCTCTGATTGCCATGGGCAGCGACGAGGACAATCTGCGCGGCCTGTCGCAGGTGCCGGGAATCTCAACCCTGAAGCCGCTGGTACCGGGCGCGCCGGGCCATGGCGAAGGCCATAACGCGGGCATGCCGCTCCAGATCGCCGCCGCGCTGGCGATCAAGGCGGTGATGGAGAAGAACCATGTCAAGGGCCGGCTGATGCTGTGGCCGGGCATTGCCGAAGAACTGCTGGGCGCCAAGGCTTTCTATGTCCGCGCGGGCGTGTTCAAGGATGTCGATGCCTGCGTCTATGTCCATGTCGCGTCGATGTTCGGCACCATGTGGGGCGTGGGCGGCAACGGCATGGTCTCGGTGGAATATACCTTCCACGGCAAGACCGCCCACGCGGCCGCCGATCCCTGGGACGGACGCAGCGCGCTGGATGCCGTGGAGATCATGGATACGGCCTGGAATTTCCGCCGCGAGCATCTGCCGATCTCCCAGCGGTCGCACTATGTCATCAGCAATGGCGGCGACCAGCCCAACATCGTGCCCGACCTGGCATCCGTCTGGTACTATTTCCGCGACCACGATTTTGCTTCCGTGAAGTCGCTTTATGAAACCGGAAATGAGATCGCCGACTCGGCCGCCAAGGCGACGGGCACGACGGTCACCCGCGAGCTTCTGGGCACCGCCGCCCCCATCAACAGCAACAAGATCCTCGCTGAAGCGCTGTACGAGAATATCAAGGCCGTGGGCATGCCCAAATGGACGGGCGGTGATCAGACCTTCGCCAAGGCGGTGCAGACCGAGAACCATCTCAAGGTGCAGCCCTTGATGGACACGGTGTTGCCATTGATGACCCCCACCAGCGGCGGGGCGGCGGCTGCGGCGGGCGCCTCTGACGATGTGGGCGACATCACCTGGAACGTGCCCACCGTGATGATGATGTTTCCCTCCAACATCCCCAACCTGCCGGGACACAACAAGCTGTCGGCGATGGCGATGGCCACGCCCATCGCGCACAAGGGCGCGGTGGCGGGCGCAAAGGCGGTGGCGATGACGGTTCTGGACCTGATGACGACGCCGGAACTGGTCGCTTCGGCCAAGGATTATTTCGTCAACGTCCAGACCAAGGATCAGAAATACGTCTCCATGCTGTCGTCCGGGGACAAGCCGGCCATCCATCGCAATGACGAGCTGATGGACCGGATGCGGCCCAAGATGGAGCCCTTCTATTATGATGCCCAGAAATTCCCGTCCTATCTGGACCAGCTGGGCGTGAAATACCCCCAATAGCAGGCGCTTTTTTGGACATGCCTGCAGCGTGCGCAGGAAGGCGGCGCAGCATCGCCCCTTGTCGCGATGGTCACGGTTTGACCACGCACAAACCCGCGGCAATGCTGTCTTTTTTCTTCTCAATTTGCGTTTTGTGCGCCCGCACATGATTTTCGCGGCGTAGATTCACCTCCAGCCGGATCGCGACTGAAACGACGATCCGCATTCAGGAGAGTGAAACATGAAACTGTATTTCGCGGCAGCCGCCGCAGCCCTTCTTGCTTCCATGCCTGTCCATGCTGCTCCGCTGATGTCGGTCGGTCTGAAGCCTGCCCAGGAATGTGCCGTCGCAGCCGCCGCGCCGGACGCGCTGACCCAGCGCCAGGTGAACACCGCGCTCGGCGCTTGCAACCTGGCCATTGCCGGTGATCTGTCGCATGTCGCCAGGGCCGGCACTCTGGTCAATCGCGGTCTCGTCAATGTCGCCGCGCACCGCGACGATGCCGCAATGGCGGACTTCGATGCTGCCATCGCGCAGGATCCCCGCCTGGCCTCCGCCTATATCACCCGCGGTGCCGCCTTCTTGCGGGCCGCCCGCTACGATGCCGCCCGTGCCGATTTCAATCAGGCCATTGCGCTTGGCACCGGCGACCTGCATCTCGCCTATTTCAACCGCGGCGAAGCACAGGAAGCCTCGGGCAACCTGGTGGCCGCCTATCACGACTATCGCAAGGCCCGCGAACTGGCGCCCGACTTCAAGCCCGCCAGCATCGAGCTTGCGCGTTTCCAGGTGAATGAACGCCGCGTCGCGACCATTCGCTGATCCTTGTCGCCATGAGATAAGGCCGCGCGGGCAACCGCGTGGCCTTATTCTTTGAGCCCGGCCTTGGCCGCATACAGGGCATGGATGCGCTTCGTGACGGCCCCCGGCATGCCATCGCCGAGTTTCACGCCGTCGATCGACACCACCGGAACCGCCGCGCCTGTGGCCGATGTTATAAAGGCCTCCTTCGCGACCTTGGCCTCTGCCACGGTGAATTTGCGCTCCACCACCTTCACCTGTGCCTCGCCCAGGGCTTCCATCATCACCCGCCGCGTGACGCCGGGCAGGATGGCATTGGAAAGCTCGCGCGTGATCACCACCCCGTCCCCATCCACGATCCAGGCATTGGTGGAGCCGCCCTCGGTCACATAGCCATCCCGGTCCACCAGCCAGGCCTCGAACGCGCCGACGGCCTTGGCAGCCTGCTTGGCCATCAGGTTGGGCAGAAGCTGAACGGTCTTGATATCGCAACGCCCCCAGCGGATGTCCGGCTGGGTTGCCACCGCGATCCCCTTGTCCATCCGTGCCTTGAGCCCGGCCATGTCCTGCGCCCGCATGGTCAGGATCAGGGTCGGACGCGGCCCGTCCTTGGGCGGCACATGATCGCGGCGGACGGCGCCGCGGGTCACCTGCAGATACAGCAGGCCATTGGCGATGCGGTTGCGCGCGATCATCTCGCGCATCACCAGCTTGAGCGCAGGCCGCCCCATGGGCATGGCGATGCCCAGTTCGCCCAGGGAGCGTTCCATCCGGTCCAGGTGCGGTTCCTCGTCGATGGGGCGCCCTTCGATCACGTTGGTGACTTCATAGATGCCGTCGCCCAGTTGCAGGGCGCGATCCTCGATATGCACCCCGGCCTGGCCATGGGGCAGGTAGCGGCCATTGACATAGGCGATGCGGCCGGCGGGCGCGCGGCTGTCGGACCATTTTTTCATGGGATGCCCCTGGATTCAGCGGGACGACTATAGCCCTGATCGGCGGGCGGGTGCGATGGGCGGTTCTGGTGAACCGCCCATGCCTGTCAGTGGTTCGTGCTCGCCTGGACGCCGCGGTCTTTCATGAACTGGATATAAAAGACGCGAATTTTTTCCGGACCGGTACGGTTGACCAGATCCGCCGGTGTCGTGCCCCTGTCGTCGGGCACGTTGAGCTTGGCGCCCTTGTCGGCGAGATAGGTTACGATCGCCTCATTGTCGGTGGCGGTGCGATTGGCGATCACCATGTGCATGATGCTCTTGCCGCCCTTGGCAATGGCGTTGACGTTGGGATCCAGCGTCAGGGCGTATTTCACCGCCTCGAGGTTGCCGCTGCCGGCCGCGGCCAGCGCCAGGGTCACGCCATCGCCGGCCTTGATGTCCGGCCTGGCGCCCGCGTCAACCAGCGCCTTCATGGCCGGTACCGAGCCGGCATGGGCCGCCAGCAGCAGCGGCGCGGTCGGCGCGACGGGCGGCGGAAGCAGGAAATCCGCCGCTTCCAAAAGCTTTTTGCGGGGGGGCACGCCGGCACCGATGGCGGCCGCCACCTGCTGCGGCGCCGCTTCTGCGGGCGGCGGCGGCGGGGGCTGCGGCGGCGTGGTCATGGCATTGGGATCGCCGCCCTTGGCCAGGACCAGCTTCACAAGGTCGGCATTGCCGTTGGCGGCCGCGACATGGATCAACTGGCGGCCTTCACGGTCGCGTTCCTTGACGTCGGCGCCGCGCGACACGACCTGCATGGCAAAGGGCACATTATCCACCAGCAGGGCGGCGGCGATCACCGTGGTGCCGTCGGGCAGCACCGCCTTGGTGTCGGCGCCGGCGTCCAGAAGCGCCAGCGCTGCCTGGTTCACCTTGCTCTGCAACGCGAAATAGAGCGGCGTGAAACCCTTCTGCGTCACGGCGTTCACGTTCGCGCCATGCTTGAGCAGGAAGGCGATATTGTCGGTGCGGCCCTTGGCGGCGGCCCACATGAGGGGAGTCTGGCCGGTCGGATCGGCGGCATTCACATTCGCCCCCTTGGCGACCAGCTTGGCCAGTGTGTCGGTCGAGGAGGTGCCGGCACAGAGCGCCAGCGCGGAAATGCCGTCGGCGCGCACCGACTTGGCCGTGGCGCCGGCGTCCAGCAGCCGGATGACGATGCCGGGCGTGCCCAACTCGCAGGCCAGCGTCAGCGGCGAGGCGCCGCTGACATCCTTGGTGTTGGGCCTGGCGCCTGCCGCAAGCAGCAGCTTCACCGATTCCTCGTCCTGCCGATCGACCGCCCAATACAGGGCGGGCGACTTGTCGGCCTGCGGCGCCATGGGATAGACAAGCGCCGCCAGGAGCCGCGTGCTAACCCCAAGGTCATAGCTGCGAACCGCATCCGTCAGCGGATTCGCCACGACACCCGCGATGGCAGAAAGCGACCCCAGAAGGAGAACGCCAAGTCCAAAAGCCTTTTTCATACGCCCCGTCGCTGTCTTTTGTTTTTATCAGGCCGTCAGGCCGGCCAGGCGGCCGGTGGAGTCGCCAAGCTTCTCCACCTTGACGTCCAGCGTGTCCATCATTGCCAGCATCAGGTTGGTCATCGGGGTCTGCTTCGGCGCCACCATGTGACGGTTGCCCTTGATCAGGCCGCCCGCAACGATGGTGGGCAGGTCGCGATGCGAATGCGCGTTGGGATCGGCAAGGCTGGCGCCGGCCAGCAGCATGGTGTGATCCAGCAGGGTGCCGTCGCCTTCCTTGGTCTCGCTCATGCGCTTCAGGTAGTAGGCCACCTGTTCCATGTGCAGGGTGTTGATCTTGGTCAGCCTGGCCATCTTTTCCGGGTCATTGCCATGGTGGCTCAGGGGGTGGTGGCCGTCCGGCACGCCGATTTCCGGATAGGAGCGGGCCGAGGTTTCGCGCGCCAGCATCAGGGTGTTGACACGGGTCAGGTCGGCCTGGGCCGCCAGAACCATCAGGTCCACCATCATGTGCGCATGATCTTCAAAGCCGTCCGGAACGCCCGAGGGACGTGCAAAAGCGGGCAGGGCCGCAACGTCGCCGCCGCCCTGTTCCATCTTCTGGATGCGCCGCTCGATATCGCGCACCGAAGTCATGTATTCGTCCAGCTTGTGCTTGTCGTTGGCGCCCATGTTGACGGACAGGCGCTTGGCGTCGTCGGCCACGAAATCCAGGATCGAGGCCTGGCGCTTCAACTGGGCCAGACGGCTCTTGGAATCCAGGCTGTCGCCGTCGCCGAACAACTGCTCGAACACTTCGCGCGGATTGATGGTGACGGGCAGCGGCGTGTTGGCGCTGGCCCAGGACAGGGTGTTGGTATAGGCGCAGCTATAGCCGGTGTCGCAGCTGCCCACCAGCGACGGGGGCTCAAGGCCCATTTCCAGCGACGGAATCTGGGTCTTCTCGCCAAACTGCTTGGCGACCAGCTGGTCCATGGAAACGCCGCTGGCCAGGTCGGCGCCTTCGGTCTTCTTCACATGCACGCCGGTCAGGTACGAACCGCAGCAACGGCCATGATCGCCGGCGCCGTCACCCAGGGCTTCCGCCTGGGCATGGTCGAGACCGGAGATCACCAGCATCTTGCTGCGATAGGGCTCCAGCGGCTTCAGGGTCGGGGTGATGGCATAGCCTTCGCCTTCGCTGGCCGGGGTCCAGTTCTGCATCAACATGCCGTTGGGCGTGTAGATGACATGCAGGCGCTTGCGCGCCGCGGCGGAAGCTTCCATGGCCGTGGCGCTGGAGATCATGGCGTCCAGCAGCGGCAGAGCCAGGACAGCACCGGTGCCGCGCAGGATGGTGCGGCGATTGATGGTCTTGCGGGTGATGATCATTAATCCGGAGTCCTTCTCATGGAAAATGGAACTGATTGCACGATGCCCATGATGATCGTCTGCATGCGATAATCATCCTTGGCGGCGGCATAGCGCACGGTGCGCACGGCCGGCATGTCATACCCTTCCAGGCCGCGGCCCAGGGCATAGGTCATCAAACGTTCGGTGAAGGCGTCGGCGAACTGGTCCTTGCGGCTCAGCAGGATACCGGTCAGCCCGTCCGCGCCGGTGGGGCCGTTGAACTTGGTGCCGTCCGGCATCACGGCCGAAACATCCAGCGGCTGGCCGGCATCGCGGGTACGCCAGGCGCCAATGGCATTGAAGTTCTCCAGGCTGAAGCCGAACGGCTCCATCTTGGTGTGGCAGGAGGCGCAGACCGGGTTGTTGCGATGCATCTCCATCTGCTCGCGCACGGTCATCAGCTTGCCGTTCTTGACCTCGTTCAGCGACGGGATGTTCGGCGGCGGCGCCGGCGGCGGTGCGGCCAGGATGTTTTCCAGAACCCATTTGCCGCGCAGCACGACCGAAGTGCGGTTGTTGTAGGAGGTGACAGTCAGGATGGAACCCTGGCCCAGGAGCCCGCCGCGATGGATGGCAGGGTCCATCTGCACCTTGCGGAAGCTGGTGCCATAGACGCCGGGAATGCCGTAATGCTCGGCCAGGCGCTGGTTCAGGTAAGTGTAGTTGGCATCCAGGAAGTCGATGATGCTGCGGTTGTCCTGGACGATGCCGGTGAAGAACATCTCGGTCTCGGTCTTCATCGAGCTGCGCAGGCGCTCGTCAAAGTCCGGGAAGATGCGGCGGTCGGGGCGCTGATAGTCCAGCTTGCGCAGGTACAGCCACTGGCCGGCGAAATTCTTTGTCAGGGCCTGGGCCTTGGGGTCGGCCAGCATGCGCGCGACCTGGGCCTTCAGCACGGCCGGCTTGGAAAGCTGGCCCGATTGCGCCACCGCCAGCAACTTGTCGTCGGGGATGGAGCTCCACAGGAAGAAGGACAGGCGGGTGGCCAGTTCCTGGTCGGTGATCCGGTGCACCGTACCAGGCGCGCTTTTCGCCGGATCGGTTTCACGCTGGAACAGGAAGTTGGGCGAAACCAGCACGGCCTGGACGGCGGTCGCGATGCCCTGCTCGAAATTCGCATCCTTGCGGCCCACCGCATAGATCTTCATCAGCGGCGCGATATCGGCGCCGTTCACCGGGCGACGATAGGCATGACGGGCAAGGGTGCTGAGAATCTTCTCGGCGCAGGCCTGTTCCGACAGCGATGCCGACGGGTGGCAGATGAAGATCTTGCGGCGGCTGGCGGTATCGCCGGGGCCCTTCACGTCGAACGGACCCTGCACGGAAACCTGCATCACGTCGCGCAGATAGAAAGCCTGGCTGACATTGGGGCCCTGCGGGGACGCGGCGACGGATAGCTCTTTCACCTTCACGCCGTCGACCTGCACATCCAGCGGGATCTGGCTGGTATCGGTGGGCTTGGGCGGGCGGGCGCCAGTGGTGACCTTGGGCAGCAGGCTTTCGCTCAGCGCCAGGTGCTTGGGGAAATAGACGCCGATGCTGCGCAGGCCCGCCTTCAGCGGCACCTTGAGTTCATAGCGGTTGTTGGCGTCGATCTCGGTTTCCGTGCCGGTGCCGGAATTCAGATAGACTTGGATATTGTAGGTCGCATCATAGGGCGCATAGAACTTGATGGCGCCGCCGCCGCGCGAATCCAGCGGCAGCTCATCACTGGCGCGCTCATTGTAGGACGGCACGCCAAAACCGTTCTCGAACAGGTCCTTGGTGAACTTGTAGTCGGCTGTGACCACGCGCTTGGAGGTCTGCCCGGTGGCCAGGCGGCTGATCTTGCCCGCCACGTTGATGTAGCGGTCCATCAGGGTGGGCGAAACGGTGAGAATGTCGGCGATATTGTCAAAGCCATAGCCGGTATCGTCCACCGGCAGATCGCTGCTCATGTCCACGTTGAAGGCCAGCAGGTCGCGCACGGCATTGCTGTATTCAAAGCGGTTCATGCGGCGCACGGTGGCGCGGCCGGGATTGGGATGGGCCTTGCCATTGGCATCCAGCGATGCGGAAAGCCAGCTGGTGAACTGGTTCAGGCGTTCCTTGGGCGGACGCGGCGCACCGCGCAGCGGCATTTCGCCCAGGCTGACCCGGCGCAGGATCTTTTCCCAGGTGTCCAGGTTGGCGGGCAGATTGTTGGCGTCCAGCGGCACCACCGACATGCCGGCCGTCTTGAGACGGTCGTTATGGCAGCCGGTGCAATACTGCATCATCATTTTCTTGTGATCGGCCGGCGTCAGCGCAGCGCCGGATGCCGGCGCGGCATTCGCCGGGATCTGGACGGACACAGGCGTGGGCACGGTCGCGGGCGCAGGCGTGGTATCGGCACTGGCGCCGGTCACCGCAAAGGCGGCGACACCCATCAGGGCGACAACACCCACTGCCAGTCCACTACGCTTGACCATCGGCGACATCACGCACTCCACAATCCGTGTAAAGATCATCAGAACTGCGGCGGGCACCGCGCTCTGCACATTATCGTCCCTGTTGCCCAACGGCGTCTTAAAGGCCGTCTTTTGAGTCTTTATAAGGTACCGGACGGTTCATATAAAGTCAGCAAAGCCCGATGTTTCGTTCCTTTTCGCGCGCTTTACACAATGCTCGCGCCAACATTGCTGCACCTGCGAAGGCGCGGAACGAAATGCTGCATAACGGCATCGATGTTTTACCCATCCAGCACACTTTGGAGACAAGCGGGGCTTACTGGTTTGAGAAACCAGAACAGCCAGGGACAGAAAATGTTGAACAGGCGAAATATTGTTGCAGGCATGGGCGCGGTCGTGGCGGCGCCCCATGTTCCGGCTTGGGCCCAGTCCGGCTGGAGTTCGCCCGTCATCGACATGCATTTTCACATGCGGCCGGACCCGGCAGCCAACATCGCGCACCAGGTTGGGGCGGGAGTGACGGCTGCAAACCTGCTGGTGCGCGGCGACGCGGCCCCGCAGGTGGCGGCGCTCCAGGCTCAGAAGCCGGCCATGTTTCCCTGCTGGATGGCCTCGTCCGATGTGACCAGGCCGGAGGCCGAACAGATCCTGACTCAGGCCGTGAAGGCGGGCGCCCGCGGTATCGGCGAACTGAAATACCATGTCGATGCCGACGGGCCGGAAATGCGGCGCATGTACGACTTGTGCGCCGAGCTGGACGTGCCGGTGCTGATCCATTTCCAGGAAGTCGGGCAGGCGTCCGCCGCCGGAACCTATAACCCCGGCATCAAGCATTTCGCGCCCGTCATCCGCCGGTATCACAAGACCAAATTCATCCTGCATGCCGATGCCTTCTGGGCCAATGTCAGCGCCGATTATGACGAGAAAGACCCCTATCCCACCGGACCGGTGGTGGCGGGCGGCGTCAGCGACAAGATCCTGACGGACTTCGAGAATGTGCAGGGCGACCTGGCGTCGAACTCCGCCAACAATTTCCTGTCACGCGATCCGGTCTTCACGCGCGATTTTCTCAAGCGGCATCAGGACCGCCTGCATTTCGGCAGCGACTGCAATTGCGAGGACGGAAAGGGCGGCGGCGCGGCGCAGAATTCCGATCGCGTGGCGCCGCGCATCCGCGGCAAGTGCGTGGCGCGCGAGACGCTGACCCTGCTGACGGCTACCACCACGCCGGAAGTCTTCCGCAAGCTGGTGTGGACCAACGCGCACCGGCTGGTGAAGCTGCCCGCCTGATTACTTCCCGAACATCCAGCGCAGGATTCCGGGCAGCAGCCAGCCGCCATGCACGTCGCTATGCGCGCCATCGCCCCATTCATAGCGGACGTCATAGCGCGGGCCCGTGTCTTTCTTCTCATCGGCATTGGCATTGGCCCAGAGCAGGGACGAGACCATCTGCTCGTTGGCCAGGTGCCAGTTGCCGAACATGTTGTTGAGGTCGGCGGTGCCGTCCTGCAGGAAGATGCGGATGGGGCGAATATGTTCGCGGCGGATCAGGCCAGGATAGGTGTCGCCGCCATAGATCGCCGGCGTGGTCGCCGTCGCCGGGTGATAACCGATCGAGGTGTAGCTGCCGATCATGCTGATGACATTGCCGAAGGCGTCGGGATGGCGCCACGCCACCGTCCAGGCGCAGATCGCGCCCGACGAGGTGCCGCCGATGGCGCGTTTCTTGGGATCGCCCGAAAAGGCATATTTCTTCGATACCTCCGGCAGGATCTCCTCGATCAGCATGCGGCTGTAATCGTCGCTCAGCGCATCATATTCCGGGGCGCGGTGGTTGGGATTTCCGGTGCCCAGATTGTCGGGATAATGCTCGGTGCCGGTATTGCCGGGCGTGATGAAGATGCCGATGGTCTTGGGGATTTCGCCCTTGGCGATCAGGTTGTCCAGCACCACCGGAATGTTGAGCGGCCCTTGCGGATTGGTGGCGCGCTGGCCGTCCTGGAACACCAGCAGGTTCGGCGGGTCCTTCGCGTCATAGCCGACAGGCACATAGATCCAGTAGCGCCGGACCGTGCCCTCGATGATCTTGGATTTGAATTCCAGCGGCCCGATCAGCTTGCCCTTGGCGACGCCCGGCTGCGCGATGGAATCGATGGTGGGGGGATATTCGCCCGGCTTGCGCGGTTCGGCCGCCATCGCCGCACCGGTCGTCAAAATCAAAGCCAAGCTGCACGCCGCCCAGAATTTCATCGTCCACCCCTGTTATCTTGTTGGGGCAAGTCTGGGGTATTTGTCGCCCAGTCTCAACAACGACAAACTGTCAGACGTTTTCTTCGGCGTGTTCTTCGGTTTTTGCTTTGCTCTGCTCGCGATTGCCGCAATCGGCAGCCGCGCCCTGCCAACCGGCAAGGGCCAGCGACGCGACTTCGCGCAGCTCCTTGGCGGATGCGCCGGCCGCGGCCTGTACGCAGATGCCGTTGGCCATCGCCGTGAGGTAGCGCGCCAGCGCGGCCGGGTTGGCCCTTTCGCACAGATCGCCGCTCTGCTTGGCCTGTTCGAAGCGGGCCCGCAGCATGGCTTCCTTTTCGGCGCGATGCTTGGCCAGTGCGTCGGGAATCTGGGCATCGCCGCAGGAAATTCCCCCCTGCAGCATCAGGCAGCCGGGCGGATTCTTGCCGCTTGTATCGGCGGCGAATTCCGCCACGCCATACAGGAAGGCTTCCGCCACTTCCGCCGTGGTGGGGGCTGCCAGCACATGCTCCATGAATTCGGCCCGGCGCTGGTCGTAGCGATCCAGAACAGCCTTGAAGAGGCCTTCCTTGCTGCCAAAACAGGCATACAAACTTGGGGAATTTATTCCCATGGCGCGGGTGAGGTCAGCCATGGAGGCGCCCTCATAGCCATTGCGCCAAAAGACGGTCATCGCCCGGTCCAGGGCTTCGTCCTTGCAGAAAGACCGCGGCCTTCCGGTCCGCATTTTTGGTGTTTCCTTTTTATGTGCTGACCGGTATATAATTCCCTTGACGGCCCAAGTCCAGCGCTATATCTGTATCGCTCGTTACAGAATAGGCGGGACACCACATGACGCACGTCGACATCTTCCAGACCCAGAAGTTCCTCAGCCAGCAGGGTAACACCCCCTCCAAGACCCTGCGCCGCCAGGCCTTCGGCGCCGCGCTGTTCCTTCTGCTGGGTGGCGGCTATGCGCTCTATCACGCCAGCGCCAAGCCGGCGCCGGCGGTTGGTCCCGTTGCCAGTCCGGTCACCGTCCAGACGCTGAAGCCCCAGACGGTGAATCCGTTTGCCGAATTCTCCGGCCGCATCAGCGCCGTCGATTATGCCGAGATCCGCCCCCAGGTCTCCGGCCGCATCACCGAGATCCGCTTCAAGGACGGCCAGCAGGTCAAGGCCGGCGACATCCTGTTCGTGATCGACCCGCGTCCGTTCCAGGCCGCCGCCGCCAAGGCCGCCGCCGATCTGCAGTCCGCCCGCACCAATGCCGCACTCGCCAAGGTCAACCTGGAGCGCGCCGAAAAGCTGCGCGCCGCCGGCGCCATCGCCACGCAGGCTTATGATACCGCCGCCAGCACCAATGCCGTTGCCGCCGCCGCCATCCAGAGTGCCGCCGCCGTCTTGAACCAAGCCCAGGTCGATGTGGACCATGCCTATGTGAAGGCGCCGATCTCCGGCCGCATCAGCCGCGCCGAAGTCACCCTGGGCAACCTGGTGGGCACCACAACGCCGCCGCTGCTGACCTCGATCGCGTCCAATGACGGCGTCTATGCCGACTTCGAGGTGGACGAGCAAACCTACCTCAACAGCGTGCGCAGCCATGAAAAGGCGGTGCCGGTGGAACTGAACATCGCCGGCGACAGCCACACCTACAAGGGCATCGTGGACAGCTTCGACAACCACATCACCACAGGCTCGGGCACCATTCGCGCCCGCGCCCGCTTCGCCAATGAAGACGGCGCGCTGGTGCCGGGCATGTTCGTGTCGGTGAAGATGGGCTCCAGCGTCCTGAACAATGCGCTGCTGGTGCCCGAATCCGCCGTGGGCAATGACCAGAGCAAGCGCTTTGTCTTCGTGGTCGGCGCCGGTGACCATGCCGAGTATCGCCCGGTGCAGCTGGGCGCGGCCGTGAACGGAAATCGCGTCGTGACCTCGGGCCTCAAGGCCGGTGACCGCGTGATCCTGGACGGCTTGCAGACCCTGGCCCCCGGTGCCGTCGTTGCGCCGCAGCCCGTGAAGACCGCTTCCAAGTAATTTGAAACGCCGGCATCTCGCCGGGGAGATAGTCTCGTGAATTTGTCGAAGTTCTTTATTGACCGGCCCATTTTCGCCGGCGTGATCTCGGTCGTCATTTTCCTGGCGGGCCTGATCGCCATGACCCGGCTGCCCATCTCGGAATATCCGGAAGTTGTGCCGCCGTCGGTGGTGGTCACCGCCATGTTCCCCGGCGCCAATCCGTCCACCATCGCGCAGACGGTGGCCACGCCCCTGGAAGAACAGATCCAGGGCGTGGAAGGCATGCTCTACATGGGGTCGTCCGCTGCCAGCGACGGCACGCTCACGCTCACGGTTACGTTCAAGCTGGGCGTCGATCCGAACCTGGCGCAGCAGCTGGTGCAGAACCGCGTCAACCAGGCGCTACCGCGCCTGCCTGACGTGACCAAGGCGCTGGGTGTCACGACCGTCAAGTCCTCGCCCGACCTGACCATGGTGGTGCATCTGAAGTCGCCCAGCGGCCGCTATGACATGCTGTACCTGCGCAACTACGCGGTGCTGAACGTCAAGGACCAGCTGGCCAAGATCGAGGGCGTCGGCAGCGTGCAGATGTTCGGCAGCGGCGATTACGCCATGCGGTTGTGGTTGAATCCCCAGAAGATCGCCGAACTGGGCCTGACCGCCGACGACGTGGTCGCCGCGGTGCGCAAGCAGAATGTCCAGGTGGCGGCCGGCGTCATCAACGGTCCCCCTTACGGTACCGCCAGCCAGCTGCAGCTTCCGATCACGGTGGAGGGGCGCCTCAGCGATCCCGAAGAGTTCAAGCAGATCGTCATCAAGAATGCCGGCGGCGTCGTCACGCGGCTGGGCGACGTGGCGCGGGTGGAGATTGACGCCTCGTCCTATGGCCTGCGCTCGCTGCTCAACAACGAGCAGGCGGTGGCGCTGCCGATCTTCCAGGCCCCTGGCTCCAATGCCATCCAGATCAGCGACAATGTCCGCGCCACCATGGCGGAGCTGAAGAAGAATTTCCCCGACGGGCTGGAATATTCCATCGTCTACGATCCCACCAATTTCGTGCGCGACTCGATCAAGGCGGTGGTGCACACCCTGCTGGAAGCGGTGCTGCTGGTGGTGCTGGTTGTGATCCTGTTCCTGCAGACCTGGCGGGCCTCGATCATTCCGCTGCTGGCGGTGCCGATCTCCATCGTCGGCACCTTTGCCGCCATGCTGATGTTCGGCTTTTCGATCAACAACCTGTCGCTGTTCGGCCTGGTGCTGGCCATCGGCATCGTGGTCGATGACGCCATCGTGGTGGTGGAGAATGTCGAGCGCAACATCGAGGCGGGCCTGACGCCGCGCGATGCCACGCTCAAGGCCATGCGCGAAGTCACCGGCCCCATTATCGCCATCGCCCTGGTGCTGTGCGCGGTCTTCGTGCCGATCGCCTTCATCAGCGGCTTGACCGGCGAATTCTATCGCCAGTTCGCGCTGACCATCGCCTTTTCGACCATCATATCGGCGTTCAACTCCCTGACCCTGTCGCCCGCTCTGTCGGCGCTGCTGCTGCGCGGCCACGATGCACCCAAGGACTTGCTGGCCCGCAGCATGGACAAAGTGTTCGGCCGCTTCTTTGGCTGGTTCAACCGCATCTTCAGCCGCGGCTCGGAGAATTACGGCAAGGGCGTTGGCGGCATCCTGGGCCGCAAGTCCGGCGCGCTTCTGGTGTATGGCGTGCTGCTGCTGGCCACGGTCGGCATGTTCCAGCTGGTGCCCCCGGGCTTCGTGCCGATCCAGGACAAGCAGTATCTGGTGAGCTTCGCGCAGCTGCCCCAGGGCGCCACCCTGGATCGCACCGAAAAGGTGATCCGCGAGATGTCGGACATCGCGCTGAAGGATCCGGCGGTCGAGAATGCCATTGCCTTTCCCGGCCTTTCCATCAACGGCTTCATCAACTCGCCCTCCGCCGGCATTGTCTTTGTCGGCCTGAAGCCCTTTGACCAGCGCACCTCGTCCGATCTGTCGGGCATGGCGACGGCCCAGCGCCTGCAGATGAAGTTCGCGCAGCGCCGCGACGCCATCATCGCCATCTTCCCGCCGCCCCCGGTCCAGGGCCTGGGCACCATCGGCGGCTTCAAGCTGCAGGTGGAAGACCGCACCGACATGGGCGATGCGGCGCTTGCCGGCGTCATGATGCAGATCCAGATGAAGGCGATGAAGGAGCCGGCGCTGCGTGGCGTCTTCTCCAACTTCTCCATCGGCGTCCCGCAGCTGCTGGCCAAGCTGGACCGCACCAAGGCGCAGCAGCTCGGCGTGGGCGTGCAGGATGTCTTCGACACCATGCAGACCTATCTGGGTTCGGTCTATGTCAACGACTTCAACCGCTTTGGCCGCACCTACCAGGTGGTGGCCCAGGCCGACACGCCGTTCCGTTCGCGTCCCGACGACATTTTGCGCCTGCAGGTCCGCAACGATGCCGGGCAGATGGTGCCGCTGGGCGCGGTGGTGAATGTCAGCGAGACCACCGGCCCCGACACCGCCATGCGGTACAACGGCTTCCGCGCCGCCGACCTGAATGGCGGCCCGGCACCCGGCTATTCCACCGGCCAAGCCCAGGCAGCGATGACCAAGATTCTGGACGAAACCCTGCCCAAGGGCATGCGCTATGAATGGACAGACCTGACCTATCAGCAGATCCTGTCGGGCAACACCGCGCTGCTGGTGTTCCCGCTCTGCGTGCTGCTGGTCTTCCTGGTGCTGGCGGCCCAGTATGAAAGCCTGTTCCTGCCGCTGGCGATCATCCTCATTGTCCCGATGTGTCTGTTCTCGGCCATCACCGGCGTGTGGCTGACCGGCGGCGACAACAACATGTTCACCCAGATCGGCCTGTTCGTGCTGATCGGGCTGGCCTGCAAGAACGCCATCCTGATCGTGGAGTTTGCCCGCGAACTGGAAATCGGTGGCGAGGAAACGGTGAAGGCCGCCATCCATGCGGCCCGCCTGCGCCTGCGCCCGATCCTGATGACCAGCTTCGCCTTCATCATGGGCGTGCTGCCGCTGGTGGCGTCAACCGGCGCCGGCGCAGAGATGCGCCACGCCATGGGCATCGCGGTGTTCTTCGGCATGCTGGGCGTGACCTTCTTCGGCCTGTTCCTCACGCCGGTCTTCTATGTGCTGCTGCGCGCCCTTGAAAAGCGTGTCACCGGTACCGAGCTTGTGCATCACCATATTTAAGCTGGACGTTTGAAATGACCACGATTGCCGTCACCAATTTTCTCGCAGTTTCCTTGAGTGTCTTGTTCGGCGCGGCGGCGCTGACCCATCTGGCAGCGCCGCGCTTCTTGCGCGACGCCTACCGTCGCTGGGATTTCGCCCGCGGCTTCCATTACGTTGCTGGCGTGGCCCAGGGCTTCGCCGCTCTGTTCCTGGCGGTACCGGAAACCCGCATCTGGGGCAGCGTGCTGGGTGCCATGATTCTTTTTGTGGCAATCGTTTCGCTGCTGAATCACCGCAAATATGCCTATGCCGTTCCCGCCATCCTGGTGATGGTGGCCCTGGCGCCGGCAGCGATCTGACTATTCGCGGGTCTTGAAGACCGCGTATTTCACCTTGGCACCCGGCTTCAATTGCATCTGGTGCGGCACCCCGGCCGGCACAAAGACATAGTCGCCCGGATGCAGCGTGACGATCTTGCCTCCGGTGATGCCGCTGGCGCGGATTTCACCGGGGCTGATTTCATGCGGACCGTTCAGGGTGCCGCCCAGGGTGAAAGTGGCTTCGCCTTCCTGGAAGAAAATGAAGTCGTTGAAGTGCGGATGCATCTCGCCTTCGCCGCTCTTGTCGCGGGTCGTCACCATCACGACGGTGTTGTCGTGGCGCGACAGGAAGGCCTGGGCATAAAGCCCGCCCTTGTCCTGCACCAGGCGGCTGGCCAGCTCGTCCTTCGACAGATACAGCGGCGCGCTGTCGGGCGCCTGGGCCAGGGCAGGGGCGGCGAAAAGCACTGCGGCGGCAAGGACGAAGCGGATCATGGAAAAACTCCTATTTGCGGGTAAAGCGGGCAAGGCCCGTGGGCGTGGCTTCGTATAAAGTGCCATCGGGTCCGGCAGCGATGCCTTCGCCGGCGTCATTGTCGGGCACAAAGGCGGTGGCGATGCCGGTTTTGGCGCTGCCGATGTAAATGCCTTTCCTGCCATCGGTGTTGTAGTCCACCGCATAGAGCGTGTCGTCGGGCGCGATGAACAGCCCGCTGGGATAGCCGAAGGCGTGATATTCGGTGAGATAGTCGCCGTCCTGGCTGAAGACCTGGATGCGCCCGTTCACCCGGTCTGCGACGAACAACCGTCCCTGGCTGTCAAACGCCAGCGCGTGCGGATTGCGGAACTGGCTCTTGCCCGACCCCAGGCTGCCCCAGGCCTTGATGAACTTGCCGTCCCTGGTGAAGTGGATGATGCGGGTGATGGTGCCGGGCGGCAGATCCAGCGCCACGGTGCCGTGCCCATCGGCGACGAAGATGCTGCCGTCCGGCGCGGTGATGACGTCGCCCGGATCATGGAACATCATCGGCCCGCCGCCGGACATGCCCGCCATGCCCAGCCGCATCAGCACCTTGCCATCCGGCGACAGCTTGACCACCTGCTCGCCCGTCTTGCCGTCCTTGCTGACGGCGGGATCGGTGACCCAGACATTGCCGTCGCGGTCCACATGCAAGCCGTGCGGAAAGGCGAACAGGCCGGCACCGATGCTGCGCAGCACCTTGCCCGTCCCGGGATCAAGCTGGTGCACCGCCGCAAGCGACGAGCCGTCACAACTGTTGGCGCCGCAACGATCAATTGCCCAAAGCTCGCCATGCGGCCCGAACTCGATGCCGGCACTGGAGCCCCAGGGTTTGCCATCCGGCAATTTCGCCCATTGCCGCTCCGGCGGATTGTAGGGGTTGGGCGGCTGCGCAAAGGCGGCGCCAGCCAGCACCAGAAACGCAGCCAGCGTCCCGCCCATCCATCGTCCCAAAGCCATGTTTTCTCCCCGTGCGGTCTCGCGCCGCTTTGCGCAGCTTAAGCGGCCCGTGGCTCGGCGCAATCCCTGTTCGCGTGCTAGAAGCGCATCGATCATTCGCGACGGGGAACGGCCATGACCTTGGACAGCAATATTTCGGGCGTCTATGCCATCGTGCCCACGCCGTTTCTTGAGGATGGCAGCCTGGACCTGGTCTCGCTCGACCGGCTGGTGGACTTCTATTTCAAGGTTGGCTGCGATGGCCTGACCGTTCTGGGCGTGTTGGGCGAAGCCGCCAAACTCGATGCGGCCGAGGCGCTGACCGTCGCGGACCGCGTGATCCGGCGCGCCGGCACAAAGCCGGTGATCGTGGGCGTCTCGGCCCCCGGCTTTGCCGCCATGCAGGCACTGGCACGCAGCGTCATGGACAAGGGTGCCGCGGGCGTGATGATCGGCCCATCCAACACCCTGCGCACCGATGATTCCATTGTCGGCTATTTCGGCCAGGCGGTAGCGGCGGTGGGGCGCGATGTGCCATGGGTGCTGCAGGATTTCCCCGCGATGAACAATGTCATCATGACCCCTGGCGTGATCCGCCGCATCGTCAACGACAATCCCTCGCTGAAGGTGTTGAAGCACGAAGACTGGCCGGGGTTGGAGAAGATTTCCGCCTTGCGCGGCTTCGAGGCCGATGGCTCCATGCGTCACATCTCCATCCTGGTGGGCAACAATGGCCTGTTCCTGGATTTCGAATTGGAGCGCGGGGTCGATGGCGCCAATACCGGCTATGCCTTTCCCGACATGCTGGTGGATTGCGTGCGCCTCGCCAGGGAAGGCAGGCGCGACGCGGCACACGACCTGTTCGACGCCCATCTGCCGCTGCTGCGTTATGAGCAGCAGTTGGGCGTCGGCCTGGCGGTGCGCAAATATATCCTCAAGCGCCGCGGTCTTCTGGCGTCAGACGCGATGCGCGCGCCCCGCACGGTGCTGACGGCGACAGCCCGCGCGGAGATCGATTACCTGATGGCCCGGCTGGCGCGCCACGATGCGCGCGCCGCCGCTCAGGGCAGGGCATAGGCGACATAGGCCGCGCCCTGCGGCGCCTTCTTGTCGCGCGCATTGTCCGCCTGGATCAGCACAAACTGCCGGCCGTCCGCCATATAGGTGATGGGCGTGGCGTTGCCGGCAAAGGGCAGCGTGTCCTGCCACAGAAGTGCGCCGGTCTTGCTGTCGAAGGCACGGATTTTCTTGTCGTACAGCGTGGCGCCGATGAACAGCAGTCCGCTGGCGGTGAGGATGGGGCCGCCATAATTCTCCGAACCCGTGCTCTTGTCCGCCAGCTCCGGATATTCGCCCAGCGGAATCTTCCACAGATAGGCGCCGGTGTTCAGGTCGATCGCATTCAACGTCCCCCAGGGCGGCGCCACGGCGGGATAGCCGTCGGGGTCCAGGAACTTGCGGTAGCCGGTGAACTTGTAGCGCGCGCCGCCATCGCTGCCGGGTTCAACCTTTGCGCCTTCATCCTTGCCGCTGACCAGATAATCGATCAGCGCTGACAGCGTATCGCCCTGCAGCGACGCAAAGGCCGGCATGCGGCCCCGGCCCGCATGGATCACATCAGCAATGCCCGAAGGCATCATGCGGTCACCGATACCCAGCAGCGATGGAAAGGCGGGTGGTGAACCACTGCGGTCCTGGCCATGACAGACCGCGCAATTGTTCTGATAGGTGGCGGCCCCCACTGACGCAGCCGCCTTGGCTTCAACAAGACCGCCGGTCCAGGCAACGTCATTGGCGTTCAGATAGATGACGCCGGTGTTGGGGTCGGCCGCGCTACCGCCCCATTCCGCGCCGCCGTCAAAGCCCGGCATGACCACCGTCTGCTGGCCCGTCCGCATCGGGGCGAAGGGGCCCGCGCTGCGAAATGCCTTGAACTGCTGCAACGCCCAATCATGGGCTGCGGGGGTGCGATTGGTAAGTCCGCTCTCGTCCAGATGCTGGCGGGCATAGGGCGCGGGTATCCTGACTGTCGGCTGGGTGGGCGATGTCGTCTCACCCGGCACAGCGGTCTGCGGCACCGGTTCTTCCGTTACCGGGAATAGCGGCTTGCCGGTGACCCGGTCCAGCAGGAACAGGAAGCCTTGCTTGGTGGGCTGCGCCACCGCGTCCACCAGCTTGCCATCACGCTTCACGCTCAGCAGCACGGGCGGCGAGGGGAAGTCGCGGTCCTGCACGTCGTGATGCACGCCCTGGAAGTGCCACAGCCTTTTGCCCGTGTTTGCGTCCAGCGCCAGCAGCGAATTGGCGAACAGGTCATCGCCTTGCCGGCCCGCGCCATAGAAATCATCCACCGCCGAACCGGTCGGCGCGAAGACAATACCGCGCTTCTGGTCGATCACCATCCCGGTCCAGTTGTTGGCGGCGCCGGCGGTCTTCCACGCATCGGTCGGCCAGCTCTCATGGCCGAATTCGCCCGGCCGCGGGATGGTGTTGAAGATCCAGCGCAGCTTGCCGGTATTCACATCCCAGGCACGGATGCTGCCGGGCTGGGCCGGCGTGGTTTCCCCGGTGCGGAAGCCTGTGATGATCATGTCGCGATAGATGACGCCGGGC
>CBIHOI010000012.1:0-49730 GCA_966211925.1 uncultured Hyphomicrobiales bacterium | reverse complement strand
CTATGTCGGCATTGAATCACCACAGACCGATCTGCTTGGCGTCAGCCGCACCGGTCCGCATCTGTTTGCCGAAAGCCTGGTGGCGCTGGACATCGAGACGGGTTCGCGCAAGTGGCATTATCAGATGGTCCATCACGGCCTCTGGGACCGTGACGTCTCCTGTGCCGGCGTGATCTGCGATATCCCCCACAATGGCAAGATCGTGAAGGCCATCGCCCAGCCCACCAAGCAGGGCTTCGTCTATGTGCTGGACCGCGCCACCGGCAAGCCGGTCTGGCCGATCCCGGAAAAGAAGGTCATTCCCGGCGACGTGCCGGGCGAATGGTATTCACCGACCCAGCCCATCCCCTCGAAGCCGCCGGCGTTTGATCGCCAGGGCATCAGCAAGGACGACCTGATCGACTGGACACCGGAGCTGCACGAAAAGGCGCTGGCCGTCGCCAGCCACTACACCATGGGCCCGGTCTATACCGCGCCCATCACCCACAAAAAGGGCGGCAGCTATGGCATCATCAACATGCCGGGCTATATCGGCGGCATCAACTGGCCGGGCGGCGCCTACGATCCGGAAACGCACATCGTCTACACCTATTCGCAGACCAATCCGCTGACGACCGGCGTGATCATTCCCAATCCCAGCCATACGATGGGCGAATTCGATTACGTCCATGCCAATCCCAAGGCCGATGAAGCCGGCTTTCGCGTCGGCGACCTGACGGTGGATGGGTTGCCGATCGTGAAGCCGCCCTATGGCCGCATCACCGCCACCAACCTGGAAAAAGGCACCCAGGACTGGATGACGCCGCATGGCGAGACCCCGGACAATATCCGCAACCACCCGCTGCTGAAGGGCCTCAAGATTCCGCGCACCGGCATGATGGGCAAGGTCGCGCCGCTGGTGACCAAGAGCCTGGTGATCTGCGGCGACCCAATGAGCTATACCGACGAGACGGGGCGCAAGGGGGCGCGGCTGCGCGCCTATGACAAGGCGACCGGCGAGGAAAAGGGCGCGGTGTTCATGCCGGCCGAGCAGTCGGGCTCGCCCATGACCTATATGCTGAGAGGCCAGCAATATATCGTGCTGGCGATCGGCGGGCGCGGTTTCACCTCGGAATTCATCGCTTTCAAGCTGCCGGGCGGCGCCGCACCGCCGCCGCGCCAGCGCATCGAACTGTAAGAACAAAAGAACAAGGGGGCCGATCATGCTTTCCACGACACGCCGCGGGCTGCTGCTGTCCACCATCGCGGGCATGATCGCCGCGCGGCTGCCGGCCTGGGCGCAGCCGACACGCCCCGACACCGAATGGCGCAACTATGCCGGCGACCTGGCCAACACGCGCTATGCGCCGCTGGACCAGATCACGGGCGATAACTTCAGCAAGCTGGAAGTGGCGTGGCGCTTCAGGACCGACGCACTGGGGCCGCGCCCGGAATATGTCTATGAGGGCACGCCGCTGGTGATCGGCGGGCGGCTTTACTGCACCGCCGGTTCGCGCCGTGATGTGGTCTGCCTGGATGCCGCCACCGGCGAGATGCGCTGGATGCATTCCATCGACGAAGGCGCGCGCGGCAGGAATGCGCCGCGGCAATATTCCGGCCATGGCGTCTCCTATTGGAGCGACGGCAAGAAGGATCACCGCATTATCTATGTGACGCCGGGCTACCAGTTGGTGGCGCTGGATGCGATCACCGGCGTGCCGGTCAAGACGTTCGGTGTGAACGGCATTGTCGATCTCAAGCAGAATGACGACCAGGAGATCGACCTGGAGACCGGGGAAGTCGGGCTGCATGCCACGCCGGTCATCGGCAAGAACACGGTGGTGGTCGGCGCCGCGCATATGGGCGGCGGCCAGCCGCGCCTGCGCACCAATGTGAAGGGCTATGTGCGCGGCTTTGACGTGCGCACCGGCAAGCGCAAATGGATCTTCCACACCATCCCGAAGAAGGGCGAGTTCGGCTATGACAGCTGGATCCGCAAGGGCGAGGCGGAACAGGCCGGCAACAGCGGCTGCTGGGGCCAGATTTCCATTGATACCGAGCTGAACACGGCCTACCTGCCGATCGAACTGGCGACCGGCGACGAGACCGGCATCTACCGCGCCGGCGACGCGCTGTTTGGCGAAAGCATCGTCGCGGTCGACCTGGATACCGGCAAGCGCAAGTGGCACTACCAGACCATCCATCACGGGCTGTGGGATCGCGACATTCCCTGCGCCCCGATCCTGTGCGACATCCCGCACAACGGGAAGATCATCAAGGCGCTGGCGCAGCCGACCAAGCAGACTTTCCTGTATGTGTTAGACCGCATCACCGGCAAGCCGGTGTGGGACATTCCCGAAGTGGCGGTGCCGGCGGGCGATGTGCCGGGCGAGGTCTATTCCCCGACCCAGCCGATCCCGTCCAGGCCGCCGGCCTATGGCGTGCAGAGCGTCAACAAGGACACCGTCATTGATTTCACGCCCGAGCTGCATGCCAAGGCGTTGCAACTGATCAGTCACTATCGCACCGGCGGCGTGTTCGAGCCACCGACCCTGGCGACTGTCGGTGGAAGCTGGGGCACCCTGTGCGCGCCAGGTTTCCAGGGCGGCACCAACTGGCCGGGCGGCTGCTACGATCCCGAAACCCACAAGGTCTTCGTCTTTGCGGAGACGACGGTGGAACCGGGCAGCATCGTGCCGGGCGATCCGCGTTTTACCGCCTTTGAATATGTGCGCGGCACCGCCGGCGCGGCGCAGTCCGCACCGATGGCGATGGGCGCAGTGGGGGCGCCGGTCGGCACCAGCGGCCTGAAGGAAGGCGCCGCCGCGGCCGCCGATGGCTTCAAGCCCGGCCAGATCACCGTTGACGGCTTGCCGTTGATGAAGCCGCCCTATGGCACCATCAGCGCCATAGGGCTGGAGAATGGCACGCTGGACTGGCAGATCGCCCATGGCGACACGCCGGACAATATCAAGAACCATCCCGCCCTGAAGGGCCTGAAGATTCCGCGCACCGGGCGCCCCGGCTTGCTGGGGCCGATGGTGACCAAGACGCTGGTGATCTGCGGCGAAGCCGGTTTCGTCACCACCCCGTCGGGTCAGCGCGGCGCCATGCTGCGCGGCTATGACAAGATGACGGGCGAAGAAAAGGGCGCGGTCTATATCCCGGCGCCGCAGACCGGGTCGCCGATGAGCTACATGCTGGGCGGCCGCCAGTATATCGTGCTGGCGATCGGCGGCAGCACCGGCTCGGCCGAACTGATGGCGTTCCGGTTGCCGAAGCCGGCCTAGGCCGCTTCTTCCGTTCCAAAACTGCGCAGGAAGTCCTCGAAGATGGCGAGAAGCTCGTCGGCGTCGGCGCTCTTGGGCGAGCCCTTGGGAAAGCGGTATTGCCAGAAGCTGGTGACATGGGACATGGCGCCCATCTTCTCGCCGATTTCCAGGAACAAGGCCGGGGCGCTGAGCAGGAATTCGCGAAATTGCCGCGCATCCTGCCGTTCGATCAGGCCGGCATAGGCACCATCGTAAATGGCGATGATGCGTCGCACCGCGTCGCTGTGGAACTTGGCGCCCCGCACGATGTCGGTCTTGGCGCTGGTCAGGAATACCTTCTGCTCATGGTCCAGCTTGCCCACGGGCGCAATCGCCTTCAGTTCGCGCAGCGCCTTGATAAGGTTGGGCCAGAATTCCATCAGGCTCCATTTGTAATAGATGAAGCCGCGCCAGCTGAAGACGCCCTCGCTGAATTCCTCGGGCTGCAGGTTCAGCGTCTGGCGCATCGGCTCGAGTTTTTCATTGACCTGGCTGGACAGCAGCGCCGACACCATGCGCCCGGTGGAGACATCGCCGATGCCGCCTCCACCGCCATTGGCCAGCGCGGTCAGCTTGCCGATCTCGTGAGCGGCATAGTTGTGCATGCGCTGCTGGTCGGCATGGGAAATCTCGAAATAGCTCGTGTCGGGCTGGACGTCGTTGCTGCGAAGCTGTTCGCGCAAAAGAAAAGGATCGAGCGAGGGAATGCGGTCCATCAGCCGCAGCACCATCAGGTCGCGCTTCAGATCGCTGTCATCGGCATGGTTTCCGACCTCTTCCAGCAGCTCCTCAAAACCGCGCTGGTCCACGAACAGCGACCGCCCGCCCGCCCGCAGGTCGGTCTTTTCAAACGGAATGATCACCTTGGTGGCCAAAGCGCGGCGGACCCGGAACATGTCCATCTCGTCCGCGCGCAGCCGGTGCTTGAGGATGATGGCATTGTTGAGAATCCTGGAGGCGAACATGGGCCGCGCCGCGTGCGCGGAATTGTCCACCTGGGCGATGCCGATCGCCGTCAGGTTGAGCACCCGCCCCGAGGACGCGCCCGCCAGGGCCGTCAGACTGCGTACAGTCCGGTCAACTGCCATGCGGCAGCCTGGAGGTGTCGATGAACTGGATGGAAATGCCGTCCTGGTGATGGCGCACCACCCGGCCGAAGGTCTTGCCCAGGTTCAGCAGCTCGCCCACCGGCGGGCGGGCCATGGTGCGCAGGGACAGGCCGTGGAGCGAGACGTCCAGCACGTCGCAGGGCTCGGTCTCGCCATTGGGGCGGGTGAAATGCGTGCTTTCTGATGACGGCGAACGGGTATGGCGGCGTGCCTGGGTCGGATTGGTGACGCCGCGCTGGACATAGTCCGCGATCGCGGCCAGCAGGCGCTGGCGTTTGGCATCCTTGCAGAGGAAGCGCAGGCCCAGCTCGCCAAGCTCATAGCGCGTGGTCACGCCCTCGAAGCGGCCGAAGCCGTCGATATAGAGGACCACAAAGGCGTTCAGCGGCGGCGGTTCTTCACAGCGCAGTCCGGCGCCGCCGCCCGACAGGTTCATCACCTTGCAGGGCAATGTCACGTCCTCGGCCGGCAGGAAGATGCTGCCGGTCAGGTCAATCGTGTATCGCGGATACAGCCGTCCCTCGGACGTGTCCGGCGAAAATTGCCGCTCTGGTTCCATGTTTCAAACGCCATAATTGCGTCCAAGGAACTTTGGCCAAAATGATTAATATCGTGCGTAAAACTGTCATGAAATGGTGCCGCACCCCCCTAAATCGGCGCAACAGCTATTCCCCCCGCCCCAAGAATTGGTGCGAAGTTCCGGGTAACATGGACGGAACATGTGTTGCCGTTAATGATTGGGCACAATTTTCAGCAATTGGCCCGTTGTAGCGGATTTCTCGGTCAGGGCGCCCGGCGACGGATCGGTGAAGACATAGATTGCGTTGTCCGGCCCCATGCGCACGTCGCGGATGCGGGTCTTGAGGTCGGTCAGCATGGCTTCCTCTTCCACCACCTTTCCGTCCACCAGCTTGAGGCGGGTCAACTGCCGTCCGTTCAGCATGGGAATGAAGATGCTGCCGGCCCAGGCTTTGGACTTGCCGGTATAGAAAGCCAGGCCCGCCGGCGCGGTGGAAGGCGACCAGTAATAGACCGGCTGTTCCATGCCGTCCTTGGCCACCAGATTGTCGCCGATGATCCTGGCGGAATAGTCCACGCCATGGGTGATGATCGGCCAGCCGTAATTTCGGCCCTTCTCGACGCGGTTGAGTTCATCGCCGCCGCGCGGGCCATGCTCTGTTTCCCACAGCGATCCGTCCGGCGCGAAGGCCAGGCCCTCCTGCGAACGCATGCCGTAAGCCCAGATCTCCGGCAGCGCGCCCTTGATGCCGATGAAGGGATTGCCCGGCGCGGGGGCGCCGTCTTTTGTAATGCGCAGAATCTTGCCCAGGTGCGTGTCCAGTACCTGCGCAACGCCCCAGGGGCGGGTACCGGCATTGTCGCGGTCGCCGATGGTCACGTAAAGAAAGCCGTCCGGCCCCACCGCGATCCGCCCGCCGGTCTTGCCGCCGGCATTCTGGGTCTGGTCGTTGGGGAAATAGGGCACGGTGGTGAGCAGCGTCTTCACGTCGCGCAGCGCATCCGCGCCCTCGTCCACCACGGCGCGGCCGATGGCGGTGTTGTAGACCGTCTTGTCGAGATATTCGGCATAGGTGAAATAGATGGTGTGATTTGTGGCGTAAGCAGGATCGGCCTGCACATCCATCAGGATCATGGTGGGGGTGGTGAGCTTCAGCGCCTCAAGCCCGGTCAGCGGCGCTGACAGCTTGCCATCCTGCAGGAAACGCAACGCGCCCGGCAGATGCTCGCTGACCAGGATGCGTCCTGACGGCAGCACGATGCTGGCCCAGCCGGCGCGCAGTTCGTTGCTCAGAACCGTGATCTTGAAGTCGGTGGCGTGGTGATAGGGCGCGCGGGTCTGCTGGGGGAACTGGCGGGTATCCACCTTCTTTTCCGGGGGGCGGACATCCACCGGCTGGCCTTCGTCGGAATGATAGACCGGAACGCGCGGCAGGCCGCCTGCGTCATAGTCGGGGACCGGCTTGGCAGGGGCGGCGGTCTGGGCGATGGCGGGCACGCAGCCCAGCAAGGCCGCCAGGAAGAGTTCGAGGGCGGCAAAACGGCATTTCATGGCATTTCCCCTTATTATTTTATGTCATTTAAGCCCGCGCCACAGTCCGCGACAAGGG
Source organism: uncultured Hyphomicrobiales bacterium (assembly GCA_966211925.1). Lineage (GTDB taxonomy): Bacteria > Pseudomonadota > Alphaproteobacteria > Micropepsales > Micropepsaceae > Rhizomicrobium. The sequence continues at coordinate 43,202 of CBIHOI010000012.1, read as the reverse complement.
CGGCGGAACCCACGTATGACCCGGACGTTCCCTAATCGGATATTGCGCGGGATCTGACCCATGAAATTCGAACATGCCATCACGCTGGGCACCGCGGCCGCTTCGCTTTTGCTGGCCGGCTGCATGGGGCCTGCGGGCAACCCCAACGGCCAGCCTTATGCCAACGAGCCGGGCGGCACCATCGCGGTGGCGCCGCAGAATATCGACACCGCCACCTATGACCCCTATGCCCCGGCCGCGCCCTTTGCGGACATGCGGGCGGGCGGCGCCGGGGCCAACCAGCCCTCGCCTACCGGCGGCCGCGTGCCGTCGGCGCCGCCGGCCCAATAATCAACGCAGCAATCAGCGGCCCGATATCTGGACGCCATAAGGCATCGCGGGCGTGAGCCGGGTGCAGACATGCCCCGCCGTCGCGTGCTGGCCGAACATCACGCCGCTGATGCGCACGCCGCCGACCAGGATATGGTCGTCGGTGATGACGCTTTGCGGTTCCTCGCCGCACAGGAAGCGGCCTCGGATGCGCACGGCGTCGCGATTGAGATAGCGGACATACAGAATCTCGTGCTCGAACCGGTCCAGCACCACGATGGTGTGCGGATCGGGACGGCGGGCATGCATGCCCGGCGCCCACAAATCGGCGATGCGGTTGTCGCGGATGCCATAGGCGATGTCGTTGTACCAGTCATAGCCAAAGGCGCTGACCATCAGCCCGCGCGCGGTGCGGGTCAGCCGCGGGCCGGTGCAACTGGCGCTGGCGAAGGGCGTGAAAGGACCGTTGCCGGCGGCGATCACGCGGTCGCTGCCAAAGGCCATCACCAGATCGCCCGGCCGCGTGGCGCAGGTCGTGGCCGGTGACGGTTCGCCCGCCGGCAGCAGCGCGCCCGTCGGCGCGGGCGCACGCGGCACCAGGTAATGCCAGCCCAGCATCAGCAGGCAGAATCCCAGGAAAGGACCGCCGACGCGCTGGATCAACTGGTCGGGATCGGCGCCCCGGCGGCTGAGTTCAAGCCCCAGCGGCAGGCAGAGCGCGGCGACGAATCCCACCAAAGCGGGATCGCGCGTGTCCGGATTCGCCAGCCCCTTGGCGAACACCGAAAACGCCACCAGCACATAAAGCGCGAACCCGGCCAGGCGCAGCAGAGTCCTTGCGGCTCTTGGGATGTCATATGTCATGCGTTGCATGCATACAGCCCCTGCCCGGGCTTGACGCAAGACCGGTATTATATCTACCATGTAGATTAAATGGCAGAGTCCCTCGGACAATTCGAACAGGTGGTGCTGACCGCCGTGCTGGCGCTGGACGCCAACGCCTATGGCGTCACCATCCATGCCAAGGTCGAGGAGCTGTCGCGCCCCCGCAAGGTCACACGCGGCGCCGTCTATGCCACGCTCGACCGCATGGAAGACAAGGGTCTGATCGCAAGCTGGCTGTCGGAGCCGACGAAGGAACGCGGCGGTCGCTCGCGCCGCCATTATCGGCTGGAGAAATCGGGGCAGCAGGCGCTGCGCGAATCCGCAAAGACGGCGCAGCGTTTGTTCGACGTGATCGCGCAAAATCTCGGCCTGAAGGGGCGCGCCTGAGATGGCTGCGCCCCCGCCCCGGCTGGAAAAGTTGGTGCTGGCGCTGATCCCGCCTTTGGCGCGCGAAACGGTGGCGGGCGATCTGTGCGAGACCTGCGAAAACCCGCGCCAGTATGGAATCGAAGCGCTGCGCACCGTGCCGTTTGTCATTGCCAGCCAGGTGCGGCGCAACCTCAACCTTCCCGCGCTGGCGCTGAAGATGGCGCTGGCATGGATGTTTCTGGGCAGTGGGGCGCTGTGGCTGCTGCCGGTGCTGCTGCTGGCCGATGCCTACCAGCCGGCAGCACGCCCCGATGCCCACCACGCCATTCGCCAGACCATGATCCTGGGCCTGGCGGCGATGATTTTCGTCCAGGCCCTGTCCATGAATGTCGACGTCATGCTGCGCATGGGGCTTAGCCGGCCGAACTGGCTGGCGCTTTACCTGTTCGGCATGATGGTGCCCGCGCTGCTGTGCCTGCTGCGCACCGGGGTGATCCTGCACAATGACCGCCACACGCTGACGGGCACGATAACACCAGAGACGCTGGCCGGAATCCATGGCGCATTTGTGCAACGCGCCCGCTGGCACAATATCGTGGAAGGCGCGGCGCTGGTCGCCGCGGCGACGCTTGCGCTGCAGTGGCTGAAGCCCCCCGCGCTCACCGCGCTCACCGCGCTGTACCTGCTGACCGCCATATACCTGTTGCTGCGGGGCGCGCCGCGCGCGTTGCCGCCGGGCGACCTGCGCACGGGCCTTGCGCATTACGCCCGCGCCCTGGCGCGGCAGCGGCGGCTGCGCCACTTCCTGTGGTGGCTATGGTCCGCGCCGTTGCTGATGGCGCTGGTGGCGCAACTGCAGGCCGCGCCGCTGGTGGCGGCGGTCAGCCGCGCGGGACTGATTTTGCTGTGCTTCCTGCTGGCCGTGATCAACCGCGAGCATGGCGGCCGGGTGCAGGAAGAGATCGGCGCGCTGACTAGAGGCTGAGCAGCGCCGGATCGCCGCCCTGGGCCGCGATGTTTATGCTGATGGCGCGTTCCACCGCGTAGCGGGTGAGCGAATAAGGCCCGCCCGCCTTGGGGCCGGTACCCGACAGCCCCTCCCCGCCGAAGGGCTGCACCCCCACCACGGCGCCGATGATGGTGCGGTTGACATAGATGTTGCCCGCCGGGACCAGCGCGCGCACCCGCAGCGCGAAGCTTTCCAGCCGCGAATGGATCCCAAGCGTCAGGCCATAGCCTTTTGACGCCAGCGCGCGGGCGGCGGTTTCCAGGTCATCCGGCCTGTAGCGGATTATGTGCAGGATGGGGCCGAACACTTCACGGTCCGGCAGGTCGCCAAGCGGGATCTCGGCCATCAGCGGCGCGAACAGCAGGGGATTGCTGCCGGTGGGGCCGATTTCCTTCAGGATGCGACCTGACGCCTGCAGATGCGCGCGATGCTTTTCCAGCGCCGCCTTCGCATCATTGTCGATCACCGGGCCGATATCGGTGGTGAAGAGATGCGGATCGCCGACATTCAACACGTCCATCGCGCCCTTCAGGCCTTCGATCAGGCCATCGGCGGTATCTTCCGGTACGAACAGCAGCCGCAGCGCCGAGCAACGCTGGCCGGCCGAGCCGAAGGCCGAGAGGATCACATCATCAATCACCTGTTCGCGCTGGGCGGTTGTATCCACGAACATGGCATTGAGCCCACCGGTTTCCGCAATAAAGGGCACCAGCGCGCCATCGCGCGCCGCAAGACTGCGGTTGATGGCGCGGGCGGTGTCGGTGCCGCCGGTGAAGGCGACGCCGGCCAGATCGGGATGTTTCACCAGCGCCGCACCGACGGTTTCGCCCGGACCGGGCAACAGGTGCAGGACATCGTCCGGCAAACCCGCATCCTTGAATATTTTCACGGCGGCGGCGGCGATGCGCGGCGTCTGTTCGGCGGGCTTGGCCACCACCGTATTGCCCGCCGCCAGTGCGGCGGCAAGCTGCCCGGTGAAAATGGCAAGCGGGAAATTCCAGGGGCTGATGCAGGCAAAGACGCCGCGGCCATGCAGCTCCAGCGCATTGGTTTCGCCGGCCGGACCTTTCAGGGGTTCGGGCTGGGTGAAATGACGTGCGGCCAGCAGCGCGTAATAGCGGCAGAAATCGGCGGCCTCACGCACTTCGCCGATGGCGTCGGGCCAGGTCTTGCCGGCCTCGCTCACGGCGATGGCCATCAATGTGTCGCGCCCCGCCTCCAGTCCGTCGGCCATGGCGCGCAGGATCGCGGCACGTTCCGCGCCGCCCCTGGCATCCCACGCATGCTGTGCGGCCTTGGCGGCGGCGAAGGCATCGGCAATCTGCTTGTCGGTGGCATCGGGTACGGGCTTGGCCGTGTCCTTGACCTTCGCCAGCCTGTCGCGTTCGGCGGCAATGGAGATGTCCACGCCGCTGCTGTTCAGCCGGTCGCCATACATGTCGCGCGGCAGGGGAATGCGCGGATGCGGGCCGGGCTGCATTTCCACCAGCGTGATGGGATCGCGCGCCACCAGCTCCGGCGGGGTATCATCATCCAGAAGCAGATGCACGAAGCTGGTATTGGCGCCGTTTTCCAAAAGACGGCGCACCAGATAGGGCAACAGGTCTTCGTGCGCGCCGACCGGGGCATAGGTGCGCAGGCTCAGTGGCCCGAAACGCTTTTCCGCCGCTTCGTACAGGGCATCGCCCATGCCGTGCAGGCGCTGATGTTCGATGCGGACATCGCCCGCCATCAACCGCACCGCCGCCAGGGTGTGCGCATTGTGGGTGGCGAACTGGGCATAGAGATGCGGCGCGGCGACGATCAGCGCCCTGGCGCAGACCAGATAGGACAGGTCCGTGGCGGGCTTGGTGGTATAGACCGGATAGCCGGGACGGCCCGCGACCTGGGCGCGCTTGATCTCGCTGTCCCAGTACGCGCCCTTGACCAGCCGCACCATCAGGCGGCGGCCGCTTTCGCGGGCGATCTTTTCCAGCGCCGCGATGACGCGGGGCCCGCGCTTCTGGTAGGCCTGCACCGCCAGCCCCAGCCCGCGCCACGGGCCCAGCGACGGCTCGCGCGCCAGCCGGTCCAAAATCTTCAGCGACAGCACCAGCCGGTCGGCTTCCTCGGCATCCAGCGCGAAATTGATGTCCGCCCGGGCGGCAAGCTGCGCCAGGCGCAGCACGCGCGGATAGAGCTCGTCCCACACCCGCTGTTCCTGGGTGGCTTCATAGCGCGGCGACAGCGCCGACAGCTTGACTGAGATGCCGTGCGCATCTTCCGGCCCGGTGGAAACCTTGCCGATGGCGGTGATCGCCTGGGCATAGGCAGCTTCATAGCGCCTGGCATCGTCTTCGGTGCGGGCGCCCTCGCCCAGCATGTCGAAGCTGCACAGCAGCTTTTCCCGGGCGGCGCGGGCGATGGCGTCTTCGATGGTGCGACCTAGCACGAACTGTTCGCCCATGATGCGGATGGCCTGGCCGATGGCGGCGCGCACCACCGGTTCGCCCATGCGCGTCGCCAGCTTGCGAATGGTGCCGACGCCGTCTTCCATGCCGCTGACATCGATCAGCTTGCCGGTCAGCATCAGGCCCCAGGTCGATGCATTGACAAAAAGGCTGCCCGACTGGCCCAGATGCGATGCCCAGTCGGCGGCGGAAATCTTTTCCGCAATCAGCCGGTCGCGGGTGGCGGCGTCGGGCGTGCGCAGCAGCGCTTCGGCAAGCCCCATCAGGGCGAGGCCTTCCGGCGTCGAGAGCGAAAATTCCTGCAGGAAACTTTCCACCAGTCCCTGGCGGCGCGCCGTTACCCGCGCGCCGGCCACCAATGCGGTGGCTTCGCGCAGGACGGTGGTGCGCTGTGGGCCGTCCAGCGGCGTTGCTGCCAGCAGCGCCGCGATCGCTTCGGTTTCGTCCTTGTATTTGCCCTGGTCGAGCGCGTCCAATGTTTCCATGGCCGCGAGGTTTAGCTCAGATCGCGCCGGCCTGCACCAGTTTCACGGCATGGTCGCAGGCGCGCGCGGTAAGCGCCATGAAGGTCAGCGAGGGATTGACGCAGTTGGTGGACGCCATCTGCGCGCCGTCGGTGACGAACAGGTTGGGCGCGTCATGCGCCTGACTCCACTGGTTCACGACAGAAGATGTCGGATCGGCGCCCATGCAGGCCCCGCCCATTTCATGAATGGCGTCGCCGGGGACATGTTCATCCTGCCGCGAGCCCACATCCACCAGCCCCGACGCCCGCAGCATGGTTTCGCCCTGGCGCTGGGCGTCGTTCATCATGCGGACCTCGTTGTCCCTGAAGGACACATTGAAAACCAGCAATGGGACCCCGTAGCGGTCGAGCCGGGCGGGATTCAGGGTCAGGGTGTTGTCTTTATAAGGCAGACATTCGGCGAAGGCGTTGAAGGCGATTCGCCACGGCGCATAGCGGCGCATGCCGTCCTTGAGCGCCACGCCGAAACCACCCGGCGCCTGGGGCGACCGGCCGGCGCCGCCCTGGAAGGCATAGCCGCGCACGAAATCCACGCCCTTGTCCTGGCCATGCAGGTTGCGGAAACGGGGAATATAGACGCCGGTCGGGCGGCGGCCGAACGCCACCAGCGGGTCCAGCGAACCATCGGGCACAGTGCCCCACACATTGGTGCGCATCACGTGATCCATGATGTAGCGCCCCAGCATGCCGCTGGAATTGAAGACGCTGAGCCCGCTGCCGGGCAGGCGCGAGTTCAACAAAATCTGCACCGATGCCATCGCGGACGCGCACAGGAAGACGATGCGCCCGGTATAGGTGTGGGCCTCCTGGGTGTTGGCGTCCACCACGCGCACGCCGGTGACGCGCTTTGTGACGGCATCATATTCCAGGTTGGTCACGACCTTGTCGGACAGCAGCGTCAGGTTGCCGGTCTTGCGCGCGGCGGGCAGCGTTACGGCCTGGGTGGAGAAATAGGCGCCGAAGGAACAGCCGCGGGCGCACTGGTCGCGCTTCTGGCATTTGCTGCGCCCCTGTTCCGGCTTGTCTTCGGTCATGTTGGCGCAGCGCGTGTGGATCAGCTTGCGGCCGGGCATGGCTTTTTCCAGCCGCGCCTTCACCCATTCCTCGGCCACGTTCATGGGATGGGGCGGCTGGAATTCGCCGTCGGGCAGATGGAAGATGCCCTCCTTCTGGCCCGCGATGCCGGCATATTTCTCGACATAGGAATACCAGGGCGCGATGTCGTCATAGCCGATCGGCCAGGGACTGCCGTGGCCGTCCTGTTTGTTGGAGTCGAAGTTGAGCTGGCTCCAGCGCAGGGTGACGCGGCTCCACAACAAGGACTTTCCGCCCACCATGTTGGGCCGCACCCAGCGGAATGGCCTGGAATTCTCATAGTCGAAGGGGTTGAGGCGGTCGTTGTTATAGAAGTGCGTGCGGTCGGTGGAGGCGGCGCCGCCCCATTTGCCCAGGAAGTGATCGCGCGCCACCTCGGCGGGCGGCAGCGTGCCGCGATACGGCAGCTTCCATGGGCCCATGCCCTCGGTGATGTAGTCCTTCTTGTGCTCGACCATGCGGCCGCGATCCAGCATCAGCACCTTCAGGCCTTTTTCGGTCAGCTCCTTGGCGGCCCAGCCGCCGGAGACGCCCGAGCCGATCACGATGGCGTCGAAATCGTATGTCATGACGAGAAGACCTTGCCGGGATAGGGATAGTGGCCGTCATAGCGGCCGGGTATCGGCAGATAGATGCGCTCCTGCCGGCAGCCGATCTCGCTGGTGTAATAGCCCAGCACCACCATCTGGCGGCAATGCTCGAAGAAGCTGGTGGAAAGGCCCGGCATCATGCCGTTCATGGCGCAGGTCAGCACGGCATCCTGTTCGGCGGGCGCCAGCGCGGCAAAGGACTGGACATGCTGGCCGGTGCAGAAACCGTCGATCACGCCGAGACCGGAGAGGAATTCATCGCGGTCGCCCGCGTCGTACCAGTCGGCCAGCATCATCTCGATGAACTGGGGCACACCGGCAGCGATGGCGCCAGGCGTGTCGGTGGTGGGAATGATGCGCTCGGCGATGGCGGCCACGTCGCTGCGCTGGGCGGCGGTGAAGACGGCGTGGGAGGCAACGGTGCCGGGCGCGACTGTGGCTGCTGCTTCGGCGGCCAGCGCCTTTTGCAGGGGCGCGGCCAGCGCGGCGCCGAAAATGGCGCCCACACCCATCAACATGTCACGGCGGTCGAAGCCCATTCCTGGTCGCCTTTCTTCCCTGGCGTTTGCGTCACGCTAGCCAGAAAGCGGCTTCAGGTCGAGGCTTCGAAACGCGCCGCCTTGCGCAGCGATGCCGCGATGACAGCGGCCACCAGCGGCCCGAGCCCCAGCGCCATGATGCCCAGCGCATAGTTGCCGGTGAAATCCTTGACCCAGCCCACCATGTAGGGGCCGGCGAAGCTTCCGACATTGGCGACGGCATTGATCAGCGCCAGGCCTGCTGCCGCCGCCGGACCGGTCAGCATCGCGGACGGCACCGCCCAGAACACCGAGACATAGCAGAAGATGCCGGTGATCCCGATCGTCAGCGCCACCATGATGGCAATGGGATTGGTCAGCACGGTGCAGGATACCAGCGCGGCCCCCGCCGCCGCCGCGGGAATGGCGGCGTGCCAGTTGCGCTCCATGGTGCGGTCGGAATGATTGCCCCACCACACCATCACCAGCGCCGCCACCGCAAAGGGCAAGGCATTGACCAGCGGCGTGAGCGCATTGGTGACGCCCAATGCGTGGATCATCTGCGGCAAAAAAAGGATCAGGCCATAGGCAGCGCCATTGATGCCGGTGCCCGCCAGTGCGATCAGCCAGACGGTGGGGCTGGTCAGCGCATCCTTCACGCTGAAGCGCTGGATCTGTTCGCGCCGGGCGCGCTCGGCGGCGAGCTGGTTCACCAGCCAGGCCTTGTCGTCCGGCATCAGCCATTTTGCGGACGAAGGACTGTCGGGCAGCGCGAAGAAAAATCCCAGCCCCAGCGCAATGGTCGGCAGCGCCTGCAGCGCGAACAGCCATTGCCAGCCGGCCAGCCCCAGCGCGCCATCCAGCAGCAGGATGGGCTGGGAGATAAGCGATCCCGCCATGATCGAAAAGGGCGTGGACAGCACCAGCAGGGTCAGCATCCGCACCCGGTACCGGCCGGGAAACCATTGCGTCATGATGTAGAGCAGGCCGGGATAAAGACCGGCCTCGCCGATGCCCAGGATGAAGCGCACCAGATAGAATGTGTGCGGGCTGGTGACCCAGGCGTTCGTCAGCGAGGCCAGGCCCCACAGGACCATGATGAGGGGAATCCAGATGCGCGCGCCGAGGCGCGCCAGCACGAGATTGCTGGGAATGGAGAAGGCAACATAACCGACGAAAAACAGTCCGGCGGCCAGCCCATATTGTTCGGCGCTCAGCCCCAGGTCGCGGTTCATGGTCAGGGCCGCGAAGCCGACATTCACCCGGTCGACATAGGCGACGAAATAGGCGGCGAACAGCAGCGGCAGGATGCGCCAGGTGACGCGCGCCACCGCCGAAGTCTCATGCGTGTCTGCCATGCCGCTCCCCGTTTGCGACATCCTGACCGCGGCTGGCGTGGTGTCAATCGCCCCACAATCACCCCACAATCGCACATGTTGCCGGATGCGGGACATGCCCCTAAGCTTGCGCGATGCGTCCTTCAGAAGGCGCCATTCCAGGGGAAACAGATGTCCGGATTTCGCAATCTCAAGATCGCCTTGCTGGCCGCCGCGCTGCCGGGCTTCGCTGTTGCAGCGACAACCACCGATTGGCCCAACTATGGCAACGATGCCGGGGCGATGCGCTATTCGCCGCTGACCGACATCACGCCCGCCAATGTCGCCTCGCTGAAAGTCGCCTGGACCTATCACATGAAGCCCGCCGGCGCGGCGCGCACCGCCGTCAGCCAGACCACGCCGCTGGTGGTGGACGGGGTGATGTATCTGGGTTCGCCCTACGGCAAGATCGTGGCGCTGGATCCGGTCAGCGGCAAGGAGATCTGGTCCTATGACCTGCCAGACAATGAAAAGCCGGCGCCGCGCGGCATGGCCTATTGGCCGGGCGACAAGGATCATGCGCCGCAACTGCTGTTCGGCACCAACACCGGCAAGCTGCGCGCGGTGAATGTGAAGACCGGCAAGGCCGCGACCGGGTTTGGTGAAAACGGCGCCATCAACCTGAAGACGCCGGAGGTGATGCGGGGCTTCAACAGGCAGTATGCCGAAACTTCACCGCCCGCGATTTTCAGGAACCTGGTGATCACCGGTACCTCGACCCCCGAAGAGTCGCGCGGCATATCGGGCGACGAGCGGGCCTGGGACGTGCGCACTGGCAAGCTGGTCTGGACCTTCCATTCGGTGCCGCGCAAGGGCGAGCTGGGTTATGACACCTGGGCGCCCGGCAGCACCGAGAACCGGTCCGGCGTCAATATCTGGAACCAGGTGACGGTGGACGACAAGCGCGGCATCGCCTATCTGCCGTTCGGCGATCCGGCGCCGGACCGCTGGGGCGGCGATCGCCATGGCGCCAACCTGTTCGGCAATACGCTGGTGGCGGTGGATGCCAATACCGGCAAGCGGCTTTGGCATTTCCAGCTTCTGCATCACTCGCTGTGGGACTGGGATTCCACCACCCTGCCCATGCTGCTGGACGTGAAGAAGGACGGCAAAATCATTCCCGCCGTCGCCGCGATGAACAAGTCGGCCTATCTGTTCCTGCTGAACCGCGTTACCGGCAAGCCGATCTACGACGTCAAGGAAATCCCGGTGCCGGCCAGCACGGTGACAGACGAACAGGCCTGGCCGACCCAGCCGGTGCCGGTGACGCCGCCGCCGCTGGCGCGCCAGAGCTTCACCGCCGCCACCGACGTGACCACGGTGACGCCGGAACTGAACGCCTTCTGCAAGAAGCTGATCGCCGACCACAAGCTGCATGACAGCGTGCCATTCTCGCCGCTGACCATGGATTCGCAGATCGCGCGTTTCCCCGGCAGCGGCGGCGGGCCGGAATGGGGCGGCGGCTCGTTCGATCCCAAGCTGGGCTATTTCATCGTCAACACCATGGACATGGGCTCGATCGAGCAGCTTGAGAAGAAGAAGGAAGGCTATTGGGGTTCGACCACCGGGCCGGACAGCTTCTTCATCGACGAGAAGAACAAGCTGATGTGCCAGACCCCGCCCTGGGGCAGCCTGTATGCGGTGAACGTGAACACCGGCAAGATCGCCTGGCGCACCACGCTTGGCGTCACGGACAGCCTGCCGGAGGCGGTGCGCAACACCGGCCGCCCCAGCCTAGGCGCGCCGATCAGCACGGCGGGCGGCGTGACCTTCATCGGGGCGACCGATGACAGCCGCTTCCGCGCCTTCGACACGAAGACCGGCAAGGAAATCTGGACCTACAAGCTGGACAATTCGGCGCATGCCTCGCCCATCAGCTATCGGGGCAAGGACGGCAAGCAGTATGTGGCGATCGTCGCCACCGGCGGGTCATTCCTGAGAAGCCCGGCCGATGGCGACAGCTTGGTGGTGTTCGCGCTGCCGTAGGCCGAGAAACGTCATGGCCCGGCTTGACCGGGCCATGACAATTTTTCTCAGAGCCCTTTGACTTGCCTGAGCGCGATCTGCAGCATCGCCCTGCAATGGCCGATGTTATAGGCCCAGGCCGCGGTGGGGTTGGTGCCCTTGGGGAGCAGCTTGTCGACGGCGAGCCCGCGCGGATGCTCGGGGAAGATCAGCCGCTTGTAGTTGTTCTTCACCAGGAGCTTCATCACCTCGAACATGTCGTTGTCGCCATTGTCCGGGAAGACCTCTGTATAGTCCTCGCGGGGCTTCCTCATCACCACATTGCGGAAATGCACCTGGCCGATGCGGTTGCGGCTGGCCAGCCAGTTGCCCACCACCAGCGGGTCCTCGCCCAGTTCGCGCGTCACGCCGCAATCCCAGGTCATGCAGTTGGACGGGCTGTTCACCGTCTCCACCAGCCGCTTCCAGTCCGAGAAGCTGTTCAGCACCTGGGCCGAGCCCCTGCTCATCGGCGCCGGCGGATCGTTGGGATGCACCGACAGCACCACATTGTTCTTCTCGGCCACCGGCACCACTTCCTTCAGGAAGTAGGTCATGTTCTTCCAGGTGTCTTCGTAGGTGTGCGCGCCTTCCGCCGCCAGCGGCGGCATGTCCTTCATGCGCGCGGCCTTGAACTCGCTCATCAGCGCGCCGCCGCGGCCCGGCACCGCATGGTCATAGCCTTCCTCGGCGCGGTGATTGTAGAAATTCCATTCCACCACCGGAATGCCCAGCTTGCCGCAATTGACGATGGTCTGCTTGATCTTGGCGATCTCCTCGTCGCGGCCCGGCAGGCCATAGACGATCTTGGACATCTGGGGATCCATGCCGCCCTTGTACGACCAGCGGATCATCATGATGCCGATATGCATGTCATGCTTTTTCAGCGCATCCACACGCGGCTGCAGGTAATCGGTGCCCCAGGGCTGTTCGGGCACCACGGCGGCATCGATCCAGTCGATGCCGAGCTGCTTGATCCGGATCGCCTCGTCCGCGTCCAGCAGGTCGTTCATGTACATGGTGAGCTTGGGCGTATCAGCGCCTTCCTGCGGCTGGCCGATGCGGCTGGCGGGATGCGGCGTGTAGGCTGCGTTCGGGCCCTGCTGCGCCAGGGCCGGCGCAACGCCGGCGGCGCCTGCCAGCATCGTGCCGGCAGTGGTTTGCAGCAAACGGCGGCGTGACAGATCGGTGCGCATGGTTTCCCCCTGGGTGTTTTTGTTGCGGCGACGGTAGCAACTTCGCCGCGAGGTGGCTAGCGGCTGAGATGGGTGGCGATCGAGCCCGGACGTGACTGGAACATCATGGTGGCGGACGTGTCCTGCACCAGCGATTTTCCGTCGAAGCGGAAGACCTGGATCTCGCGCTCGGCGGCGCATTGCTGCAGCAGCACACGCCCGTCATCGCGCCAGGCCGCGCCCTGGGCCCAATGGCAGCTCGGCGCCTCGGCAACCGGCGTCAAGGTGCCGGGCCCCACGGCGAAGACCTTCAAGATCCCAGTCACGGCGGCGTATTTCGGGTCCAGCTTCGAGGTGGCCGCACCGTTGGCCAGCACCAGCGCCGCATATTTTCCGTCGGGCGACAGGCTGACATGCTCGGGGGTGCGGCCCACCGGCAGCGACAGCGCCAGGCTGTGCGTCTTCAGGTTCACCATGGTGAGCGTGCCGGTGTGATCGGTGCCGGTGGCGGCGCCGCCGACATTGGTGTTGATCAGCCAGCCATTGTCGGGCGTCACCACCGCGCCATAAGACTGGCGGCCCGTCACCACATCCTTGCCGGTCCGGGTCACGCGCGCGCCGTCGATTGCCAGCTCCATGACCTTGCCGGCATCCCAGGTGATGGCATAGGCGTGGCGGCCATCTGGCGCAAAGACCGCGTCGGTGGGCGCCGTGCCCGGCCCCAGGTCAATCCGGCCGGCGGGCGACAGATGACTGCCGCGCACCGTGAAAATGAAAATCGCATTCGCGCCCTTGGCCGCGACCAGTGCGAGTGTCCCGGCGCGGTTGAGCGCGACGCCGCTGGCGCCCGCACCCGCCGCCAGGCTTTGCAGCAGTCGGGGATGGGCAGGATCGCGCAGATCGATCACCGACACCCGATCATCAGGGGCCGGATGCTGCGGGTCATCGGGCAGGAACTTCTGCGCTGCCGTGACGATGGCGAAACTTTCATCGCCGGACACCGCCACCGCATTGGGCGGGCCGATCATGGCGGCGGGAATGTCGAGCGTGCCGATGACTTTCGGCGTCGCCGACAGGTCGATGATGCTGATGCTGTCGGGGGTCCGGCCTTCCGCCTCGCCCGGCAGGACCTGCTTGCCGTCATTGGCGGAAATCGCCAGCCGGGCATGAGCAGCCGAAAACAGTGCCAGCGACAGGAACGCAACCAGCGCCGCCGTGCGGATCATGATGTCACCGCCGGGATCATCAACCGTCTTGTCAGCGGCGCCATGCACCCATCCTTTTTGTAGACTATAGGGCCCGTTGAGCGTGCCAGACAACAAGGCTAGGCTCGATTCAAACAGGGGGCAAAGACCGCCGATGGGGATGGACAGCAGGATGGCGTTCGCGCCTCCAAAAAATCATGCTGCGAGAGCGAAGCGCCCAAGTGCGCGGCCGCATAACGCTATCTCACCGAAATTTAAGGCCCTGCAGTCATGAAAAAACTTATCCTCGCCGCCACGCTGTTTGTGCCAATGGCGTTCGCCGCTTTCGTGCACGCACAGGAACCGTTCGCGGCAGCGAAGGATGATTTCGAGAAGAACTGCGCGGTCTGCCATGGCTCGGGTGGTGGTGGCGGTGACCGGGCGCCGGCGCTGTCCGACAATCCCGACCTGCGGCGACTGGATGCAAAAGGCATCGAGGCCATCATCCAGCGCGGCATGCCGGGCGGCATGCCGTCATTTGCATCGCTGCCGCAGGCGACGCGCACAGGGATCGCCACCTGGCTGAAGTCGATGAACGATTCCGCGCTGCGCGTATCGCCGCCACAGCAGGTGGCGGCGGGCGAAGCGTTTTTCTTCGGCGAAGGCGGCTGCGGCGGCTGCCACATGGTCAAAGGTCGCGGGGGCAGCAACGGCCCCGACCTGTCGGGCATCGGCGCGGGCGCGACCCTGGCGGAGATCAATGGCTGGCTGGACAATCCCAGCGCCCAGATGGGCAAGAAGACGCTGACGGTGTGCCCGTTCTGGGCTTTCTGTCCCGATTTCCAGTGGGCACCGTCCACCGTCACCTTGAAGAGCGGCGAGACCTTGCGCGGTTTCATCCGCAACCAGACCGAACATGAAGTTGACCTTCAGACCTTCGACGGAAAATTCCGCCTGCTGGATGAAAGCCAGTACAGCGCCGTGGCGCGCGGCAAGCAGTCCCACATGCCGGTGTTGCACGCCACCACCGACCAGCGCCGCGACCTGATCGCCTATCTATCCAGCCTTGCCGGTGTCGAGGAAGGCGCCCTGCCCGGCCCGGACGCCGCGATCCCGCAGGCCGATATCGATCAGGTCATGAAGCCCCGCCCCGGCGAGTGGCCCGGCTACAATGGCGGCTTTGACGGCAACCGCTTTTCGGGCCTGGACCAGATCACCACCGCCAACGTGAAGCAGTTGCAGCCGCAATTTGTCTTCGCGCCCGGCGGCTCCGGGCTGGAAGGCACGCCCGTGGTGATGGACGGCGTGATGTATGTCACCGGTGGTACGCGGGTCTGTGCGCTGAATGCCAGGACGGGGGCCGCGATCTGGTGCACGCCGCGCACCAACGGCATTGCCGGTGCGCCGAAAAGCGCCGCCGCGCCGGTCGGCCCCAATCGCGGCGTCGCCGTGCTGGGCGACCGGGTCTTCTATATCTCCGACGACGCCTATCTGGTAGCGCTCAACCGGCTGACCGGCGCGGTGATGTGGAGCGTGTGGCTACCGGAGAAAGGCGCCAAGGGAAAATTCTATTCCTCCATGGCGCCGATGGTGGTCAATGACAGGATCGTGGCGGGCATTGCCGGCGGCGACAGCCCCATGCGCGGTTTCGTGGCCGCGTATGTGCCCACCAGCGGCAAGCTGGCCTGGCGTTTCTATACCATTCCCAATCCGGGCGAGAAGCTGGCCGAAACCTGGAAGGGCCGCGCCCTGCCGACCGGCGGCGGCGCGACCTGGCATACCGGGTCGTATGACGCCGAGACCGGCACCTTATATTGGGCGGTGGGCAATCCCTATCCCGACACCGACCCCGACGAGCGCGAGGGTCGCAATCTCTACACCAATTCGGTGATCGCGCTGGATGCGAAAACGGGAAAGTTCAAATGGCATTTCCAGTTCACGCCCTGGGACACCCATGACTGGGACGCCACCCAGCCGCTGGTGCTGATCGATGCCAACTGGAAAGGCAGGCCGCGCAAGCTGCTGCTGTCGGCGCAGCGCAGCGGCATCTTCTATGTGATCGACCGTACCAACGGGAAATTCCTGCTGGCGACGCCGTTCGTGAAGAAGATGACATGGGCAAAGGGCTTCGAGAAGGACGGCACACCCATCATCAACCCCGCCAGCATCCCGACGCATGACGGCAATGTCACCTGCCCCGGCGTGCGCGGCGCCACCAACTGGTACAGCCAGTCCTACGATCCGCAGACCAGGCTGTTCTATGTGATGGCGGCGGAAGACTGCGGCATCTATCGCAAGAGCGGCAAGATCTTCGGACCCAATCCCGACCCGTCGGATGTGGGCACGCGGCTGGTGCGGGCGCTGGACATCGAGACGGGCGCGACCATGTGGGAGAAGCTGCTGACCGGACCGCAGGAGACCAACTATACCGGTGTGCTGACCACGGCCGGGGGACTGCTGTTCCATGGCGAAACCGGCGGCGACTTTGCGGCGGTGGATGCGAAGACCGGCAAGACCTTGTGGAGCTTCCGCGCCAATGACAGCTGGCGCGCCTCGCCCATGACCTACAGCATCGATGGCCGCCAGTATGTCGCGGGCATGGCCGGTACCAACCTGATCAGCTTCGCGCTTCCAGGCGGGGCCAACTAGTCGGCGGCGCGCAGGCGATAGCCGACGCCCTGTTCGGTCAGGATCAGGCTGGGGCGTTCCGGGTCCGCCTCCAGCTTCTGGCGCAGGGTGCGGACATAGATGCGCAGATACTGCACATCGGTTTCCCCGCCCCAGACTTCATGCAGGATGAACTTGTGGGTCAGCACCTTGCCGGCATGGCTGACCAGCAGCCGCAGCAGGTCGTATTCGCGCGGCGTCAGCTTTACCTCGTCGCCCCGTATCGTCACGACGCGGCGCACCAGGTCCACCGACAGGTCGCCGCTGCGGAACAGCGGCTTCTCGCCTTCGCGTTGCAAACGGTGGCGCAGCGCGGCGCGGATGCGGGCCGAAAGTTCCTCGGCTCCGAACGGCTTGCTGACATAATCATCGGCGCCAAGATCCAATGCCGCCACCTTGCCCGCCTCATCGTCGCGGCTGGACAGGATGATGATGGGCGTGACATTGCCCTCCCCCCGCAGCCGCCGCACCACCGCCAGCCCATCCAGGCCCGGCAGGCCGATATCGAGCACGATCAGGTCCACCGGATTGCGCTTGAGGAAATCCAGCGCCGCCTCGCCATCGACCGCTTCCTCGACACGGTAATCCTGCGCCGCCAGCGTGGTGCGCAGCAGGCGGCGGATCGGCGGTTCGTCGTCCACCACCAGGATGCGCAGCGGCGTCATGCCGGCACCGGCAGCGTCAAGGTGAAGACCGCACCGGGACCATCGCTGCGGTTGGCGGCGGTGATGGCGCCGCCCATCGCTTCCATGAAGCCGCGTGCGATGGCCAGGCCCAACCCGGTACCGGCGCGCTGGCTGTCACCGGCGCGCACGCGGTAGAACTTGTCGAACACCTTTTCGCGGTCTTCGTCCGGCAGTCCGGGGCCTTCGTCCATCACCATGATGCGCACCGTGCCGCTTTCGCGGCGCGCCCTCAAGGTGATGGTGGTACCGGGATGCGCGTATTTGGCGGCATTGTCGATCAGGTTGAACAGCACCTGCTCGAACAAAACCGGATCGATCCGCAGCAGCGGCAGGCCGGGCTCGATATCCAGCACGACCTTGTGGCCATGGGTCAGCTTCTGGGCGCGGCGCAGGACGCTGCCCACCACGTCGCCCAGCTCGATCAGGTCGAGATTGGGCGCCAGGGCGCCGGATTCCAGCCGCGTCATGTCCAGCAGATTGGCGATGAAGTGATTGAGCCGCTCTGCTTCTTCGCCGATGGTGCCCAGCAGTTCGTCCTGGTCGGCGTCGCTGAGCTGCGCCCGGTAGTGGCGCAGGCTGGTGGCCGATCCCAGAATGGACGCCAGCGGCGTGCGCAAATCATGCGAAATGGACGTCAGCAGCGCGGCGCGCAGCTTTTCGGTTTCGGCCGCGACGCGGGCCTGGTCCATCTCCTGCGCCAGGTGCAGGCGTTCGATGGCCAGCGCCGCCTGGTCGGACAGGGACTCCAGCAGCCGTTTCTGATCGGGCGTCAGCAGCGCCCCACCGTGTTGCGAATCCAGCCCGATGATGGCCACGATGCCGCGCGCCGTTCGCATGGGCAGAAACAGGCGGCGCGCGCCCGGCAGGGTGTCGGCGCCGCGTCCCGCCGCGCTGCCATGCTGGAATGCCCATTTGGCGGCGGCGAGGTCGCTGTCCTCCAGCGTGTCTTCTGGCGGATAACCGGCGCGCACCGCCAGGTCTTCGCCATCCGGCAACAGCAGCACCACATGGAGGCCCAGCATGTGGGCGACCTGATAGGCGGTGGCCCACAACAGGTCGTCCAGGCCGGCGATGCCGGTGAGCTTGCGGCTGAAACGGTACAGATCCTCGGTGGTGGCGGCGCGCTGGCGGGCGATGATGGCCTGCATGCGCATGCGCGCCGTCAGGTTGCTGGCAATGCCGGCCACCAGCACGAACACCAGCAAGGTGATGATGTTCTCCGGATCGGCGATGGTGAAGGTATAGAGCGGCGGCAGGAAAAAGAAATTGTAGGCCAGGGCACAGATCAGGCAGGCGAACAGCGACGGCCAAAGGCCGAAAGTCACGGCGCTGGCCAGCACCGCGACCAGCAGGACCAGCGTCACGTTGGACACCGCCAGGGTCTGGCGCAGCAGCAGGCCGACACCCAGCGCCGCGGCGCTCATGGCAAAACTGCCCAGGAAGGCGGCCGGCTCCAGCACGGGACGCGCGACCGGCGCCTTGGCGAGATCCTTGTCACCGGCACGTTCGGGCACGATATGCACACTCATCTCGCCGGCGCGGCGCACAACCTCCTGCGCCAGGCTGGGCCGCAGCGCATCGCGCCAGCGCGAACCCCGCCCCGCCATGGTGACGATGTGGGTGACATTGTTGGCGCGAGCGAACTGGATGACGCCTTCTGCTTCGCTGGCCGCCGGCACCGTTGCCGCTACGCCGCCCATGCGTTCGGCCAGCCGCAGCACCTGGGCCACCCGGTCGCGCTCCGCTTCGCCGGTGTTGCCGGTTTCGACATGCAGCGCCGTCCAGCTGGCGCGCAGCCGGTCGGCCAGGCGGCGGCCATAGCGGATCGCGGCGGCGGCACCGGGGCGGGCATTCACCGCCACCAGAAGTTTCTCGCCCGCCTCCCACGGCCCGGGAATGGCGTGGGCGCGCATGTAATCCACCATCTGCGCGTCCACCCGCTGGGCCGTGCGGCGCAGCGCAAGTTCGCGCAGCGCCGCCAGATTGCCGGGCTGGAAGTAATTCTGCTGCGCCCGTTCGGCGACGTCGGGCATATAGACCTTGCCGTCCTTCAGACGCTGCAGCAGGTCTTCCGGCGTCAGGTCCACCAGCTCGATGTCGTCGGCGCGGTCGAGGATGGAGTCGGGCACCGTCTCGCGCACCCGCACATGGGTGATCCTCGCGACCACATCGTTGAGGCTTTCGACATGCTGGACGTTCAGCGTGGTGTAAACGTCGATGCCCGCCGCCAGCAGTTCTTCCACATCGAGATAGCGCTTGGGATGGCGGCTGCCGGCGGCATTGTCATGCGCCAGTTCGTCCACCAGCACCAGGCGCGGGCGGCGTTGCAGGATGGCGTCCAGGTCCATCTCCGCCACCACGCGGCCTTTGTAAGGTGTCCGCTTCTTGGGGACCGTCTCCAGACCCTTGGTCAGCAGGTCGGTTTCGACCCGGCCATGGGTTTCCACCACACCGATGACGGCATCCACGCCATCCAGCCGGCGGCGGCGGGCCTGGACCAGCATCTCGTAGGTCTTGCCGACACCCGGCGCAGCGCCCAGGAAAATCTTCAGGCGGCCACGTCCCACCTGCCCTGCTTCCTTCAGCAAGGCGTCCGGCGAAGGCCTGTTGTCGGGGTCGGTCATCCTGCAGGCAGAATAGGCCTTTTGGCTGCGCTGTGCATGCGGTCCGACCATGCATCCAGTGCAAGGTTAAGCTTCAGGACGTTGACATGGGACTCACCGATCAGGCCGAACAGGCGGCCCTCCACATGGGCGCCGATCAGAGCGGAGACGTCCGCCTCGGACATGGCACGGGCTTTGGCGATGCGGGGCACCTGGAACAGGGCGCCGGCCGGCGTGATGTCCGGGTCCAGGCCACTGGCCGAGGCGGTCACCAGATCGTCCGGCACCGGCTGGTTCGGGTTCTCGGCCCGCAGTTTGGCGGTGTCGGCGGCGATGCGGTCCTTCAGCTTTTTCGACGTGGCGGCATAATTGGAGCCCGAGGAATTGGCGGCATCATAGCCATTGCCGGCGGCCGACGGACGGCCATGAAAGTAGCGCGGGCCGGCAAAGGTCTGGCCGATCAGCGCGGAGCCGATGACCTTGCCGTTGACGGTGAACAGGCTGCCGGCCGCCTGGTGCGGGAAGAGCGCCTGGGCCAGGGCGGTGAAACCCAGCGGATACAGAAGCCCGGTGATGAAGGTCATGATGACCAGCATGACGATGGCGGGGCGGATATGTTGCATGCCAAATCTTCCTTTTAAAAAGAACCCCTAAGCCAGACCGAGAGCGGTGACGGCGAGATCGATCGCCTTGATGCCGATGAAAGGCACCACGATGCCGCCCAGCCCGTAGATCAGCAGGTTGCGGCGCAGGACACTGGCGGCGCCGGCCGCCCGGTAGGTGACGCCCTTCAGTGCCAGCGGAATCAGCGCCACGATGATCAGCGCATTGAAGACGATGGCCGACAGGATGGCGCTTTGCGGCGAGTGAAGCCCCATGATGTTGAGGGACTGAAGCTGCGGATAGAAGGCCAGGAACATGGCCGGTATGATGGCGAAATACTTGGCCACGTCATTGGCGATCGAGAAAGTGGTCAGCGCGCCGCGCGTCATCAGGAGCTGCTTGCCGATCTCCACGATCTCGATCAGCTTGGTGGGATCGCTGTCCAAATCCACCATGTTGCCCGCCTCGCGCGCCGCCATGGTGCCGGTGTTCATGGCGACCCCGACATCGGCCTGCGCCAATGCGGGGGCATCATTGGTGCCGTCGCCGCACATGGCGACCAGCTTGCCCTTGGCCTGCTCCTCGCGGATCAGCGACAGCTTGTTTTCCGGCGTCGCCTGGGCAAGGAAATCGTCCACTCCCGCTTCGGCGGCGATGGCGGCCGCGGTCAGCGGATTGTCGCCGGTGATCATCACGGTGCGGATGCCCATCTGGCGCAGGGCGCCGAAGCGCTCGCGGATACCGCCCTTCACAATATCCTTCAGGTGAATGACGCCCAGCAGCCGCCCATCGCGCGCCACCGCCAGCGGCGTGCCGCCGGTCTTGGCGATGCGGTCGGAAATCATGTTCAGCGCCGCGCCGAACGCCGAAGGACCAACCCAGGCCAGCACGGCGTCCACCGCCCCCTTGCGGATGGACCCGCCCGCACCGTCAATCCCCGACAACCGCGTCTGGGCCGTGAACGGCACGAAGCTGCCCTGCGCCTGAGAATCCGGTACGCCATATTTGCCTTGTGCCAGCGTCACGATGGAGCGGCCCTCCGGCGTTTCGTCTGCCACGGATGCCAGGTGTGCGGCTTCTGCCAGTTCCTGTTCCGTCACGCCGTCCAGCGGCAGGAAGGCGGTTGCCTGACGGTTGCCCAGCGTAATGGTGCCGGTCTTGTCCAGCAGCAATGTATCGACGTCGCCTGCCGCTTCCACGGCGCGGCCCGACATGGCCAGCACATTGAAGCGCACCAGCCGGTCCATGCCGGCTATGCCGATGGCCGACAACAGCGCACCGATGGTGGTGGGGATCAAGGTCACGAACAATGCCACCAACACCAGCACCGACAGCGAACCGCCGGCATAGGCGGCGAAAGCCGGAATGGTGGCCACTGCGAAGACAAAAATGATGGTGAGGCCGGCAAGCAATATATTCAGCGCGATCTCGTTGGGGGTCTTCTGGCGCTCGGCACCTTCGACCAGCGCGATCATGCGGTCCAGGAAGGTACTGCCCTGGGTGGCGGTGATCCTCACCACGATATAGTCGGACAGCACACGGGTCCCGCCCGTCACGGCCGAACGGTCGCCACCGGACTCGCGGATCACCGGCGCGCTTTCGCCGGTGATGGCGCTTTCATCCACCGATGCGACACCTTCCACCACGTCGCCGTCAGAAGGGATGATATCGCCCGGCTCCACCAGCACCAGGTCGCCGCGGGCCAGAAGTTGTGCGGGTTTCTTGGACCAGATCTTGGCCTCCTGACTGGCCAGCACCTTGGCGAGCGTATCGCTGCGGGTGCGGCGCAGGGTTTCGGCCTGGGCCTTGCCGCGGCCTTCCGCCACCGCTTCGGCGAAGTTGGCGAACAGCACCGTGAACCACAGCCACAGGTTTATCTGGAAAGCGAAGCCCAGATGGGAGGCGCCGTGCAACAGGTCCCGGACAAACAGGAAGGTGGTGAGGGCGGCGACGATCTCCACCACGAACATCACGGGATTGCGCGCCATCCTGCGCGGGTCCAGCTTGAGAAAGGCATTGCCGATGGCCGGGAACAGGATGGCGGGGTCGGTGAGACTGTTCTGTTTGCGCATGATGGAACTCTCAGAAGAAGGTGCCGGCCTGCATCGCCAGATGTTCGACGATGGGGCCAAGCGACAGAGCGGGGAAGAATGTGAGGCCGCCCACGATCAGGATCACCCCGATCAAGAGGCCCACGAACAGGCCGCCATGGGTGGGAAAGGTGCCGGCGGAAGTCGGCACGATCTTCTTGGCCGCCAGCGATCCCGCCACCGCCATCATCGGGACGATGAAGGCAAAGCGGCCGATCAGCATCGCGAGCCCCAGGCAGGTATTGTAGAAGACGGTGTTGGCGGTCAGGCCCGCAAAGGCGCTGCCATTGTTGCCGGTGGCCGAAGTGAAGGCGTACAGGATCTCGCTGAAGCCATGCGGGCCGGTGTTGAGCGGCCCGGCCAGCCCCAGCTTGGTCACTGACGCCAGCGCGGTGAAGCCCAGGATCGACAGCGGCAGGCACAGGATCGCCAGCATCGCCATCTTGACCTCCTTGGCCTCGATCTTCTTGCCCAGATATTCCGGCGTGCGGCCCACCATCAGACCGGCGACGAACATGGCGGTGATGGCGAACAGCAGCATGCCGTAGAGGCCCGAGCCGACGCCGCCGAACACGATCTCGCCCAGCTCGATATTGATGATGGGGATGAGGCCGCCCAGCGGCGTGAAGCTGTCATGCATGGAATTGACGCTGCCGTTCGAGGCATCGGTTGTCGCGGTGGCCCACAGCGCGGAATTGGCGACGCCGAAGCGCACCTCCTTGCCTTCCATGTTGCCATGCTGCTGCACATGGCTGGCGGCAACGGCGGCGTTGCCCTGGCCTTCCGCCCAATAGGTCGGCGCCAGGCCGCCCAGGAACAGCAGGCCCATGACGGCGAAGATCGCCCAGCCCTGGCGGGTGTCTTTCACCATGCGGCCGAAGGTGTAGGTCAGCGCCGCACTGATGACGAGAATGGACCAGGTTTCCACCAGGTTGGTCAGTCCATTGGGATTTTCGAACGGGTGCGCCGAATTGACGTTGAAGAAGCCGCCGCCATTGGTGCCCAGCATCTTGATCGCTTCCTGCGAGGCAACCGGGCCTTGCGCGATCAGCTGCTTGATGCCTTCCAGGCCCACCGCAGACGTATAGGCACCCAGGTTCTGGGGCACACCCTGCCACACCAGGAACAGCGCCATGACAATGGCCAGCGGCAGCAGGACGTACAGCGTGCAGCGGGTGAGATCGACCCAGAAATTGCCCAGCGTCTTGGCCGAGCGCCGCGCAAAGCCTCGGATCAGCGCGATGGCCAGTGCGATGCCGGTGGCGGCACTGACGAAATTGTGCACCGTCAGGCCCAGCATCTGCACCAGATAACCCAGTGTGCTTTCGCCGCCGTAGGACTGCCAGTTGGTGTTGGTGACGAAGCTGATGGCGGTGTTGAACGACAGGTCCGGCGTGGTGCCGGCCATGCCCTGCGGATTGAAGGGCAGCACGGCCTGCAGCCGCTGCATCAGGTAAAGCGACAGGAAACCGGCGATGCTGAAGGCCAGCATGGCGATGGTATAGGTCGTCCAGTGCTGCTCTTCGCCCTTGATGCCGCACAGACGATAGATGCCCCGCTCCACCGGCCCCAGGACCGGCGACAGGAAGGTGCGTTCACCTTCGAACAGCTTGGCCATGTAAAAGCCCAGCGGCTTCACGCAGACGATGATCGCCGCACAGAACAGCGCAATTTGAATCCAGCCATTCGCGGTCATGTCAGAACCGCTCCGGACGGATCAGGGCGTAGACGAGATAGCCCAGGATGCCGAGCGTGACGCAGGCGGCAAGGATGTAATCGCCCGACATCACAGGCGCTCACAGATCAGGGTATAGCCAATGGCCGCGGCGAAGAACGCCAGCCCCGCACAAAGAAAAATCGCATCCAGCATGTCTGCCTCCTGGTTACGGGGGCAGAGATAGGGCTATGGCCGTATAGGTTCGATGGGCGGCGGAACGCCCTTATATATAGAAGCCATATAGGCGCGGTGCCGACCGTCGCGGGTCAGGCGGCGGCGGTCAGCTCGCGTCCCGGTGCTGGCCGGCGGTGCGCGCCTCGCGGAACGAGATCAGGCGCTGTCTTGTCTCGTCCCACAGTGTCAGCCGGACGGTGCGGAAGCTCTGGCCCAGGGTGATGCGGCCGACGTCCTGCAATTCGGGACGGTCCTGCATCACCTGCGGCAGGCGATAATAGGGAATGCGGCTGCACAGGTGATGAATGTGGTGCATGCCGATATTGGCGGTAAACCAGCGCAGCACGCGCGGCAGGTCATAGTGCGAGCTGCCGTAAAGGGCGGCTTCCTGCAGCGTCCAGCTGCTGCCGCGGGCCCACACCGTGTCCTCGAACTGGTGCTGGACATAGAACAGCCAGACGCCCATCGAGGCGGCGAGCACCATCACCGGCATGTGGATCATCAGGAAATGGCCTGGCCCCACCAGCACCATCATGCCGGCCACCACGGCCACGATGGCGGCGTTGGTCACCAGGGCGCTGACCCAGGGGCGCCAGCCGTCGCGCATCATGCCGAAGGGCAGGCGCTGCTTCAGCACGAACAGAAATGTGGGGCCGACGCCGAACATGACGGCGGGATGGCGATAGGCGCGATAGGCCAGCCGTCCCAGCCACGAGCGCGCGCGATACTCGCGCACCGTGAGGACATCGATGTCGCCGACGCCCCGGCGATCGAGATTGCCGGTGGTGGCGTGATGCAGCGCATGGGCGCGCTGCCAGACATCGAAGGGGGTGAGAGTCACGACCCCAAGTACGCGACCGACCCAGGCATTGATGGCGTGGCGCCGGAAAAATGCACCATGGCCGCAGTCATGCTGGATCAGGAACACCCGCACCAGGAAGCCCGCCGCCGGCACCGCCAGCAAAAGCGTCAGCCAATAGCTGACATGCAGCGAAGCCCACATCGCGGCCCACAGCAGGACGAAGGCGCCGAGCGTGATGACCAGCTCGAATATGCTGCGCAGACGGTCGGGCCCGCGATAAAGCGCGATGGCCTGTGCCAAGGCCTTGGGGTTCGGACGCATTGCAGGGGTGGAATCTTCTGCCTGTTCGGCGGGTGCGCGCATGGGAAACGGGGAACTTTCGATTGTCACAAAGGTACCTAACGCAATTCGCCGGTCTGCGCCAAATGCCACAAAGACACACGGGCGCGGCGCGAAGATGGCCGCCTTAAGCCACTGAAATACAAGTTATTTTCCCAGGTTGGCTTTTCACGCCCGCGCTTTGTTGTTCTAGTGTCCTAAAACAAGGGGGGCAAACACATGGGCGCGGAAACGAGCCGACTGGGCCTGGCATTTCTGGGGGCCGTGTTGCTGGCCCTGCCCGCCGCGGCAGAACCCGCCATCAACAATCCCGGTCCGTCCAAGCCCGGCGAATGGACCGTCTATGGCGGTACCTACAATTCCCAGCGCCATTCGCCCTTGACGCAAGTCACGCCCGAGAATGCGGCCCGGCTGCAGGTCAAATGGGTGCATCACATTTCCGGCAGCCGCGAGCTGGAAATGACGCCGGTGGTCAAGGACGGCATGATGTATGTCGCCCAGTTCAACCGGGTGGACGCGATCGATGCCCGCACGGGCAATATCGTATGGCGCTACCAGCGCCAGCCTGCCTCCACCGCCGCCTATCGCGGCACATCGGTTTATGACGGCAAGGTCTTCATCGCCACCACCGACAATCATCTCGTGGCGCTGGATGCGCTGAGCGGCGCTGTGGTGTGGGACGTGCCCACCGCCAGCGGTCGCCCTTTGTCCGGGGCGCCGCCCTATGTCGCCAAGGGCAAGGTGGTGGTCGGCATCCTGGATGCGCCCGACGGCTTCATCGAGGCGTATGATGCCGACACCGGCAAGCATGCCTGGACCTGGCATGCGATCCCGCGCCCGCAAGACCCGGAATACAAGACCTGGTCCGGCAACACCAAGGAAGGCGGCGGCGCCATCTGGATCAGCGGCTCCTTCGATCCGGCGCAGAATGTCATCATCTGGGGCACCGGCCAGCCCAATCCGCCCTATTCCAACGAGGTGCGCGAGGGCGACAATCTCTACAGCGACAGCATCGTGGCCATCGACATCGATACCGGAAAGCTGAAATGGCACTTCCAGACCACGCCGCACGACCAGCATGACTGGGACGCCGCCAGCGGCAGCAAGGTGCTGTTCGACGCGGAGTACCAGGGCAAGCCGCGCAAGCTGCTGGCACAGGCGGACCGCAACGGTTTCTTCTATCTGCTGGACCGGACCAACGGGAAATTCCTGCGCGGCGAGAGCTTCATCGACGACATGAACTGGGCGACCGGGCTCACGCCGGAAGGCCGGCCCATTCTGAAAGGCGATGGCGCAAAGCCGTCCGTGAAAGGCACGCTCACCTGCCCCTCGACGGCAGGCGCCACCAACTGGCCGTCCGCGACCTACAGCCCGGTGACGGGGTGGCTCTACATCCATGCCATCGAAGGCTGCGGGCTGAATTTCCGCGCCAGCTCCGCCCCCGGTGCGGGCACCAGCTATGTCGAAAGTCCGGATGAGAAGAGCAAGTGGGTCAGCCACATCCGCGCCATCGACCCGTTGACCGGCAAGCGCATGTGGGACGTGGAGGAAGTGCGCTCCAACCATTACGGCCCCGGCCTGCTGTCCACGGCATCAGGGTTGTTGTTCGCGCCGGAACAGTTCGGCCAGGTGACGATGCGCGACGCCCGCACCGGCAAGGATCTATGGCATCTCAACACCGGGGATTTCATCACCGCCAGCCCGATTACCTACATGCTGGACGGCCGGCAGTACTTCGCCATCGCCTCGGGGACGAACATTTTCAGCTTCGGATTGCCGGACGAGAAAGGCGGTGCGCAGTGAAATACCTTGTTCTTCTTTGTCTCGCCATCGCCGCGCCCGCGCTGGCCCAGCCCTCGCCTGCCGAGCATGGCAAGGCTGTCTATGACGCCCATTGCACCGCCTGTCACGGCGCCAACGGCAATGCCGGCGAGCGCGCGCCCGCCATCGTCATCAGTGCCGCCGCCACCGCCCTGCGCGGCGAGCGCACGGAGGCGCAGATCCTGGACATCGTGCGAAACGGCATTCCCGGTACCGGCATGCCGGCCTGGAAAACACGGCTGTCCGAAGCAGACATCCTTTCCATCGGCGCCTATGTCCATGCCCTGCGGGGCACAGCGCTGGACAATCCCTGGCCGGGCGATCCGGCGCATGGCGCGCAGGTGTTCTGGGGCAAGGGCGGATGCGCAAGCTGCCACATGCTGGGCGGTCGCGGCACCGCCGTCGGTCCCGACCTCACCAACATCGCCGTCCAGCGCAAGGCCGTCGCCATTGCCGACGCCCTGACCAAGACTGATCATCGCGTGTTCGGCGATGGCGGCATCCACCTGCCCGCCATTCCGCCGATGGACTACAACCCGGTAACAGTGGTGACAAAGGACGGCCGCACCCTTGCCGGCGTGATGCGCAACCAGGATCACTGGTCGGTGCAGATGGTCGGCCTGGACGGCAAATACCATTCCTTCGACCGCGCCGCGCTCGCCAGCGTCACGATCGCG
Source organism: uncultured Hyphomicrobiales bacterium (assembly GCA_966211925.1). Lineage (GTDB taxonomy): Bacteria > Pseudomonadota > Alphaproteobacteria > Micropepsales > Micropepsaceae > Rhizomicrobium. Next base: position 15,533 of record CBIHOI010000012.1, on the reverse strand, counting down.
CCGGGCAGCCTCATGCCGTCCGACTATGACAAGCGGCTGAGCACCGAAGAATTTCGAGACCTGCTGGCTTTCCTCACGCGCCAGGGCGCGCGGCCGGTCGCGGGACGGAACGCGGACTGACCGACAATCCGTGGCGCAGCTTATAGACCTGGCAAAAAGTCCGGCGCCCCACCGTGTGGTCGGTGGAGCGCCGGCAGGGGGAATTACATCTTGAAGCGGACGCCAACCGTGAAGTAGCGGCCGATCAGGTCTTCATACGGCACGACCGGATAGTTCATGCCGGGGCTGCCGGTATAGCCGGGCACCTGCAGCACATCGGGCTGGCGGTCGAACAGATTGTCGACATGCAGGAAGGCCGTGAACGGCACTTCCATGGTGTCGAAATCATAGGCGATGTTGAAGTCGGTGATGTAGTAGGCCGGGATATTGGGGATGTTGAACACCAGTGTCGGATTGGTGTTCTGGCGAATGGGCGAATAGTAGCGTTCCTGCAGGTCGATGTTCAGCCCGCCGATGCCATAGTCCAGGGTCAGGCTGGCCTTGTCCCGCGGCAGTGCCGCACCCGGCGCGGCAGCAGCACCCGCATTGTCCGTCGTCACCGAACCCGGGAGGGTCAGCACCGACTTCAGCAGCGAGGTGTGGGTCAGCATGACATTGAGGCCCAGGGTGCCGTTCAGGCCCGACCATTCCGACAGGTCGGTGGTGTAGTTGGCTTCCAGGTCGAAACCTTCCGTCCAGGTGGTCTGGGTGTTCTGCGGCGCCGAGAGGTACAGCAGCGGGAAGTTCGTCGCCGCGGTGTTGTTATAGGCGCCCGGACGCACGATCAGGTTGCACAGGGGCGAGGTGCCGCCGGAGTTCAGGCAGACATTGAGAACGGTCTGGCTGTTGCCGCTGACGCCGGCGATCTGGTTGGCGATCACGATGTGGAAATAGTCCACCGTGGCCGAGAAGCCCGGCAGGAAGGTCGGGGTAAGGACCGCGCCCACCGTGCTGGTGCGCGCCACTTCCGGCTTCAGGTTGGGATTGCCGACCGAGGAGGTGTTGACCGAACCCGATACGCCGGTGAGCGGATCCAGGTTGCCCGAGGTGGTGGTAAGCGGGCCCTGGAACAGGTCCCACAGTGTGGGGGCACGAATGTCGCGCGACCGCGAGGCGCGGATCTTCAGGTCGTCAATCACCTGCCATTCCGCGCCGACCTTCCAGGTCGAAGCCGAGAAGGCCGCTTTCTTGCCCGCGCCGCTGGCGCTGGTCGGGTCGGCACCGGCCACGTGATACTCGGTATAGCGGCCGGCCATGTTGGCCGACAGCATCTGCACCAGGGGCAGATCCTTCAGCAGCGGGATGTCGAACTCGGTATTGATTTCGCTGATATTCTCCGAGCCGTGTCCGGGCGCCTGGACTTCCTTGAAGCGCGACAGGTTGGGGATCGGATAGGTGCCGTTGGCCGCCGGATTGGCAAAGGTGCCGGCGGGCGCCAGGCGCAGATTCTGCGGCTGGAAGGTGTTGTCCGGCGTGGTGCTGTCCACCACCAGGCTGGCAAGACGGTATTCGACGCCCACGGCCGCCTTGATCGGGCCGGCCCAGCCTTCGAAGATCGTGCCGTTGATGTTGCCCGAGAAGTCGTCGAGACCGTTATGCGCCGTCCAGGACGTCGGCGGGTTGCCGATGTAGTTCAGCGCGGCCGCCGAAGCATTGGATCCATTGGTAACCGTCGCGCTCTGGCCGAACAGGTTCAGCGGCACGCAGCCCGGGAAAGCGCCCGGTGCGGTAAGGGTCGCGTTACACACGATCTGGCCGCTGGCCGGGTCCTTCACGGCGTCGATGGCGGCGAAGAAGCGCGCGGTGTTGACGTTGCCGCGCGAGATCAGCTGGTTGCGGGTTTCGCCATGGCCGTAAGTGACGTCCCAGTCATACTTGTCGAACATCTGACCCTTCAGGCCGGCGCTGATCTGGGCCGCGGACATGTGATTGTCCAGGCTCAGCTTGCTCATCAGGTCGTTGTCCATCCGGTTCATGATGAAGCTGGTGGGACCACCGGCGGGGAACAGGAAGGCCTGCTGCGCGGGCGTCAGGAAGGCATTGCCGCTGTAGATGGTGATGGGATACTGCGCGCCCGAACCGTTGTTGGTGTAGTTCACGGTGGGATTGCCGGTGCAGACGCCGTTCACCGGTGTGCAGGCGCCGGTCAGGGTATTGCCGCCGCCGGTGTTGGTGAAGATCTGGCCCGCCTCATAGCTGCGTTCCAGCGCATAACGCGCTTCGACCCAGGCGCTGATGCCACTAGCGAAATTGTAGTCGTAATGGGCGAAGGCCTGCGCGTTGGTGGTCACGGGCAGCAGATATTCATTGTGCTCGATGCCGCCGTCGCCGCCGATATTGAAGTTGGTGGTGGCGGTGGGCGTGCCCGGATTGAAGGCGCCCAGCTGGCCGTTGGAGAGGAACTGCATGCCATAGCCGGGGCTGTTGGCCGAGGTGATGAGGCCGCCCGGGGCGGTGTTGGCCTGGCGGATATTCTGCACCAGGTTGTAGGGCGACGCGGCCGTGCCGGCGCCGACCACCGAATAGCCCTTGTTGCCCAGCGGACGCGCGGCGGCGTCGGGAATGGCGTCGCGGAGCTTGTATTCCAGGCTCCAGATCAGATGACCACCCAGCAGGTCTTCACCGCCGGCAACGCCGGCGCGGAAGCTGCGCGCATCGCCATAGCCGGACACGCCGCCCTGGACCAGGCCTTTCAGGCCGTCAAACTTGTGGTCGAGGATGAAGTTGACCACGCCAGTCACGGCATCGGAGCCATAGACCGCCGAAGCGCCGCCGGTGACCACTTCCACGCGCTGCACCAGCAGCTGGGGAAGCGCCTGGGTGTCAACGGTGGTGTCGTAGTTGGTGCCCGGCACGCGATGGCCGTCGAGCAGCACCAGGGTGCGGATGGTGCCCAGGTTGCGCAGGTTGAGGAAGTAGCCCGGCAGGTTGCCGCCGCGGCCATTGGCGCCGGTGGTGGCGTTGTTGGGCGTGGAGCCGCCCATGAAGATCGGGCTCTTGTTCAGGCCTTCGGAGATCGAGGCCGGAGTGATGTCCTGCAACTGCTCGGCGGTCTGAACCTGAACGGGGGTGGGCGTGTCGGTGCCCTTGATGCGCGTTCCGGTGACAGTCACCGATTCCGGCTCGCCCGCCGCGACGACCTGGGCCGAGGCGCTGCTCGCAAGTGCGAGGAGGCTGACCGTGCCGGCCAGAATCGTCCTGAGATAGCTTCGATTGTTCATGTCCGTCCCCTGGATATTTTTTATCTGGCTACTGGGACGGGTGGGCCGGACAAATCCCCCATGACTATTTTACGTCAGCCGGTTTTGAATTTCACGCCGACGGTGAAATAGCGGCCGATGACGTCTTCATAGGGCACCACGGGGTAGTTCATGCCGGGACTGCCGGTATAACCGGGGACCTGGAAGATGTCGGGCTGGGCGTTGAACAGGTTGGCGATGTTCAGGAAGGCTGCCAGCCGCTCGTCCACCGCGTACGAGACGTTGAGGTCGGTCTGGAACCAGGCCGGCAGGTCGCCCGTGTTCGGCGCATATATAAGAGTGGGATTGGGGTTCTGGCGGATGGAACCGTAATAGCGCTCCATCACATCCACCGACCAGGCGCCGCCGGTATAGTTGGCCAGCAGTGCCGCCTTCTCGGACGGCAGCGCCTGGCCCGGCGCGTTGGCGGATCCGGCGACATCGGTGATCACCGAGCCGGGAAGACCCAGCGTCTTGAGGAACGCGGTGTGGGTCCACAGCAGCCGAAGGTTCAGCAGGCCATCCAGGCCATGCCAGCCGGCAAGATCAGCCTGGTAGCTGACCTCGAAATCCACACCTTCGGTCCACTGGCGCTGGAAGTTCTGGACCTGGGAGTAATAGAGCGTTGGGAAATTCAGCGGCGAGGTGCTGTTGTAGGAAATGGGCCGCTGGATCAGGGCACAATAGGGCGAGGTTCCGCCGGGCGAAGCCAGGCACAGCGACTGCACCACCGCGCTGGAACCGCTGATGGCGGCGATCTCGCGATCAATGGCGATATGGAAATAATCCGCCGTGATATTCAATCCCGGCAGCCATTGCGGCTCATAGATGATGCCAAGGCTGTTATTGCGCGCCACTTCCGGCCGCAGTAGCGGATTGCCGATCGTGCGCGTGTTGGCGGAGCCGGAAACACCGGTCAGGGAATCCTGCAGGCCCGAGGTGCTGGTCACCGGGCCCTGGAAAAGATCCCACAGGGTGGGGGCGCGGATGTCACGCGACACCGCACCGCGCAGCCGGATAGCGTCATCGATGTGCCATTCCGCGCCAAGCTTCCAGGTGCTGGCCGTGAAACGCCGCTTCACCGGCGCGCCGCTGGCCGGATCGGTACCGGCCACATTGTACTGGGTGTAGCGCGCCGCGGCGCCGACAGAGAAAAGCGCGACCCCGGGAAGATTGCGCAGCAGCGGAGCGTCGATCTCGAGATTGGCCTCGCCCACATTCTCGGACCCGCGCGCGCCGGACTGCACTTCCTTGAAGTTGGCCAGGTTGGCGGGCGGGAAGGTGCCCAGCGGCGACGCCGCCGTGGGCGCAAAGGTACCGGGCGGTGCCAAGCGCAGATATTGCGGATTGAAACTGTTGTCTGGCGTGGATGTGGTCACGTTCAGGCCTGCAAGGCGATATTCGCCCGACACCGCCATGCGCACCGGGCCGGCCGGGGCGTCGAATATCCTGCCGGTGATATTGGCGCTGAAATCATCCAGTCCGTTATGCGCCACCCACCAGGTATTGCTGGCAACGTAATTGAGCGCGGCCTGGGAGGCGTTGGAACCGTTGACCACGGTGGCGCTTTGCCCAAACAGGTTCAGCGGCACGCAGCCTGGAAAGGCACCGGGATTGGTGAGCGTCACATTGCAGACGATGCTGCCGGACGGATCGCGCACGGCGTCCAGCGCCGCATAGAAGCGCGACGTATTCACATTGTTGCGGGCAATGAGCTGGGTGCGGGTTTCGCCGTGGGTGTAATTGAAGTCCCAGGCGAAATCGCCGAACGCGGTACCGTCCAGCCCTGCCCCCACCGCCAGTGCGCCGGTGTGCTGATCCAGCGACAGCCGGCTCATCAGGTCATTGTCCATCCGGTTCATCTGGAAACTGGCGGGGCCGCCGGCGGGAAACAGAAAGGCCTGCGCCGCCGGCGTCAGGAAGGCGTTGCCGCTATAGATTGTGATGGGATATTGCGCGCTGGAGCCGTTGGTGGAAATGCCCGAGCCATTGATGTTGGTGAAGATCTGCCCGGCTTCATAGCTGCGGGCCTGGGCATAGCGCGCCTCGACATGCGCGGTGACACTGCCCAGCGCGCGTTCGTAATGGGCAAAGGCCTGGCCCGTGGTGAAGACTGGCAGCAGATATTCGTTATGCTCGATGCCGCCATCGCCCCCGATGGCGAAGTTGGTGGTTCCGGTCGGCGTGCCGGGATTGAACGGCGCCAGCGCCCCATTGCCGAGAAATTGCAGGCCCGCGCCCGGTCCCGACACGATCAGTCCACCGGGCGCGGTGTTGCTCTGGCGAATGCCGCTGACCAGGGTATAGGGATTGGATGGCGTGCCGGCGCCCACGATCGAAGTCCCCAGATCGCCCAGCGGCCGCGCCGCCGCATCGGGCACCGCATCGCGCAGGCGATATTCCAGGCTCCAGACCAGATGGCCGTCCGCGACATCCCCGCCGCCGGCAATACCCAGCCGCAGCGATCGCGTGTCGCCCTGCTGCGCGATACCGCCTTGCGCGATGGCCTTCAGGCCGGAGAAATTCTTGTCCAGGATAAAGTTGACCACGCCGCTGACAGCGTCCGAGCCATAGACCGCCGAGGCACCGCTGGTGACGACTTCCACCCGGCTCATCAGCATCTGGGGCAGCATGTCGGTATCGACCGTGGTGTCGAAGAAAGTACCGGGAACACGGTGGCCATCCTGCAGGATCAGCGTACGAATGGCGCCCAGATTGCGCAGGTTGAGGAAATAGCCCGGCGCATTGCCACCGCGCCCATTGGCACCGGTGGTGACATTGTTCGGCGTGCTGGCCGCCATGAAGATGGGCAGCTTGTCCAGCGCTTCGGGGATGCCGCCTGGTGTGACCGAGAGCAACGTTTCCGCCGCCACCCGCATGACTGGTGCCGACAACTCCGTGCCGCCACGGATGCGTGAGCCCGTGACCACCACTGTTTCCAGCGCCGGCTCCGCTTCGACGCGGCGCTCGGCGGGACGGGAAATCACAACCGCGCCGGAGGGATCGCGATTGGCGACCAGGCCGGTGCCGTCCAGCAGGACGGCAAGTGCCTCGTCCGCCGGACTATGGGCCGCCTGGGCCTTCAACCCCGCCACGTCATCGACGTTGTAGATCAGCTGAACGCCGGACTGGCGGATGTAATCATCCAACGCGGCGCGCAGGTCTTCGGCGGGAATATTGACCATGGGCGCGGCGGCCGCGGCCACCGACCAGGCAAGCAAGGCCACCGCGCCGAACAGCATCGGGGTTTGCAATCGCTTCACTGTGCCCCCCGATCTTTGTTATCTGTTATGGGCGGTAAAGCCGGCAGAGCCGGCGGCGTCTCCTCAGCGCGAGACCGTAATCCTCTTGCCCTGGTCGTTCACGGAAAGCCCGAAACCACGGTGCAGCAGCAGGACGAACACATCCACATTGTCCGCCTTGAAGCTGCCGCCGATACGGATCTTGCGCGCCTCCCCCTCCACCACCAGCTTGCGCGGGTTGTAGCGGTTGAACTGTTCCGCCGCCTCGCCCAGCGTCTGCTGGTTGAACACCAGCATGCCGCTGCGCCAGCTGAGGTCGGCGGCGATATCGGGCTTGGCCATGACCAGGGTCTCGCCCCCCTTGGCGATCACGGCATGGCCGGCCTGGGCCACCACCGGCGCATTCACCTCCGGCTTGTCCAGGATATCCACCTGTACCCGGCCTTCGCGCACCAGCACCCGCACATCGTCGCCGTTGCGATAGACGGAGAATTTGGTGCCCAGGTCGGTGATGCGGCGGTTGCCGGCATAAACCGTGAAGGGCCGCCTGGCATCATGCACCACGTCGAAATAGGCCTCGCCGGACTCCAGGGTCACGGTGCGGCGCGCCGCCGTCACATCGGCATGCACTTTCGTGCTGGTGTTCAGCTCCATGCGCGAACCATCGGCCAGCCGGACCGCCTGGATGCCGCCGATACCGGTGGTGAACACCTGCTCCGCCGCGGTCAGGCGCCAGGCCAGCAACGCGCCGCCCCCCACCATCAGGACAAGGCCGGCCGCGATCGCCAGCAGCAGGCGCGGGCGCAAACCTGCGCGCGATTCCGCCGCCGGCGCAGGGCCTTTCAGCGCCGCCAGCCGTTCGGCCCGCGTCCAGCTCGCCTTGAGGCGCAGCCACGCGACACGGTTGAGGATGGATTCATCCAGCCACGCCTCCAACGCCAGTTTTTCGGCATCGGTCAATCCGCGGTCTTCGCGCGCCAGCCACCGGGCCGCCAGATCTTCTGTTTCTTCAGCGGACATCGCGGTCTTTTCGGAAAAAGTTGTAGCGCTTGGCTTCTGCGGTGACGGCGCCGCGCCGACCGCCAAGCGCCTGGGCCAGCAGGCGCATCCCCTTGGCGACCTGGTTCTCCACCGTTTCGACCGTCACGCCCATCTGCCTGGCAACGTCCTTCTGCGACAGGCCTTCGATTTTTCGCATCAGCACAACCTGACGGCAACGCGGCGGCAGGTTGTCCAGCGCGTCCTGCAGCAGCCGCAATTCCTGGCGGGCGGCAACATAGGATTCCGACGAGGGCTTGTCATCTGAGACGTTCAGCCAGTCAAAATCCGCCATGGTTTCCAGCGACACAACACTTTGCTTGCGCAGCCGGTCGATCATGAGATTGCGGGCGATCTGGAACAGGAACGGCTTGATCTGCAACGGCCGCTCGCGCCTGGCCGATTCATAAATGCGCGCATAGGCTTCCTGGCGGAGATCGGAAATCTCCGCTTCGTTGCGCCAGTTGCGTCGCAGGAACCGTGTCAACATTGGCTCCAACGGCAGGACGTCACGCATGAACCACTCGTCAATCGGTTGCTCGGGCATGCCCCCTGGTATTCCCTGTTCTGGAGCCCGGTCCCTATGCGGCCTGCCCCTTGTTTTTTCCAGGCCTGTTCGAAGCCTTTGTACTGGGACGGACAGATACGCCAAAACCCACACAAAATCTGCAAGGCCCAGGTTCGCCACGGGGCATCAGCAGACCAGGGCGCCTTCTGCCTGCAAATTTATCCGACCAAGGCAATCGTGCGAGCGTAGCACCGAAGCGCCGCGGGTCGAAGAAGATGGTGCATTCCAAGGTTTTGAAAGCGTGCCCCAGAGGGGATGCGATGGTGCCCAGGGACAGAATCGAACTGCCGACACGTGGATTTTCAATTTTCGCTATGGGAACACCTGAAATGTCCGGGGTATTCCCAAGGGTTTGATCTCATTGCCTTTGCAGACCTCTACCGGCCCGAGAACATCCGTTCCATTCCAGAACGAACTAAGCCTTCCCGGGCGCAATTACACGGAAATTGCACTTCGGCTAAACCCGCCCGTCCTTTCTCATGGGATGCGCATAGCGGATACCAGACTCTTGGGGGAGAGATGATCTACCGCCATGGTGCCCGCTTTGCGAATTGGTGGTCGTCATCAGGAACGTGGCCGCCTCGGGAAAGTCCATTGAGGTATATGTGGTCGAGATAGCGGTGATGGCATTCCGATAGCCTCAACTTCCTTTGAGCGTCTAATCACCACCACATCTTCCACGCGCTTATGATCCCCTGTTACGCGCAAATCGGAATCTGACTTGTTTGACGCGGTTGTCGTTGAGGCGAATACCCTTCGCCGCCAATGCCGGTATAGCCAAGTTGTCGTTTGGAATATGCCGCACAGAGAGGCCAGCCCTCCAAGTACCTGGGCAAGAACAAGAAGTAGAACAGCTAGGGTATCTGGCGACGGCATCACAGAATCTCCCATTTGAGATTTGGATACCGAGAGGATTTTTGTTTGGGGGGGCAGAAGGAGCTACGCACGATACAAATCGCGGCGCAATTGTGGGAGCGTTGCCACACAGGAACCTGACTACGCCAAATTTTTTATTGAAATATTTCCGAGGCTTAGTTTTTAGCTGAGATGCGATCAGTAGATTTTACGCTGCGCTGCATCAGTTCGTTGCACTGCAATGAGTGCAGACACTTGCGAGAAAATTGCCCAATGCTGATACTGTAATATTCGTTTCTAGGCTCAGTTTGCAGGGAATTTTGACACTGCGCCATTGTCCCGGCTGGATCAACTTCCCGTCGGAGGTCCTTTACCGCACTATGTCCTTGCCACAGCAGCGGCCAACCTGAACACCTGACAGACACGGGCATGGTTCACCAGCGTTCCAGATGGGCGCCCAGTTCTTGATCCCGTTCCGGGCTTTCTTCTTGTTACCCTCCTCGATCCAGACCGCGACTCTCTCAAGGTTTTTACAAGCGCTTTCGAAGACATCGAGCTCCTTGCAGAACAGCGAGAAGGTGCCGCTCAATGGCCCCTTAAGGCCCTCGATGGTAAAGGAAGGCGTGTTCGTGCCAAGGGTCGTCTCGAAAAATGTAAACACGCTGTCATTCCGCTGGACGATGGATTTCCCGCTCCGGTAGGAGAGATATGTTCCAACGTTTGGGTGCGAGAACTCGCAGAGGAACTCATAGGCGCGCCTCGCGCCCTTTACACGCTTGTCGATAGCATCGACCGCGTCCATGACGTTCCTAGACATCGCGTTCTGAAATTCGCCGTTCGGCGTGAACTCTTTGGCCTTGCCGCCCTCGATCGGGTTGGAGAGGTAGTGCTCCCAGTCGATGCGCGTGCCGATGAGGTTCTTGAACAGGACGCTGGAGAATGAGGTTAACGCGGTGGCCTGCTCCTGCAGGGCGGCGCGCTCGTCCAACAGTCCGACTGTCCTCGCGTCAATGAAAAGTAGTGCCCCCACCTGCTCCATCGTGGCGCGAAGCTGGGCGAGGCTCGCCAAGAACAAGCCGTTCTCGATGCATAGCTTCGTCGCGGCGATACCGTCCGCGACCGCGCTCTTCCTCGCCCAGATGAACTGGACGAGCTGATGGTAAGTGTGGGCGTGGTCGTAAGCTGCCGCCTTCAGCATTGAGATCGCGTCAGGGTTCCGCGCAAGGTAGCCTCCTACCTCTCCCGGTGACAGCGATGAAATGGGCGCCACGTGCTTGGCGCCCTCGTTCTGGGCGACCGCGACCTGCGTCCGCGACGGCTCAACCACCGATATACCCTTGGCAGGGCGAATGCGTTTTTCTGCCTCACACATCCCGCGCAACGCGGTATCGAGCACCGGATCAAGGGACGCGAGGTAAGCCGACAGGTTCGAAATCATGAGATCTATCCTCGAACAAGCAGTCGCGTAATCTCAGGGCTGGCGGTCACGTAAGCGTGAAGCGTGGTCCAATTTAGATCTCGGGCGGTTGATTTTTAAAACATCTGCGTAGCTGGCTAACGCAGCTGTAGTCATGCAGAAGCCGCTCCATCTTGTTCACTTGCTCGCGGGTATATTCGGGCCCGGCCACAATTTGACTGCTACTTGAAAAAATGTGTCAGCTCGTGCGGCAATACTTGTCTCATTCCACGCACCGGCCAACATAAGGAGACGGTTGAGATGCAGGTTCGACTCTGCAAACATTCGCTCTCGTTTAAGTGCAAACTCTCGATTTTGTAACCCCCTATTTATTCCGTAGTGGAGCAGCGTCAGATTGCCCATAGTGAGCTTAGCCTGCTGACGGCGTTGAATTGAAATTTGACGCTCCGTCATCGCGTCGCCCATGATGCTGGCTAGTGTGACTTCGGAGACCTCGCCGGCACTTGCCGTGGTTCCATCGGGCAAGGGCCAGTACTCAACCCAATCCATCGGGAGAATGTGGTCAACATCGAGGTTCTCAAGGCCGTTTGCGATTGGCTCTTCCGACCGCGAGGATCGCATCCCATTCTCAATTTCCCCGAGCACAGCCTTAATGCGCGGGGCATCAAGGTTGCCTCGGTACATGGCAGCACCCATCCAGGCGTTTCGAAATTCCTGATCGCTAGGCCACCGCGAAGCATCCCCATCAAGCTCAGTCAGAGCGTTCCTCAAGGTATTTGGTGTTACTCCATGCTCCTTAAGCTTCCGAAGCTGCTGACTAAATATCTTGTTGTAGTTTTTGCTAGTTAACCCGCAAACCGCCCGTCGCACCAGGTATGAAACGACTGCATTGTACGTTTCGTCCTTGGCTTGATCTGTCAGTTTGGAATCAGCAATGCATAGAGCGAGAGAATGGGTGGTGGAGGCGTCCCACGATGCGATGCGACTTCCAAAGACCCCAATTGGTGTCCGGCGCGATCCTGATACAAGTTCGCGGTATGCGGCAGCGTGACGATTTAACAACTGCAACTGGACGGTTGCGGTGAGTTCATTAGGGCCGCCGATGGCAAACTGTCGATAATTTGCATAAAGGCGGCTAATCTCGATTTCGTAGCCTTGAATTGCTTGAAGGGCTGTCTGGAAAAACCATTCGAGGCGTGGACGTGTAAGGCGACCTCGCCGCTGCTTTTCACGCCAAAACTCACCTTCAAACGGGCTCCACAAGGTGTCAAAGAGTTCTTTTGCGCTGACTGGCTCTTTGTCAGCGCGCATAAATACGAAATTCCTAATTAAGTCTGTGGCGTGCAATTGCGCACCATGACCATTGAGGGTCTCAAAGATGACTTGGGCATCATCCTTCTCCCCAAGCGAGATGGATACAACTTGCAGATCGCCTAAAGCCGCCTCCGTCATAGCCTCGATTCGCTTGCCCCGGCCACCCTCCCCATCGGCTGCAATCCACGTTGATATTTGGTCCGTAAAATACCAAATGGCCTCTAAAGCGGCGGGATGATCGGCACCAATTTTTTTGAGCGTACCCGATTGTGTAAAGCTGTAGGGAAAACGTTCGCGCAAGTCATCCAGGGTCATGGCTGTCATTGCCAGGCGGTAATTATCTCGGTCTCGAAAAGTTGGCCAGACCTTGAAAACTTCTACGTCAGGGTCGCGCATCGTCTCGACATTGTCGTTTTGCAAACACTCTTCGACAATGGATTGCAGGGAGGACTTCTCTTCTTTCCTTAGAATAAGCGTGAGCGCCGCGAGAAAGTATTGCAGTGTCGTAAGTCGTTGCTGACCGTCGATGATGTGGAGCACTTCGACGCCAATTAAGCCACTGCGCTTCTGCGGCTCTAAAACTGCTGCTCCCAGAAAGTGCGGGGGTGGCTCCTCGCCGCCGATCCGAACTTCTGCCTTTCCAATGATGTCGCCGTAGAGGCGTTCCCATTGGTCTTCTTTGTTCCAAACGTATGGTCGCTGAAAAAAAGGAACGCGGTATTGCCGCCGGTCCTTGAACAACTTTTGAACCGATAGCGTTTCGGAATCCACAGTTTGTTCCCCCGAAATAGATAAAGACAGCATAACTAATGCGAGAGCGTAACTTCTCTACCCGCGATTTATTCCAGCCGAAACAATCTTTCCTACTAAGCTCGGCCATTGGGTAATAGGCATCCACTGAACCTACCGCCTAGCCCGCTATTCGGCTACACTAGCCCGCCTCCAGTTTCGCAGACAATGCACGCAACAGCTCGGCCGCCGTCATCTGGGAAAGATCGACGCCGCCCGCCTAACCCCACCCCGGCAATGACCTCTCCCCGCCTTTTCCGCGTCAACAGCCCGTAGCTGCCGAAAGTCGTGAGCGAGTGTTTATGGCATTTCGAATGCCGAATATCGAAGGCGCGACGTCAAGGCTGGACTATGTACCGACCGTCTTCTTCGCGGTGAACTTGATGGCGTGGGGATGCAGAGATGCAAGGAGGCCATCTTATACGGAATACCGGAAAGCGAACTCAATACGGAAAGTGGCAAAGGTGGCATTTGGTTTTATCCAAAAAAACCAAAGCGCAATTGAGTTGAAACGAACTACGTCTCAGCCATTCCAACTATCGCCGTTGGAAGCTACGTCCCTACCCGTCTTGAACATCTCGGTGACCATTACGAAGGATTTTCGTGGGGCGCTGTCATTGATGCGATTTTGTGCCCCAAAAACAGAGCCTGCACGACGCTAATAGTCAAAAGTTCGTCTTGCTCGGCAAAACCTGTGTCCTGCCCGTATTCTTTGAACTGGCTAACACCAAGCCAATTCGGATGTACAGCCTCACACAAAATATCGTAAAGCAATGCAACATCCGCGTAATGCGCCTCCAGTGCACGTACACAATCTAGGGCGTGCACGGACTTCTTCTCTTCTCCAAACTTTTTCGTGGAAAAGACAAACTTCTTAATCGTATCCAATCTTTCTGAAATCGCATCCTCGGACAATTTCGATATGCGTGACTCGAATAGCACAAGCAAACCAGCTGTCTCGATGACACCTCGCGCCGCGAGAGTGGCGGTTACGGGGAGGCCACCGAAACAGTTCTCCATAGCAAGTTTAATGAGGACGGAAAGTCGCTCAAGGCACCGCATCTTAAAGCTGCACTCGAAACCGTAAGTATTCCTATGAAGGTGACTAACCGCCTCAGCGCCTTTCTGAACACGCAGCGCTAACGCACGGTTCAAGCTTTCAATCGCGGTCTTTGTCTCAAGGAGTTCTGGTGTCATCCTCCCCACCTTTGAGTTTCTGCAGCAAGTGAAATGCCGCAATTTGGCGCGCGGCCTTCTTTGAGGTTCCCTGACCATCAGCACTTGCAGAATCAAATTTAGCGATACACCGGAACATTGGCGCATGCGATTGGTTCTGGGGAGTTAGGAGCACATACAAATACTCCGGTACACCAGACCGCTCCTGAGTAAACTCTTGCAATAACTGCGTATAGGGGACCAGGGGATCAAACATACTAATTTTGTCGGTTGAAGGCGCAGGTTGCTGGTGGACCAAACACCGGTCAAACAAGGTCGCCGCAGCCTCGTATCCTTTTGTGAGGAACTCAGCGTACATGACCGCTTGGATAACGTCCAAAATTTGGCCGTCTCCGAGACGATCAGTTGATCGGACGAAAATCGCGGTCCTGATCTTTCGCGTTGCATCTAGAACTGATGGGCGCACTGCTACGTTCTCAGAACCCTCAAGCGATTTCCCCCATTTAATCGCCAGAGCGAGCGAGCTTCCGCAAAATGCCATAAGTTCGTTTGTTGCCGATGCTGATAATCCATAAGCTCTGATATCCGCCTTTAGAGTAAAACAGCGACGCAGCAACCCGTCCGAACATGATGCGCCCACCACCTGGCGGAAGGCGAGAAGCTCGGGATACGCTATTCTCGCCGCCAAATAGCCTAAATCTTCCCTGGTTACGCCAGCGGAGATTTTTCTATTGATAATGAGCGGCAATTTATGGCGGTCGTTCTCTAGTAGAAACTCGACCGCTTTGCGCGCTGCGGCAACCTCTGCTCGGGACTTACTATCGCCGCGGCCATCAAACTTTCGCCTTGCGATGGCAACAGTGCAATGGAACTCCGGCTCGTGATCCGACCCACCTAACCTGCTGACATCGTACCGGGTATTCTGGCCGGCATATTCTTGTAAGTATTCCTGCAACAAAGTCTTTGGATCATTCATGATCGCGCTGTAAAGCAACTGCAAAGGAAATCGCGTAAGTGGGTTTAGATATTTTTCAAAGAAGTCGTAAGCCAGAGAAAAGCCCATTGCTGAGTAGAGAGCGTCGATAAGACGCTGAACCGCCACAGCGTAGGCAATACGAGGAAGTGTTGCCCCTGCCGCCGTCCACACGGCACCAAAGTTGTTACTTTCCCATATCGAAAATCTGGATGCCTCGCTTGCAGCACTGCTCAAGATAAGCGACCTAGTGGCGCGATTAAGTCCCTTGAACTGTTCAGAGCACTGCATGGAGTGTGCAAGCATAAAATCGAAGAGGCGGTGCCCTCTTGACTGATTGAGTGCCATCTGCGGCCCGTATTTATTGCGGAAGGCAAGATGGGCATCCGATTGGGTTTGATCGAGGAAAACGGTTGGTTCGATCGCTACGGTTTCAAATGCTCGTACCTTGGAATGCGGTACGCCCATACTAACCAAGCGATCCTTCAATGCCTCAACGGCCGCCGTCATTTTTCGATAATGACCTTCGTCCAATTTCAGTCGTGCTGCCGCCACTTCGAAGCGACCTACATCTTGAGAATAGAGATTCTCAATTCGGCTGAGCACAGTTGCCAGAGGGAGAAGCGGGTAATCATCGTGTAGCGCAAACCCCAGCGCTTGATTTGCAAGCTCTCTGAAGGCGGTGAAACTAGCAGATTCAGGGCGAGTCGAATCTGACTGAGACATCGCGACCTACGCGTTTCCCAGTTGGCGTGTCTTCCGATTTTTATCCATGTTAGACACCCCACCCGGCGGCTTTTCTGCCCTACACCTGTAAGCTACCCCGCGCCCAGCTTCGCAGACAATGCCCGTGCCAGTTCAACCGGCGTCAAATTGGATATAT
>CBIHOI010000011.1:0-56875 GCA_966211925.1 uncultured Hyphomicrobiales bacterium | reverse complement strand
TTTTTTTTGTGCTTTTCCTGGGAGGGCGGGCAGTTTTCCGGGGGGGCGCCCGCCGGTTTTTCACCCGATTTGAAACAGTTAATAACGGTCGCGGCGTTCCCGATAGGGACGGCCGCAGCGTTCCTGGTAGGCCCGCGCGCCGCCATGATCGCGCCACACCGGGTCGCCCAGGTTCAGGTCGCACGGGTCGGTGGCCGCACCCACCACGCCGCCGGCGACGGCGCCGGCCGCGGCACCCAGGCCCGGATTGCCCGCCGCTGCGCCAATCACCGCACCACCGGCGGCGCCGATCAGCGCACCACTGGCCGCGCGGTCACCCTGGTCCGTTCCGCAACCGGCAAGCATAAGGGCCGCCGCAAATCCTGTTATCACTGCTACACGCATGTTGATCTCCGCTCCATGTTCCCATCGTCAACGCATTGTGCGCCGCAGCCGTTCCCGTTTTGCGAAGTTCCATCATCCCCTATAGTCGCGACATGGATGAGAATGCACAGCGGGTTGCAATGCAGCAGGCCACCGCCCTGCACCAGCGCGGTGCGGTGGACGAGGCCGGGCGGCTGTATGAGCAGATCCTGGCCGCCGCACCGGCCAGCTTTGCGCCGCGCCATCTGCTGGGCGTGGTCCGCGCCCAGCAGGGCCGCAACGACGAAGCGCTGGCGCTGATCGGCGCGGCGCTCAAGATCAACCCGCGCGATGCCGGGGCGCTGATGAACTACGGCAATATCCTGAACCTGACGGGGCGCTTTGCCGAAGCCCTTGCCAGCTATGAGCGCGCCCTGGCGGTGCAGCCGGGCGATCCGCAGGTGCTGAACAATCGCGGCAGCGCACTGACCAATCTGGGCCGCCTGGAGGACGCGCTGGCCAGCTTCACCGATGCGGCGGCATCACGGCCGCGCTATGTCGATGCACTGTACAACCAGGGCAACACGCTGTGCCGGCTGGAGCGGTTCGCGGAAGCGGTCGGCATCTATGAATATCTGCTGCAGCTTGAGCCGCGCCATACCGGCGCCCTGAACAATCTGGGGGTGGCGCTGTGGTCGCTGGGGCGCGTATCCGAGGCGCTGGCACGCCATGATGCGGCGCTCGCCATCATGCCGGACTTTGTCTCGGCGCTGAACAACCGCGCCAATGCGCTGACCAGGTTGCGGCGCTTCGAGGAGGCGCTGGCCAGCTATCAGCGCTCGCTGGCGATCATGCCGAACCAGCCGGTGACGCAGGAAAGCCGGGCGGCGATCCTGCTGCGACTGAAGCGCTACCGCGATGCGCTGGCAGCCTATGAAGCGATCCTGCGGGCCGATCCCGCGCACCGCTATGCGCTGGGCGGCATCCTGACGGCGGCGATGAACCTGTGCGACTGGAAAACGCTGGAACGCATCCGCCCGCTGGTGCGAACGGCGATCACGCAGCAGAGCGCGGTCTTGCCGCCCTACATGGTGCTGGCGCTGGACGACGATCCGGCGCCGCAGCGCGCCTGTGGCCGCAACGCCGTGGCGGACCAGTTGGGCGCCCACGCCCTGCCGGCCGCGCCCGCGCCCTATCGCCATGACAGGATTCGCGTGGCGTATCTGTCGTCGGATTTCTGCCAGCATCCGGTGCCGGCGCTGATCGTGCGGCCGATCGAGCTGCATGACCGCGCCCGGTTCGAGGTGCTGGGCATTTCCACCGGACTGGATGACGGCAGCGCGATACGGGCGCGCATCGCAAAAGCGTTCGACCAGTTCCACGATGTGCAGGCCGGCAGCCCGCAGGATGTGGCGGCGCTGCTGCGAAAGCTGGAGGTGGATATCCTGGTGGACCTGAACGGGCACACCGAAGGCAACAATTTCGAAATCCTGGCCCGGCGCCCCGCCCCGGTGCAGGTTTCGTATCTGGGCTATCCGGGCAGCACCGGCGCGGATTTCATCGACCATGTGCTGGCGGACGGCATCGTTGCGCCCGATGCCGCGGCCTTCAGCGAAAAGGTGGTGACACTGCCCGACAGTTATTTCGCCACCAGCTACCAGTGGAGCGGCGAGACGCCGACGCGGGCGCAGGCGGGGCTGCCGCCGGACGGCTTCGTGTTCTGCGCCTTCAACAACAGTTTCAAGATCACCGCGCCGCTGTTCGATGTGTGGATGCGGCTGCTGGAGCAGGTGCCCGGCAGCGTGCTGTGGCTTCTGGCGGCCAATGCCGATTTCCAGGCCAATCTGCGCCGCGAGGCCGCTGCGCGCGGTATCGATCCGGCGCGGCTGGTGTTTGCGGGACGCGCCGACCCGGACCAGCACATGGCGCGGCTGGGACTGGCCGACCTGATGCTGGATACCGCGCCCTTCAACGGCCACATGACCAGCAGCGATGCCCTGTGGCGCGGCGTGCCGCTGGTGACCATGTCGGGGCGCAGCTTCGCCAGCCGTGTCGCCACCAGCCTGCTGACCGCAATGGAGATGCCGGAGCTGATCGCGGACAGCCTGCAGGCATACGAAGCATTGGCGCTGAAGCTGGCTCGCGATCCGGCGCTGCTGAAATCGCTGCGGGACAGGATGGCGAAGAACCGCGATACCACGGCCCTGTTCGACACGGACCGGCTGCGGCGGAATATCGAGGCGGCCTATGTCGCCATGCTGGAAAAAATCTAGACGCCGTCCCGCAACAACGGCAAGGCTTCGGCCAGACCCTGGGGCGTGCCGACATCGTGGAACTGGCCTTCTGGAAACCAGTCCGCCATCACCTTCAGCCCCTCGCCCACGGCGCGGTGGAAAAGCCCGCCCAGCGTCTGGCCCGGATTTTCCGCCACCGCCTGCGCCAGCAACCCGGAAAAACGCGGGCCCCAGATCGCCATGGCCCAACTGTTGGCAAGGTCGGTGGAAACCGGCTTGTCCAGCACTTCGGTAACGCGCATGTCGGCGCCGAACCGCACCGGCCCCAGTTCCAGCGGGCGGCTGGTGGGAAAGACCCCCAGCACCAGGTCGGCGCCCTGCGATTCAAACGTCGCGCGCACGGTCTTCAGCGCATCGGCGGGGCGCACCACCGTATCGGGCAGCAGCAGGCAGGCATTGCCATGCTGCGTCCAGGGCGTCGCCAGCGCGCAGGCCGCAGCCAGGCCATCGGCGCGGCTCTGGTGCACGAAGGCGATGTCCAGGCCAAGATCGTTGCCGCTGCCCAGATAACGCACCAGTTCGGGCTTGCGGTCGGAGATGACGACCAGCGTGCGATCGACGCCGGCGGTGCGCAGTTGGCGCAGCGACGCCTCGATCACCGCCATCGGGCGCAGCGGACCGCCCGGCGTGTCGGCGACATAGGTGATGGGCAGCAGCTCCTTGGCATAGCCAAGCGAGCCGAGCCGGCTGGCCATGCCGGCCGCCGGGATCACGCCGGTATAGGAAGCGGACTGGCTCAGATATGCTCCAGCCGCGCCGTGGCGTCGCCGAACTTGTCCTGCTTGATGCCGTAGCGATCCATCAGCGACAGATAAAGGCCGCAGATGCGGCGCTTCTCGTCGGGCTGGTCGAGATAGCTGAGGCTGCGGCCGGTCTGCAAGGTGCCGCCCAGGCCACCCGCCAGAACCACCGGCAGGCGCGTATTGTCGTGCTTGCGGCCGATCCACATGTTGGACATGAACATCAGGCAGCTATTGTCCAGCACGGTGCCGCCCCCTTCCTTCATGCTGTCCAGCTTCTGCGCCAGATAGGCGTATTGGCTGACATGGAAGTTGGCGATGCGCTCGTAATCGTCGGAATTGTTGTTGTGCGACGCCGAATGGTGGCCGTCCTTCACGTTCAGGAAAGGATAATACAGCGCCGACAGATCGTGGCTGATCATCAGCGAGGCGACGCGGGTCTTGTTGGTCTGGAAGGCGATGGCGATGATGTCGCACATCAGCCTGGAATGTTCGCGCAGGTCCTGCGGCAACCCGCTGGCGGGGCGATCCATCTTCGCGGCCACCATGTTCCTGCCCTTGGCGTCGTCCTCGGCATTGTCCTTGGACTTGCGCGCCACTTCCACCCGGCGCTCGATCTCGCGCACGCTGGTCATGAACTCGTCCATCTTGCCGCGGTCGGTGGCGCTGATCTTGCGCGACAGGTCCTTGGCCCGGCCATTGACCCGGTCGAGGATCGAGACGTTCAGCGCGGCGCCGCGATTGTCGAACAGGCTGTCCCAGGCCAGCGAGGGATAGATTTCCACCGGCACCGGGGAATCCGGCGTCTGCCACGACAGATAGGACGAATAGGCCCGGCTGAAATTGGTCTCGTGGTAGCCGGTGAGCGGCTGCTCGCAGGACAGCACGATGCTGGACTGGGGTGTCTCCTGGCCGATCTGGTTGGCGATCATCTGGTCCACGCTGACGCCGGAATGGATCAGCGCGCCCTTGGTGATCTTTTCGCCCGACAGGAGCGAGCCGGTCTGGGCGGGATGGATGCCCTGCCCCATCAGCGACTTCACCTGCAGGCCGTCGATCACATTGATCTTCTGCTTGATGGGTTCCAGCGACGACAGGGTCTTGCCGAGTTTCATGTCGGCGCCGTTGCCGGTGGCGCTCCAGTGATCCTCGTTGACGCCGCAGCCCAGGAAGACCACGCCGAACCGCTTGGGGAAGTCGCCGGGCTTGGCCTCGTCGGCCAGGGCGCTGACCGATTCCAGCCAGGGCAGCGCCATGGCGCAGCCCGTGCCGCGCAGCACGGCGCGGCGGGAGAAGGCACGCGGGCGAATGGTATCGGTCATGTCTAGTTCCCCTTTTGGGAGATGGGCTTGGAGAGAGCAGTCTTGATGTCAGTGGGCTGCAGGTCGGCGCGCTGCATCAGGGGCTTTTCCGGCAGGCGGCGGTTCAGGAATTGCGGGCTCTGCACGATGGTTTCCACCAGGGCGCTGAAGCGATAGCCGCTGGCCGCCAGGTTGGCCTTCATCTGGTCCACCAGCCCCTCGTCCGACATCTGCAGCGAGCGGTTCAGCGCATAGGACAGCAGCTTGCGGCTGATATTCTCGATGAACTGGGTCTGGCGATGTTCCTTGATGAAGGCCTGCAGGCCCGGCACGCCGTCGCCCTTGTAGCCGCCGGGGAAATCGGCGCTGGCATCGATGGGGCGGCCGGCCAGGTCCTTGGTGCGGGCATCGCCCACCGGGCCATAGCCTTCGAACGCCAAACCAAAGGAGTCAAAGCGCAGGTGGCACGAGGCGCAGAACGGGTTCTTGTGATGCTCGGCCAGCATTTCGCGGATGGGCTTTTCGGTCTTGGCCTCGTCGCTGGGCAGTTCGGGCACCACGGGCGGCGGCGGCGGCACGCGGATGCCCAGCACCTTCTGCACCACCCAGTTGCCGCGCTTGACGGGCGAGGTGCGCAGGCCCGGCGAATTGGCGGTCATGAACACGGCCATGGGCAGGATGCCGCCGCGGCCATACTTGTCGGCATGATCCACCCGCACCCAGTGGTCGGTGTCGCCGGGCACATCGGGCATGCCGTAATGCCTGGCCAGCGGCGGATTGACGAAGGTGTAATTGCCATAAAGAAGGTCCAGCACCGAACCATCGCGGGAGATGGTGTCCTCCATGAACCGGATCGGTTCCTGGAACATCGCTTCGCGCAAGTCATCGTTGAAGGTCGGGAAGCGGGCGCGGTCGATGGAGTTGTTGGTCTCGAACTGGCGGAAGACCAGCCAGTTGCCGGTGAACTCCGTCGCCATGCCCGACACCTTGGGGTCCTTCAGCATGCGGCGGGTCTGCGCCAGCAGCACGGCGGGCTTGTTCAGGTCGCCGCTTGCCGCATGCTTCAGCAGTTCCGCGTCCGGCATGGACGACCACAGGAAATAGCTGAGCCGGCTGGCCAGCGCATAGGGCGCCAGCGGCTCAGCCGCGAAAGGCTTGGCGGGCGTGGCTGTTGACGCTTTCACGGCCAGGGATTTTTCCGGCGCCGCCGCCGTCCTGGAAAGGTCGAAGCGATACAGGTAATCCGGCGACATCAGCACGCTGACGAGCGAGTCGTGGATGGCCTCGGCATGGCTCAGCCGGTTCTTGGTGCGCAGGCTCTGGTAATAGGCCACCAGGTCGGTGCGCTCGGCCTGCGTCAGCGGGCGGCGATAGGCGCGTTCGGCAAAGCGCACCAGGGCGGCAAGCTGCCGGGGTTCGGCGGCCTTGCGTTCCGCTTCCAGCGCCCGCAGCGTCCTGTTGACCTTGTCGAAATGGGTCCGGATGGCGATGGGCGCATCCTTGCCGTGATTGGGGTCGGCCATTGCCTTGGCCAGGTAGCGGTCGCGCATCTTCATGATCTCGACTGTGTCGGTGACTTCGTGGCCGACGGGGCGCGGGCTGCCGGATTCCGCCACCTTGGTGTCGATCACGCCGGAATTGTTGAAGAACCACTGGGTATAGGTGCGGTTGGTGTGGTCGGAGATGAAGTCGAACTCGTCCCACAACCGGTTGAGCTGGTCCTGCCCCTTCTTGTCCAGGATGAGCTGCATCAGCGCGGTATCGTCGCGGTAATAGCCCATGGAGTTGTGGAAGCCGGCGCTGAGGAAGCGGCCCTGGTCCACCGAATTGTCAGGCCAATAGCGGCCGCGCTCCGTCACCATGAAGGTGTCGGGGAACACCGAGGCGAAACGCGCGAACGCCTTCTGGTACTTCGCCTTCTGGCCGGCCGGATAGACCAGGTCGGTATCGCCGGCGCGCGCATTGGCCGACAGCAGCGCCCAGCGGGGCGAAGCGTCGGAGTGCAGGCTGGGGAATTTCGGAATGTCGTTCAGCTTGGGCGCCGGTTCATTGTCGGCGCGCAGGTCGGCGGGATCGCTGTCACGGTGATGGGCGGCATACTGGGCCAGGCGCCAGTAATGCAGCGGCTGCGACTGGCCCGGCACATCGGCAATCACGGGCGAATAGAACTGCATGGCGGTGTCGGCACGGATGCGCTTCACGAATTCGCGCATCTGCAAGGTCCTGGCCTGCAGCAGGCCGATGGGATGGGCATTGTCCGGCGCCGGCAGGCCGTTCCACATCGCCTGCAGCTTGGCGACCGGGCCGATGGCATCCTTGTCATGCAGGATGCCCCAGACCATGGGCAGATACTTGGCGCTGATCTTCATGTCGGCGGCGATGGAATTCAGCGTCGCCTTCGGCGTCTTCAGCTCGGCGCGATAGCGATAACGCCAGGCGGCCTCGAAATACTGGGCATAATCGGTCGGCGCCGCGGCATAGAAGGCCATGATGCGGCCGATGGCATAGCGGTCGCGGTCGCTTTCCACCTGCATCAGGTACGGCGCGAAATCGATGCCATCGGGCTTCAGCACCATGTGGTCGGCGATGACGCGCGCGGTCTGCAGATACTTGTTCAGCAGCGCCGGCGACATGGTGAGGGATTCGCCGGAATTGTCGAAGCCGGACTGGTTGGCGGGATCGACCGGGAACTGGCGGGTGACCTGCATGTCCTGGCCGGTCAGGTCGCGCACGGTGTAATTGTATTCCGCGTTGGAAAGACGGCGCGCCAGCACGATGCCGGGATCGCCGGCATAGCGCTTGATCTCGCTGTCGCGAACGCCCTGGATCCAGGCGATGACCTTCTGCTTCAGCTCCTCGGGCGGCTGCGGCATGCGGCTGGGCGGCATTTCCTTGGCCATCAGCCGTTCGCCCACCAGCGACCAGCGCGGGAAGTCGGTCTTCACCTTGTCCAGGCTGTCATAGGACTTGATGTCGAACTGGGCGGTGGGCATCGCGCCGCTGTGGCAGCCGGCGCAATATTTGCCGGCGAACGGCATCACCGTGTCGTGGAAGGTCTTGTCCAGGGTGGGGGTGTCCGCGGCGAAGGCAGGCATCGCGATGGCACAGGCTAGGACGGCGAAACGCACGGCTTTCATCGACAAGACTCTTTATGTTTTTGACCGCCCAGTGCGGCTGCATCCCCCCGCACCATGCATGGCGCAGCGCTGGACAAATAATCAGAAATTCAAGGCGCTGACAATTTTGTTGCGTCGCAACATGCGCGCGGCAAAGTTCCGGCCAAAAAACAACCGCCCCGCGCTCGAAAAAGCGCGGGGCGGTGTTTCAGGCTGACAGTGTCTTCAAGGACCGGTTAGTGGGGCGCCTCGAAGTTGTGCAGAATCGGCGGACGCGGGTTGAACGGAATGCGGGTGGACCACGGCGCGCTCGGATCATTGCCGGCGCGGTGCCAGCGGCCCTGCGCCGCCGTGATGATGTCGCCCGGTTCCGTCTTGAAGTAGGGAACGCCCTCGATCTTGATGCCGATCGAGCCTTCCATCACCATCCAGAATTCGGTCCAGCCGATGTGGAAGTGACCCTTCTCGGTATCCGGCGGCACTTCCTTCTGGGCCTTGCCGCGCAGGATGTTGGACGTGAAGTGATCGTCCCACACGAACTTGCCGCCATAGGCCTTGTCCGAACCCAGGAACTCCTTGTCATAGTCGACATAGATCGGGTTGGAGTCCTTCTCCTTGGCCGGGCCGGGCTGCTCGATGACCTTCACATATTCCATGCCCTTGACCGGATCGGGCGTGCCATCGGCCGGATAGATCGGGGTCGAGCCGACCTGGCGCACTTCAAAGCGCAGCGCCGGCACCGTGCCCACGCTTTCCAGCGTGTACATGTGGCGGAACGGCACGTTCACCATGAAGCCCTTGGTGGCGGTGAAGGGCTCATAGCCTTCGATCGAAACCTTGATGGCGCCTTCGCGCACGATGAAGACGATGCGGTCATCGGGCCACATCTTCATCTTGGTCTTTTCGCCCGGCGCCATGGAGATGTAGTCGGCTTCCTGGTCCTTGTTGCGAATGATGGGCTGCACGAAGCTGGCTTCGCCCTTGTGCATCGCGTGCACGTCCGAAATCTTCCAGTGCGGACGGTTCGGCGCGACATAGGGCGTCATCGTCGTGGGCTTGGGCGCGAGATAGACGCCGGGCATCTTGTTGGCGGTGACGGCATTTTCTTCCTTGCCCAGGAACTGGGCGGAGGCAGGCACCGAAAGCGCCAGGATGGCGGCAGCGGCGAGATAGTGTTTGGCCTTCATGGCGTATTCCCCTGTTGCGATCGCATTTGAGCGGCGACCGGCCGATGTTGTAGTCAGGACAGATTGGGTTGACAAGTTATCGGACGGAGTTGCGCGGCTGCAAAAATTTTGAGCAGCTTTGCGACAGATCAATGTTGCACTGCGTCAGCCGTCCGCAGAAAATTTTCTAGCGGCCGGCAGCCGTCGCGATTGAACCGGGGCGCGAGACCAGGGGAATGGTTGCATTCTCGCGCACCAGGCTTTTGCCGTCGAAGCGGAAGATTTCTATTTCGCGCTCGGCGGCGCATTGCAGCAGAATGGTGCCGCCATCCTTGCTGAAGACCGCGCCCTGGCACCAGTGGCCGGTATCGGCCCGCGTCACCGGCGTCAGCGTGCCCTCGCCCACGGCATAGATTTCCAGCAGGCCCAGCACACTGGCAAATTTCGGATCGGACCGCACGGACGCGGTGCGGTTGGCCACCACCACCGCCACATACTTGCCGTCGGGCGACATGGCGACATGCTCGGGCGTGGGGCCCACGACCACCGATGCGGTCACCATGCCCGTTGCGATGTCGGACATGGAAATCGTGCCTTCGCGCACCATGCCGCGTTCGGGCGTGACACCCGGCGGCGGCGTCGCGCCGCCCAGGTTGGTGTTGATGACGTATCTGCCGTCATGGGTGACGACGGCGCCATAGGGCGTGCGGCCGGGCGTGATCGCCTTGCCCGTGGGCGCGACCTGGGTGCCGTTCACCGACAGCACCACGAGGCTTGAGCTGCGCTGCGCCACGGCGATGGCGGTCTTGCCGTCGGGACTGAAGGTGACATCGGTGGGATTGGCGCCCGCCTCCAGCTTCACATCGCCGAGCGGCGTCAGGGTTTTTCCGGCAATGGAAAAGGCGCTGATGGAATCGCCTTTGGTGTTCGCCACCAGGGCGAGCTTGCCGTCCGGACTGATGGAAACGCCGCTGGCGCCCATGCCGGCATGCAGGGTCTGGATCACGCGGGGATGGGACGGCTGGGACAGGTCCACGACCGACAGGGTATCGGCGGGAACCAGCGTGTCACCGGCCATGACCTGGCAGGAGGTGACCAGCGCGAAGGCGCCGTTGCGGGCGACGGCAACCGCGGTGGGCGGGCCGATCATGGCGGCGGGCATCGCAACCTGGCCCAGGACTTTGGCGCGGCCGGCGCCGAAGTCCAGGACCGCGACACTGTCGGGGGTGGTGCCGGTGACGGTGTCGCCGGGACGGATCTGCTTGCCGTCATTGGCCGAGACCGCAATCTCGGCCTGCGATGCGCCGCTGCAAAGTACAAGAAATGCGAATGCCGTGATGCCGTTGACCTTCATGGTTCCCTCGCTGCTGTTTTCTTTTTTTCAGGGAGATGCGCCGGCCTGGGAGCAGACCTGGTGACGGCGGGGGAGGCCGTCACCAGACCCACACATGGATGCGCGCTGATCCGCCCAACCATTTTCTGTTCCGGCAAATATCGTTTCTGCGCTTCCCCCTTTGCGATCCTCGTCGGCCTTCGCTGCTGCGAACGAACCGCCGGGTCACTGAGCAACTGCGGTATGCGGTGCCGGCCCAAGACCAAGCCGAGGCCGTCTGCACATGCGCGGTTGCCCTACCCCCTGGAATGACGAAATACTCCCGCGCACGATTTGACGGCGCAACGCTGCAATCGGTTCGGACAAGGTGCGATACAAAAATCCGCGCGTCTCGAAACGCCAGGGGAAGCAAGCGCAAAGATAATGTAAAATATCTGACAAGAAGACGGCGGCGGCTAAGCTGGCGAAAAGCGGCAAGCTGACAAGAACAGTCTTCGGCAAGGGGCGGCCATGAATCATATCCTGCTGATCGATGACGACGACAAGGTGAGCGAGATGCTCACCGAATATCTGACCAGCGAGGGCTTTCGCATCACCTCGGCCCTGAACGCGCATGAGGGCGAGGTGGCGATTTCCAACGCCACCTTCGATGCCGTCATCCTCGACATCATGCTGCCCGACATGAACGGGCTGGAAGTCCTGCGCCGCATCCGCAACACCAGCAACGTGCCCGTCATCATGCTGACGGCGCGGGGCGATGACGTGGACCGCGTCATAGGCCTGGAAATGGGCGCGGACGACTATCTGGCCAAGCCCTATTATCCCCGCGAATTGCTGGCGCGGCTGCGGGCGCGGCTGCGGCGCGAGCCCCGGCACGACCAGGCCAAGACAGACCGGCTGACCACCGGCAACCTGGCCCTCAGCATAATGCGCCGGGAAGTCAGTTGGGACGGAACCCCGTTCGAGCTGACGGCCACGGAATTCAACATGCTGGCCACCCTGATGCGGGCGGAAAAGGTTGTGGTGAACAAGGACGATCTTTCGATGATCGTCCTGGGGCGGCGGCGCGAGCAGTATGACCGCAGCATCGACGTCCATGCCGGGCACCTGCGCCGCAAGCTGGCGGCCGCGACCTCAGACCATATGGAAATCGAGACGGTGCGCGGCATCGGGTACCGGCTGAAGCTGCGCCCATGAAGCCGGTCCTGTTCTGGAAGATCTATCTGGGCTTCGGCGTCACCTTCATCTTCATCGTGGACGGCCTGTGGCTGCTGTTCAATGTCGTCCATCCCCTGCCCAGCGAGACCACCAGGGCCCTGGCCAAGATATCGCTGGCCGCGGCCAGCCAGATCATCCAGCAGAACGGGACCCAGGGGCTGAACACCATGCGCGCCAACTGGCCGCTGGACGAGCGCGGCCGCCTGATCGTCGAGCCCTGGGGCAAGGACAGCAAGATCCGCAGCGATATCAACAGCGGTGCCGAGTCGGTGCGGGCCCACGATCCCCAGGGCCGCCAGTACCTGATCACCTATGAAGTGCGGCGCCACCTGGGCTATGGGCGGGGGCCCTTCGATATCCCGCCCGAGATCATGATGCTGGCCATGCTCGGCGGGCTGATCTTCAGCGGCCTGCTGGCCTGGAACCTGACCAATCCCATCCAGCATATCTCCAAGGGCTTCAGCCGGCTGGCGAATGCGGATTTCTCGGCAAGGCTGGGCCCGGCCATGCGGCACCGCAAGGACGAGCTGGGAGAATTGTCGCGCGGCTTCGACAAGCTGGCCGAACGCCTGCAGGAACTGGTCGCCTCGCGCGACAAGCTGATATCGGATGTCTCGCACGAATTGCGCACGCCGCTCACACGGCTGCAGCTTGCCATCGGCCTGGCGCGGCAGGCCCCCGACAAGCTGGAAGCCTCCCTGAGCCGCATCAGCCGGGAAGCGAACTTTCTCGACGACCTGGTGGGCGAACTGCTGATGCTGTCCCGGCTGGAAAGCGGGACCCATGCCAACAGCGAATATTTCGACCTGGGCGAGATTTTGCGCAGCATCGTGGAGGACGCCAACTTCGAGGCCGGCCCGCGCGACGTGGCGGTGGTCTGCCGGATCGATCCGGGCTGCGAGAAGAAGGAATGGATAGTCGCGGGCAGCGGCAAGCTGGTTCACCGCGCGATCGAGAATGTGCTGCGCAACGCCATCCGTTTTTCGCGCCGCGGCCAGCAGGTCGACCTGCTGCTGGCGGACCATGGCGTGCGTGAATTCGTCGTGACGGTGATCGACCGCGGGCCGGGCGTGCCCGAGCAGTTCCTGCCGACCTTCTTCGATCCGTTCGCCAAGCGCTCCGTCACCGACGAACATGGCGTGGGCCTGGGCCTGTCCATCGCCAAGCGCGCCATCGTCGCCAATCACGGTTCGATTTCCGCGAAGAACCGCCCCGTCGGCGGCCTGATGGTCACCATCATCCTGCCCGCCGCGCCCGTTTCCGAGGATATGCACGACGCCTGACACCACAAAAAAGGCCGCGCTGACCGCGCGGCCTTTTTCAAATTGCCGGTTCAAATTGCCGGTTCAGATTGTCGGCCGGGTCAAAGCCCGACGTTCAGAGACCGCCCTGGCCCGCGCGGGGGTGCATCGTGCGGTCGTAGAACTGGTTGTACATCTTGTCGAATTCCTCCTTCGACATCCGGACCTTCTTGGGGTTCTTGGCGATGTATTCCTTGAAGCCGGCGAACTTCTTGTCATCCCAGCCGCCTTCCACCGCGCCGCCATTCTTGTTGGCGAGGTTGAGCTGGAAATTGTAGTCATCCGTCAGGCCGATGAACTCGGCGGTGGAAATGGCGTCTTCCGCCAGCGCCGCCGGGATGATCAGCACGCCGTCTTCCTTGGCCAGCACCACGTCACCCGGCAGCACGGTGGCGCGGCCGATACGGATGGGGGCATTGATCGCGGTCATTTCCATGTCGCGGATCGCGGACGGATCGATGCTGCGATAAAAGCCGTTGAAGCCCTTGATCTCCTTGTTCTCCTCCTGGTCGCGGATGGCCGCGTCGAAGACAAAGCCGTTGTGCGACTTGCCATAGATGCCGTTGCCCAGGTTCGAGCCGATCAGGGTGCCTTCGACCTGCTTGCCATAGCCATCGGCGATATAGACGTCGCCTTCCTGCAGCTCGGCGATCGGCCAGCTATTGTGGCCGCTGACGCGGCCCTCGGTCTTGCCTTCGGCGGTGATGGCGGCGCTCATGTCCGGGCGTTCGGGCATGTACTGGACGGTGAGCGCGCGGCCGGCAAAGGGCCGGTCGTTGTGCAGCATCATCCAGCCGCCTTCATACTGGTTGCGATAGCCCTTCTGGCGCAGGAAGCCCCAGACATCCTCGATGGTGCAGTCCGCGGCGCGCTTGAGCAGGTCGGCGGACACCTTGGGACGTCCGTCGGGGAAGCGTTCGCCCTTCCAGTCGCTGGTGTAGAACATGATCTGCTCGCGCGTCTGCTTCACCTGCGCGGTGGCGGGCACGGCGGCAAGAGCCGTGCAGCCCAGCAGCACGGTCACAAGAATTTTCTTCACGTCAGTCCTCCCATTTTCCCCAGGCGTCGAATGCGCCTTCGGATCTTTATAAAGCAAAAGGGGCGGCTCACCATGCCGCCCCTGCCCGTTCTAGACCGGCATTTTTCTCTTGGTGTATTCGCGGCCCATCTGCGCCACCTTTTCGCCGCCCCGCCCGGTGGCCACCACCATGGTGCCGTCCTTGATCTGCTGGATGACGTTGTTGTGGCCTTCCTCGGTCTCCGCGGCGTTGAGGAACATCACCTTGTTCTTCTTGCAGGCTGCCAGGGTGCGCTGGCGCACGGCTTCCATGTTGGGAAGCGCCGATACATCGCTGGTCACCTTGCCGCTCGCATCGCGCAGCACCGGGTGGCCGGATTCGCCGCCATCCTCGACACCGTGATAGCCGTTCAGCCACAGATTGTGGTCGCCGGGTCCCCATTCGGCAAAGGCGATGCCGGGAATGGCCAGCGTCTTTTCCACCTGCTGGTCGGCATAAGTGTCCTCGATCTTGACGCCGAAGATGATCTCGCCGCGCGGATTGAGCGGCCACAGGTCGGCGATGTGCTGATAGGTGCCGCCCGCAACGCCCCAGATATCGGCAGCGTAGGATGCGGAGTTGCCGCGCAGGCCCTGCATCTTGGTCTTGGGCACATTGGGGGCATCCTGGAAGGGATAGCGGCATCCCATATGGGCATAGGTCTCGATCGCCCTGGCGTCGCGTGCGTGGCAGATATGGATGCCCTGCACGCCGGTGCACAGGATCTGTTCCAGCACCCAGGTGTTGGCGCGGGCATAGGCTTCATCCAGGCCGATCACCGGCGGCGTCACGAACACGGTGGGCAGGCGGTGGCCGGACGGCGTCGGGCCGCCGTCGCGCAGGCCCCGCATGAATTCGCGCAGATCCTTCAGGTCGAACAGGCCGTGTTCCATCTCGACATTGATGGCATCGGCCCAGGTCTTGGCCATCTTGATGCCCTGCTGGTACGGGTCCACGCCCGTCGCCACGCCCCAGCCGGTGTAATAGATGGGCTGGCCGTCTTCCCACAGCTCGATGCACTTGTTGAGCCGGCGCGGCTTGTAATTCATGTCCACCGATGCGGGCTGCTTGCGCCTGGCCGGTTGCGCCGCGGCTTGCGTGGCGGCGAGCCCCACGCCGATCGCAGCGCCGGCCAGAAGAAAGTCGCGTTTCTTGATGTCCATGGAAATCCCCGAAGGTTGAAATGAAAAAGCCCGCCCGGAAAATCCGGGCGGGCTTTGAAAGGCAAGGATCAGAACTTGGCCCGCATGCCGATCGACACCGTGCGCCCGATGGGGCTGGAGTTGAAGGCGTTGAAGCCGAACGCCGCACCCGAACTGGCGCCGGCGCCGTTCGCCGTGGTGTTGATGAAGGGCGGATCCTGGTCGAACACGTTGTTGACGTGGACATAGACCTGGTCGCCGCCCAGCCAGCCATCGGCGAAGCTGTAGGACACGTTCAGGTCCAGCGTGGTCCAGGAACCGACCTTGTCGCCCTGGGTGGGCACGCCCAGCGCATTGGGCAGAAGCGGCGTGACCGACGTCGAGTTCCAGTTGTGATAGCCCGGCATGTAGTTGACGAAGGCATCGACGCCCCACGGCCCCAGGGTCCAGCCCAGGTTCAGGCGGGTATTGTATTCCAGCGAGGCGAAGGTGCCGTTAAAGCCCGAC
Organism: uncultured Hyphomicrobiales bacterium; assembly: GCA_966211925.1. Classification (GTDB taxonomy): domain Bacteria; phylum Pseudomonadota; class Alphaproteobacteria; order Micropepsales; family Micropepsaceae; genus Rhizomicrobium. Next base: position 41,357 of record CBIHOI010000011.1, on the reverse strand, counting down.
GTGCCCTTGATGCTGAAATAGTTGGCGCCGTCATAGCCTTCCTTGAACTGGGTGAAGAGCGTCAGATAGTCGCCGATGTGGAAGTTGCCGTAGTCGCCCAGGTCCACGTCATAGCTGGCGTCGAAGTCGATGCCCTGGATGCGCAGGTAGAGGAAGTTGGTCTCGTCATGCGCATACAGGTAATAGATGCCGCCCGACGGCAGGGCGCCGGTGGTGGCGCCGTTGGCGGTGTTGGTGAAGTTGTCCACCTGCGCCTGGGTACACCCTGCGCCGTTGTTGCAGACCTGGAAGAACTTGAACAACGAAGGCACGTTCGCCGTCTGCTGGATATGCGCCGCGTTCACCGCACCCTTGAAGATGGTGTTGAACAACGTGACGCTGGAATGGAAGCCGTCCAGCCAGCTGGGATTGTAGTCCATGCCCACCGACCAGGTGAGGCCGGTCTGCGGCTTCACGTTGACGAACAGGCCGCCATACTGGCGTTCCAGGCCCTGGTTGCCGCCGGTGCCGTTGGAACCGGAGATGTTGCCAACCGAGACCAGCGGGCAACCGGTGGAGGCCGGCGTCGAACTGGCGGCGCCGTTGATGGTGCAAACCGCTCCGGGGATGTTCTGAATGCCGGGGAAGTTGGCAGCCGGAATGCTGTCCAGCTGGCCGCCGGTGGCGGCGCCACCCTGGTAGGTATAGCCATAGGCCGGATCACCCAGCGACAGCAGCGGCGGCGCCACGAAGGACTGGGAATAGTTGCCGCGCAGCTTGAAGTCGCTGGTGACTTCCCAGTCGATCGCATATTTGGGATTGGCGGTTGTGCCGACGTCGCTGAAGCTGTCGATGCGGCCCGAAACGTCGATCGAGAGCTTGTGGATCAGCGGAACGTCCATTTCCGGCGAGACCACCGGAACCTGCAATTCCGCAAAGCCCGACTGCACCACGCGATGATAGCGATAGCGCACCAGGCCCGAGCCTGACGAGGACGGGCCGGTATTGTTGGCGCTGACCTGGTCCTTGATGATGTGCTGGATATAGTTTTCGCCGCCGATCGCCACCTTCACGTCACCCGCCGGCAGCGCGAACAGCGAACCGTTGACCGAAGCGCGCAACTGGTTGGTGCTGTTGTAGATGGGCGTGGTGCTGTTGTTTGAGCTGAGCGAACGGATGACGTTCTGCGACGTCTGGTTCGAACCCAGCGGGCTCCACACGTCCAGCGCGTTGGCATTGGTCAGGGGCGTGTTCAGCGCGATGACGTTGCGGCCCGAAATATCGGTGCTAGTGGTGCTGCCGCCCGACAGCGCCGTGCCGTTCAGCGCCAGATAGGCGCAGGACGCGCAGAAGCCGTTTGTCGTGCTGCTGACATAGTTGTTCTGGCCCAGCACCCAGTCCAGGTCGAAATGCCAGTTGTCGCTGATCGCGTAGGTCGCATTCAGGCGGTTGTAGATCACGTCTTCCGTCGTGGTCACGGTCGGCAGCGGCGACAGCCGGTTCACCCACGACACCTGCTCGGCGGTGGTGGTGGGGGCGCCGGTGGGGGCCTGGAAGAAGGGATTGATCTGTCCGCCCTTGCCCGAGCCCGCGCCATACACCGTGGCGGTCAGGGTGCCGGGGCCGCTGTTCTGCACGGTGTGCAGGTCGTTATAGACCAGGGTTTCGGAGATGGTGAGGCGGCCGCCGAAAAAGTCCTGCGTCGCCTTCATCATCGCGTTGGTGCGCTGGGTCTGCGGCAGCACATCGCCATAGATCGAGTTGTTGCACGGACGCGCGGACTGGGTGTTGGCAAAGCCGGCGCCGGTCGGCCCCATGAACCAGTAGCTGTTGCCAGAGGTCGCGGGCGAGGTGGGATGGATGGAGGCGGTGGGACAGGCCGTGGACTGCTGGTTATTGCCGCCGACCGAGGTGTAGTCGCCGCGGCTGACAAACGGCCTGTCCGCCAGCGTGATGTTGGTGCCGAAGGCATAGGCAGCGGCGACAAAGACATTGCCGCTGTCCCAATGGGTGCCCCACAGCACGTCCAGATTGTCGGTCTGGTAGCCATTGCCGAAGCCTGCCTGGCCGTCGAGCTGGATGCCGTCAAAGCTCTTGCGGGTGATGAAGTTGACCACGCCGGACACCGCGTCCGAGCCGTAGATCGAGGAGGCGCCGTCGGCCAGCACTTCCACGCGCTGCAGCGCCACGACGGGAATGATGTTGGGGTCGGACTGCGCCCATTGCGAGCCGCCACCCGGGATGCGCATGCCGTCCACCGTCACCAGCGTGGAGTTGGAGGCGCTGGCGGCCAGGTTGTGGATGTTGGGCGAATAGAATGTGTAGGAGTTTTCGCCCTGGGCCGCCGTGCCCGAGGTGCTGAGCTGGGGAAGGGAGGCCAGAACGCCGGTCACGCTGGTGGGCGCAAGCGCCTCGATTTCCTGCTGGCCCACGGTGGCGACATGGCTGCCGACCGGCACCGCGCCGCGGATGTTGGTGCCGGTGACGGTCACCGATTCCACGCCCTGGTCCGCCGGCTGCGCATTGGCAGCCGTGGCGATCAGAAGCATCGATGTGAAGAGCGCGGCGCTCGAAACGCCACAGGACAGCGCATTGCGTGAGAATTTCATGATTTCCCCTCTGATGTTTTTGAGACACAGGCGCACGCGCAACGCTGCGCGCGCACTGCGTATCGATTTTCCAGGCATCCCTCAGTCTTGTTGCCAGCCTTCAACGCGAGCTGGCTTGGGCGAAGGGTTTCTTGGAAGCAATGTTGTTGTCAACACGGCCTGTCGCCGTGATGCAGCGCGAAAAAGCCGGTTTTCAGCGAACGGCAATATTCATCCGGACGCGGAACATCGCGGATCAGGCCTGAAAACAAAGGACTATATTGACAGCCCGTCAGCGGGCGCGCGGGGCATCGGCCAAAAGGCCACCGCGCGTCTTTCCATAAAATTTACAAACCAATTTCGCGGAATTTACCCGGCGCGGCGCGCGTCATCGCAGTGCACAACACTGCGCGCGGCAGCCTGCGATGGAACGTTCAGGAGATGCGGCGCACCTTGTAGAGCCCCGGCAGGCCCCGGACCTGGAAATTGTAGCTTTTCAGGAAGCCCGCGGTCACATGCGCCATGTAGGTGGAGGCCGGTTTCTTCCAGTGGGCATAGTCGGTGTCGCCGTCCACCTGCCGCCACACCTGTCCGTTGGCCAGGGTCACAGTGAAATAGCCGTATTTGTCGAAGCTGTAGGACGCCATCCGCGCCAGAACGGGAACGCCATCACCCGATACGGCGGCAGACTTGCCGATGCCGGGTTGCGCGGGTGGTACCGCTATCGGCTGCGCTGCGGACGCAACCTGCGGCGCGGGTGTCAGGTGCAAGGTCGCCCGCATCGGCTGGGCCGCCGCATAATAGCAGTCCAGCCATCCGCGTTCGTCCGGCTGGGTTCCGCAACTCGCAGCCGCGCGCATCACGGCATCGCGCGCCCCCAGATCGCCCGGCAACGCGGCGCCGCCCGTCGGCGGCGCCGACACCAGGCTTGTCTGTGCCGCCGGCGCAGGCTTCATGCCCAGCGCACCGCGCACGGGCTGCGCCGCACCGTAATAACAATCCAGCCAGCGCCGGGAATCGGCGATCGCCGCACAGTGATAGGCCCCGGCCATCGCCTCATCGCGCGGACGCGCCTGGGCGGGCGCGCCGGTCATCAGCGCAAACATTCCTGCCAATGCCAAAAGCGCCAGCGACCCGCGTGGACCGAAAACTTTCACGATGCCATCGGATGCCGTCATGCTGCAGCTCTTTTGTCCGGGTTGCGGCGGACCCTAAATTCGGCACGCGCGCGATACAATGTGAAAATATGGACCGATTGGCGCCGGCAATGCCACGTACGCGCGGCGAATAAGAATCTGGTTGGAGCGGGTGATGGGAATCGAACCCACGTATGCAGCTTGGGAAGCTGCCGTTCTACCATTGAACTACACCCGCATCGCCGGCCGGCATTCGTGCGAACGCGCCAGCAGCGGACGGCGGTCATAGCATGGCCGCCCCGGCGCTTGGAAGCCTTGGCGCACCGGCCGCAAGACGGCTAACATCCCTGCATGACAGCGAAAATCCATCTTCTTACCACTGGCGGCACCATCGCCATGACCGGGGCCCAGGCCAATCTGGGCGCGGCCCCGCCTTTTGCCCAGATGCTGGCCCAGGCACTTCCCGACATCGCGGTGGTGGTGCGCCCGGTGCTGTCGCGGCCCAGCAGTGGCTTCAGCTTTGCCGACATCGCCGGCATCGCCCAGGCGGCCACCGAGGCGGCAGCACAAGGCGACGGCGTGGTCATCACCCACGGCACCGACGTGCTGGAGGAAACCGCCTTCGCGCTGGAACTGCTGACCCGCACCGAGGTGCCCATCGTGGTGACCGGCGCCATGCGCACCGCCAGCCAGCACTCCCCCGATGGCGATGCCAACCTGATTGCGGCCGTGCGCGGCGCGGCCAGCGCCGGGGCGCGCGGCCAGGGTGTGCTGTCGGTGGGCGGAGCCGAGCTTCACAGGGGGCCGCGGGCCCAAAAGCGGCACGCCTTCCGCACCCACGCCTTTTCGTCGGAGCCGTTCGGTCCGCTGGGCTGGGTGCGTGAGGGTGAAGTGCGTTTCCTGCTGACACCCGAACGCCGCCTGCCTCACCTGGCCTGGGGTGGCGGCGCGCCGGTGATCCCGATCCTGGAAGTGGGCCCGGCCATGGAGCCGGCGGTGCTGGAACAGCTCACAAGCTGCGATGCGCTGGTGCTGGCACTGCCGGGTGGCGGGCACATCGCCGACACCACGCCCGCGCTGCTGGAAGCGATGGCGAGGAAAATGCCCGTCGTGTTCGCCAGCCGCACCGGCGGTGGCGAAACCCTGACTAATTCCTATGGCTATCCCGGCGGCGAGATCGACCTGATCGCGCGCGGGCTGATCCCATCGCGCTGGCTGGATGCACGCCGGGCCCGCGTTGCGCTGGCCATCCTGCTGTCGCACAAGGCCTCGCGCGACGATATCGCCGCCTTCTTCGGATCGCTGTGATGCAAAAGCTTCTGGTCTACCAATCGCTGTGGGCGATGGAGCGGCGGCGGCCCGATGGCGCGGAATGGTCGCTGGACGAAAAGCTGGCAATGATCCGCGACGCCGGCTTCGACGGCTGCGGCGTGCGCTTCATCGATGCCGCCTATGCCCGCGAAGTGACGAGCTTCCTGCGAGCGCACGGCATGACCTGGCAGGCGCAATGCTATCCGCAAAGCGTGGACGACCTGAAGCCGGTGCTCGCATTGGTGAAAGAACTGGGCGCCGACCACCTCAACCTGCAGCCGGACGTGCGGCCCTACACGGTGGACGCGTGCGTGCCCTATATCGAAGGCTGGCGCGCCCTGGCGGCGGAGGCCGGTGTGGAAATGCACATCGAGACCCACCGCGACCGCATGACCACCGATCTTTTCTTCACCCTGCACCTGCTGGACCGCTTCCCCGACCTGCGCTTCACCGCCGACCTTTCGCATTACGTGGTGGGGCGTGAATTCGCCTGGCCGATCGATGCGGTGAACCACGGCCTGATCCACCGCATCCTTGACAATAGCTGGGGCCTGCATGGACGCATTGCCAGTCGCGAGCAGATCCAAGTGCAGTTCAATTTCCCGCAGCACAAGGACTGGCTAGACCTCGCCATGGGCTGGTGGGAATACGGCATCCGCTCGTGGAAGAAACGCGCCGGGCCGGACGAGACCTTCACCTTCCTGTGCGAATTCGGGCCACCGCCCTACGCCATCACCGGCGCCGACGGGTACGAGCTGTCCGATCGCTGGCAGGAGGCCTTGCAGATGAAGGACATGATCCGCGCCCTATGGGACCGGATTGAGCGCGAGAGCTGAGACCCTGTCCGTTTCGGTGTCCTGCACATCGTCGGCATGGATGTCGCTCTTGTAGGTTTCCGGCCCGCACCACACCGCAAACGCCGTGATCAGGCACATCACGATCACATAGGAGCACACACCCCATGGCGCCCCCGCCATCCAGGCCACCAAAGTGGCGGCGATCAGCGGCGCCGGGCCGCCGGCGATGATCGAACCCAGCTCGCGCGCGAATGCAAAACCGGAATAGCGCAGGCGCGGCCCGAACAGCTCGGCGAAATAGACCGCCTGCGGCCCGAACATGGCGCCGCTGCCGATCCCCATCTCGATGATGAAGGCCAGCGCGATCAGCACCGGGTTGAGCGTGCCCACCATCAGGAAGAAGGGAAAGGCGCAAGCCGCCGAGAACAGCGCCCCGAAGATATAGACAGGCCGCCGCCCGACGCGGTCCGACAGCCAGGCAAAGAACACCAGCCCGCACACCAGCGCGACATTGCCGCAGATGACGGCGGAGATCGCCACATCGCGCGCCACATGCAGGGTGGTGATCAGATAGCTGAGCCCGAACACGGGATAGAGATAGCCCAGCGCATTCTCCGCCAGCCGCGCGCCCACCACGACGAAGAAATTGCGCGGATTGCGCCGTACCGCTTCCAGCGCCGGCAGCTTCAGCGGCGGGCGCTTGGCCTTCGCCGCCAGGAACACCGGCGTCTCCGTCACCTTGGCGCGGATATAGACGCCAAGAGCCAGCAGCAGCAGCGATCCCAGGAAGGGAATGCGCCAGCCCCAGGCCAGCAGATCATCCTTGGCCAGCAATCCCACCAGCCAGAAAGTGATACCCGCCAGCGCATTGCCCGCCGTGGTCCCCATGGGCGCGAAGGCGCCGTACAATCCGCGGCGCCCCTCTGGCGCAAACTCCACCGCCATCACGACAGCGCCGCCATACTCGGCCCCGGCGCCAAAGCCTTGGGCCAGCCGCAGCATCAGCAGCATCACTGGCGCCCAGGCGCCGACCTGCGCATAGGTCGGCAACAGGCCGATAGCAAATGTCGATCCACCCACCAGAAGAAGTGTCGCCACCAGCATGGGCTTGCGGCCCCACTTGTCGCCGAAATGGCCGAAGAACAGGCCGCCGAAGGGCCGCGCCAGGAATCCCACCGCAAACGTCGCAAAGCTGGCCAGGGTCGCCAGCGCCGGATCGTATTTGGGAAAGAACAGCGGCCCGAACACCAGCGCGCTGGCCATGCCGTAGATGAAGAAGTCGTACCATTCCAGCGCCGAGCCGATGCCGGCGGCGAGCATCACATGTCGAAGCCGCGTCGGCGACGGCCCGGTCACACCGCGGCCGCTTCTTTGCGCGCAAAATACTTGTTCTGCGCTGTGCTCTGGTTCTCATAGATCGAGCCCTGGCGCGGCGATGGCGGCAGCGGCATGCGCACCGGCGTCGGCACGATGCGCGGCTGGTTGGTCGGCGTGCCCGACACCAGGTTCCTGTTGTACTGGTCCCAGTCCTTGATACCCATCAGCGGAAAGGCGTCGCCGGCCGAGAATTCATACAGCAGCAGCCGGCGCGGCTTGTCCGAGACATTCTGCGCCGAGCCATGCACCAGACGCACATGATGGAAGCTCAGCGATCCGGCCTTGCCCACCAGCGGCACGGCATTGTCGAAGTCCACTTCCCGTCGCGTCGGATCCATGGCGCCGCAGAAATAACCCTCCGAATGATGGTCCCAGGTCGGGCCCTTGTGCGAGCCCGGCACCACCAGCAGCGGACCGTTTTCCAGGAAGGCGTCGTCCAGCATCACGCCCACCGCCAGCATGTCGTCATTGGTGTGGGGATAGAAAGCCCAGTCCTGGTGCCATTCCACCGGCGAGCCGTAATGCGGCGCCTTCAGGTTGATCTTGCTGCTTTGCAGCCGCGCGCCCGATGGCCCCAGCAGCCTGTCCAGGATGCTTACCATGCGCGGATATTTCGCCAGCTCCCAGAAGATCGGCGTATGGCTGTGCGGCAGCTTGATGCGGCGCACCTTGGGCGCGGCGGGCGTGTGCTCCGGCTCCAGGTCATAGACATCGGTATGGGTGGTGACGGAGCCGGCATCGGCGATCAGCCCGTCCAGGCTGGCGCGCAGGCGGGCCAGCATGTCCGGCTCCAGCACGTCCGGCACGACCAGATAGCCGGTGTCTTTATACTGCTGGACGTCGCGGTCGCTGATCATGGTGTCTCTCTTCCCCCGTACCGATGCTAGGGCGCGCCGGTCCGCGCCGTCAATTTCGCGGTCGCACAACGAAGGCTGCCCTATCGGCCCGCGATGGCATTGACTAACGTGCCGCAAAACAAACCGGAGGGGACGATGCGCAAATTCCTGATGCTGGCAGCGATGTTGGCGGTACCGGCGATGACGCCTCTTCATGCCCAGGTTCCGGCAGGCGCGAAGTTGAGCCAGACCGGCGCGCCCGGTCCCAACAAGGCGGCCGAGGAATACAGCCGCCCGCGCCAGGTGATCTCACCCATCATCCATGCCGATCGCAGCGTCACCCTGAAAGTGAATGCCCCGCTGGCGACCGAGGTGCGCGTGACCGGTCACATCATCGGGCCCAATGCCCACTGGCTGTCGGCGCCGCGCAAATCCATCGCCATGACGAAGGGCGCCGATGGCCTGTGGAGCGTAAAGCTCGGCCCGCTGGCGCCCGACATCTATGACTATGCTTTCCTCATCGACGGCTATCCGGCCAGCGACATCGCCAACCGGCTGAACTATGTCGAGATACCGGCCGACAAGCCCACTTACTATGACGCCCAGGATGTGCCGCACGGCGATGTGCGCATGGTGGTGTACAATTCCAAAGCTACAAATTCCGTGCGCTACCTGCGGGTCTATACCCCGCCCGGCTATGACGGCAGCACGGCGCGCTATCCGGTGGTCTATCTGCAGCATGGCGGCAACTGCTGCGAATATGCCTGGATGGAACAGGCGCGCGCCAACCTGATCCTGGACAATCTGATCGCGCAGAAGAAAGCCAGGCCCATGATCCTGGTGATGGCGCTGGGCGCGCGCTCGGGCCCCAGCGAAGGCCTGGGCCCGATGCCGTCACAGATGGAAGGCGCCAAAGGACTGGGCAAAGGCCAGACCAACTATGATCCCGGCAACCTGTTCGAGGTGGATTTGCTGACCGGCATCATTCCCTTCATCGACGGGAAATTCCGCACCATCCCCGATGCCGACCATCGCGCCCTGTCGGGCCTGTCGCAGGGCGGTATCCAGACCGTGACCATCGGCCTGCGCCACACCGAAACCTTTCACTGGCTGGCGCCCATGAGCGCGGGCGCCGAAAGCGCCGGCGACGACCAGTTCATGGACATCAGCAAGGACATCTTCGCCAATGTCGAACCCCTGAAGAAGAACCTGAAGCTGCTGCACTTCGTGGTGGGCCAGGAAGACGTGCTCTACGAGGCCGACAAGCGGCTGGCGGACCGGCTGTCATCCTTGGGGGTGAAGCTGACCTTCACGCCGGTCCCCGGCATGCACGAATACAAGGTGTGGCGGCGCGGCCTGCATGAGGTGGCGCAGGAACTGTTCCGCTAGTTGCAGCCGTTGGCCGACCGGCCCGCCATCAGTTCGTGCGGCGCCAGGCGGCCTTCGATGGCAAAGCGGATCGGCAGCAAACCCGATAGCTGGTCGGTGTGCATGCGCTCGGGAATCGGCGGCAGCGGCGAGGCTTCGCGCATCAGCACCAGCGCATAATCGTCCAGCATCCTGTGGCCGGAACTGATCTCGATCGCCTGCGACCGCAGGCGGCCGCTCTTGTCGATCTGGAAGCGCACATAGGCGATGCCGGTGAATCCGTTTCGCGCGGCATCGGGCGGATAATGGAAATACTGCGCCACATGGCGCACGATCGCCGCCAGATAGGCGGGATCGACACAGGCCGATTGCCCCTTGCCGTTGCCGCTGGTGCCCACCCCATTCACCGCGCCGACGCCCGTGCCCGCGGCAGAACCGCCGGCCATGGCCGTGTCCTGCGCCGCCGTCACCGGCAGGGCGGCGCGCGGCGCCGGTTCGGGCTGCGGCGCCACCACGATCTGCGGCATGGGCGCATTCACCGCCTCGGGACGGATCAGGTGGGTGATGAAATCCGGCTGCACCGGCACCTGGGGCCTGGGCGCCGGCAGCAGTGCCAGCCGGGTTTCGGCCGGATGCGGCGTGACGGCAATGGGATTGCGGAATGTGGCCGGGCGCAGCAGCAGGAACAACAAGGGCAGATACAGCAGCGCGGTGGCCAGGCCCGCGACGATGCGGTCGCGGCGGCGGTCCGCATTCCCAAATCCGTGCAGCCCAAATCCGTGCAGCCCAAATCCGTGCAGAATGTGCATGGCGCCCTCTTTGTGGCGATGCGCTAGGGCGAACACGATATTCCGGTGGACGGCGGTGTCAAACCGGCCCGGTTCGGCTATGATGCCCGCGCTTGTTCAAGGGAGACCTGACATGGCTTTCATCAAATATCTGGTTTTTCCGGCGATCGGGCTGATGCTGGTGGCGCCCGCCCAGGCCCGCTATTGCACGCCGGAACCCATCCAGCGGACGCACACCACGCCCGGCGTCCTGCCGGGTACATCGCTGTCAGCCGATTTTCCGTCAAAAAGCCGGACGGTGCTGCGCGTGGCGGTGAACAACCAGGGCTTTGCCGACCAGCTCTCGATTCAGCAATCCAGCGGCTCGGCGCAGCTTGACCAGTCGGCCGCCAAGTATATCGGCCAGTTCTGGCAATGGCACAGCGGCTGCGCCACCCAGACCCAGGTCGCGGTGGAATGGAATTTCCCAGTCACGGACGCGCTCTACAACGCGCCCGTGAAACGCTAGCCATCAGATCGTGACGTTGCCGGTCTTGGCCGCCTTCACCAAGTGGTCGGCGCAGCGATAGGCCAGCGCCGAGATCGTCATGGTGGGATGGTTGCGCCCGCCGGTGACAAAGCTGGAGCCGTCCACCACGAACAGGTTCGGCACGTCATGGGCGCGGTGATACTTGTTCACCACCGATGACTTGGGGTCATTGCCCATGCGGCAGGTGCCGCGGGCATGCGCGCCGCCCCTGCTGTCATTGACCTGGTCGGCCCACACTTCGGTGGCGCCGGCCGCGTGCAAAATTTCTACCGACTTGTCGATGAAGAACTGCATCGCCTTGAAGTCGTTGGCGTGGCTGGTGGAGGTGATGCGCATGGCGGGCAGGCCCCAGGCATCCTTCACATCGGGATCGAGGTCGACGGTGTTGGTTTCCACCGGCAACTGGCTGATGAAATTGACCATGGTCAGGCGGCGATTGGCCTGTTCGATCAGCGCCTTCTTGTAGCCGGCGCCCCAGCTTGGCGCGCCATGCGCGCCGGCCAGGCCATACTGGATCGGCGACATCTGGCCACGCGCCGTCATGCGGCCGCCGCCATACCAGCCGCGGCCCTTCACATCGTTGGGCACATAGGACAGCACCGCCGCCCCGGTGACGCAGCCCTTGTACTCGTTCAGCGGATCGGGGAAGAGGCCGCTCGCGCCGCCGCCATTGCCGCTCATCAGGTACTTGCCGACGATGCCGGAGGAATTGGCGAGGCCCTGCTGGAAGCGGTTGGATTTCGACAGCAGCAGCAGGCGCGGGGTTTCCGTGCCATTGGCCGACAGCACCACGCACTTGGCCTTTTGGAAGACCTCGCGGTTGTTGTTCTTCTTTTCGAAATAGGTCACGCCGGTGGCCTTGCCGCTGGCGTCCACATTGATCTCGCGGACATAGCTGTGCACGCGGATCTCGCAATTGCCGGTGGCGACCGCGATGGGCAGCAAGGACACGGCGGAGGACGAGCGCGCCTTCACCTGGCAGCCATAGCCGCTGCACATGCCGCAATTGATGCAGGCGCTGCGGCCGTTATAGGGCGCGGTGATGATGGCGGCGACGTTCGGCGTCACCGTCAGGTTCAGCTTGGCGGCGGCCTTCTGCATCAAAAACCCGCTGGATTTCAGCGGCAGCGGCGCACACGGATAGGGCCTGGACATGGGCGCGATCAGCGGCGTCTTCAGGTTGGGGCCGCTGATGCCGATTTCCCATTCGGCTTGCGAGTAATAGGGCTCCAGTTCGGCATAGCTCACCGGCCAGTCGGCGATACCGGTGCCGGCCATGGTGCCAAAGCGCGACGCCTCGTCAAATTCCCACGGCAGATGCCGCCACGACGAGGCGCCATAGGTGACGGTGCCGCCGCCCACGACGCAGCCGTAATTGTGATTGCCGGGCGCGGCTTTCTCGCTCGCATTGCGGCGGAAGGTGTTCTTCTGGACCTTGGGATCGGACAGCAGCATGTCGTCTTCCGCCGGGAAGCGGTTCGACAGTTCGTCCTTGCTGTAGTCCTGCTCATGGCCATAGGCGCCCCAGGGCCCCTGCTCCATCACCACCACACTGAAGCCGGCCACCGCAAGCTGCTTGGCCATGACGCCGCCGGCGGCGCCGGAACCGATGACCACGAAATCCACTTCCTCGTTCGGGCTGTATTTCTTCATGGCATCAGGCCTTGTCATAGGCGCCGAAGGGGGCGCGGAAGTTGAGGCTGTCGTCAAAGCCGATCTGCTGCCAGCCGACCTTGTGGAAATTGCCGCCATGCTGGGGCGCGCTGAACATGCCCATGATGGTGTGGTCGCGCACGGTCTTGAAGAAAGGCGTCTTTTCGATGGACGTCAGCAACGCGATCTGGTCGGCGGCGGCCAGCGAACCCAGCGGCTTGCCGCCGGTCCTGGCCGACAGTTCACCAAAGCCTTGGGCGTAGATGGCCTGTTTGTCGGCGGCGAAGGTCACCAGCGCCAGGTCGATGAAATAGACCGCCTGCGCTTCCTTTGCGCCGGGGGTGTCGGTGGTGGGATAGATCTGCGCCGCCATGGCGTCGATCTCCATCGCCTGGGCGGGCGTGAAAAACGTGAAGCCGCCCGTCGCCTGCGCCTTTTCGGCGGCGGCAACCTGTGCCGGCCAGTTGGCGGCCAGCCAGGCCGTGCTGGTGGCGGAAAAGGACTTGAGAAGGAAGGTGCGCCTGCTGTCGCTCATGGCAGTCTCCTATTTCTTCACGTAACGCGTGATGCCGCGCGGCACGACATTGACCGCGCCATACATGTTGCCGTTGGGCGCGACGACCACGCCCTCGCCGGCCGCATCGTCGGGCACGAAGGCATCGGGCAGCGCCTTGGAAATGCTGCCGATCCAGATCCCCTTCTTCCAGCCGGGATGGATCGCCTCGGTGCTGTCGGCATCGATCGCATAGAGCCGGTCGCCGGTGATGTAGAAGCCGGACGGGCGCCCGAACTGTTTCCATTCGGTGATGAACTTGCCGTCCTGGGTGAAGATTTCGATGCGGCTGTTGGCGCGGTCGGCGACATAGAGCCGACCCTTGCTGTCCAGCGCCAGCGCATGCGGGTTGTTGAACTCGCCCGCCTTGGTGCCCAGCTTGCCCCATTGCTTGATGAAGCTGCCATCGGGCGCGAACTTCATCACCCGCATGTCCAGCCCGGCCGGAACCGTGCCGGCGATCGGCGCATGGCCATCGGTGACAAAGATGTCGCCATTGGGCGCGGTGATCACGTCGCTGGGCGACTGGAAATGCGTGCCGTCATCGCCGCGCTGCCCGGCGGTGCCGATCTTCAGCAGCACCTTGCCGCCCGGCGACAGTTTGATGACCTGCAGGCCCTTGCTGCCGTCCTTGCTGATGCCGCCATCGGTGACCCAGATATTGCCTTTGCGGTCCACGTGCAGGCCATGCGGGAACACGAACAGGCCCGCGCCGATGCTGCGGATGGCCTTGCCGGTGGCGGGATCGAGCAGGACGATGGGGTTCTTGTCGGAACCATCGCACGAATTGGCGCCGCAGCGGTCGATGGCCCAGATCTCGCCATGCGGTCCGCGCTCGATGCCCGCCGACGAGCCCCACTTGCCCGCGACGCCATCCGGCGGCGTTGCCCACTGATGTTCGGGGGCGCCATAGGGCGCGGGAATGTCCTGCGCGCCTGCACGCGAAATTTCTGCGCTGAAGGTCAAAGCCAGAAGCGCGACGAATGCCAGTTTCACAAAAATCTCCCCGAAGCACCGGTTCAGCCGGTTTTCGGTGACGCTATCCCCGCACTGGTGCCGCGTCAAAGGACCAGATGACCTGCTCCACGTTGCGCCGCAACATGCCGATGCGCAAACGCAGCCGGTGCCAAAATGCGCATGGTGCAGCCCATTTCGCTATCCTATGGTCCCGCCGTCACAGAGGGAAAACGACATGAAGATTCTCGTCACCGGCGCCGGCGGCATGATCGGGCGCAAGCTGGTTGAACGGCTGGTGAAAGAAAAGTCACTCGGCGGCAAGCCCATCACCGCCATGACCCTGGTGGATGTGGTGGACAGCCCTATTCCCGAAGGCGCGCCGCCGTCCAAGGCGATTGTCACCGATTTCAGCGAGAAGGGCGTCGCCGCCACGCTCATTTCAGAACGTCCCGACGTGATCTTCCATCTCGCCGCCATCGTGTCGGGCGACGCGGAAGCCAATTTCGAAAAGGGCTACAAGATCAACTTCAACGGTTCCTGGGCGCTGTTCGAGGCGATCCGGCTGGAAAACCAAAATAAGCCGGGTGACGGCTACAAGCCGCGCTTTGTCTTCGCCTCCACCCTCGCCGTCTATGGCCCCCCCTTCCCCGATCCCATCCCCGACGAGTTCGCGCTGACACCGTCCTCCAGCTACGGCACCCAGAAGGCGATGACCGAGCTGATGCTGGCCGACTATTCCCGCAAGGGTTACCTGGACGGCGTGGGTGTGCGCCTGCCCACCATCTGCATTCGCCCCGGCAAGCCGAACGCGGCTGCCTCCAGCTTCTTTTCCGGCATCCTGCGCGAACCGCTGGCGGGCAAGGAAGCACCGCTGCCGGTGGGCGATGACGTACGCCACTGGTTTGCCAGCCCGCGCGCCGCGGTCGGCTTCTTCATCACCGCCGCCACCATCGACACCTCGTCGCTGGGCGTGCGCCGTTCCATGACCATGCCGGGCGTGTCCGCCACCGTGGGCGAGGAAATCGAGGCCCTGCGCAAAGCCGCCGGCGAAGATGCCGTCAAGCTGATCAAGCGCGTGGAAGACCCGTTCATCTCCAGGATCGTGCTGGGCTGGGCCGGCCGCTACACCGCCGCGCTGGCCACGAAGATGGGCTTTGCGGCCGAAAAAAACTTCGACGAGATCATCCAGGTCTATCAGCAGGACGAGATGGGGAAGTAACCCGCGACCCAAGGTCGCCTGGGGAAACAAGCGCCGGAGCCGTCTCAACAAGAGGGCGATGCGCCAGGAAAAAGTGTCAGGGAGAATACCATGAAGAAGATGATGCTCGTATTGCTGGCGTCATGCCTGCCACTAAGCGCGGCACCTGCCGTCAAGGGCGGCGACTGGCCGGCCTATGGTCATGATTCCGGCGGCGGGCGGTTTTCGCCGCTCAGCCAGATCACGCCGCAGAATGTGGACAAGCTGGCCGTCGCCTGGACCTATCACATGAACCCCACGCCGGACGCGAAGCTGGCGCGCATACCCTTTTCCACCACCACGCCGCTGGTGGCGAACGGAATGCTGTTCCTGGGCACGCCTTATGGGCGGGTCGTGGCGCTGGACGCCACCACCGGCAAGCAGGTCTGGGCCTACCAGCTTCCCGGCACCGACCAGCCGCCCTTTCGCGGCCTGTCCTACTGGCCGGGCGACAAGAGCCATGGCCCCCGCATCATCTTCGGCAGCACCCAAGGCAGGCTGATCGCGCTGGATGCCAAAACCGGCGCCGTGCCCAAGGGCTTCGGAACGGACGGCATCGTGGATACCAAGACACCGGAAATCATGAACGGGCTGCCCAATGCCTATTACGGCTATTCCTCGCCCGCCAACATCTACGGCAACCTCGCCATCATCGGCAGCCGGGTACAGGAAGCCCCATCGAAGGGCGCGGCAGGTGACGTGCGCGCCTGGGACGTGGTGACGGGCAAGCTGGTCTGGACCTTCCATTCCATCCCGCGCCCCGGCGAGAAATTCCACGACACCTGGGAAGACGATGGCTGGAAGCAGCGCTCGGGCGTCAATGTCTGGAACATGCTGACGGTCGATACCAAGCGCGGCATCGCCTATCTGCCGTTCGGGGCGCCGACCTTCGATCGCTATGGCGGCGACCACAAGGGTTCCAACCTGTTCAGCGACAGCCTGGTGGCGGTGAATGCCAGGACCGGGAAATATCTGTGGCACTTCCAGGCCGTGCATCACGACATCTGGGACTATGACCTGGACACGCCGCCGGTGCTGCTGGAGGTGAAGAAGGACGGCAAGACGATCCCGGCCATCGCGGCGATGAACAAGTCGGCGCTGCTGTTCATCCTGAACCGCGTCACCGGCGAGCCCATCTTCGGCGTGACGGAAACCCCGGTCCCGCCCTCGCCCGTGCCCAGCGAGACGGCCTCGCCCACCCAGCCGATCCCCAACAAGCCGGAGCAGCTGGCGCGCGCCGCCTTCGATCTCAGCGAAGTGGCGCAACTGACGCCCGAACACACCGCCGCCTGCCAGAAGATGATCGCCGACGAGCATCTGGCGGGGTCCAAGCGCTTCGAGCCCATTCCCACCGATCACCCCATCGTGCGCTTTCCCGGCGGCGAAGGCGGGCCGGAATGGGCGGGCGGCGCCTTTGACCCCAAGCTGGGCCTGTTTATCGTCAACACCAACAACCTTGGCTATGTCGAGAAGCTGGAAAAGAAGGCCGATGGCGAGTGGGGCATGACCAGCCACAATTTCCGCGATCCCAAGACCCGCATGCCTTGCCAGGCCCCGCCCTGGGGCATGCTGACCGCGGTGAACGTCAACACCGGCGACATCGCCTGGCGCGTGAACCTGGGCGTCACCGACCAGCTGCCCGCGGGCAAGCAGGACACCGGCCGCCCCAGCAATGGTGGGCCCATTGTCACGGCCGGTGGCGTGACCTTCATCGGCGGCACCGACGACCAGCGCTTCCGCGCCTTTGACAGCAGGACCGGCAAGGAAATCTGGACCGCGAAGCTGGACTATTCCGCCCATGCCACGCCCATCACCTGGGCCGGCAAGGATGGGCGGCAATATGTCGGCGTGGTGGCGACCGGCGGCAGCTATCTGGGCAGCCCGACGGGCGGCGACAGCTTGATGGTGTGGGCGCTTCCCAAGTAGCGCCGCAGACAAAAGAAAAGGGCCGGGGCAGCGATGCCCCGGCCCTTTTTCTTTGGATCCCGCGCTTACGAGAAGAGCTGGATGACGCCGTAAACGATGGCGACCAGGACGGCGAGCAGGCCGACCACGACGGTCACGGAGAACCAGAACGGAAAAGCGCCGCCGCCATTGGCCAGCTTGGTTTCGTCCCTGCCCTGTACGTCTTCGGCCATGATCCCAGTCTCCCTGTCGGCGGTCTTTTAAGGGCAGGAGGCTAATTGTCAAATAGGGCGAAATTACACAGCGATCGGCGCCTTGATCCCCGGATGGGACTGGTAGTTTTCCAGGGTGAAATCCTCGTACCGGAAGGCGAAAATGTCCTTCACCTCCGGGTTCAGCCGCAGGCGCGGCAGCGGATAGGGCTCGCGGGAAAGCTGCTCGTTCGCCTGGTCCAGGTGGTTGGAATAAAGATGCGCGTCGCCGAAGCTGTGCACGAATTCGCCGGGCGCAAGGCCGGTAACCTGGGCCACCATCAGCGTCAGCAGGGCATAGCTGGCGATGTTGAACGGCACGCCCAGGAAGATGTCGGCGCTGCGCTGGTAAAGCTGGCAGCTCAGCTTGCCGTCCGCGACATAGAACTGGAACAGGCAGTGACACGGCGGCAGCGCCATGCGCGGAATGTCCGCCGGGTTCCAAGCCGTCACGATCAGCCGGCGCGAATCCGGGTTCTTCTGGATGTCGGCGATGAGGTTTCGGATCTGGTCGATGGTGCCATCAGTCCGGCTGGGCCAGCTGCGCCACTGGTAACCATAGACCGGCCCCAGCTCGCCATTGGCATCGGCCCATTCGTCCCAGATGGTGACGCCGTGCTCCTGCAGCCAGCGCACATTGGTCTCGCCGCGCAGGAACCACAGCAGTTCATAGATGATGGACTTCAGATGCACCTTCTTGGTGGTGACCAGCGGAAAGCCATCGGCCAGGTTGAAGCGCATCTGGTGGCCGAAGATGGAGCGCGTGCCGGTGCCGGTGCGGTCGGTCTTCTGCGTGCCGGTGTCGCGGACCAGGCGGAGCAGGTCGAGATATTGCTGCATGGGAAAATCCTACCGGATTCGGCTCAGAAAGGCAGCGCCTTCAGATCGGGGTCCAGCCATGCGCGGCGCGCCTCCACGCTCATCAGCCGGTCGCGCGTCCAATATTCCAGCAGCCAGTTGGGGTTGGCCAGGTTCGACTTCATCAGGGCATTGGCGATGCGCCACACCGGCACGTCGGCCGGATAGGCGTCATACACGCCCCGCGCGGCGCGCAGCGAGGCCTGGGTGATGGTCTCGTGATAGCCGCTGGTGTCGCTGTTCACCCCGCCCACCGATTCATTATAGGCGCGGATCAGGCCGGGCATGTCGCGGGCCAGGTCGATTTCGGGCCGGTAACGCATCAGCCACAGCGCCGAGGCGAAATGGGCGCCGTGGGTCCATTCTTCCTTGGGCAGGCTGCAGGCAACCAGGCCCTCGCCCAGGCGGTGGATATCATCTTCACAGGTGAACATGCCCTGTTTTCGCCGGGAAATGGCGGGAGTCAAGCCGGGTTCCGCCCTTCAATTCCCGGCCCCCAGCGCCTATATTAAGGGCGTCATCCGGGTTCGCCCGGGCGACTATGGCGATAAACGACTGTGTAATAAGCAGCCCGGACCCGGGGGCGGTACCCGGCGCCTCCACCACAAGCCTTTTCAGGAAGGTTTTTGATGGGGGCGAAACAGGATCGACGGATGTGTAAAGGCAGTTCTTTTGCTCGGTATGGTTCCGCCGTCATCGGACTATTGTTTAGGTGCCAACGATAATGAAATGGCCCTCGCTGCCTAACTACGGTTAGCCAAGCGCGGTTTCGGCAGTTGCACCGGGCAACAGAAGCAGCTGCCACTCTCTCTATTGCGTAACGCGAATGGCGATGTCGCCGCGCTTCGACACGATGGCAACCTCGGTGTTGGCGCCGCGCCGGCGCAGCCGCAGGTTGACCGAGGCATCGCCCAGCTCCAGCCCGTTGATGCCGACCTCTTCCAGGAACCGCGGCAGTTGCGGGTTGTTGAAGCGGATCTCGCGCCTCTCGAAGCACATCTCCAGACCCAGGCAGGCCTGCAGCAGCGCAAACGGCACCACGCTGGCCCAGGCCTGCGGCGCACAGGCCACCGGGTACAGCACCGGCGCGGTGCCGCGGCGGCGGGGGAAGCCGCAGAACAGTTCGGGGAAGCGCATCATCTCCATATGCGCAGCGGCGTCGAACAGGCCTTCAAAGATGGCGGCGGCGGCGCGCTTCTGGCCATAACGCGCCAGGCCCAGCGCGATGATGGCATTGTCGTGCGGCCACACCGAGCCATTGTGATAGCTCATGGGATTGAAGCGCGGCGCATCGGCGCTCAGCGTGCGGATGCCCCAGCCGGAAAACAGCTCCGGCGTCAAAAGTCCCTTGCCCACGATCTGGGCGCGCTCGGGGCTGGCGATGCCGCAAGCCAGCACCTGCCCGGCATTGGACGAGCGCACCCGGCACGGCGCCTTGGCGCCATCCAGCGCAATGGCATAGGTGCCCAGTTCCTCGATCCAGAATTTTTCCTCGAAGGCGACGCGCAGCTTCTCCGCCGCCTCGTCCAGCGCATGGGCGCGGCTGAGATAGCCCAGCGCGGTGGCCAGCACGGCGCCTTCCTTCTTGGCGGCATAGACATAGCCCTGCACTTCGCACAGCGCGATCGGGCCGGTCGCCAGCGTGCCGTCGGCATGCATGATGGAGTCGGACGAATCCTTCCAGCCCTGGTTGGTCAGCCCGTTATCGCTCACCCGGTAATATTCAACGAAGCCGTCGCCGTCGCGATCGCCATACTGGTCGATCCAGGTCAGCGCCGCATCGATGTTGGGCCACAATTCGCGCATGGTGGCGGTGTCGCCGGTGCGCTGGAAATAGCGCGCCGCCAGCATCACGAACAAAGGCGTGGAATCGATGCTGCCGTAATAGTGCCCGAACGGCACCTCGCCCAGCACCGCCATCTCGCAGGCGCGCGTCTCGTGCAGGATCTTGCCCGGCTCGGCATCGGCGCGATCGTCCAGCGTGGTCGCCTGGTGCGCCGCCAGGTAGCGCAGCACGCCGCGCGCCAGATCCGGGTCCAGCCACAGCATCTCCAGCGCGGTGATCAGCCCATCGCGCCCGAAGGGGGTGGAGAACCAGGGCGTGCCGGCATAGGGATAGGGCCCCTGCTGCGTGTCGGTGACCAGCATGGACAGGTCGGCGCCGGCCCGGTGCAGCATCTTGTTGGCCAGCTCGTTGGACGATGTGACCGAGCCGCCCAGGCTTGCAACCCGCGCCGCGCCGCGCCGTGCCGCGCGATACGGTTCGGCAAAGCCTTGGGTGATGTCCGCGCGCTTTTCGGCGCTGCCCTGCATATCGCTGGAGGTGCAGCGCACGGTGATAACGATGGCAACGGCTTCGCCCGGCGGCAGGTCCAGCTCGTACAGCGCCTGGCTGCGGTTGAGCTGTTTGGGGGCGGGATCGAAACCGACTTCCGTGCGCCGCTCGACGTTATCCAGCCCCATGTAGCGAAAGATGGTCTTGGCCCCGCCGATCACGGCGGTGGTGATGTCGCCGCGTTTGGGCCGCACCATGCCGCGGATCTCGAACAGGTCGGCGAAATCGGCGGCGAAGTTCACCGTCAGCCAGCATTTCTGCGGACGGGCGTCGAAATTGTGGACGGCGATGCGTTCATGGCAGGCGCCTTGCCACAGGAACTTGGAGCGGCGGATATGCAGGGTCTCGCGCGGCAGCACGATGGCATTGCCCTGGTAGATGTCGGGATTGGTCAGGTCCACGGTCAGGACGACATTGTCCTGTTCCATCGCACTGGACAGCAACAGCGGCCGCTGGCCATCCAGCAGCAACTGCATGCCGGACAGATAGCGCGTGTCGTTGTGGAAGACGCCGCCGGGCGTCAGCCCCGGCGCGATGCAATCGCCCAGCGCATCGAACATGGCAAAGGTGTCACCCTGCTTGAGGGTGCGGGGCCAGCGCTGCTGTATGGATTCCGTCGCCTGAATATAAAAAGTCGAAATATCGTCAGGCGAGTCAGGGATGGCTTTCGCCTCCATGCTTTCCTCGCTTATGCAATCACTCGGCGGCGATGGCCGTTACCTTGCCCATCGAGACCAGATCTTCGTAAATCTTGACATATTCGCGCGCCATGGCGGCGACGCTGAAGCGCTCCTCGAATCGCGAGCGGATAGAGGGGCGGAACAACTGTCCCAGCCTGGCGCAGGCCGCCACCGCCTGATCAACATTTTCCACCACAAAGCCGGTCAGGCCGTCTTCCATGATCTCCGGCACCGAGCCGCAGTTGAAGGCAATGACCGGCGTGCCGCAGGCCATGCTTTCGATCATCACCAGGCCAAAGGGTTCCGGCCAGCAGATGGGGAACAGCAGCGCCGTGGCCTTGCCCAGGAATTCGGGTTTCTGGCTGTCATTGATCTCGCCGATGAATTCGACATGGGGGCTGGCATCCAGCACCGGCTTGATCACATCGTCGAAATATTTCTGGTCTACCGGGTCCACCTTGGCGGCCATCTTCAGCTTCATGCCGGCGCGGCGCGCGATCTCGATGGCTTCCAGCGGGCCCTTGTCGGGGCAGATGCGGCCCAGGAAGGCAAGATAGCCGCCATCGCCGGGGCCCTCGGCCAAGAGGTCGTTGGGCAGGCCGTGATAGACGGTGCCCATCCAGTTCACCGGCGGCACCGGCTTGCGCTGGTCGTTGGAGATCGACACCAGCGGCATGTGGGGGAAGGCGCGATACAGCGCCGGCAGTTCCGGCAGGTCCTGGCGGCCATGCAGGGTGGTCAGGGTCTTGTGCGCCATGCCGCGGAACAGCGGATAATGGAAGAAGTCGATGTGAAAGTGGATCACATCGAATTCGTCCCGCCGTGTCGCCACCTGGTCGAGCATGATGATGTTGTAGGGCGTGGAATTGTGGATGCCGTCCAGCCGCAGCGCGCGCGGCACGATGGGCACCAGCCTGGCGGCGGTGCAAGAATCGCCCGAGGCGAACAGGGTGACATCATGGCCCTGCCGCACCAGTTCCTCGGTCAGCCAGGATACAACCCGTTCCGTTCCGCCATACAGAGTCGGGGGCACGCTTTCCACCAGGGGGGCGATTTGCGCGATTTTCATGACCAGACCTCGACGGGGACTTAGTCACAACGGCAGGGTCGCCCCTCCGGTTCCTCATTTTGTTCGCAATTGCGTCATTTTTGCTGGGGAGAGGGCCCTGCCCGGTGTTTGGGCACGTTGACTTGGGCGGGCGCACGAATAGTCTCCGATCCATATGGCAAAAGACTTTATCGGCTACCAGGCTTTGACCGACTCGGCGCTGCGCGGCGTCGTGCGCGACGCGTTGCGGCGCATCGAAAAGTCCGGCCTGATCGGCGCGCACCACTTCTACCTGACCTTCAAGACCCATGCTGACGGCGTGGACATTCCCGATTTCCTGAAGGAGCAGTATCCCGACGAAATGACCATCATCATCCAGCACCAGTACTGGGCGCTGAAGGTGAAGGATGATTATTTCGAGGTAACCCTGACCTTCAAGAAGCTGCCGGCGCCGCTGCACATCCCCTTTGCCGCCCTCACCGCCTTTTTCGATCCCGGCGTGCAGTTCGGCCTGCAGTTCCGCGCCGAAGGCGACGCCGCCAAGCCCGCCACCGGCCCCGTCATGGTGCCCAATGCCCCGTCCGAGCCGGCCGTGCCGGCGGAGCCCGTGCCGCTGACCCCACCCGCGGCCACCACCGCCGAAAAGGCGCCCGCGGAAAAGCCGGCGCCCGGCGAAGTGGTCAGCCTGGACAGTTTCCGCAAAAAATAACCTGCAAAGTCCCCCATCATGACCAAGACCCGCACCGAAACAGACACCTTCGGCCCGATTGAAGTTGACGCCAGCCGTTACTGGGGCGCGCAGGCGCAGCGCAGCCTGGGCAATTTCAAGATCGGCTGGGAAAAGCAGCCCGCCGCCATCGTGCGGGCACTGGGCATCATCAAGCGCGCCGCCGCCGAGACCAGCATGGCGCTGGGGCATCTGGACAAGGCCATCGGCGAAAAGGTTGCCGCCGCCGCCCAGGAAGTGATTGACGGCAAGCTGGACGATCATTTCCCCCTGTCGGTGTGGCAGACCGGTTCGGGCACCCAGTCCAACATGAACGCCAATGAAGTGATCTCCAACCGCGCCATCGAGATGATGGGCGGGGTGATGGGCAGCAAGAAGCCGGTCCATCCCAACGATCACGTCAACATGAGCCAGAGCTCGAATGACACCTATCCCACGGCCATGCACATCGCCTGCGCCGAGGAGATCCATCACCGCCTGCTGCCGGCGTTGAAGCATCTGCACGCCGCGCTGGCGGTGAAGGTGGAAGCGTGGAAGGCCATCATCAAGATCGGCCGCACCCACACCCAGGACGCGACGCCGCTGACCCTGGGCCAGGAATTTTCGGGTTACGCCACGCAGGTCGCCAACGGCATCGCCCGCATCGAGCAGACCCTGCCCCGCCTGATGGAACTGGCGCAGGGCGGCACCGCCGTCGGCACCGGACTGAACGCGCCGGTCGGCTTCGACAAGATGGTGGCCGAGCGTATCGCCGCCATCACGGGCCTTGCCTTCACCACCGCCCCCAACAAGTTCGAGGCGCTGGCCGCCCATGACGCCATGGTGTTTAGCCACGGCGCCATCAACACGGTGGCGGCGTCGCTGTTCAAGATCGCCAACGATATCCGTCTGCTGGGCTCGGGCCCGCGTTCGGGCCTGGGCGAGCTGGCGCTGCCGGAGAACGAGCCAGGCTCGTCCATCATGCCGGGCAAGGTCAATCCCACCCAGTGCGAGGCGCTGACCCAG
The DNA here is from genome assembly GCA_966211925.1 of uncultured Hyphomicrobiales bacterium. Taxonomy (GTDB): domain Bacteria; phylum Pseudomonadota; class Alphaproteobacteria; order Micropepsales; family Micropepsaceae; genus Rhizomicrobium. The sequence goes on along the minus strand of CBIHOI010000011.1, from coordinate 17,439 downwards.
GTTTGCGTGCAGGTGTTCGGCAACAATGCGGCGCTGACCTTTGCCGGCAGCCAGGGCCATTTCGAGCTGAACGTCTACAATCCGGTGATGGCCTACAATTTCCTGCAGAGCGTGCGGCTGATCGCCGACGCGGCGGTGAGCTTCACCGACAATTGCGTGGTGGGGATCGAGCCGCGCCTGGACAATATCAGGCATGGCCTGGAAAGGTCGCTGATGCTGGTGACGGCGCTGGCGCCCAAGATCGGCTATGACAATGCCGCCAAGATCGCCAAGACCGCGCACAAGAACGGCACCACCCTGAAAGAGGAAGCGGTCGGCGGCGGCTATGTCACGGCGGAAGAATTCGACGCCGTGGTGCGCCCCGAAGACATGATCGCGCCCAAGTGAGAGTTGCCATCTGGATCGCTTCGGTGGTTCTAGGCTTACTCGCCATCATCCTCGTCGTTGGCATTTTTCTACCAGGCAGTTGGACATCCACTCCGACCATGTTGCGTCTTGTTATCGGCTCGCTTTTCTTTGCCGCAGCGTTGCTCTTTCCACCTTTTTGGCGAAATAACACACCGCGGTGGCAGTGGACCCGCATAATTCTGGCTGCAATTCTGGCTTTCTGGGCGTTTTCTGCTCCCATCAAGACGCATGCGGTAAAACTAGACATGCCCGACACGCCACAGTCACGGCGATGATCCGGCACTCGTTCCCCTCGTTGCTGATCGCTGCATCGCTTTCTTCGGCAGCATGGGCCGATGACACGCCAACCAACGTCATTGAAATCCTGCAACAGCGGCTGGACAAGGGCGAGGCCAAACTCACCTTTGCCGATGACGGCCACGGCTATCTGAAAAGCGTGCTGGCGGCGCTGGATGTGCCGCAGGACTCGCAGGTTCTGTCCTTCACCCGCTCCAGCCTGCAGTTCGACAAGATCGATCCCCAGCATCCCCGCGCCATCTATTTCCGCGACGATGCGGCGATCGGCGCCGTGCATGACGGCAAGCTGCTGGAATTCCTGGTCAATGACCGCAGCGGCAAGCTGGCCTTCTACACCATGGACACCGCCAGGGCCGAAAAGCCGCGCTTCGTACGCGAAGACGCAATCTGCGCCGCCTGTCACGGCTTTGCCAACCGCTATGCCCTGGGCTGGATCGTGGCCAACATCACCGCCACGGCCGACGGCACGCCGCAATTTGCCGACCCCGGCAAGCCGTTCGACTATACCGAACAGGACAAGCCGTTCGAGAATCGCTGGGGCGGCTGGTACGTCACCGGCACCAGCGGCGCCATGCACCACCGCGGCAATGTCTGGGCCGAAGACCCGCTGCGCCCGTTCGACCTGCCCGAGGACAAGGGCCTCAACATCACCGACCTGTCGGGCAGGTTCGACCTCAAGCAGACCCTGAAACCCACCAGCGACATCGTGGCGCTGATGACGCTGGAACATCAGACCGGCTTTTCCAACCGCGTCGCCGTGCTGAATGTGCGCTATCCCACCGAAAGCGCGGCGACCACCGACAAGCTGATCGACGAGCTGGTATCCTACATGACCTTCGCCGACGAAGTGCCGCTGCCCTCTCCGGTGAAAGGCAATTCCGCCTTCACGCAGGTTTTCGCCAAACGCGGCCCGCGCGACGGCAAAGGCCGCAGCCTGCGGGATTTCGACCTGCAGACCCGGCTGTTCCGCTATCCCCTCAGCTACATGGTCTACAGCACGGCGTTCGACAGCCTGAACCCGGCCGCCAAAACCCTTCTGTGGCGCAAACTGCATGCCGCGCTGCTGCAAAGGCCGGACGGCGCTGCGGCCATCGCCATCCTGGCCGCCACCAAAACCGACCTGCCCGGCGACTGGAAAGCAGCATCGCAATGACCCACCGCATCGTCGTGGCGCCAGGCCATTACATCATCCGCGATCGCAACAACGGCAAGGTCAGCTACTGGCAGAACGAATATCACCAGAGCGCCGCCGACAGCCGGGGCATCTCCACCGCCGATTATATCCACGCCATGTATTTCTTCCTGATGCAGGCCCAGTCCAGGGACGTGCTGATGATCGGCTGCGGCGGCGGCACGCTTGCCACCATGCTGCACCGCTCGGGCGTCCGGGTGACGGTGGTCGACCTGCACCAGATGAGTTTCGACATCGCCCATAACTATTTCAACCTGCCGGCCGGGGTGACGTGCCATGTGGCGGACGGCATCGATTACCTCAAGACCCACAGGCATCGCCATGACGCGCTGGTGCTGGACGCCTTCGGCGAAGGCGGCATGCCCGAAGCCTTCAAGCAGCCCGCTTTCTTCAAGCTGGCCAAATCGCGGCTGATGGAGCGCGGCGGGCTGTTCCTGATGAACGTGATCGTGGACAATGACGAGGACCGCATCCCGGACAACATGGTCCGCGACCTGCGCAAGCAATGGCGCCAAGTGCGACTGCTGGATACCGATGGCTGGGTGGACCGCAACGCCGTCATCGCGGCGGGCGCCGTCAGCAAGCTGAAAAAGCCTACAGTCCTGATGCCGCCCAAGCCTGGTGGCGCCAAGCTGGAAGAGCAGCTCGATATTCTGGACTGGCGCCAGATACGCTAGCGCCAGATAGACTAGCGGGATGCCACGCGCAGGCTGTTTTTGCCGTCATAGCGGGCATGGCAGTTGACCACCTGCGCCTGCAACTGCGGCAGCGACATCGCGCGCACCTGCGAACGGCCTGCAAAGGTCACCGCGCCGCCATGCTCGGCGGCAATGGCGGCCATGCGGTCGAATTCGCCGCTCGGCAGCCCATGGCTGCGGGCGCTTTGTGACAGGGTGGAGAAGGTTGCGGCGCAGTTCATGTCGGCTTCCGCCGCCTGGGCAACAATGGTGCCGGCCACCAGACCGCCGAAAATCAGCAAGGCAAAAGGAAAACGCATTTTGACCTCCGTGACTCCCCTATGTTCACAAGCCAATCGCGGGCAAACTGTTCCCCATGCTGTCGAAAAAATCCTTCACCCTGTCGGGCCATCGCACCTCTGTGGCGCTTGAGGCCGAATTCTGGGCCGTTCTGGGGCAATCCGCGCAGGAACAAGGCATAAGCCTGGCAGCCCTGGTGGCCCGGATTGACGCATCACGCGGGGACCGCCCGCTGGCCAGCGCGCTCAGGCTTTACGCTCTGGCGGCGAAATCCTAGCCTCTCCACATGATCACGCTTTTCCACCATCCCCGCACCCGCTCCAGCCGCTTCATCTTCCTGCTGGAGGAACTGGGCGTGCCGTATGACATCCACCGCATCGCCAACATCCGCCGCCCCGATGGCTCCGGCGGCATCGATCCGGAAAACCCCCATCCCCACGGCAAGTCGCCGGCGCTGAAGGATGGCGACACCCTGGTATTCGAAAGCACCGCCATCGCCCTGTACCTCACCGACCGTTTTCCCCAGAACGGCATCGGCCCGGTGGTGGGCGACGCCACACGCGGCGCCTATCTGTCCTGGCTGGCCTATTATGCCGGCGTGATGGAGCCGGCCTGGATGAGCGCCTACATGAAATGGGACATCCCGCGCGGCACCGCCGGCTGGGTGAAGACCGATGAGGTGATGGCCTTCGTCAATGCCACCCTGGAAAAAGGCCCCTACCTGCTGGGCGAAAAGTTCAGCGCCATCGATATCCTGGTCGCCACCACCTTCAAGATGTTCATGGGCTCGCCGCTGCTGGAAAAGACCCCGCTGCTGGACGGCTATGTCGGCCGGGTGCTGGCGCGGCCCGCTTATGCCCGTTCGCAGGCGAAAGAAGTTTCGGATTAGAAGATGGGGACTGAGATCGTCAACCTGCGCGCCGTGCGCAAGGCAAAGGCCCGCGCGGAAAAGGAAAAGACCGCCGAGGCCAACCGCATCCGGCACGGAACCCCGACGGCGCTGCGCAAGCTGGAAGAGGCCCGCAAAGACCATGCGGACCAGCGCATTTCCGGCCACAAGCTGGAAAAAGGGCCGGACGATAATTAAGTGGGAATTGCACCCCCCACCCCGTAAAATCACGAAATGTTCCCAGATTCCAATGGTGCGCCCAAGGCTCCACGATGAGTGACTATGGCGACCGCTATTCCGATCCGCTCGACGCCGCCTTTTCGGATGTTCCCGAAACCGCACCGGTTCCGCGCGATCCGCCCTATCTCGCCGGCCTGAACAAGGAACAGCGCGAGGCGGTGGAAGCCGTGGACGGCCCCGTGCTGGTACTGGCCGGCGCCGGCACCGGTAAAACCCGCGTACTGACCACCCGCCTCGCCCATATCCTGGCCACCCACCGCGCCTGGCCGGGCCAGATGCTGTGCGTCACCTTCACCAACAAGGCGGCGCGCGAAATGAAGGAGCGCATCGGCGCGCTCATTGGCGGCGTGGTCGAGGGCATGCAGTGGCTGGGCACCTTCCACGCCATCGGCGCCAGGATGCTGCGCCGCCATGCCGAGCTGGCGGGGCTGAAATCCAACTTCACCATCCTGGACAGCGACGACCAGCTTCGCCTGATGAAGCAGCTCATCGAGGCGGAAGGCGTGGACGAAAAGCGCTGGCCGGCGCGCACCCTGGCCAGCATGATCGACGGCTGGAAGAACCGCGGCCTGCGCCCTGACGATGTCAGCGAAGGCGAAGCGCAGGGTTATGCCTTCGGCAAGGGCAAGCTGCTTTACCGCCAGTACCAGGACCGGCTGAAGGCACTGAACGCCGCCGACTTCGGCGACCTGCTGCTGGAAGTGCTGCACATCCTCAAGACCAATCCCGACATCCTGGCCGATTACCGCGACCGCTTCCGCTACATGCTGGTGGACGAATACCAGGACACCAATGTGGTCCAGTATCTGTGGCTGAACCTCCTGGCCAAGGGCCATAAGGATGGAAGTGGGGGCAATATCTGCGTCGTGGGCGATGACGACCAAAGCATCTATGGCTGGCGCGGCGCCGAAGTGGAAAACATCCTGCGCTTCGAGCGTGACTTTCCCGGCGCCAGGGTCATTCGCCTGGAACGCAATTATCGCTCGACGCCCGCGATATTGGGCGCGGCTTCGGGACTTATTGCCGCCAACAAGGGCCGGCTGGGCAAGACGCTGTGGACCGAGGGCGACACCGGCGACAAGATCAAGGTCCAGGGCGTGTGGGACGCCGAGGAGGAAGCCCGCAACGTCGCCAGCGACGCCGAAGACCTGCACCGCCAGGGCAATCCCTTTGCACAGATGGCGGTGCTGGTGCGCGCCTCCTTCCAGATGCGCGAATTTGAAGATCGCTTCATCAGCCTGGGCCTGCCCTATCGCGTCATCGGCGGCCCGCGCTTCTATGAGCGCGCCGAAATTCGCGATGCCATGGCGTATCTGCGCCTGATCGCACAGGGCGATGACGACCTGGCGTTCGAACGCATCGTCAACAAGCCCAAGCGCGGCATCGGCGATGCCAGCGTCGCAACCCTGCACGCCTTCGCCCGGGCCCGGCACCTGCCGCTGCTGGCGGCGGCGCGCGAAGTGGCCGAAACCGACGAACTGCCCCCCAAGGCGCGCAAGGCGCTGGCCGAACTGGCCGCCAATTTCGCGCGCTGGACGGAAACCGCGCGCGTGCTGCCGCATACCGAGCTGGCCGAGATGGTGCTGGACGAATGCGGCTATACCGACATGCTGAAGGTGGACAAGTCGGCCGAAGCCCCCGGCCGGCTGGACAACCTGAAGGAATTTGTCCGCTCGATGGAAGGTTTTGAATCGCTGGCGGCATTTCTCGAACATGTCAGCCTGGTGATGGAAATCGCGCAGGATGAATCCGGCGACCGTATCAACCTGATGACCCTGCATGCCGCCAAGGGGCTGGAATTCGACACCGTCTTCCTGCCAGGCTGGGAGGAAGGGCTGTTCCCCTCCCAGCGCACCATGGACGAGAACGGACTGGCGGGATTGGAAGAGGAACGCCGCCTCGCCTATGTCGGCATCACCCGCGCCAGGAAACGCGCCCGCATCTCCTTCGCCGCCAATCGCCGGGTGCATGGCAGTTGGCAAAGCGCCCTGCCGTCGCGCTTCATCAAGGAAATCCCCGAAGACCATGTCGAGGCCACGGTGGATGAAGGCTTTTACGGCGGCTATGCAGGCTTCCGCGACAATGGCCAGGCCGCCGAATTCGGCAGCACCTATGATTCACCGGGCTGGAAACGTGCGCAGGCGAACCGCGCGGCCAGCGGCGGCTTCCGCAGCCGCCCGCCCCTGATCGAAGCCCAGGCATGGTCGGTGCAGACGTCAGACCCCGGCGCATCGCTCTACGCCCGCGACGATCGCGTCTTCCACCAGAAATTCGGCTATGGCCGCGTGCGCTACGTCGAAGGCAACAAGCTCACCGTGGATTTCGACAAGGCCGGCGAGAAGCGCGTGATCGACCAGTTCGTGAGCCGGGCGTAGCAACCCACTCCGTGTCATGGCCCGCGAATGTGGGCCATGACAGGTGGGCGTGGAATTCAGGCGTTCAAATCTTCTGCCAGATCGCGCCAGTGTTCGTTATGCTGTTCGATCAGGTTGATCTTCCAGCAGGGCCTGGGGCGGCACGACATATCCTCCTGTTCCTGGCCTTTGCCGCGCGGTAAAATCGCGGCCATGAAACCGATGCGCCGCGCTTATCAACATCCCGACTTCGATCACTTAGCCGGACGCATTTTTTCGCCGATGCGTGAGGGGTGTTGGACAGGCTTTTTGCGCATCCTTTCCCATCAAGCACTTGGCGCACGACAGGGGGGAGGGGGGAGTCTGTTTCCGGCCCGCACAATTAAATTGCTGAAGCCCGAATCTGGATCGCAGACCGCCACTGCGCTATCCACGCTTTTTCGCCCGGCGCAGGCAACGTTGACGCCCCTGCCACTTCTGGGCATATCCCCGCCATGACCAATCCCCCCCTGTGGAAGGCCAGCGTCAAGCTGACCAAGATCGAAGCCGCCGACATCGCCGCCGCGCTGGAGCTGGAAGGCTCGGCCCAGGCGGTGCTGATCGTGGAAGAACCCTTCGCCGACGGCGCCGTGGTCGAGGCGCTCTATACCGAAGAGCCCGACGCCAAATGGCTGTCGCAGATCGCGCGGCGCGACATCACCGTCGCCCCCCTGCCCGACCAGGACTGGATTCGCCTGAGCCAGGAAGGCCTGCCCCCCGTGCGGGCCGGGCGCTTCTTTGTCTATGGCGCCCATGATGCCGGCACCGTGCCGCATGGCGTGATCCCGATGAAGATCGAGGCGGGGCTGGCCTTCGGCACCGGCCATCATGAAACCACTGCCCTGTGCCTGGCGGTGCTGAGCGACCTGGCCAAACAGCGCGCCTATCGCAATGTGCTGGACTTGGGCTGCGGCACCGGGCTGCTGGCGATCGGGGCGGCCATGCTGTGGAAGCGCCCCGTGCTGGCGTCGGACATCGACGTGGTGGCGGTGGAGGTGACGCGCGAAAATGCGCGGGCCAATGGCGTGGCCCCGCTGGTGCGCGCGGTGACGGCCGATGGGCTGACCAGCCCGGTGCTGGCGGGCGGCGCACCCTATGACCTGATCATCGCCAACATCCTGGCCGGGCCGCTGACCCAGTTGGCGCCCGCCATCCAGCGCGCTTTGCAGCCCGGGGCAACATTGGTGCTGTCGGGGCTGCTTCATACGCAAGAAAAGTTGGTGACCAGCTTTTACCAGTCGCTGCGCCGGGTTGCCGTGCGCCGCGACGGGCCGTGGAGCGCGCTAGTCTTCGACAAACCACGGCGCTAGACTTGTCCTTATGGACAAGCAATTTCAGACCTACGACGACACCTCCGACGCCGCCACCTGCGCCCCGCGTCTTTCGGCTCTTCGCGCCGAACTGGCCAGGCGGGGGCTGGACGGATTCGTGGTGCCGCACAGCGACCAGCATATGGGGGAATATCTCCCGGCCTTTGCCGAGCGGCTGGCCTGGCTGACATCCTTCACCGGATCGGCGGGCGCCGCCGTGGTGCTGAAGGACAAGGCGGCGGTGTTCGTGGACGGGCGCTACACCCTGCAGGTGGCGCGCCAGACCGATACCAAACTGTTCGAACCGCGCGACCTGGTGGCCGAAGGCCCGCAAGGCTGGATACCGGACAACCTGCCGAAGGGTGCGAAACTTGGTTATGACCCCTGGCTGCACACCGCCCATGGCGTGATGCACCTGCGCGCCGCCTGCGAGAAGGCCGGCGCCACCCTCGTCGCCTGCGAGACCAATCCGATCGACGCGGTATGGACCGACCAGCCCGCCCCGCCCACCACGCCGGCCAAGCCGCATGCGCTGAACTTGGCCGGGGTGCAGAGCGAAGCCAAGCGCGTGCAGTTGGGCGAAGGGCTGAAGAAGGCGGGTGCGGAAGCAGCCGTCATCACCCTGGCGGATTCCGTCTGCTGGCTGCTGAACATTCGCGGCGCCGATGTGCCGCACACGCCCTTCACCTTGGCCTTCGCCATCCTGCATGAAGATGGTGGCGCCGACCTGTTCCTGGACCCCGCCAAGCGCAATCCCGAATTGATGGCGCACCTGGGCAATTCGGTGCAGGTCCACAATCCCGACCAGTTCGAGGCGGCGCTGGCCGCCATGAAGGGCAAGAGCGTGCTGGTCGATCCGGCCACCGCGGCGGCCGCGATCTTCGACCGGCTGCACAAGGCGGGCGCCACCATCCGCCAGGGCGCCGACCCCTGCCAGTTGCCCAAGGCCTGCAAGAACCCGCTGGAGATCGAAGGCACCCGCAAGGCGCATATCCGCGACGGCGCGGCGCTGGCGAAGTTCTTTTCGTGGCTGTCGGTGAATGCCGCCGGCGGCGCGCTGACCGAGATTGAAGCGGCGAAAACGCTGGAAGGCTTTCGCCGCGCCACCGGCTGCTTGAGCGACGTCTCGTTCGACACCATCAGCGGCGCCGGTCCCAACGGCGCCATCGTGCATTATCGGGTCACCCAGTCGACCAACCGCACCATCGCACAGGGCGACATGTTCCTGATCGACTCGGGCGCGCAATATCCCGACGGCACCACCGACGTGACGCGGACCGTGATGGTGGGCGAGCCGACGGCCGAGATGAAGGATCGTTTCACCCGCGTGCTGAAGGGCCACATCGCGCTGGCGACGGCGCGCTTCCCCGAAGGCACCATCGGCATGCAGCTCGACACGCTGGCGCGCCGGCCCTTGTGGGAAGCAGGGCTGGATTACGACCACGGCACGGGCCATGGCGTGGGATCCTATCTGTCGGTGCATGAAGGGCCGCAGAATATTTCCAAGAAGCCGGTGTTGCAGGCGCTGAAGCCGGGGATGATCTGTTCCAACGAGCCGGGCTTCTACAAGACCGGCGCCTTCGGCATCCGCATCGAGAACCTGGTGGTGGTGACCGAGTTGAAGGATGTCGGCGGCGAACGCCCGATGATGGAATTCGAGACCATCACCCTGGCGCCGATCGATCTGAACCTGGTGGAGCCCGACCTGCTCACCGATGTCGAAAAAACCTGGCTGAACGCCTATCACGCACGGGTGCGGGACACGATCGGGCATCTGGTGGATGAAGAAACCCGGTCCTGGCTGGACAAGGCGACACGGGCGATTTGATCCGGCGCAAAGCGGGTCGAGGGCTTTTGTGCTTGTCTGGTTTGGCAGCCGCGCCCCTTACCCTTCGGCTGCTTCGCATGGACAGCCCGGCCGGTGCCCGCTCGCCGGGCTGCTCCTTACCCGATCAGCGCCAGCCAGGCATCTTCGTCCATCACCTGGACGCCGTGTTTCTGCGCGTCTTTCAGCTTCGACCCCGCGCCGGGCCCAGCGACAACGATATCGGTCTTGGCCGAAACCGAGCCCGACACCTTGGCGCCCAGGCTTTCGGCGCGGGCCTTGGCTTCCTGCCGGGTCATCTTTTCCAGCGTGCCGGTGAAGACCACCGTCTTGCCGCTGACCGGCGAGGTCTTGAGCGGCGCGGCCATGTCTGTCACCGTCAGCCAACCTAGCAGCCGTGCGAGCGCCTTAACATTGTGCGGCTCGGCGAAGAAGTCGTGGATGGCTTCGGCCACCACCCCCCCGATGCCCTCTATGCTTTCCAGCTCCTCGCGCGCATTTTCAGCCTTCATGCCCTCCAGCAGGGCAGCAATGCTGCGGTAATGCCGCGCCAGCAGGCGGGCGGTGGTCTCGCCGACATGGCGGATGCCCAGGGCGTTGATCAGCCGGTCCAGCCCAATGGTGCGGCGAAGCGTGATGGCGGCCATCAGGTTCTCGACCTGCTTGCCGTCGCCCTCGTCCTTCTTTTTCACAGACTTTGTGGCCGCCTCAACCCCGCGACGCTCCAGAGACAGTGCGGCACGGTGTTCGGCCAGTATTTGAGCGACCTTGGCGGGCTTGTCCGTCAGCGCAAAAATGTCGGCGGGCTCTTTCAGCAGGCCCTTGGCGTGAAAGAGCTCGATCAAGGTGCCGCCGAGGCCTTCGATATCGAAGGCATCACGGGCAGCGAAGTATTTCAGCCTTTCGACCGTCTGGGCATCACAAATGAGCCCGCCGGTGCAGCGGCGGTCCACATCCTGCTTGCCGGTCTTTTCGTCCACCTCGCGCACCGCGTGGCTGTGACAGATGGGGCAACGATCGGGAAACTTGTAGGGCTTGGCACTTTTGGGCCGCTGCTCCAGCAGCACCTTCACCACCTGGGGTATCACATCACCGGCGCGCTGGATCACCACCGTGTCGCCGATGCGCGCATCCAGCCGTGCGATCTGGTCTTCATTGTGCAGCGTGGCATTCTGCACAACCACCCCGCCCACGGTGACCGGCCTCAGCCGCGCGACCGGCGCCAGCTTGCCGGTGCGGCCGACCTGGATCTCGATATCCTCCAGCACCGTCTCGGCCTGTTCGGCGGGGAATTTGTGCGCGATGGCCCAGCGCGGCGAGCGCGAGACAAAGCCCAGCCGCTCCTGCAAGTCCAGCCGATCCACCTTGTAGACCACGCCGTCAATGTCATAGCCCAGTCGCGCACGCTTGCCTTCGATGTCGCGATAGAATTTCAGCACCTGATCCAGAGTTTCGCATCTGCGGACCAGAGGATTGACGACAAAGCCGTAGCTTTCGAATTTCTCCAGCATGCCACTCTGTGTCTTGGCAGGCATCTCGCTGGTCTCGCCCCAGGTATAGGCAAAGAAGTTCAGCGCGCGCGATGCGGTGATCGACGGATCAAGTTGGCGCACCGATCCGGCAGCGCTATTGCGGGGATTGGCATAGGTCGGCTTGCCGTCCTTCTCCTGCCGCTTGTTCAGGGCCTCGAACCCCTTGTGGGTCATATAGACCTCGCCGCGCACTTCCAGCACCGCCGGCGGCTTGCCCTTCAGGCGCAGGGGAATATCCGAGATGGTCTTCAGGTTGGCGGTGATGTCCTCGCCTTCCTGGCCGTCGCCGCGCGTGGCGCCCTGCACGAAGACACCGTCCTCATAGCGCAGGTTGGCGGACAGGCCATCGATCTTGGGTTCAGCCATTATCACAACATCTTCGTCGTCCTTCAGGCCCAGGAAACGCCGCACCCGGCCCAGGAAATCGGCGACGTCCTCTTCGCTGAACGCATTGTCCAGCGACAGCATCGGCACGCGATGCGTGACCTTGGCGAATTTCTCGGATGGCTTGGCACCGACACGATGGCTGGGGCTGTCGGCGCGCACCAGCAATGGAAACCTGGCCTCGATCTGCGCATTGCGACGGCGCATGGCATCATAATCGGCGTCGGAAATGGTGGGCGCGTCGTCCGCGTGATAGCGCCGGTCATGCTCGGCAATGTCGCGGGCGAGCTTGTCCAGCTCCTTTTCCGCTTCGGCGGAGGTCAGCTTGTCAACGGATTTGGCACTCATGCCCGCTTGCGAGTCTTTTTTGGTGCCCCAGAAACAAGCGCTTCCGCCATCAGCCGCCTGGCTGCCGCGCGAGCCTCGTCGGTGACGATGGCACCAGACAGCATGCGGGCGATTTCCTCCAGACGTTCTTCGTCGGTCAACAGCTCGATCTTCGTCTTGTCCCTGGCGCGGCTGATGCGGAAATGGCGCGCGGCGCGGGCCGCGACCTGCGGGCTATGCGTCACCAACAGAACCTGGGTGGTTTGGGCCAGCCGTTGCAGGCGTTCGCCCACGGCATCGGCAACGGCGCCGCCGACGCCGCGGTCGACTTCGTCGAACACCATGGCGGCCGGCGACGACACTTGCGCCAACGCCACTTTCAGCGCCAGCGAGAAGCGCGCCAGTTCGCCACCGGATGCGATCTTGGCCAGACCACCAAAAGCCGCGCCTTCTACGGTGGCGATTTCGAAGGCGATCTTTTCCAGCCCGGCAGCTGTGCCCTGGTCATCGTCCAGCCTTTCCATCGCCACGCGAAACTTGGCGTGGCCCAACTTCAACGGCATCAGTTCACCCGCAACAGCGGCTTCCAGCTTCTTTGCCGCGCCTTCGCGGGCTTTCGACAATTTGCGCGCCGCGACCAAGTAAGCGTCGCGGGCGGCGGCAACCTTGGCCTGCGCCTTCATGATCTGGCTGCCGCCGGTGACCAATGCTTCCTGTTTCGCCGCGAATTCGTCCCGCAAACCGGGTAACGCATCCGGCAGCACACCATACTTGCGCGCCAGCGCGCGCAGGGCGAACAGCCGCTCTTCGGCCTTTTCCAGCGCGTTGGTGTCAGTGTCCAGCCGCGACAACAGGCTGTCCAGCTCGCGCCGCGCCTCCTCGGCCAGGGCATAAGCCTGTTCCAGCGCGGTCTCGGCAGGGGCAGCGATCTTGCGCGCCTCTTCGTTCATGCGGCTGAGTTTCTTCAGCGCCTGCGCCAACCCCGTTTCTGCGCCGCGCTCGCCTGACAGGGACTCCAGCGCGCTCGATACATCCTCGGCGATACGCGAGGCGTTCTGCATCAGGGCACGTTCGCCGGCCAGCTTTTCTTCCTCGCCCGGCTGCGGATCGAAATCCGACAGTTCGGTGGCGGCAGCTCGGACATAATCGGCCTCCGCCTGGGCTCGTTCGGCGAGCGCTTTCAGTTCGTCCAGGGCGGCGCGGGCGCCAGCCAGTTCGGCGTATAGCGCAGCCACGGTCTGGGCATCACCGTTCAGGCCGCCAAAGCCGTCAAGCAGCAGACGGTGGGTGGCTGTGTCGAAAAGCCCGCGATCATCCTGCTGACCATGCACTTCCAGCAGCAGGCCACCCAAGTCCTTCAACAGACCCACGCCCACGGCCTCGTCATTGATGAAGGCGCGGCTGCGGCCGTCGGCCGACAGGGTCCGGCGCATCACAATCTCCTCGGTGGCGGGCATATCCTGCCCGGCCAGCAGCGCGCGGGCGGCATGGTTCTTCTGCGGCTCGAACACGGCCGTGGCGCTGCCCTGGCTGGCACCAGCCCGAACGGAGGCGCGGCCACGCCCGCCAACCGCCAGTCCCAAACTGTCCAGAAGAATGGATTTGCCGGCCCCGGTTTCGCCCGTGAGCACGTTCAGGCCCGGCGCGAATTCCAGCGCCGCCTGTTCTATCAACACGATGTCACGGATGGTCAGCGCGGCCAGCACGACCTATCTCCGAATCTAGAATATCCGATGGAAAGCCTGACTGATCCAGGAGCGCTTGTCTTCTTCCGGCTTCAGATGACGCCCCTGCAGGATGTTGTAGGCGGACTTGTACCAGCCGGAACCAGGATAATTCTTGCCCAGAACGGCGGCAGCGGTTTGCGCCTCGCTGTCCAGGCCCAGGCTGTAATAGCACTCGGTCAGGCGCTCCAGCGCCTCGGCGATCTGGGGGGTGGTCTGGTACTGGTCCACCACGGTGCGGAAACGGTTGATGGCGCCGATGAAATCGCCGCGCGACAGATAATAGCGGCCCACCGCCATCTCCTTGCCCGCCAGGTGGTCATTGGTCAGGTCAATCTTCAGCGTGGCGTCGCGGGCATATTCGGTATCGGGGAAGCGCTGCACCACGTCCTGCAGCGCCACCAGCGCGCCTTCGGTGTTGGACTGGTCGCGACCCACATCCACGATCTGCTCATAGAGCGAGATGGCCTTGATATAGAAGGCATAGGCCACTTCCTGGCTGCCAGGATGCAGCGAGATATACTGGTCGGCAGTGGAAATGGCAGCGGTATACTGGTTGGCCTGGTAGGAGCAGAAGGCGCTGATCAGCATGGCGCGGCGCGCCCACACCGAATAGGGATGCTGGCGATCCACCTCGTTGAACTGGGCGGCGCAAAGCTCCCAGTTCTGGGCACTGATGGCACGCCAGCCATCGGCATAGATCTGTTCGACCGTGCGTTCCTTGTAGTTGGCCGCATCCTTGTTGGCGTTGTTGGTCTCATCGTCCTTGCCGCCGAAAATGGAGCAGCCGGCCAAGCCCGGAACAAGGGCAAGCCCCAGCAACAGGGCGCATGCGGCAGGCTTGAGGCGGGCGACAACGGCCATGGATGTCCTTGTTGCGCGAAAGTATAAGCTTTTCAACGGCTTATGCAGGGCATCCGGCCCAGCTCACGCTTTGCAGGTTTTATATACAGCGCCAACGGCGGATCAGGAAAGTGTCCTGTTTTTCAGGGCGGGTTCAGAGTTCCACACTGCGGTAATTGGCGGGATCGGCGAACAGGGCCCGCAGCAGGGCATTGTTGGTGGCGTGCCCCGATTTGACACCTTCGAAGCGGGCGATCAGCGGGGCGCCCGCCAAGGCCATGTCGCCGATGGCATCCAGGATCTTGTGACGGGCGAACTCATCGGAAAAGCGCTGGCGGTCCTTGTTGATAACGCCGCTGTCGTCCAGCGCCAGCGTGTTCTCAAGACTCGCGCCCTTCGCCAGGTTCATGCGGTTGAGGACGTCCAGGTCCTTGAGAAAGCCAAACGTGCGGGCGGGCGCGATCTGTGTCCTGAAGCCTTCGGCTGTGAAGGCAAAGTCGTAACGCTGCTCGCCGATCACCGGATAGCTGAGGCTGTAGTGATAGGACAGCGACGGGGCCGGCAGCAGGCTGGCGGTGGCGTCACCCTGCTCTACCGTCACCGGCCGCAGCACCTTGATCGCGGTGCGCGTCGTATCATTTGCGGCGAGACCGGCGCTTTCCAGAAAAGTCAGGAACGACAGCGCGTCACCGTCCAGGATGGGCGGCTCAGGGCCGTCCAGGGTGACCAGCAAGTCGTCGATCCCCAGTCCTGCCGCCGCCGCCATCAAATGCTCGATCACGCCCACGCTGGCGCCGCCTTGGCCGATCACCGTGCCCAGCCGTGTTTCGCCTACAAGGTCGTAGCGCGCCGGGATATCGGCCCCCAGGTCGGAACGGCGAAAGACGATGCCGCCTGAAGATGACGGCGCGCAGGTCATGGCGACCTGTGTCCCGGCATGGAGTGCCGTGCCTGTGACCGTAACCGGCCCTGCGATGGTGGTGCGCTGCATCATGCCGCCTTATAGCAAAAGCGCCGCGCCGCGTGCGGAAAAGACAGGTGCCGGTGAAAACCGTTTGCCGCCACGGCATGGCGGGGTTCTACTGGCCGCCGTTCCGGGAGAAACCCCATGCGGGGAATAGGCGTTATTGTGGCCGGCCTGCTGGCGCTTTGCGTACCGGCCCGCGCAGCGCTTCCGGCCGAACAACCTTACAAGATCGCCTTTGCTGGCCGCCTGACCACCGAGGTCTATATCGACGGCCAGGGGCCGTTCAGCTTCCTGATCGATACCGCATCCAGCCGATCGCTGATTTTCGAGCATGTGCGCAAGCAGCTCGGCCTCAAACAGTCCCAGCCGGACCTGTTGCCTGTTTATGGCATCAATGATGTCGGCCAAGCGATGCCCGTGACACCTGGCGAATTGAAGATCGCAGGGGAAAGCGTGAAGGGGCTTCTTCTCGGCGTGCTTCCCGATTCCGTGCCGGGACAGGATCCAGATGGGGTCTTGGGCCTGGACGTGCTGTCGCGCTATTTCGTGGTGCTGGACCGCACCAACATGCGGCTGCGGCTAATGGCGCCGGGATCGCAATCGGCCAGCAACTATGCGGACTGGTACCGGGTATCACTGCGGGCGCGCTCGCTGAAAAAGTTCTCCATCCAGTTCTGGTATCTCGACGCGTTTTTCAACGGCAAGACCATTACGTCGCTGTTCGACCTGGGCTCGGGCGCCACCGTGCTGAACTGGCTGGCGGCGGAGAAACTGGGAGTCCGGCAATATGATTTCCGCAATGTCGGCCCACCGCCCGAATTGCTGCAAGATGTGCTGGGCAAGAAGAAGCCCGCGATAAAACTGTATGGCCTGGATGTGCGCCTGCCCGGCAGGCTGTGGAGGCAGCAGATGGCGCTGGTGGCGGACGCGCCGGTGTTCGAGTATTTTGACCTGGATCAGAAACCAGCCGCGATCATGGGCGCCGATCTTCTGGGCGAGAATTCGCTGGGTATCGATTTTGCGGGGCAACGGCTTTATATCGGCCCCGCGGTGCAGGACACATTGCACCCGCCGGCTTGATCCCCACCTTCGATCAAAGAAAAAGGCGACGCGGTGTTATCGCGTCGCCTTTTTCATTCTGGTGCGCAGCGTCAGTTCGACTGGCGGCGCAGGAAGGCCGGGATCTCGAACTGTTCGTCACGCTTGTGGTCGGGGAACAGGTCGTCGGCGCGGGCGGCGTCCGGCAGCGGCTGGACTGCGGGCATCGTCTGCGCCGTGGCACGCTGGGCCTGAACACGTTCCTGGGTGGAGGCCGCGCGCGGCTCCGGCGCCGGCTCCGCACGCATGTCAGGTGTGGCCTTCTTGCGGCCAAAGAAACCCCAGCTGCTCTTCTTTTCTGCGGCCGGCTGGGCCAGGGGCTGCTGTTCCAGCGGACGATAGGTTTCGGTGACCGGATACTTGGTGGTCACCGGTTCGACCGCCACTTCGGGGGCGTCTTCGCCGCCCAGGATATAGGCTTCGGCCGGGCTCTTGTCGGCGCCCATTTCCTGCGCCAGCGCGTCCATGGTGGCATGCACCGGGTTGGGCTGCGGCGAAGGCATCATACGCATCGGCTCGGCCCGAACGGGCTCAGGCTGGGCTACGCGGGCCGGCTGCTTGAGGTTCAGGTGCGGGTGCAGCGGACGGACCTTTTCCGGCAGCGGCATGCGACTGAGCTCGGCATCAATGCCGGTGGCGACCACCGAGACGCGGATGCGGCCTTCCATGTCGTCCAGGATGGTGTTGCCGAAGATGATATTGGCGTCGGGATCAACTTCCGCGCGGATGCGGTTGGCGGCCTGTTCCACTTCAAAGAGCATCAGGTCGGGACCGCCGGTGATGTTGATGAGAACACCCTTGGCGCCCTTCATGGTCACATCGTCGAGCAGCGGGTTGGAGATAGCCATGTCGGCGGCGCGCATGGCGCGGTCTTCGCCTTCGGCCTCGCCGGTGCCCATCATCGCCTTGCCCATCTCGCTGATCACCGACTTGATGTCGGCAAAGTCGAGATTGATCAGGCCAGGCATAACGATCAGATCGGTGACGCCGCGCACGCCGGCATGCAGCACTTCATCGGCCATGGCGAAAGCCT
>CBIHOI010000010.1:0-67126 GCA_966211925.1 uncultured Hyphomicrobiales bacterium | reverse complement strand
CGGTGGTCTTGATCGCCTTGAGGTCCGAGCCCGCCGACGGCTCGGTCATCGCGACCGCGCCGATAATGTCGCCACGCGCCATCTTCGGCAGCCAGCGCTGCCGCTGCTCCTCGCTGCCATAAGCAAGGATGTAATGGGCGACGATGCCGGAGCTCACCATGTTGCCGACGCCGAAACCGCCATTGAGACCGGCGCGCGCCACCTCCTGCGCGATGACGGCTTCATGGCCCGGATTGCCGTCACCACCGCCATAGGCCGCCGGGATGCTGGCACAGAGCAATCCGTTCTCGCCGGCCTTCAGCCAGGCGGCGCGGTCGACAAAGCCCTGCTTCGACCAGCGCTCGGCATGCGGGGTAAACTCGCGCGCCAGGAATTTGGCGACCTGCCCGCGCAGCAATTCCAGCTCTTCGTCCATCCAGGCAGAACGCTGCATCGTCAAACGTCCCGGTTCAGGTGTCTGGTGAAGAAGCCGGCCATGGTCTCGAAGGCCTCGGTGCTTTCGGGAATGTCGAGATAGCTCCAATGCGCATGCGGCATCGCCTCGAAGACCACCAGCTCCGCCGGCACCCCGGCCTTGAGAAGCGCGCGGTGGAAGATGGTGGTCTGGCTGAGCAGAAGGTCGCGCGTGCCGGTTATCAGCAAGGTCGGCGGCAGGCCGTGCAGGTCGGCGAACAGGGGGGACAGCATCGGATCGCTGAGATCGCGACCGCCCGCATATTGCACGAGTACACGCGTCAGGGCTTGCCCACCTTCCGGCATCGACGGGTCGGATTCCGAAAAGCCCTGGCGCGACAGGTCGGCGGTCCCGGAGAAGAATCCCAGCGCCGCCGGCATGGGCATGTGCAGGGTCTTCAGCCGCACCGCCACCTCGCCCGCCAGGATCGCGCCGGCCGACGTGCCATAAAGGACGATGTCGGCGGGCCGATGCGTCTTCAAGATCTCCGCATAGACCGCAACCGCCGCATCGACCGCGGCGGGAAAGCGATGTTCCGGCGCCAACGGATAAAGCACCGCGATCACCTTCGCCTTGGTCAGGTACGCGATCGGAATGTTTTCGCTGAGCGACCCCGAATCCACCGTGAAACCGCCACCATGCAAATTGATCAGGACGCGCCTGGTATCCGCGTCCGCCATGCCCGGGGGCGTGAAGACTTTCACCGGCACACCGGCGATCGAGCCGTCGGTTATGTCGACGGGATAATGTCGGAGCTGCCTGGCGGCGACCGATTTCTGCACGGCGGCCGCCGATTCCCGCAACCGGCCGATGGCGGGCCGCTCGCCCGGCAAACGCGGCTTCATGGCCGCACGCCGCGAAAGCTCCTGTCGGGCCTCCGGGCTGATCGTCTGGGGCCAGGACACCACACCGGACGCTTCACCCATTGCTGCTCCCATGCCCAGGAAAAGTGCAGCGCACAACAGTGGGACCAGGAGATTTCTCATTCGCCGCCACTTCTTGCCCCTGCCGGGTGCGCCGCGTCGCGCGTTCCGGGCGCAAGCCTAAAAATCGTTGTCCGTTACTATGAGTTGTTGTATGTTTCTGTCAAGTAACATACGTTGGATTACGCCAGCGGTTGAAGCCATTCTGACCCGATGGTAACTCACGTTACTTTGTCAAATGCGGGAACCAGCCAATGGCCAAAATTGCAGCATCGCCCTGGACACGAAAATCGCAGGTGATGGCGAGCGCCCGGGAAGAAAAGCGGCTGGCGGTGTTGCGCGCCGGGGCCAAGGAATTCCGGGAGAAGGGCTTCGAGAAGACCTCGCTGGACGAGATCGCGCGCAAGCTCGGGGTCACCAAGCCCACACTTTATTACTATATCTCCGACAAGCAGGACATCGTCTATGGCTGCGGCATGACGGCCGCCGAGGAATTGACCGCAGTGGGAAATGCGATTCCCGCCAACGGCTCGGGGCTCCTGGCGCTGACGGAATTCTTCCGCCGCTATGTCGACATCATCGCCGGCGACTTCGGCTATTGCCTGGCGATGATCGAGGAAACCCAGCTGGAAGAAACCCGCGCCAACGACCTGCGGGAGAAGAAGCGCGAGACCAATGCCATCGTGCAGCGCATGCTGGAGCGGGGCATCCGCGACGGCTCGGTGGTCAAGTGCGACACCAAGCTGGTGAGTTATGCCCTGTTCGGCGCCTTCAACTGGATCGCGCGCTGGCATCACGGCGCGCCGCCCGAACCGGAATATATCGCCGAGGTCTTCACCTCTCT
This sequence comes from uncultured Hyphomicrobiales bacterium, assembly GCA_966211925.1. Lineage (GTDB taxonomy): Bacteria > Pseudomonadota > Alphaproteobacteria > Micropepsales > Micropepsaceae > Rhizomicrobium. The sequence continues at coordinate 64,905 of CBIHOI010000010.1, read as the reverse complement.
TTTCGTCAATGGCCTTGGCGCCAAGCGTGGCAAGGCACGTCAGGAAAAACGGGGTTCCTGATCCAATCGTGGGACGTTTCATGCGCCTGACGCACGGCTTACAACAGGCCGCGCTGCACCATCCGCAGCGAACGTCCACGATTTTCGAGCAGCGGCGAAAAAGCTACAGCCAGACCGCGGCGCGGGTCGCGCTTCTCGCCGCGGGCCTAGCCGGCCTGGGCGCCAGGCCGGGCGACAGGGTTGCGATCCTCGCCTTGAATTCCGACCGCTATTACGAAGCCTATTATGCCATCCTGTGGACCGGGTGCGTGGCCGTGCCCTGCAACACACGCTGGAGCCAGGCCGAACATGCCGCGGCGCTGCAGGACTGTGAACCGCACCTGCTGATCGTGGACCGCAATTTTGTTTCTGCCGCGCTGGGTTTTCCCGGCATTCCGGCCAAACGCATCCTGTACATGGACGACGGTGAGGCCCCCCAGGGCTTCGCGCATTTCGAAGACCTGATCGCGCGCAGTCCGGCGATGGACGACAATGGCCGTGGCGGCAATGATCTGGCGGGCATCTTCTATACCGGCGGCACGACCGGCATCTCCAAGGGCGTCATGCTTTCGCACGACGGCCTGATCGTCAATTTCATGGCCAGCGCCCTGCTTGAGCCATATTGCGACGACTGCGTCTTCCTGCACTCCCCGCCCATGTTCCATCTGGCCGACGGCTTCCTGCTCTTCGGGCTCACCGTGGCTTGCGCCACGCATGTCATCGTGCCGCGCTTCGAACCGGCCGCCGTGGTCAGCGCCATACGCGACCAGGGGATCAATTCCCTGCTGTTGGTGCCGACCATGATCGGGATGCTGGATCAGCACCTGCGCGAAACCAACGCGCCCCTGGATACCGTGCGACGACTGACCTATGGCGCCTCGCCGATCTCGGAGGCACTGCTGCGGCGGGCGTTTGTGATATTCCCGAAAGCCCGCATCTGCCAGCTCTATGGCCAAACCGAACTGTCGCCGGTGGCCACGCTGCTCACCTCGGAACTTCACACCGCCGCGGATTCCGGGTCCGGTCGGCTGCGTTCCGCGGGCCGCGCCATTCCGGGGGTCGAACTGCGCATTGCCGATGCCCAGCTGCGTGCCCTGCCCTGCGGCGAAGTCGGCGAGATCCTGGTGCGCGGGCCCAGTGTCATGCTGGGCTATTGGCGCAAGCCGGCGCTGACAGCGGAAACGATCGTCGATGGCTGGCTGCGCACCGGCGACGCCGGCTATCTCGACGAACAGGGATTTCTCTATCTGGTCGACCGGGTAAAGGACATGATTATTTCGGGCGGGGAAAATGTCTACTCCGCCGAGGTCGAGAATGCGCTGGCGCAGCATCCCGCCGTGGAGGAATGCGCCGTCATCGGCGTTCCCGATCCCCGCTGGGGCGAGCGCGTCCATGCCATTGTGCGCCTGCGCGTCGGCCATGACAGCGACCCCGACGACTTGACGACGCATTGCGCCGGGCTGATTGCGAACTACAAGTGTCCCCGCTCCTTTTCATTCCGCACCGATCCGCTGCCACTGTCCGGCACCGGAAAGATCCAGAAATCCGAACTGCGGCGTGAATACTGGACCGGAACGGACAGAGGGGTCAGCTGACCGGCACTTCTACAGCCAGCGATATACCGCCTGCAGCCCGACGACATTGACGCTTGAACTGGTGGTGCCGGTTAAAGACCCTCGCAACGCGTTTCCGGATCGGCCAGGCACTTGGGAAACAGATCTTGTGTCGTTGAACAAATGCGAAACCGTCGCCTTTACATCCAGGCGGTCCGTTGCGTGATAGGTCGCGCCGGCTGAAATCCAGTAACGATCGGCATCCGGAATCCGCGGGCCGATGGTGCTGGCGGGAATTGGCGATTCGTCGTACGCCGCGCCCGCGCGGAGAACCCAACTGTCATCGGCTTTGTATTCCGCTCCCAATGCTGCCATCCACGCATCGTGCCACTGTGCGGTGGTGACATCATCAGGCTGGAGCGGATTGGCGGCGCCGATGCGCAGCTCGTCGAAGACCGACCAGCCCGTCCAATCGACTTCGAGCAACGCGGTCCAGCGATCATCGAGAATTTTTCGCACACCGAATTCGACCACATCGGGCGTCGACAGCTTTGCGCGCATCGTGGTGTCGGTGAACAACCCGGTCGCACCGCGGATCGCGGCGCCAAGGCCCGCGCCGTCCAGCGTGAATGTCCAGGGCCCCTTGAGGGTATGATGCACGGCCGAACGGTAGGACAGACCCAGGGTCCAGCCATCGTCCAGTGCGGCGTGCGCGCCCAATACAAAGCCATAGGCCCAACTGTGCGCATTAACGCGGGCGTATCCGTCCAGGGCGCCCGGCACGCTGCCCGGTATCCCCGAAAGCGCGCCCAAGGTGCCGATGTCGATGGCACTGGTCAACGTTCCCTTCGCGTATTGGGCTTGGAAGCCCCCCGCGATTGTGACATTGGGCAGAATGTCATAGGCCACGACCGGCGAGATATTCGCGGTCAGCAACTTGGTGTCCAGCCCGTAATAACGGCCGCCATAGCTTGCCGGATAATTGGTGCTCAGCCCCCAGGGGACAGATACGGACAGTCCCACCGACCACCGATCGGACAGACGCTGGCGGATGGCGAAATCGGGGATGATGGCATTGCGAATAAACCCCTTCGGGGATGCGCTGCCGCCGGACGGTGTGCCCGCCGAGGTCAGCGGCGTTCCGTAGCTGGCGGAAGAATTCGGCATAATGGAAACCGCGCTCAGAGAAACGTCACCGCCCTGCGTCGCCGCGGCGGCGGCCGGGTTGTATGCGAGAAAACTGGCATCGGTGGCGGTCGCCGCAGCACCGGCATAGGCCGAGCCCATGGCATCGGTGCTTTGCTCGCGCACGGCGTAGCCGGCCGCCAGCGCAGCCTGGCAGGATGTCGCCACCACCAACAAGGCTCCCATTAACCGCATCTTGTAATCTTCCCCCCGACGGTAGCGGAACCGCAAACCGGCACTGAACCGCTATAATCCGACACAGATGGCTAAGACTCCATTAATGCTATGGAACTGCCGGTTTATTTACGGATTCTGGCTAGATTTTCCGCGAAAGACGGGACGTCATTTCCGGGCAAGTGATGCAAGAGTTACAGGACACAGTCGGAAACGAACTGGCCTACAGCCGGTTTTTTCTGCGCTTCCACAACAGGGAGACGGAACAGCGTTTCGCGCGCCAGGCGCTGGCAGACTATACCGGCTTCATCCGCATCTATCTGGTAGCAGGTATCGCCCTCTACATGCTGTTCGGCATACTGGACCTGCGGGTCGGCGGAGACGCCGTGGGCAAGCTGTTTTTCATCCGCTATGCGATCGCATGCCCGATGCTCCTGGCTGTTCTCGCCCTGTCCTTCACGCGGTATTTTGCAACTTATGGTCAGATCGCCCTCGCCTCGACGATGATCTCATCCGGCCTCGGGATCGTCGCGATGACGGCAGTCATGCCGGCACCATTCAACAGCAACTATTATGCCGGCCTGATCATGGTGGTGATTTATTGCGGCAGCTTCATTCGCGTCGATTTCATCGCTACTGTCGCCATATCGGCCTTTCTTGTCGCCGCCTATGAGGTATCGGCCGGGCTGATAAATCCGATTCCGCAGACGCTGTTCGTCAGCAACAATTTCTTTCTGTTGATGTCGACCGCGGTCGGGCTGCTGTCCGGCTACATCCAGGAGACGCAAACCCGCAAGGGCTATATCGCGCAGCAGATCATAGAAACCAAGAACGGGATCACGAACCGTCTGCTGGAAGAAGCCAAGAAGGCAAACCGCTCCAAGAACGAATTCCTGGCCAACATGAGCCATGAACTCAGGACACCGCTGAACGCCATTATCGGATTTTCCGATCTGATGGACCGGCAGATATTCGGCCCCATCGAAAACCCCCGTTACGCCGAATATGCCAAGCTGATCAGCGGCAGCGGCAACCACCTCCTGGCGATCATCAACGACATACTTGACCTTGCAAAGGCGGAAGCCAACAAGCTCACCATCAGCGAAAGCGACGAAGACCTGGTCGCCGTTGCCGACGAGGCTAGGCATATCTGCGGCTCCAAGGCACAGGAGCGCGGCATTGAAATCAGGCTGCGCAGCTCCGACGAGGTTATCGTGGCCCGCAGCGATCGCAAGCTGATGCTGCAAATCCTGCTCAACCTGATCTCAAACGCCGTAAAATTCAGCCATGCCGGTGGACGTGTGGAGGTTGCGATCACCGTGACGCCCGATCATGCGATCGCGATTTCCGTCAAGGACAACGGCATCGGCATTGAGCAGGAAGACATCGCGCGGGTCATGCGTCCGTTCGAACAGGTCGAAACCTCCTATGCCCGGAAAAATGGCGGCACAGGCCTTGGCTTGCCGATCGCCGTGAAGCTTGCGGAGCTTCACGGCGGACAGCTTGCCATTGAAAGCAGGACAGGCTTCGGCACGACAGTCACGGTAACGCTTCCGTCACAGCGACTGGTCTCAACCCTTCAGGGGCGTCCGGCGGCAAAAGGCGTTGCGACTGTCTGATGCTCAGGGCTTGCGAATGAAAAGGTTCCGCACGCGCTCCGTGCGTTCCGTTTCCGTCCAGTATTCCGCCGCACCCAGCTTCTCTGCCCAACCGCACATTTCGGCATCGCCGCGATACTGCAACGTCCAGTCCGCGATGAACTCCATCGGCCACAAATTGTTGAGCGGTGTTTCATTCATGTTCCCGATGATCAGGAGGCCGCCGGGTGACAGGGAATCATACAGCTTCTGCACAAGCATGCGCGAGCGCCTGTCGCTGAGATAATCCAGCAGGCCGACAGAGTAGATCATGTCCTGCGGCTGGACATTCTGCAGGCCACCATTTGTGCGCAGGATGTCGGTGAAGGAAATATTCAGGCACTGAACCTGGCTGATGCCCCCCAGCTTGAGAACGTGCGGATAGGTGCGATCATAGGCAAAGCCCAGCGCCTGCGTTTCCTGGTCGACAAGCGTGAATTCCGAGCGCCCGGCGCGTGCATTGGGCCCCGACAGGAATGTCTCGATCTCGCGGGCCGGGCCACTCCCCAGACTGAGAATGCGTGCCGGACGGTCCTGGCCCCGGCTGCGGACTGTTTCGGCAATATGGCTTCGAACCACCTCCATGCGAGTCTGGATGCATTCGGCGACCTCCAGTCCCAGCCGATGGATGAGCTGCTGGTAAACGCTGTCTCCAACTTTTTCCCAGTCATAGAGTTGGTTCATGATCTGGAAATCGCCGGGATACCCCAGGGGCTTCACATAGCTGCGATCCCAGATGGCCCCCGCGCGCAGTTCCGGCGTGAGGACCAGTTCCGTAAATTCCTTGGTGGCTTCACGGCGTTCGCGCTGATCCATCACGCCGCGAACGATCTCGTTGCCGCGGAACCACAATGTCCGCCACTGCTCGACCAGCCGTCCCTCACAGGCTTCATAAGCGCCCGCGGTATCAAAGGTATGCGAGAAGGTATCGGCGAGGGAGATATTCTCGTCCAGCAGCGCCCGATAGGATCGCAGCAGCCCCAGCACATCCGAGCAAAAGGCCCGGTATTCCGTTGGGACCAGCGCGCTGCGCTCGCCGCTGATGAAGTTTCCGTTGGCGGCAATCTGCGCCTGGACGTTGCGGCTCAGAAGGCGGTCAAAGTCGATATAGCTGTCTTCAAAACTGAACGCGACTTTCGATCCGAACACGGTATTTTCGGTCCGGCGAACCTTGGCCCTGCCTTCAAAAATCGAAAGGCCGCTCTGCTGGAACGTCAACGGCACCACTTCGCCGAGTTCAAGCTCATCCTCAACAGATTGCTTGGCGAGCACGGATATGCCGGTCAGGCTGACGTCGTGCAGCTGATAGCTGCCCGATTTCACGCGCACGCGTGGAGCATGATTGGGGAAAAGTCTTCGCGCTTCGTAACGGGTGGGCCGGAACCAAATTTCCCGGCCGCTCGATCCCTTAAGTTCTTCATAGGCAAGCATCGCTGTAACTCCTGATACGGAACTAGCTCAACGCTTCCCTGTCGCCACCCTGTCTGCCGAAATTCGGCCCATTGCCCAATATTGACGTCTGCGATCCAAAATTCGGTCGCGCGTCTTAATAGTTAATAAACAATTAATGCACAGAAAAAATAGTTAACGTCAAGTGTGACGCCACGATCGGTTCGGCTGCACCCGCGACTAGGTGAGGCAAACTTGTCGGAGACGAAGTCATCTCGATGACGTCCCGCGTTGATATTGCGCCGATTGGCGGAAATGATTGCGCCTAATGAAAACTTTTCTGTCTAAGCAGACTGACAAATAGAGAGAGCCTCGATGCGATGACCATCGAGACTCTATTCGGTACTCCGTCAGGAGAAGCGACGGTGTTGCTTGCGAAGTTTTCCAGACGCCATCACGCCGATAGCCACAACCCGCATGATGTTCATTGTGCCGGCGACGATCACGATCATCGCCTCAGTGGCGGTGGACATATCAATCGTCGTCAGATCCGACATCGGCCTTACGACTTTTCACGGGCTTGCTGCTGCTGGCGGTATTGGCAACGGTGCCCGGTGCGCCACGCGCCCGCGGCTCGGTTAAGACGGCCAAGCCGCCGCCAACTCTTATCCCATTGACTTGGAAAGAAATTACATTTGTTACTGGCCCTGCCTTCGACCAGAGCAAGCTGTTTTGGAACGAAGAGGGCGGCATTTCTGGGCTGTGCAGGCAAAAGTGGGTATGATCTTACGCGCTCTCATATAACTCAATTAATTCAACGGCTTGGTTATGACTATCCTCCTGATCGATAACTATGACAGCTTCACCTACAACCTCTTCCACTATCTGGGAGAGCTGGGCGCCGACGTGCGGGTGGTGCGCAATGACGAGATCACGGCCGGCGAGGCGCTGGCGCTGAAGCCGCAAGGCATCGTGCTGTCGCCCGGCCCCTGCACCCCCAACGAGGCCGGCATCTGCATGGATGTGATCCGCCAGTCGGATGGCGCCATGCCCATCCTGGGTGTCTGCCTGGGCCATCAGGCCATCGGCCAGGTCTATGGCGGCACCGTGGTGCGCGCGCCCGAGCCGATGCACGGCAAGCTCAGCCGCATCCACCACACCGGCAAAAGCGTGTTTCGCGGCCTGAACAATGATTTCAACGCCACGCGCTACCATTCGCTGACCATCGACCCGCCGTCCATGCCCGCCAGCCTGGAAGTCACCGCCACCAGCGAGGACGGCGTGATCCAGGGCGTGATGCACAAGTCCCATCCGGTGCATGGCGTGCAGTTCCATCCCGAAAGCATCGCGTCCGAGAACGGCCATGCGCTGCTGAACAATTTCCTCGCCATCGCACGAGACTTTCACAAAGCCGGGGCAAAAGTCCCGGCATGAAGGTGACCAGCGCTGCGACCGACTTCCACGCCGCCCTCGCCCGGGTGGCGGATGGCGGCACCATGGATGCCGAGGAATCCGCGCGCATCTTCCGCATCATCATGACCGGCATGGTGGCCGAGGACGAGCTGGCGGATTTCCTGCTGCACCAGGCGGAACGCGGCCCCACCGTGCCCGAGATCGTGGGCGCCGTGCGCGCCATGCGGGCGCAGATGCGCGAGGTCACCGCCCCCGCAGGTGCCATAGACCTGTGCGGCACCGGCGGCGACGGCCATGGCACCCTCAACATCTCCACCGCCGTCTCCTTTGTCGTGGCCGGCGCGGGCGCCATTGTCGCCAAGCACGGCAACCGCTCCGCATCCTCCAAAAGCGGTGCCGCCGACATCCTGGAAGCGCTGGGCGTGAAGATCGACCTGGAACCGGCCCGCGCCGCGCAGGTGCTGGCCGACACCGGCATCGTCTTCCTGTTCGCCCAGGTCCATCACCCCGCCATGCGCCATGTCGCGGCCGTGCGAAAGCAGATCGCCCGCCGCACCATCTTCAACCTGCTGGGACCGCTGGCTTCGCCCGCGAAGGTCACGCGCCAGCTTGTCGGCATTTTCGGACGCGAATGGCTGGAGCCTTACGCGCAAGCCTTGAAGGCGCTGGGCAGCGAACGCGCCCTGGTTGTGCACGGCGCCGACGGCCTGGACGAACTGACCACGACCGGCGTCACCTATTTCGCCAGCCTGGAAAATGGCGCTGTCACATTGGGACAGATCACGCCGGAAGATGCGGGCCTGGCCCGCGCGAGCCTGCAGGATCTCAAGGGCGGCGACGCCATCCAGAACGCCGCCGCGCTCCGGCAACTTCTGGACGGCGAACAGGGGCCCTACCGCGACATCGTGCTTCTCAACGCCGGCGCCGCGCTGCTGGTGGCGGGGCGCGCGAAGGATATAAAGTCCGGCGCCGCATTGGCCGCGACTTCGCTGGACAGTGGCGCGGCAAAGCAGAAACTCCAAGACCTGATCGAAGCGTCCAACCGATGACCACCATCCTCGACAAGATTGTCGCCTACAAGCGCGACGAGATCGCCGCCGCCAAGGCCGCCATCCCGCCCGCCGACATCCAAGCGCGCGCCCGCGACGCCGCGCCGGTGCGCGGCTTCCGTGACCGGCTGGACGACAAGAAGGCATCAGGCGAATACGGTCTGATCGCCGAGATCAAGAAGGCCAGCCCCTCCAAGGGTCTCATTCGCGCCGACTTCGATCCGCCCGCGCTGGCGGCCGCCTATGAAGAAGGCGGCGCCGCCTGTCTTTCGGTGCTGACCGACGGGCCGTCCTTCCAGGGCGCCCCCGAATATCTGGTGGCGGCGCGCGACGCGGTGCGCCTGCCGGTGCTGCGCAAGGATTTCATGATCGAGCCCTATCAGGTGATGGAGGCACGCAGCTGGGGCGCCGACTGCATCCTGGTCATCATGGCCATGCTGGACGACGGCCAGGCCCGCGCCCTGATGGACGAGGCCGCGCGCTGGGAGATGGACGTGCTGACGGAAATCCATGACGAAGAAGAGCTGGAGCGCGCCCTCGACCTCGACGCGGGCCTGATCGGCATCAACAATCGCAACCTCAAAACCTTTGTCACCGATCTGGGCGTCACCCTGAAGCTGGCGCCGAAGATTCCGCGCGATGTGCATGTGGTGGCCGAAAGCGGATTGTCGGCGCCGTCGGATCTCAAGCGGCTGGCAGGCGCGCATGTCACCTCCGTGCTGGTGGGTGAAAGCCTGATGCGCCAGAAGGATGTCACCGCCGCCACCCGCCTGCTGCTGGGCAACGGCTTTCAATGAGTGACGACCGCAAGCCGCGCCGGTCCGCCGGCATGCGCGGCTCTCCCGCGAGCCCCCTGCCCGAGCATCGTCCGATCTCGTCGGTCTTCAAGGCCCGGCCCGAAGCGCCGCAGCCGGAGCGTGTCTCCACCTCGCCGTTTGCCAAGCCCAAGATCCTGATGGGCGAAGTCACCGCGCCGCCGGGCGCTTTCGCCGGCAACAAGGGCGAGGCGATTGCCGCCTATCGCGCCGCCTTCCGCGCCTTCATGATTGCCCGCCGCCTTACGCCCTCCACCTGGGCGCGCGATGCGGGCGTGCCCGCCGCCCCGCTGCTGTCCTTTCTTGCCGGCAGGGCGCGGAATATTCCGCCCGACATTGCGGCCAAGCTCGCGGCCTTCGCCAAGGTCTCTGTCGAAGAGATGTTCCGATAAGAAAAGGGCGGCCCCGAAGGACCGCCTTTCCTTTGAAAATGCAGGGCGACTAGAAGGTCACCCACACGCCGCTGCGCCAATAGCCGCGGCCGGCATGTTCGCGCCAGCGATAACGCTCATGCGCGCGCCAGCGCCAGTCATCACCATGCACGCGGATGCCCCAATGCGGGCGATAGGCATAGCGCTCGTTGGTGTGCCAGCAATCGCCATAACGATTGCACGCCACATACGCCGAGGCCGTGCCGGCCGTGGCGGCCAGCGCGCCGGCGCCGACAACGGCGCCAAGGACAAGGTTTCTGATCTTCATGGAATTCTCTCCATAGGTTTTCGAGGTACCGCCTCACGGTCATGAAAACGGCGGAGCCGCGATGCGGTTCCGCCGGGTTCATTGGCGAATCACGCGATTGTTACAGCGTGATCCAGACCCCACCGCGATAATAGCCGCGGCCCTCGTGGCGATCCGAACGCCAGTGGCGGCGTTCATCGCCATCCCAGCGCTGATGGAAATAATAGTCATCCGGATGATACTCGAACCGTACGCCCGGCGTGTGGCGATAGCGGCTTTCGGTATGCCAGCAATCGCCATCGCGGTTGCAGGCGATATAGGCGGACGCCGGAGCGGCAAGCGCCATCACGGCACCGGCGCCGGCAACGACGCCAAGCAGCAGAGTTCTGATTTTCATGAAATAGCCTTTTTGAATGTGCCCCTCGAATGGTGACAACGGCAACTACGCAGGTTCCGTTCCTATAACTGTTCCCAACAATTGACCGCCCCAAAGAACTAAAGTAGAACGATTCGGAGTGTACCGGCTTTGTTCGCCGGTCGTCTGGGCGGCCTTTTTCCATCTTTTTGGAAAGAAACCGCTGTCTTGGGAGAAGACGCCATGCTGACCCGCAAGCAATATGAGCTGCTGATGTTCATCCATGAGCGGGTGCGCGAAAGCGGCATCCCGCCCTCCTTCGACGAAATGAAGGAGGCGCTGGACCTCAAGTCCAAGTCCGGAATCCACCGCCTGATCACCGCCCTGGAAGAGCGGGGATTCCTGCGCCGCATGGAAAAGCGCGCCCGCGCGCTGGAGGTGCTCAAACTGCCCGACAACATGGCCGACACCATCCGTCCCGCCACCACCCGCAGCCAGGCCAACCGCCGCCCTGCCCATGGCCGCGAAATCCGCATGGCGGATTCGCGTGTCCCGTCGCCGCGCCGCGGTGACGGCGCCGAGCCGTCGGTCAGCGTGCCCATGGTCGGGCGCATCGCCGCCGGCACCCCGATCGAGGCGCTGCAGAACAAGACTTCCGACATTCCCGTCCCCGGCAGCATGCTGGGCAAGGGTTCGCACTACGCCCTGGAAGTCACCGGCGATTCCATGATCAATGCCGGCATCCTGGACGGCGACACCGTCATCATCCTGGAAGCCGATCACGCCAACACTGGCGAGATCATCGTCGCCCTGGTGGACAATGAGGAAGCCACCCTCAAGCGCCTTCGCCGCCGCGGCGACTCCATCGCCCTGGAAGCCGCCAACCCCGCCTATGAAACGCGCCTCTATGGCGCCGATCGCGTGAAGGTGCAGGGCAAGCTGGTCGGGCTTATTCGCCGGTACTGATCCCTGGCACCCAGGGGCGATCGCCGCGCACAGCGCGAACACTGACGGCTGACGGCCCGGCAAGATCGACGCGATAACCCTCGCCTGCCGCCGCCACGCGGCGATCGATCATCACCGGCGGCCCGCTGCAGTCCGCGTTCACCGCGCTCACCACCACACGCGCCCGCGCGCAATCCTCTGCCAGCGCTTCGGGCTTGAGCGATGCGGCGATGGTCACGCCATGATGCACCACCACGCATCCCACGCCGTCGCAGCGGGCCATCCCCACCGCATCGGCGATATCGCGGCCGTCGCCATCGCGCCGCAGCCATTCGCGCGCCGTGAATTTGTCCCTGGGCTTGCGCACGAAATACAGCCGCCCGTCATCGCCGCGCACGGCAATCGTCACCGCATCGCGCGCCACCAGCATCTGCGGCAGTGGCGCAAATACCGCCAGCGCCACACCAGCCACAACCGGAACGAGCCCCAACCAGCGCACCCGCCCGCGCCAGATCGCGCACCACAGTCCGCCCAGCGAAATCGCGATCAACGCGGCCAGCGGCATTGCGGGACTCAGTGATACCGCGCCCGGCAAGCCCGAAACCCAGCGCCCCATCGCCACCATCACATCGATCCCGCCGCCCAGCAGATGCAGCGGCACACCTTCCAGCCCGAACGGCATCGTCATCACCGACAGCGCCGCCATCGGCATCACCCAGAATCCCATCACCGGCATGGCGATCAGGTTTCCCAGAACGGCGTAATGCGCCGCGCGGCCGAAATGGAACAGCGTGAAGGGCAAGGTCGCCATGCTGCCCACCAGCGACACCATCGCGATGCCCTGCACATAGCGCCAGACCGGCCCGCGCGGTGTCGTGCGTTGCCAGCGCTGCTCCCACTCGGTCACCGCCACCAGCGCCACCACCGCCGCAAACGACATCTGGAACCCCGGCTCGGCAATCGCTTCAGGCCGCGCCAGCAGCAGGATCGCCGCCGCCAGCGCCAGCGACCGCATGGTCAGCGCCGGCCGGTCCAGCAGCACCGCCAGCATCACCATGCCCAGCATCACAAAGGCGCGCACCGACGGCGGCGCCGCGCCGCTGATCACCAGGTAGAACACGGACGCCGCCAGCGCCGCACCCGCCGCCCACTTCTTGATGGGATAGCGCAGCGCAATAGACGGCACCGTCGCCAGCAGCGCACGCACCAGCCAGAACAATCCGCCACCGACCAGCGCCATGTGCAAACCCGCAATCGCCAGCACATGCGCCAGCCCGGCATCGCGCAGCGCGCTTTCATCCTCATCGCTGATACCGCCGCGCGTGCCGGTGATCAGTGCCGCCGCGATGCCGCCCTTCGATCCCGGCAGCGCCGCCTGAATGCGCCGCGTCATCCGCGCCCGCAGTTCCTCCACGCCCTGCCGCATTCGCTGCAGCAGGCCAGGCGGCCCCGCCGGCACGATCATCCGCGCCCGGCCATAGACAAAGCCCGTGGCGCCGATGGACTGGAAATACAGGCTGCGCCCGATGTCCGCCGCCCCCGGCTCGACCGGCGCCGGCGGAGCATCCAGCCTGGCGGTCAGGCTGACCCAGTCGCCCGGATGCAGATCGCCGCCGCCCCGCAGCGCCACCCGCACCCGGCGCGGCGTCTGGCCCGGCGCGAAGGCCCCCGAACGGACATTCTCCAACACCAGCCTTGCGCCATGTTCGCGCAGCTCCAGCCAGGCGATGCGTGCCGTCAGATGCGCGATGATCGGATGGTCCAGCACCGGCGTCGCAATCCGTGTCTCGCGCGCCTTGGCCAGCCCGAACCCCAGCAGCAGCGCCGCCAACAGGGCCAGCGGCACCCGCCCCCAGCCGATACAAGCGGCCAGCGCGGCGATGGCCGCCCCCGCAAGCGCCGCCCAGCCCAGACGGGCGGAGGGCTCAGACGGCAGCGCGAAATACAGCGCCGCGCCCGCGCCCAGCGCCACCGGCAGCCACAACGGCCAGCGCCCCTCTTCCCCACGCCAGAACGCTGCCGACAGGGGATTTGCCAAACCGCAGGCCCTGAATTAAGCCCTCCCATCATGTCGGAAAATACAAAACCTGTCCTGCGCTTCGCCCCCTCGCCCACAGGGATGCTGCATATCGGCGGCGCCCGCACGGCGCTGTTCAACTGGCTCTATGCCCGCCACACCGGCGGCAGCTTCCTCCTGCGAATCGAGGATACCGACCGCGAACGCTCCACGCCCGAAGCGGTGCAGGCCATTTTGAACGGCATGACCTGGATGGGGCTGAACTGGGACGGCGACGTCGTCTATCAGTTCGCCCGCGCGGACCGTCACCGCGAAGTCGCCGCCAGGCTGCTGGCCGAAGGCAAGGCCTATCGCTGCTATGCCACCGCCGAAGAACTCACCGCCATGCGCGAGGAGCAAAAGGCCGCCGGCAAGCCCATGCGCTATGACGGCCGCTGGCGCGACCGCGTACCCGGCCCTGAGCAGGACGGCAAACCCTTCGTCGTCCGCCTGAAGGCGCGCCAGACCGGCGAGACCATTGTCCATGACAAGGTGCTGGGCGATGTGCGCTTCGAAAACAGCCAACTCGACGACATGGTGCTGCTGCGCAGCGACGGCAATCCCACCTATATGCTGGCGGTGGTGGTGGACGATGCCGACATGGGCGTGACCCATGTCATCCGCGGCGCCGACCATCTCAACAATGCCGCCCGCCAGCTCCAGTTGATCGAGCAGATGGGCGCCGCCATTCCCGTCTATGGCCACCTGCCGCTGATCAACGGCCCCGACGGCGCCAAGCTCAGCAAGCGCCACGGCGCGCTGGCGGTGGAGGCCTATCGCGACATGGGCTACCTGCCCGAAACGATGCGCAACTACCTGCTGCGGCTGGGCTGGAGCCATGGCGATGACGAGATCATCCCGACGGCCCAGGCCATTGAATGGTTCAACCTGGAGTCCATCGGCAAGTCCGCCGCCCGCATGGACTTCAAGAAGCTGGACAACCTCAACGGCCATTACATCCGCGAGACCGCCGACGATGTGCTGACGGCCGAAGTCACCGCCTTTGCCGCCGCCCTGACGCCGCCGCGCATCCTGTCCGAGATCGCGCGCAGCCGCCTGAAGAGCGCCATGCCCGGGCTGAAGGAACGGGCCAAGACGCTGGTCGAACTTGTTCAGGGGGCGGAATTTCTGTTCACGGACGGCCCGCGCACCCTGGATGCCGCCGCACAAAAGCTGCTGCCGCCGGACGCCCGCGCCATCCTGGCCCAGGCCCTGCCCGCCCTGGAGGCCACCGACTGGACGGCGAGCACCCTGGAAGCCGCCACCCGCGCCTTCGCGGAAGGCGCCGGGCTCAAGCTGGGCGCCGTTGCCCAGCCCCTGCGCGCCGCCCTGACCGGCAAGGCCAGCTCGCCGCCGCTTTTCGACATGTTGGCGCTGTTAGGGCGGGAAGAATCCTTAAACCGTCTAAGGGCTTACGCCTCTTAAGGAAATAGTGTGGTGCGGCGCCGCAAAGTCGCGTGACGGGCTGTCAAAAGCCCGTTTATATTGCGCCGCAAGATAGGCTGGGTTCAGGGAGTTTTCGCATGCGAGAGAGCAAGATCAAGCCGGCTGGCAAGGCCAGTCTTAACTATGAAGGCAAGGATTACGAGCTGCCGGTTTTCGCCGGCACCCAGGGTCCCAATGTCGTGGACATCAGGAAGCTCTACGACCAGGCCGACATCTTCACCTACGATCCCGGCTTCACCTCCACCGCCTCCACCGAATCCAACATCACCTTCATCGATGGCGACAAGGGCGTGCTGCAGTATCGCGGCTATACCATCGCCGACCTGGCGGAACATTCCAGCTTCCTGGAAAGCTGCTACCTGCTGCTCTACGGCGAACTGCCGACCAAGGAACAGTTCGAGAAATTCAACTATTCCATCACTCACCACACCATGGTGCATGAGCAGCTGGCGCAATTCTATCGCGGCTTCCGCCGCGACGCGCACCCCATGGCGATCATGTGCGGCGTGGTCGGCGCCATGGCCGCCTTCTATCACGACTCCACCGACATCAACGACCCGCGCCAGCGCGAAGTCGCCAGCCACCGCCTGATCGCCAAGATGCCGACCATCGCGGCCATGGCGTACAAGTATCATGTCGGCCAGCCCTTCGTGTATCCGCGCAACGAGCTCAGCTTCACCGACAATTTCCTGCGCATGTGCTTTTCGGTCCCGGCCGAGGACTACAAGCCCAATCCGGTTCTCTCCAAGGCGCTGGACACCATCTTCATCCTGCACGCCGATCACGAGCAAAACGCCTCGACCTCGACCGTCCGCCTGGCCGGTTCGTCGGGCGCCAATCCCTTTGCCTGCATCGCGGCCGGCATTGCCTGCCTGTGGGGTCCCGCCCATGGCGGCGCCAACGAGGCGGCGCTGAAGATGTTGGAAGAGATCGGCACCGTGGACCGCATCCCCGAATATGTCGCCAAGGCCAAGGACAAGACCTCTGGTTTCAGGCTGATGGGCTTCGGCCACCGCGTCTACAAGAACTATGACCCGCGCGCCAAGGCGATGCAGATCCAGGCCCATGCGGTGCTGGACGAGCTTGGCCTGCACGACGATCCGCTGCTGAAGGTGGCGATCGAGCTGGAAAAGGTGGCCCTCACCGATCCCTATTTCATCGAGAAGAAGCTCTATCCCAACATCGACTTCTATTCGGGCATCACGCTCAAGGCGCTGGGCTTCCCCACCTCCATGTTCACCGTGCTGTTCGCGCTGGCCCGCACCGTGGGCTGGATCGCCCAGTGGAAGGAAATGCTGGAAGACCCGCACCAGAAGATCGGCCGCCCGCGCCAGATCTATACCGGCCCGACCGAACGCAGCTACACGCCCATGGACAAGCGCAAGTAGAACGAAGAAACAGGCAATGCAAAAGGGCGGCTCTCGGGCCGCCCTTTTTCTTTCAGAGGTCGGTGCCCAGCACCCGCCCCAATGGCCGCGCCAGCACCATGCACAGCACCGCACCGAGCGCGGAAATGCCGGCATGCAGGCCCCAGAAGGCCGCCGGCGTCATGCGGTCATAGAAGGCACCGATCCAGCCCAGCGCGATGTCCGACACGAAGAAGGACATGAACAGAAGCCCCATCATGGTCGCCTTCAGCGCCGCCGGCGCCGCGCGCGACACCAGCGCCATCGCGGTCGGCCAGTAATACAGGAAGGCAATTCCCAGGATCACGTCATAGGTGATCGGCACCATCACCGGGATGCGGCCCTTGATCATGCAGCCGGCCACCAGCAGCAGGTTGGCGCCCGCCGCCATCCAGGCCCCTGCCGCGATCTTGCCGATCTCGCTCGGTTCGCCGCCATGGCGCGCCTGCCAGCGCCACAAGCCCAGCAGCGGCGCCACCGCCACGATGCTGACAAAAGGATCGATGGAGCCGAACCACGCCACCGGGATGTGCAAGCCCAGAAAATCCAGGTCCACATTGCGGTCGATCCACACCAGATTCATGTTGCCGTTCTGGTAGTAGGCGATGGACTGGAAGATGGTCAGCACCATCACCACGAACAGCGCCAACACCACGCGCCACTGCTCGCCCGTCAGCGGCGCATGCACCGGCACGTCCGCGCCGCGCGGCGTTTCGGCATCCAGCACCCGGTAGCCCGCCAGGTAGGTGACCAGCCCCAGCAGCATCAGCACGCCGGCCAGCGCAAACCCCGCATGCCAGCCGTAAAGCTGCGCCAGCAATCCGCAGCCCAGCGGCCCCGCCACTGCCCCGACATTGATGCCGATGGAATAGATGGAAAATCCGCGTGACCGGCCGGCGCTGTCGTCCTGCGCATACAGCGCGCCGACCTGGGTGGAGATGTTGCCCTTGAGCAGCCCGCATCCGACGATCAACAACAACAGCGCCGCCAGGAACGACACATCGAAAGCCATGGCCAGGTGACCGGCGCTCATCAGCACCGCGCCCAGCGCCACCGCGGCGCGCTTGCCGATCCAGCGATCGGCCACCAGCCCCCCGAACACCGGCGTGAAATAGATGAAGCCAGTGTAGAGGCCGTAGATCTGCGACGCCAGCGCCAGGGTGGTCATGGGCCCGAACATCGATTCCAGTGCGTGGCGGAATGCGGGAAAGCCCGCGATATGCTCGACATGACCGGGCAGCAGAAGCTGCTGGGTCATGTACAGCACCATCAGCGCGCCCATGCCGTAATAGGAAAACCGCTCCCACGCCTCGGTGAAGGACAGATAGGCCAGCGCCAGGGGCTCGCCAAAGAAGGTGCGCGGCGGCGCGATCGCAATGTCAGCCATGACAGTCCCCAACCCCCTCCCCACGATAGCGGAGCGCGGGAAACTTTAAAGGGGTTCGCCGCCCTGCAGGAAATTCAGCAGCACCTTTGCCGCACGCAAGGATGGCGGCTCATCATCGGCGCCCAGGGCATGGGCAAATTCTTTCATCGCGGTAATTTGCGCGGCGCGGGCAGCCGGATCGGCAAACAGGCGCGCCACCGCATCGGCCAGCGCCTGCGGCGTCGCCGCGCCTTGCAGGTATTCCGGCACCGCCTCGCGGCCCAGGATGATGTTGATCAGCGTGATGTGGGTCACGGTCATCAGGTATTTGGACAGGAAATAGGTCAGCCCGCCCACACGATAGGCCACGATCATCGGCGTCTGCGCCAGCGCCAGCTCGGCCGTCACGGTGCCCGATGCGGCCAGCGCCACGTCTGCCGCGTCAAAAGCCGCATACTTGTCGGCCTCGCTTTCCACGATATGCAGCGGCGTCGGCCAGTCCGCCGCAGCAGCGCAGACTTTGGCGGCGACATGCGGCACCGTCGGCAGCACCGTCACCAGCCCCGGCACCTGTCCAGCCAGCCTTGCAACTGCGTCCTTGAAGGTCGGCAGGATAAAGCGGATTTCACTGGTGCGGCTGCCGGGCAGCAGCGCCAGCAGCGACGCATCGTCAGCGATGCCAAGTCGCGCCCGCAAGGCGCCACCGCCGACCATTTTGGCGCGGCGCTCGATGACGGGGTGGCCGACGAACGCCGCCTGCAGGCCGAACTTGCGGAAGAATTCCACCTCGAAGGGAAACAGCGCCAGCACCAGGTCGAAATAGCCCGCCATCGCCTTGGCGCGATAGGCGCGGCTGGCCCAGACCTGCGGTGCCACATAATCCACTGTCTTTATCGACGGATCGCGCGCCTTGATGCCTCGCGCCACCCGGTGGGTGAAGTCGGGACTGTCGATCACCACCACGGCATCGGGCTTCGTGCGGACCGCGAAGTCGACCGCCTGCTTCACATGCCGCAGGATCTTGGGAATGGCCGGCACCACCTCGCGCAGTCCCATCACCGATGTCGCATCGAGCGGATACAGCGACTGAAGCCCTTCGCGCGCCATCGCCAGTCCGCCGACGCCGGTAAAGCGGATGCGCCCGGGCGCGAGCGCCTTCAGGGCCGCCATGAGCTGCGCACCCAACGCGTCGCCCGAGGGCTCGCCGCACACCAGCATCAGGCATATTGGCTTTTTCGCATCCGCTGACGCGTCCGCACCGGTTTTCACGGCTTCACGCCAAGCACGAACAGGCCCAACCGGTCGGCTTCGGCGCGCACCGCGTCACGGTCCAGGATCAGCGACGACCCGGCCTCCAGCGCGATGCCCGCCAGGAATGCCGCCGCTGCATTGCGCACCGTCTGCACACCGACAACAGGCATGTCGGTCTTGCTGTCCTGCACAGGCTTCAGGGCTTTCACCAGAACACCGCGCGGCTTGCCCTCGCTACCGCGCAAGGATTCGCGCAAGGACACAATGCGCCCCAGCATGGCATCGGTGCCTTCAGCGGCTTCAACCGCCAGCGCCAGGCCATCGCACACCACCGCGCCCTGCCCAACATCCAGCGCCCCCAGCGCATGCACGATCCGCAGCGCTGCCGTGATGTCGGCATGGTGCTCAGATGTCGGCGCCACGCTTCCCAGCAGCCCCTCCCCGCACACCAGCCCCGGCGCGGCCTTCGCCACGCTGATCGCTTCCAGGCCTTCGTCCTCGCAAATGCCCACGATGAACCGCAGCAGCGCGTCGTCGCCTTTCTTGGCGGCTGCGATAGCGCGGGGCAGCAACAGCATGCCCTTGGCATCCAGCTTCATTTCGCTGAATTTCGGCCTGTCGACGCGCCCGCACATCAGCACCTGGGTCACGTCATGCGCCTTCATGGCGCGGATGATGCGCCCCGGCTCGCCCGGCGACAGGAATTCATGATGGAAGCCGTTGATCCAGTCGTCCGTGACGCTGCCGACCAGCGGCACCACGAAGACCTCGCGGCCCGCGGCGCGCAACGCCTGCGCCACAGCGCGCGGCAGGTCGCCACCGCCGGCGATCAAGCCCAGCGTCAAGCCGCGTCTCCACGCCGCCGCGCCAGGCACAGTTCCTGTTTGGAGTCGGCCAGGATAAAATCCGTGATCTCCGCCACCTGCGCCACGCCGGCGAACTGCGCCCTGGCCGCGCGTGCCCGGTCCGCCAGCGATCCGCCGCTGCCGTAGAACACGCTGCGGAACGTGGCGCGCATGGCATTGATGGTATCGCGGGGCAGCCCGCGCCGCTTAAGGCCGATCAGGTTCAGCCCCGCCAGCTCCACATGGTCGCCAAACGCCATCGCGTAAGGGATCACATCGCGGTTGACGCCCGTCAGCCCGCCGACCATCGCGCCCTTGCCGACGCGGCAGAACTGCTGCACCGCCGACAGGCCACCAAAAATCACGCCGTCGCCGATCTCGCCGTGCCCGCCCAACGCCACCGAATTGGCGAAGGTCACGTCATCGCCCACATGGCAGTCATGCCCGACATGGGAATTGGCCATGAAATAGCCGCGCGCGCCCACGGTGGTGACACCGCCGCCCTTGCGGCTGCCGACATTCATGGAAACCATTTCGCGCAAGCAGCAGTTCGCGCCGATTTCCAGCCGCCCATCGGCGAAATCATTGCCGCGTATCTGGCCCTCGCCGCCCAGCATGGCGCCAGGAAAGACGGTGCATCCCGGCCCCAATGTCGTGATGCCGGCGATGGAGACATGGCTGTGCAGCCTGACGCCGTCGCCCAGGGTCACGCGCGGGCCGACATGGCAGAAAGGGCCGATCTGGGCATCCGCCCCGACAACCGCGCCATCCTCGACCACCGCGGTGGGATGGATGGCCATCAGCCGGCCTTGTCGCCGGCGCCGGAGATCATGGCGCTGAATTCGGCTTCCGCCACCAGCGTGTCGCCGGCATAGGCCTTGCCTTCGAACTTCCACACCGGCCCGCGGCGGCGCACCAGCTTGACCGGCATGCGCAGCAGGTCGCCCGGCTCCACCGGCTTCCTGAACCGCGCCTTCTCGATGGTCATGAAATAGACCACGCCGGCCGCCGACGTGTTCTGGCTGTACATCACCAGGGCGCCGGCGGTCTGGGCCATGGCTTCCACGATCAGCACACCCGGCATCACCGCGCGTTCGGGAAAATGGCCCTGGAACCAGGGCTCGTTGATGCTGACGGCCTTGGTGCCGGTGGCGCTTTCGCCCTCCACGATGTCGGTCAGCTTCTCCACCAGCAGCATGGGCGCGCGATGGGGAAGGAGCTTCTTGATCTGCTCCACGTCCAGAACGGTGTTGGTCATTTTTCGTCCTGCTTGCGCCGTGCCAGGCGGGTCACGGCGTGAATCTCCCGTGCCCATTCCTTTACAGGTTTCGCCGGCGCCCCGCCATAATCGACGCCGCCGGGCAGGAAAATCCGCGATCCGGTGCCCGAGCGGGCGCCCATGCGCGCACCCGCGCCGACATGGCTATGGTCGCCCAGTCCCACCTGCCCGGCCAGGATAACCCCGTCTTCCAGCACCACGCTGCCCGCCAGCCCGGTCTGGCCCGCGATCACGCAGTTGCGGCCGATCTGGCAGTTGTGGGCGATCTGCACCAGGTTATCGATCTTGCTGCCTTCGCCGATCACCGTGTCGCCCAGCGCACCGCGATCGATGGTGGTAGCCGATCCGATCTCGCAGCGGTCCTGGATGATGACACGGCCCAGCTGCGGCACTTTCAGATAGCCGTCATCGGCCATGGTGAAGCCGAAGCCCGGCTGGCCGATATGGGCGCCCGGCAGGATCACCACCCGGTCGCCGACATAGGCGTGGCTGATGGTGGCATTGGCGCCGATCTCGCACTGCTTGCCGATGGCGACGCCGGGGCCGATCACCACGCCCGGACCAAGCCGGGTGCCGTCGCCGATTTCCGCCGCCGGCCCGACCACCACGCCGGGCGCAATCACCACGCCTTCACCGATCCGCGCCCGCGGCGACACGGCCGTGTCCTGGTCCCATTGCGGCTGGGAATGTTCGGGATAAAACAGCGCGGCAATACGCGCAAAGCTCTGCGCCACCTGCGCCGCCGGCAGCAGGACCATGCCGTCCGGCGCGGCAAGGCTGGCGGCCTGCGGCACCAGGCACACGCCGGCACGGCTGGCGGCAAAGGCCTCGCGCTGCGGACGTGCGCCGGTAAAGAATGTCAGGTGGGATGGGGCGGCGCCCGCCAGGTCGGCCAGGTCGAACACCGCGCGCGACGCATCGGCGCCGGCAGGAAGAACGATCCCCGCTTTTTCGCAAATCTGCCCGAGGGTGAACGGCCCCAGATTTTCGAAAAAGCGGGGATCGGCCATCTTACTTCTTGGGTGCGGGCGGCGCGTTCAGATTGACCTTGTAGGTCGGCATCTGCTGGTTCAGCCGGCCGATCACGTCGGCGGTGATATCATAGCCGCCGACGGTGGCCATCACGACGGCCTGCTTGTCCAGCACCAGGTTGGCGCCGCGTTCCTTGACGACCTGCTGCAGGATCGGGCCCAGCTTCTGCTCGATCGCCTGGCGGGCGGCGAGGAAGCCGGCCTTGATCTGCTCGTCCTTCTTCTGGGCCACGCCCTGCAGCGACTGTTCGCGCGCCTGGAAGGCGGCGATGCGCTTGGCCTTCACGTCCGGCGCCAGGATCGCGATCTGCTGCTGCAGCGTGCGGCCTTCGGCCTGCAACGCCTTGCCCTGCGCGGTCAGGTCGTTCTTGGCCTGGGCGGCATAGCCCTGGACCTGGCGGGCGACATCCTGGCCGACCTTCGAGTATTGCAGGATCGCAACCTTGTCGAGCACCACGATGCGGGGGCCGGGCGGCGGCGGCGGCGGCGCGGCAAGCGCCGCGGTGGTCAAAGTCGTGGAAAGAACAGTACCCAACAGGGCAATCGCGATGGTCTTGGTCATTGTCAGTATCCTGTAGCCGTCGAGAAGTGGATGATCTGGGGTCTGTCGTAGAATGTCTTGACGATGGGCAGGCCGAGGTCGATCTGCACCGGACCGACGGGCGACTTCCACTGCACCGAAATACCCGCCGAGGCGCGGAACGCAAGATTGTCCTTCACGCAGGAGCCGACGCCGGAGAACTGCGCGCCGGTGCAGGTGCGCGTACCGATATTGTCGAGATGGCCCAGGGTGCCGAAATCCATGAACAGCCCGCCATTGATGCCATAGCTTTCCGGGATCAGGCCCGGGAAGCGCGCCTGCAGCGTGCCGATGGCATAGGCATTGCCGCCCAGCGCGCCATAGTTGTTGGGCGAGACGATATCGCGGGCGCCCACGCCTGCCAATGCGAAGCCGCGGAAGGTGTCGCCGCCCATGAAGAAGCGTTCGTTGAACGGCACCAGGCTGCCATTGTAGCCGGTGATGTAGCCGCCGCGTCCCTGGAACGATCCGATCATGCCGCCGTCCAGGAACGCCTGGTACTTCGCGAAGGTGGAGGTGACGCTGATATATTTCAGGTTGCCGCCAAAGCCGGCAAAAGCCTGGCTGAAGGTAAAGGTGCCGCCGCTGGTGGGTTTCCGGAAATCGTCCAGGTCGTTGTACGAATAGCTGAAGCCCAGGATCGAACCATAGTTGGAGCCGGCGGCCAGCAGCACGTCCAGCGGCGCGCCCGAATAGGGCGAGACCTTTTCGATCTTGTAGGTATAGGACAGCGACACGCTGGAAAATTCCGAGATCGGGAATCCGAAACGCGCCACCGCCGCGGTGACGTCGCTCTGGTAGGTGGCCTGCTCGAAATTGGTCTGCACCCGGTAAAGGTCGAAACCCGCCGCCAGGTCGCGGTCCAGGAAATACGGCTCGGTGAAGGACAGCTGCGCCGTCTTGGTGATGTAGGAAGCCTGCAACGACACGCGCAGATTCTGGCCGCGGCCGAACATGTTGGCTTCGGTATAGCTGATTTCGCCCAGCAGCGACGTGGTCGAGGAATAGCCCAGACCCACCGACAGCGCGCCGGTGGACTGCTCGGTGACATTGACCGTCAGGTTGGTGCGGTCGGGCTGGCTGCCGGGCACATTCTTGACGTCCACATCCTTGAAGAAGCCCAGGCCGCGAATGCGGGTGCGCGAACGGTCGATCAGCACGCGGTTGAAGGCATCGCCTTCCTGCAGGCGGAACTGGCGGCGGATCACGCGGTCCAGGGTGCGGGTATTGCCCGCGATGTTGATCTTCTCGATATAGACGCGCGGGCCCTGCACGATCTCGAAGCCCAGGTCGATGGTGCGGGCGTCCTTGTTGCGCTTGATGCGCGGATGGACCTCGGCGAAGGCATAGCCCTTGGTGCCGGCCGCGTTGGTCAGGGCGTCGATCGCCTTCTGCACCGCGTCCTGGGAATAGATGTCGCCTTCCTGCGCCTCGATCATGGGGCGCAGCGAGCCGGCCGGCAGTTCGCGGATCTTGGAGTCGACGCTGATCTTGCCGAACTTGTAGCGCGCGCCCTCGTCCACCACGAAGTTGATGAAGAAGCTCTTGCGGTCCGGGGTCAGCTGCGCGACCGCGCTCAGCACCTTGAAGTCGGCATAGCCGCGATTGATGTAATAGCGGCGCAGGGATTCGCGGTCGAACTGCAGCCGGTCGGGATCGTAATTGTCGTTCGAGGCGAGGAACTTGTACCAGCGGCTTTCCTCGGTCGCGATCTGGCCTTTCAGCGTGTCGCTGTCGAAGACCTTGTTGCCGGAAAAGTTGATGCGGCTGACGCCCGTGGTCGGGCCATCGGTGATGGAGAAGATCAGGTCGACGCGGTTCTGCGGCCGCTGGATGATCTGGGGATCGACACGGGCGGCGAACTTGCCGTTGCGGCGGTACAATTCGATGATGCGCTGGACGTCGGCCTGCACCTTGGCGCGGGTGAAAACGGCGCGCGGCTTGATCTGGACTTCCTTTGTCAGGTCCTTGTCCGAAACCTTGGAATTGCCCTCGAACACCACCTGGTTGACGATGGGATTCTCGGTGACGCGGATGGTCAGCGTGCCGGTGGCGCCGTCAAAGCTGGTCTTGACGTCCGAGAAAAGTCCCGTGGCCGACAGCGCCTTCAGCGCCGCATCGGTTTCGGCCGGGGTGAAATTATCGCCTTCGCGCACGCCGACATAGGTCAGCACCGTGCCCGGCTCCACGCGCTGGGTGCCGCGCACCACGATATGCTGGATCAGGCGCGGCGCTGTCGTGGGGGCGGCCACCGTGCCGGCAGGATTGGCAGCCGCCGAGGCCGCAGCGTTGCTGACGGCGGACTTGGCATCGGAATTGGCCTGGTTCAGTTCCTTGGCGCGGTCGGCGGCGCCGGGGCGCAACTGCGCCACCGCCGGGGCCGCGGCCAGGGCCAGGCAGATGCCGGCCGAGGTTGCGCGCAACAGTCTGCTTCTCAGGCGCGCTTTGGGACTGCAGGGCCGCATCGGCGTCGGTCAACTCGGTCTTGCGGCTCCGCGCGCGGACGCCTGGTTTTCAGAAAAGATTCAGCCGGACCAGGTCATTCCAGGTCGTCAGGAGCATAAGCCCCAACACCAAAACCAGCCCGAGCCGAAATCCAACGTCCTGGGCCCGCTCACCCAGCGGACGCCCCAAAACAGCTTCCACTCCATAGTACAGAAGATGCCCCCCGTCGAGCAAAGGAATCGGAAAAAGATTGGCCAGGCCAATGCTTACAGAAAGGATAGCCACCAGATTGAGCAGCGGCAGGAACCCGAAATCCGCCACCTGGCGGGTCATGTTGGCGATCCCCACCGGGCCGCGAAGCTGGTCGGCGCTGGCATGGCCGGTGATCATCTGGCCGATGCCCAGGATCGTGGTCTTGACGATGTTCCAGCTCTCTACGCAGGCCGCCTGCAGGGCTCCCAGCGGGCTGTAATGTTCCCGTGTGATGGGCGCCTTGGGGTCCGGGCGCACCCCGATCACCATCTGGCTGCCCATGTTCCCCAGCACGTCGCGCGTCTTCATCAGGCGGGGTGTTACCTGAACGGTGAGTTCCTGCCCCGCCCGCTTCAGGCCGATGGCCAAGGTGTCCCCACCGCTGACCGAGATGATCTCCGGCAACTGCTGGAAATCGTGGATCGCGGTGCCGTCGATTCGGGTCACCAGATCGCCCGGCTTGATGCCGGCCTGCGCCGCGGGGCTGCCCTGGGTCACCTGACCCACGACGGGCGCAATCACGACATGGCCGCCATACATGTAGAGGCCGGTCAGCAGCACGATGGCCAGGAGGAAATTGGCGAAGGGACCGGCGGCAGCCACGGCGGCGCGCTGGCCCACCGGCTTGAACATCAGGGCGCCGGCGCGTTCCTCCGCCGTCATGCGCAGCGCGGCTTCGCTGTCGGGCTTGGACGAGGCATCGGCGTCGCCGGCGAATTTCACATAGCCGCCGATGGGCAGCCAGCTCAGCTTCCAGCGGGTGCCGTGCTTGTCATTGAAGCCGACAATCTCTTTGCCGAAGCCGACCGAGAAGACATCCACCTTCACGCCGAAATACCGCGCCACCAGGAAATGCCCCAGCTCGTGGAAGAACACCACCAGCGTGATGACGAACAGGAAGGCGGGAAGCCCCATCGGTGTCCAGGCAATCAGGCCGCGAATGGCTTCCAGCATCTACGTCCCTACTCTTTGACAGATTTCCTCGGCCACGACGCGCGCGCGCGCATCGGTGCCAAGGACAGCTTCCAGGTTGCCCGCCAGGCCATTGCTGCCGAAGTCCAGGTCCAGCGCTTCGGCGACGACGCGGGGAATGTCCAGAAAACCGATACGGCGATCCAGGAAGGCCTGCACGGCAATCTCGTTGGCAGCGTTAAGAACCGTCGGCGCCATGCCGCCGGAGCGCATGGTGCCGATGGCGAGATTCAGCGCCGGGAACCGGTCATGCGCCGGCTCCTGGAACACCAGCGTGCCCAGCTTGGCCAGATCCAGCCGCCGCGACGGCGACGGGATGCGGCGCGGCCAGCCCAGCGCATGCGCGATGGGCGTGCGCATGTCGGGGGCCGACAGATGCGCCATCGTGGTGCCGTCCTCGTAGCTCACAAGGCAATGCACGATCGACTGGGGATGCACGACAACGCCCAGCTTTTCCGGCGGCAGAGCGAACAGGAAATGCGCCTCGATCAGCTCCAGCCCCTTGTTCATCAGGGTGGCGCTGTCCAGGCTGATCTTGCGCCCCATCGCCCAGTTGGGATGGGCCACCGCCTCTTCCACCGTGGCGGCGCGCATACGGTCCAAAGACCATTCGCGGAACGGACCGCCGGATGCGGTGATCGTCACCAGGTCGGCTTCCGAGGCATCGCCCGAACCCAGCACCTGGAAGATGGCGTTATGCTCGCTGTCCACCGGCAGAACCTGCGCGCCGGATTTCTCCATGGCGTCGCGAAACACCGCGCCCGCCGCCACCACGCATTCCTTGTTGGCCAGCGCCACCACCACGCCGCGGCGGATGGCCGCCAGCGCCGGCTCGATCGCGGCCGCGCCCATGATGGCGACCATCACGAAATCGCTGTCCCGCGCGGCGGCATCGATGACCGCCTGGCGCCCCGCCATCACTTCGATGCCGGTGCCGGCCAGCCCGGCCTTCAGTTCGCCGAACAGTTGCTCGTTGCCGATCACCGCCAGCTTCGGCTTCATCGCCTTCGCCTGTTCGATCAGCACCTTCACATTCTCGCCCGCCGTCAGCGCGGTAATGGGCATGGCGCCTTCGCCATGCAGCTTTCGCACATGGGCGATCACATCCAGCGTGTTGACGCCGATGGAGCCCGTGGAGCCCAGCACGGTCACCTTGCGCGCCAGGACATCATCCATGGCGGGCAGTTCGTCCCAGATTTTCGTTGCCGCTATGGCCTTCAAGAGTGGCCTCCAAACATCGGGTTGATATGCAGCCCGAACACCAGCAGCGCCAGCACGACGCTGCAGGCAAACATTGAATCCATGCGGTCCAGCACGCCGCCATGGCCGGGAATCAGTCCGCCACTGTCCTTGGTGCCGAAACGGCGCTTGACCCAGGATTCAAACAGGTCGCCCAGATGCGCCACCACGCTCAGGCACGCCGCGAACACCAGCGCCGCCAGCACGTTGAAGCTGAAGAAGGCGATATAAAGCGAAAACACGGCCACCGCCGTGAAGGTGCCGCCGATGGTGCCGGCCCAGGTCTTGCCCGGCGACACCGCGGGCCAAAGCTTGCGGCCACCGATGAGCTTGCCGAACAGCAGCGCGCCCGTATCGGTCGCCCAGACGATCAAGAACAATCCCAGCACCGTCAGCGCGCCCTGCGCCGCAAACAGCCGAAGCCCGGCCAGCGCCAGCGATGGCAGGCCCAGATACAGGACGCCCAGCGCATGCCAGGCGGGATTGTCGCCCCGGCGATGCGCCACCACGAAAGACGCCACCGCGCCCACCACAAGCACCGCAAAGGAAAGAGCCGGCTGTGCGATGATCAACGCCATCATCGCCAGCGCGATGGTGATGCCGGTGATCGAGGTCTGCACATGCAGCGGCTTGTGATCCGCGACGGCACGCTGGGCGGGAGCCCGCACCAGCCGGTGCCATTCGCGCGCCCCGAACAGGGCCACCAGCACCACCACGGCCGCGAACCATTGCGGGCTGAGAAAGTCCAGCATCACCGCGACGACCGCCATGAACAGGCCGAACAGCACGCGCAGCGCCATTTCGCTGCCGCTGCGAACCTTCGCGCTGGAAGAATGGGGCAAATTCCCGGAGCGGCTCATGCTCACGCCACGGCTTCCGAATCCAGCGCCCCGAAGCGGCGTTCACGCACCGCGAACTGCTCCAGCGCCGCCGTCAGGGCGGCGCGGTCGAAGTCCGGCCACAGCGTGTCCAAAAAGAGCAGCTCGGCATAGGCCGACTGCCAGAGCAGGAAGTTCGACAACCGGTGCTCGCCGCTGGTGCGGATCACCAGGTCGGGCGCCGGCAGCGCGCTGGTGAACAGGCGCTGGGCGAACAGTTCGGGCGTGATGGTCTCGGGGTCCAGCCGTCCGTCCTTGGCGGCGCGCGCCAGCTCCTGGGCGGCAGCGGCGATCTCTTCCTGGCCGCCATAGTCGAAGGCAAAGGTGAGATTCATACCCTTGTTGTGGGCGGTGCGCTTTTCGGAATCCTCGATCATGGTCTGGATGTCGGGCGCGACGCGGCCGCGATGGCCGATGATCCGCATACGGACCTTCCGCTCGACCAGCTCGTCCATGTCGCTGCGGAAATAGGCCCGGAACAGCCCCATCAGCGCGCCGACTTCCGTCTTGGGCCGCTTCCAGTTTTCGCTGCTGAAGGCAAACAGGGTGAGGTTTTCCAGCCCCAGGTCGCAGGCCGCGCGTACGGTTTCGCGCACCGCACCCATCCCGGCATAGTGCCCCGCCTCGCGCGGCAGATAGCGCTTCTTCGCCCAGCGTCCATTGCCATCCATGATGATGGCGACGTGCTTGGGAAGGGGACCGGGTTCCGCCACCGTCATCAGACCTGCATGATTTCCTGCTCCTTGGCATGGAGCGCGGAATCTATGTCCTTGATATGGCCGTCGGTCAGCTTTTGCAGCTCCTCGCCCTTGCCGTGCTGGTCGTCTTCGCTGATCTTGCCGTCCTTCTGGAGCTTCTTGAGCAGGTCCATGCCGTCGCGGCGCACATTGCGCACCGACACGCGGGCGGCCTCGGCATACTTGGCCGCCAGCTTGGACAGCTCCTTGCGGCGCTCCTGGTTCAGTTCCGGCAGCGGGATGCGCAGCAACTGGCCGTCCATCTGCGGGTTCAGGCCCAGGCCGGCGTCGCGGATCGCCTTGTCCACCGCCTTGGCCAGCGACTTGTCCCACACCTGCACCGTGATCATGCGCGGCTCGGGGGTGCCGATGCTGCCCACCTGGCTGATCGGCACGGCATTGCCATAGGCCTCGACCTTGACGGGATCCAGCAGCGCGGCGCTGGCGCGGCCGGTACGCAGGCCCCCCATCTCGGATTTCAGGGTGGAGACCGCGCCCTTCATGCGGCGGTCCAGTTCGTCCTTGTCAAAGGCTTCGGCCATGTTCGTCCTGCTCCAACACACCCGGCGGGAGACTACCCCCAAACCCGGCGATTTCCCCTAAAAAGAGGGCTTCACTTTTCTTCGATGATGGTCGCCCGGCCGCGCCCCGCCAGGACCTCGGTCAGGGCGCCCGGCTCGGCCAAGGAGAACACCAGGATCGGAATGCGATTTTCGCGCGAAAGCGAGATCGCCGCCGCATCCATTACCTGAAGATTCTGCGCCAACACCTCGTGATAGCTCAAGGAATCGTACCGGACGGCGTCCGGGAACTTCTTGGGGTCGGCACTGTAAACACCGTCCACCTGGGTCGCCTTCAGCATGGCGTCGCAGGCCATTTCGGCCGCCCTGAGGGCCGCCGCCGTGTCCGTCGTGAAGAAGGGGTTGCCGGTGCCGGCGGCAAAGATCACCACCCGGCCCTTTTCCAGGTGCCGCATGGCGCGCCGCCGGACATAGGGCTCGCAGACATTGTTCATGGCGATGGCCGACTGGACCCGGCAGCTCAGCCCCGTCCGCTCCAGCCCCGCCTGCAGGGCCAGGGCGTTCATCACGGTCGCCAGCATGCCCATATAGTCGGCGGTGGAACGCTCGATGCCCTTGGCCGCCCCGGCCAGGCCGCGAAAGATGTTGCCGCCCCCGACCACCATGCAGATCTCGCTGCCGGCATCGACGGCCTGCTTCACGTCCTGGGCGATTCGGTCGATGACGCCGGTGTTGATGCCGTACTGGTCATTGCCCATCAACGCCTCGCCAGAGACTTTCAACAGAACCCGGCGGTATTTCGGCGTTGTGGACATAGGCGCTCCCTGCTTCACCCCTCGCCCCGACAAGCTCGGGGGTCCAGGGCGAGGATTCTCCCTATTCCTCATGCTGGGCTAGTCACAGCATGAGGGCAACCTTGCTCAGGCCTTGGTGCCGGCCATCTGGGCGACTTCATCGGCGAAGTCGGCGGCTTCCGCCTTCTCGATGCCCTCGCCCACCTTGAAGCGGACAAAGCCTTCGATCTCGACGGGGGCGCCCAGGTCCTTGGACGCCTTCTCGATCAGCTTGGCGATCGGGGTTTCGCCATCCAGCATGTAGATCTGCTGCAGCAGCACCACTTCCTCGTAGTACTTGCGCATGCGGCCTTCCATCATCTTCTCGACAACGGCTTCGGGCTTGCCGGACTGCAGCGCGATGTCCTTCTGGACATTGTACTCGCGCTCGACCAGCGCCTTGTCCAGATGCTCCTTGGTCAAGGCCAGCGGCGCGGCCGCGGCGACGTGCATGGCGATCTGCTTGGCCAGCGCACCCAGCTTGTCCTTGTCGGCCGTGGATTTCAGGCCCACCAGCACGCCGATATTGCCCAGCTCGGGCGACGCGGCATTGTGGACATAAGCGGCGACCACGCCCGGATTGACGCTCAGCGCCGCGGCGCGGCGCACGCTCATATTCTCGCCGATCTTGGCCACCAGGTTGGTCAGGGTCTGCTGCACGGTGGCATCGCCCATGTTCGCGGCCAGGAGCTTTTCCAGGTCGCCGCCTTCCTTGAGCGCCAGCTTGGAGGCGTCCTTCACGAAGGTCTTGAACTCGTCATTCTTGGCGACAAAGTCGGTTTCGGCATTCACTTCCAGCAGCACGCCGGTATTGGCGTCCACGGCAACGCCCACCAGGCCTTCGGCAGCGGCGCGGCCGGCCTTCTTGGCAGCCTTGGAGATGCCCTTCTTGCGCAGCCAGTCGATGGCGGCTTCCATGTCGCCATTGTTCTCGGTCAGCGCGCTCTTGCAGTCCATCATGCCGGCGCCGGTCTTGTCGCGCAGGTCCTTCACCATCGATGCGGTGATGTTGGTCATGGGATTCTCCAGTTCGTAAAATTGTGCCCGCGCATTTTTGCGCGCGGGCACAGCAACATTGAATGCTTAGGCGGTCGCCGGTTCGGCTTCGACCAGCTGCGGCGCGGTGTCTTCGATTTCCTCGGCCGCACCCAGGTCCACGCCGGCTTCGACCTGACCCTGCGACAGGCCGTCGATCACCGCACGCGCGGCCAGGTCGCAATACAGCGCGATGGCGCGGGCGGCGTCGTCATTGCCCGGGATCGGGAAGGCAATGCCGTCCGGATCGGAGTTGGAGTCCAAGATGGCCATGACCGGGATGCCCAGCTTGCGGGCTTCGGCAATGGCGATGGCTTCCTTGTTGGTGTCGACCACGAACAGCAGGTTCGGGACGCCGCCCATTTCCTTGATGCCGCCCAGCGAACGCTCCAGCTTGTCCTGCTCGCGCAGCAGGCCCAGCAGTTCCTTCTTGGTCAGGCCCGACTGTTCGGCGGTGGTCAGCGTCTCTTCGATGGTGCGCAGGCGCTTGATCGAATGGCTGATGGTCTGCCAGTTGGTGAGCGTGCCGCCCAGCCAGCGATGATTGACGTAATACTGCGCGCAGCGCTTGGCGGCCGCGGCAACAGGCTCGGACGCCTGGCGCTTGGTGCCGACAAACAGAATGCGGCCGCCGCCGGCGGCGACTTCGCGCAGGGTGACCAGCGCCTGGTGCAGCAACGGCACGGTCTGGGTCAGGTCGAGAATGTGGATGTCGTTGCGCGAGCCATAGATGAACGGGGCCATCTTCGGATTCCAGCGCTGCTGGCGATGACCGAAGTGAGCGCCCGATTCGAGCAGCTGACGCATGGAAAAGTCTGGCAGAGCCATTGTTCAGTCTCCTTTACCGGTTGGCCAGATGCGCGGGTTATCCCTCTTTTCAAGAGAAACACCGGACGGCGACACAGGAACACCCTGCGAAAGCCACCCGCGCATGCGAGATGGCGGGCTTATACGCAAGCCGCCCTGCCCCCGCAACAGCTTTCTCGGCACGGAAATGGGAAGTGGTTCAGGGGTTTATCGGAAAAACGGGCTCGCGCCTTGTAATTTCGATAGTTCAAGATATATCTTGAGTCGTCCAAGTCACTATCGGAGTACACATGAGACACCACCATAACCACGGCCATGAAGGCCACCACCTGCACGGTTTCGTCCGCCACATGGCCCGCCACTTCGGCCGTCATCGCGGCGAAGCCTGGGGCGAAGAAACCGGCCATCCCGGCCGCGGCCGCCGCCGGGTGTTTGACGCCGCCGAGCTGCGCCTGGTCCTGCTCAAGCTGCTGAAGGACCAGCCCCGTCACGGCTATGACCTGATCCGCGCCGTGGAAGAACTGACCGCCGGCGCCTATTCGCCCAGCCCCGGCGTGGTCTATCCCACCCTCACCCTTCTGTCCGACATGGGCCACATCGCCGAGGAAACCAGCGAGGGCAGCCGCAAGACCTATGCGATCACCGCCGAAGGCACCGCCTTCCTGGAGGCGCGCAAGGCCGAAGTCGAAGCCCTGATGGCAAGGCTGACCGAAATGGCCAGCGTCCGCGAACGGGTGGACGCCACCTCCATCCGTCGCGCCATGGGCAACCTGCGCACCGTGCTGATGAACCGGCTTGGCGGCGCAGATGCCAGCCCGCAGACCCTGCACGCGGTCACCGCCATTCTGGACGAAGCCGCCCAGAAGATCGAAAGACTGTAATCGGATCGTGGCGGCGTGGCGCGCCGACAGACGCGCCACGCCGTGATCGCCGGCGCACCGGTCTTTCCTGCGCATGCCATACAGCCCCATCAGCGCTGCGACAGCCGCAAGGGGCCAATGCCGTTTCAGGACTGGTGGCAGCGAAACCTTGCCCCATTATGGCTGCGGAAACGTTTCGGTGATATTGCCTGACCATGCGCCCCAAAAGCATCAAAGATCCCATCCGTCCCGTCATTCGTGCCCTGGAGCCCAGCGGCATCACCAAGGTCACGGCGCTGGGACTGGGCAATCCCGATGTGCTGCCGCTGTGGTTCGGCGAGACGGACCTGGCGACGCCGCCCTTCATCCGCAAGGCCGCGATCGACGCGCTGGAAGACGGCAAGACCTTTTATACTAACGCGCGCGGCATCCTGCCCCTGCGCGAGGCGATCCGCGATTTCCACAAGCGCACCTGCGGCGCGGATATCGACATCGCGCGCATCACCATTCCCGGCGCCGCCATGCTGGCGGTGGTGACGGCGCTGCAGATGGTATGCGAAACCGGCGACAATATCGTCATCGTCTCGCCCATCTGGCCCAACATCTTCCAGGCCGCCAAGGTCGTGGGCGCGCAGCCGCGCCTGGTGCGGCTGGACGAGAACTGGGACACCGGCAAATGGACGCTGGATTTCGACAAGCTGTTCGATGCCTGCGACGACCGCACCCGCGCCATGTTCATCTGCTCGCCCTCCAATCCCACCGGCTGGACCCTGACGGCGGCCGAACAGCAAACCATCCTGGATTTCGCGCGGGCGCGCGGCATCGCCATCATCGCAGACGAAGTCTATGGCACGCTGGTCTATGATGGCGCCGCGCATGCACCGTCGTTTCTGTCCATCGCCGATGACGAAGACGCGGTGTTCGCGGTCAACAGCTTCTCCAAGCCCTGGGCTATGACCGGCTGGCGCATCGGCTGGCTAGTGCATCCCAAATCGGTCGAACCCGCCGCCGCCGCCATGGCCCAGTGCAACAACACGGGCAGCACGCACTTCCTGCAGTATGGCGCGCTGGCGGCATTGTCACCCGAAGGCGACGCCTTTCGCGGCACGCTCCTGGAACGCTGCCGCAACGGTCGCGACGTGGTGGAGAACTGGATTCGTGGCCAGAACCGGGTGCGCTGGCTGCGCCCCGAAGGTGCCTTCTACGGCTTCCTGCAGGTGGACGGGCTGACCGACAGTCTGGGCTTTGCACAGCGCATGGTGACCGATGACAAGGTCGGCATGGCGCCGGGCTGGGCCTTCAGCCTGGGTGACGCGCGCGACGACAGCTACCTGCGCCTGTGCTTCGCGCAGGACCCCGCCAAGCTGGAACAGGCGCTGGGCCGTCTCGAAGGCGCGATCCGGAAAATCTGATCGCAAAAATTGTCATGGCCCGGCCCGCCCGGGCCATCCAGAGTCACAAGCACTGCGCGATCGAACCTGTAGCCTGAATGGACCACGTAAAGTGGGCCAGTGCTCTAAACCGCTTCCACGCTCATCACGCCGGGCAGCGCGGCGACGCGACTGCGCAGGATGGCGGTGACGGCGACGCGCTTCTTCAGCTCGATCTCCACTTCCTCGCCCGACGCGCCCGGCACCACGATATTCACCAGGCCCTTGCCGGCCTGGTTCAGTTCCGCCGCCAGCGCCGACAACGATGACGCATCCGCCAGCCGCACCGTCATGCCCTCGCCCGCGTCCGCCGCCGCCTTGTCGAGATCGAGAATGGACGCGGCACGCAGCTTCAGTTCATCGCCGTCCCATTCCGCGCTGGCATTGATCAGCAGCGACTTGCCCGCTTCCAGCAGCGGCCGTGATGCCGCCAGCACTTCGGGGAACAGCATGATCTCGAACATGCCGGTGGGATCGGAGAAGCTGACAAAGGCGAACATCTGGTCGTTGCGGCCGCGCCGCTCCGACTTCTTGATGACGGTGCCCGCCAGCTTGGCCTTGAACCCGGCGCGGCGCCGGTCATCGGCCAGCGCGAGATAGGTGCTGGCGCCCAGCCGCTTCAGCGCCGGGCCATAGGCATCCAGCGGATGCCCCGACAGATAGAAGCCCATGGCTGAGAATTCTTCCGCCAGCCGCTCATGCACCGGCCAGTCGGGCATGGCCGACAGCCGCAGCTCCTCCGCCTGGCCGCCATCGCCGCCGAACAGCGACACCTGACCGCTTTCGCGTTCGCGCTGCGCCGCCTGCGCCCCGCCCAGGATGCGGTCGGAATTTTCCACCAGCTGGCGGCGATTGGGATTGAGACTGTCAAACGCGCCCGCCCGCACCAGGTTCTCGAACGACCGCTTGTTGACCTGGCGCGGATCGACCCGCCGCGCGAAATCGGAAATGGATTTGAATTTGCCGCCGCTGGTCCGCACCTCGACGACGTGATCCATCGCCTGCTTGCCCACGCCCTTCACGGCCGCCAGCGCATAGAACACCGTGTTGGCCTCGGCATCCACGCTGAACACGCTTTCCGACCGGTTGATGTCGGGCGGCGCCACCGTCACGCCCAGCCGCTGCGCCTCCTGGCGGAAAATGTTGAGCCGGTCGGTGTTGCCGATATCCAGCGTCATGGACGCGGCCAGGAATTCGACCGGATAGTTCGCCTTCAGATAGGCGGTCTGGTAGGCGACCTGCGCATAGGCCGCGGCATGGCCCTTGTTGAAGCCATAGCCGGCGAACTTTTCCGCCTGTTCGAAAATCGTTTCGGCGGCGCTGCGCGGGATCTTGCGCTCCTCCGCGCCCTTCATGAATTTTGCGCGCTGCGGAATCATCTCCGCCGGAATCTTCTTGCCCATGGCGCGGCGCAGGATGTCGGCTTCGCCCATGGTATAGCCGGCCAGCTCGCGGGCGATGCGCATGACATCGTCCTGATAGGTCATCACGCCATAGGTTTCCTTCAGGATCGGCTCGAGCATGGGGTGGAGATATTCCACCAGCTCCTTGCCGTTCTTGCGCGCGATATAGGTGGGGATCGAGTCCATGGGACCCGGGCGATACAGCGCCACAAGCGCGACCAGGTCGTTGATATGGTCGGGCTTCATCTTGCGCAGCAGGTCGCGCATGCCCGCGCCTTCCATCTGGAAGACGCCGACGCTGTCGCCCTTGGCCAGCATCTCGAAAGTCCCGGCATCCACGAAGTCGATGGTCTGGGTGTGCAGGGAAATGCCGCGCTGCTTCAGCAATTCTTCCGCCTTGGCGATCACGGTCAGCGTCTTCAGGCCCAGAAAGTCGAACTTCACCAGCCCGGCTTTTTCCGCGTCTTCATAGTCGAACTGCGTCACCGGCATGTCGGAGCGCGGATCGCGATACAGCGGCAACAGGTCTTCCAGCGGCCGGTCGCCGATCACCACACCGGCCGGATGGGTGGAGGCGTGGCGGTACAGGCCTTCGATCTTCGACGTGATCTCGAACAGGCGCTTGGCGATGGGCTCGGCTTCCGCGATCTGCTGCAGACGCGGCTCGCTTTCCACGGCTTCGCCCAGTGAGATGGACTTGCCGGGCGGATTCGGGATCAGCTTGGCGATGCGATCCACCAGCCCCAGCGGCATCTGCAACACGCGGCCGCAATCGCGCACCGCGGCGCGGGCCTGCAAAGACCCCAGCGCCATGATCTGCGCTACCCGGTCCAGTCCGTACTTGCCGCGCACATAGCGCACGACCTCGTCGCGCCGCTCCTGGCAGAAGTCGATGTCGAAGTCCGGCATGGACTGGCGTTCGGGATTGAGGAAACGCTCGAAGAACAAGCCGAAGCGCAGCGGGTCCAGATTGGTAATGCCCAGCGCCCAAGCCACCAGCGACGAGGCGCCCGAACCACGCACGCCGACCGGGATGCCTTGCCCGCGCGTCCAGTTCATGAAGTCCGACACGATCAGGAAATAGCCGGGAAAGCCCATGGTGTTGATGATGCCCAGCTCATAGGTCAGGCGTTCGTCATAAACCTTGCGTTCTGCCGCCAGCGGCGCGGTTTTCAGGCGGCGGTCCAGCCCCTCTTCCGCCTGCGCTTTCAATTCGTCCACCGCCGTGCGGCCCGATGGCGGCGTGAACACCGGCAGGATCGGCTTGCGCTTCATGGGCCGGAAGGCGCAGCGGCGCGCAATCTCCACCGTATTCTCCAGCGCCTCGGGCAGGTCGGCGAAAACGATTCCCATTTCCTTGGCGGTCTTGAAGCGATGCTCGCGGGTCAGGCGCCGGCGATCGTCCTGGCTGACAAAGGCGCCGTCGGCGATGCACAGCAGGGCATCGTGCGCCTCGTACATGTTGGCCTTGCCGAAATGCACGTCATTGGTGGCGACCAGCGGCAGCGCCATGGCATAGGCCATGTCGAGCAGCCCATCCTCGGCGGCGCGCTCTTCCGCCAACCCATGCCGCTGCAGCTCGACATACAGACGGTCCGGAAACGCCGCCGCCATCTTCTCCAACAGCGCCTGTGCGCCGTCGCGGCTGCCGTCCAGCAGCATGTGGTTGACCGCCCCGCCCGGCCCGCCGGTCAGCAGGATCAATCCTTCGGCATGGGCGAACAGTTTCTCCGCCTTCACATGCGGCCAGTCGCCCGCTTCCACATCCAGATAGGCGGACGACAGCAGGCGGGTGAGGTTCAGATAGCCGGCCTCGTTCTGCACCAGCAGCGCGACATGCGGCGGCTTCTTGCGGCTGCCAGTTTGCAAGGGGCTGCGGGGCGCAAACTCCACCGACAGGAGCGTGCCCACGATAGGCTGGATGCCCGCCTTGATCAGGGTTTCGGTAATCTCGAAAACACCGAACAGGTTGTTGACGTCCGTGACCGCCACAGCCGGAGTTCCGGCATCCTGGCACAGTCCCGCCAGTTCCTTGGGGCGCACAGCGCCCTCCAGCAGGGAATAGGCGCTCTTGACGCGCAGATGGACGAAGGACGCCATGGAAGTCTCTAAAGAGTCAGGGCCGCACTATCGCGCGCCCGCTTCCGATATGGGGGCTGCAAAGCCCCCTATCCACAGCGATCACAGGCCCAGATGGGGTCCGAGATGTGGGCTTAGGGCCTGGGCCCCGCTGGCCAGCACAAAAGCCGATACCATGAACAGGATAAGTCCCGCGCCCGCCGCCGCATCCTTGATCCACATGACCGTCATCTCCCGCTGTGTCGGGATTTGTTCTACTTGTGTTCCATCCAGAACGCAAGAACAAAAGGTGATCGAATTTCCGGCCACCTTGGTCGCCTGGATCCAGTACCTGGAATCGCGCTGGTAAGTCATGCACTTGATAACCGACCGTACACGGATCGGTTGCGCGGGTTCCGCAGGTTTCTCGGCACCAATACCGCTGAAAGGCTAGCGCGGAATCTGCGTGCCTTCGATCAGGCGGCCTTGGTGCAGCAGCAGGGCCCGGTCCATCCGCGACGCCAGCTCGAAATTGTGGGTGGCGATCAGCGCCGCAAGACCCTCGGCCCGCGTGATGGCGATCAATGCATCGAACACCCCGCCCGAGGTGCGCGGGTCCAGGTTTCCGGTGGGTTCATCGGCCAACAGGATGCGCGGCTTGTTGGCCAGCGCACGCGCAATGGCGACGCGCTGCTGCTCGCCGCCCGACAGTTTCGACGGCAGATGCGTCATCCGCTTGCCCAGCCCCAGCACCGTCAGCAGCCGTTCGGCTTCCTTCGCGGCCACCGCCTTGGGAACGCCCGCGATCATCTGCGGCAGCACCACATTCTCCAGCGCATCGAATTCCGGCAGCAGGTGATGGGCCTGATAGACAAAGCCCACCTTGTCGCGGCGGATGCGGGTGCGCTCGGTATCCGGCAACTTCGACGTCGCAACGCCGTCGATATAGATCTCGCCACTGGTCGGCGCTTCCAGCAGGCCCGCGATGTGCAGCAGCGACGACTTGCCCGCGCCGCTGGGCCCGACCAGCGCCACGATCTCGCCGGGCTTCAGGCTCAGCGCCAGGTTGGAAAAGACTTCCAGTTGCCCGTCGCCTTCCTTGAAGCGGCGGGTAATGGCCTCCAGCCGAAGAATGTCACCCATAGCGCAGCGCCTCGACCGGATCGAGCCTTGCCGCCCGCCACGACGGATACAACGTCGCCAGGAAGGTCAGCACCAGCGCCATCACCACCACGGCGGTGACTTCGCCCGGGTCCATCTGGGCCGGCATCTTGGAGAGGAAATAGATGGTGGGGTCGAACAGGTTGGTGCCCGTCAGCTTCGACAGGTTCTGGCGGATGGCCTCGATATTGGCGATGAAGACCACGCCGATCACCAGCCCCAGCAGCGTCCCGGCCACCCCGATGCTGGCGCCGGCGATGAAGAACACCCGCATCATGGCGCCGCGCGTCGCGCCCATGGTGCGCAGGATCGCGATGTCGGACGACTTGTCCTTCACCAGCATGATAAGGCCCGAAACGATGTTCAGCGTCGCCACCAGGATGATCAGCGACAGGATCAGGAACATGGTGTTGCTCTCCACCTGCAGCGCCGACAGGATGGTGCCGTTCAGTTCCTGCCAGGTGACGAGCCGCATCATCGGCCCCGCCGCCTTGTTGATGGCGGGCAGCAGCTTCAGATCGGCTTCCGGATCGGCGACCATCGCCTCGATCCCGCTCACCGTCTCGCCGGTATCGAAATAGAGCTGGGCTTCGGCCAGCGGCATGAAGACGTAATTGTTGTCGTACAGGGTGTTGCCGATGTGGAAAGACCCGACCACGTGATAGGTCTTGATGCGCGGCGTGGTGCCGAAGGGCGTGACATTGCCCTTTGGTGCAATGAGGGTGATGTCGCCGCCCAGCCGGATGCCCAGCCGCCGCGCCAGGCCGTTACCGATAATGATATTCTCGCCGGTGAAATACTTCAGGGCGTCGGGCGACAGCTTCTCGACCAGCACCGTCATGTTGGCGAGGTCGGCGGCGCGGATGCCGCGCACTGCCACGCCGGTATTGGCGCCGTTCTGGCTGGCCATAACCTGGCCATCCACCACGGGCGCCGCCCGCACCACGCCCGGCACGGCGCGGATGCGCGCCGTGATGGCGTCATAGTCGGCCAGGTTGCCCATCTGGGACTGGACCGTGATGTGCCCCGACAGGCCCAGGATGGAGCGCAACAGCTCGATCCTGAATCCGTTCATCACCGACATCACGATGATCAGCGTCGCCACCCCCAGCGCAATGCCGATCAGCGAGAACAGCGAGATGACCGAGATGAAGCTTTCCTGCCGCTTGGCGCGCAGGTAGCGGGCGGCCAGCATCCACTCGAAAGCCGAGAAAATGCCGGTCCTGGAACGGGTTGATGTCGATGATTCTGCCATGACGCCGCAGGTTAAGGGGCTGCGCGTGACGCGTCCATGACAAAGCATCCATCCCCTGCTATCCCCCCTCTTCATGTCCAAGCCAATGCCCTCCCCCAGCGACTCCTTTACCCCTGCCCGCCGCCTGGAGCTGATCGCGCTGTTCGGGGTGCTGACCGTCTTCATCCCCATCGGCATCGACATGTACCTGCCGGCGCTGCCCACCATCGCGCGGGATTTCCATGCCTCCATCGCCGCCATCGAACATTCCATGGCGGTGTTCTTCCTGGGCATCGCCATCGGCCAGGCCGTGATCGGTCCCATTTCGGACCGCTTCGGCCGCCGCATCCCCCTGATGACGGGCATGGGCTTCTATGTTCTGGGCTGCATCGGCAGCGCCGCCGCCCAGGGCCCCCTGACGCTGGACGCCGCCCGCTTCGTCCAGGCGATGGGCGGCTGCGCCGGCACCGTGCTGGCGCGTGCCTGCGTGCGCGACCTGTTCCCGCCGGCCCAGGCGGGCCGCATCTTCGCCCAGATGCTGCTGATCCTGTCGGTGTCGCCGCTGTTCGCGCCCTTCGCAGGCGGCTGGCTGATGCTGCTGGCCGGCTGGCGCAGCATCTTCTGGTTCCAGGGCATCACCGCGGCCCTGTGCGTGGTCCTGATCTGGTTCCAGCTTCCCGAAAGCCATCCCGGCTCGGACCGCCGCCTGCACCCGCTGCATGTGCTGAAGGATTACTGGGAGATCGGCCGTGACCGCAATTTCCTGGGCTATATCCTGCCTGCCACGCTGGCGGGCGGCGGGCTCTATGTCTTCCTCACCGGCTGGCCGCATGTGGTGATGGACATCTACCATGTCGCGCCGGAATATTTCGGCTTCACCTTCGTCTTGAACGGCGTCGGCCTGATCATTGTCAGCCAGGGCACCGCCCGCTGGCTGCGCCACCGCCCCGGACAGCCGCTGCTGCTGGCCGGTATCGCCGCCAATGCCGTCACCGGCGCCCTGGCGCTGCTGTTCGGCATCACCGGCTGGGGCGGTCTTCTGGGCCTGATCCCCTGGATGTTCCTCTACTGCGCCATGATCGGCTGCACCAACCCCACTGCCGCCGGTCTGACCATGCTGCATTTCGGCCATGCCGCCGGCATGACCAGTGCCCTGATCGGCATTTTCCTCTACAGCGGCGCCACCGTCGCAGCCCTGGCGATGGGCAGCTTCACCGCCGCCAGCCCGGTGCCGCAGACCGCCCTGATGTGCTTCTTCGGCGTCTCCGCCCTGGTCACATATCTCCTGTTCAGGCCCCGCGAGGCGCGGTAAACACGCTCGATTTTTGCCGGAGCTTTTCCCCATGCAGCGCGCCCTCGACATCAACCGCACCCGGTTCGCCGACTGGTACCAGGCGGTGGTGCGCGACGCCGACATGGCGGAAACCTCGCCCGTGCGCGGCGCCATGGTCATCAAGCCCTGGGGCTATGGCGTGTGGGAGCAGATCCAGCAGGAGCTGGACCGCCGCATCAAGGCGACCGGCCATGAGAACTGCTACTTCCCCATGTTCATTCCGCTCTCCTTCATCGCCAAGGAAGCCGAGCATGTCGAAGGCTTCGCCAAGGAAATGGCGATCGTCACCCATCACCGTCTCAAGAACATCGACGGCAAGCTGCAGCCCGATCCGGATGCGAAGCTGGAAGAGCCGCTGGTGGTGCGTCCCACCTCCGAGACCATCATTGGCGACGCCTTCAGCCGCTGGGTGCGCAGCCACCGCGACCTGCCGCTGCTGATCAACCAGTGGGCCAATGTGGTGCGCTGGGAAATGCGCCCGCGCCTGTTCCTGCGCACCACCGAATTCCTCTGGCAGGAGGGCCACACCGCCCATGCCACCCAGGATGAAGCGGTGGAAGAGACCATGAAGATGCTGGAAGTCTATCGCAGCTTTGCGGAGGACTATCTCGCCATGCCGGTGATCGCCGGCGAGAAGCCGGAGAATGAACGCTTCCCCGGCGCCGAAGCGACCTATTCCATCGAAGCCATGATGCAGGACGGCAAGGCGCTGCAGGCCGGCACCTCGCATTTCCTGGGCACACATTTCGCGCAGGCCCAGGGCATCAAGTTCCAGGACGATGCCGGCACCATCACCTTGTGCAACACCACAAGCTGGGGCGTTTCCACCCGCCTGATCGGCGGCGTGATCATGACCCATGGCGACGATGACGGCCTGCGCCTGCCGCCCGCCATCGCACCCAGGCAGATCGTCATCGTGCCCATGCTGCGCGACAAGCCCGAAGACGCCGAGGTGCTCGCCTATTGCGAAAGCCTGGCGGCGGCGCTCTCCACCATCCATGTCCTGGGCGCACCCGTGCGCGTGCTGCTGGATACCAAGAAGATCAAGTCGGCGGAAAAGCGCTGGAACTGGGTGCGCCGCGGTGCCCCCATCATTGTCGAGATCGGTCCGCGCGATGCCGCCGGCGGCAATGTCACCTTCATGCGCCGCGATGCCTTGCGCGACGGCGACAAGGTCAAATCCATCGCCTGCACCCGCGCCGAATTCCTCGAGGAAAAGGCCGCGCAGATCCTGGCCGAGATCCAGCACAGCCTCTATGCCGAAGCCAAGGTGCGGCTGGACGCCAACATCAAGACCGGCGTCACCGACTGGGCCGGCGTGGAGGATTACTTCAAGGGCAGCGACGACGAGTTCAAGGGCTGGCTTAAAATCAGCTGGTCAAAGCCCACCGGCGCCGAGCTTGAAAAGGTGGACACCAAACTGAAGGCGCTGAAACTCACTATCCGCAACGCGCCCCTGCAGCAGCCGGACACCTTCGCCCCCTGCCTCTTCACCGGTGCGCCGGGCGTGCA
Source organism: uncultured Hyphomicrobiales bacterium (assembly GCA_966211925.1). Lineage (GTDB taxonomy): Bacteria > Pseudomonadota > Alphaproteobacteria > Micropepsales > Micropepsaceae > Rhizomicrobium. The sequence continues at coordinate 21,703 of CBIHOI010000010.1, read as the reverse complement.
GGAAATCCTTATCGGCCGGGCGTATTAGCCGCCAAAATTCGAAATCGCGTCTGCGGTTCTGGACGGCCCGGGCAAGCCGGGCCATGACACCTGGATCAGAAGCGGCTCAGCGCCTCGAACACCGCCAGTGCCGCGGCCAGCACAGTCAGAAGCGGCAGGGCCACGGAACGCTTGCGGGGATGGAAGATCCGCCTACGCGAATAGGGCGCTTCGTAAAGACCCCAGCTATCCTGAAACATCGTTTCGCCCCTTGCCGTGACAAGGCGAGATTAGGAGTGTCCCGATTACGGACAGCTTAACGCGGCCGCTAAAATCCGCTCTTGTCCAACAGGCGCGCAATTTATTTTCACCTGCCCCGCCCGCAACTTGTCCGCGAAATCAGGCCCCGCGCTTATCCCCACGCGGTTGCACGGACCTATACTGGCCCGCATGAGCGCCAAACAAAAGCCCGAAGACCTGCTGCAATCCTGCCTGGCGCGCTGCGCCGAGGGCTTTGCCAAGCGGATGACCGCAGCGGATGTCACCACCGACTATCGCGTCCATGAATGCGAGACACATGCCGCCGTGGCCCTCCTCAACGCCGCCGCCCGCGTCGGGGGCGCACTGGCCCGCCTGCGCGGGACCACCACCAATATCCGCATCACCCGGGAGGGCGAAACCGCCAACGGAGATTCAAATGGGCAGACGAACCGGTAATCCCAGAGGCGCCCCACGCGGCAACCAGAACCGCCTGGTCCACGGCCGCTACAGCGCTGCCGCCCGCGCCGTACGTGCCGAAACCCGCGCCCTGCTGCGCGACTGCCGCCGCGCTATTGCGCTGGCTGAACTAACGATTGCCGGTTTTCGCCCGGATAATGCTGCACGAACGGCGTGCGCGAAGGCATCGACAGGATCAGCCCGCGGATATCGACGTCCTGCGGCCCCGCGCTCAGGCCGGCATCACGGTCCACCTCGTGCCGCGCGGCTTCCTCCACCGCATACCAGCGGCGCTTGCCGGCCTGGTCCGGACACCCCTGATTTACGGACGTGGGGCCGTCCTCGCCCCAGCGCAATTCCACGCAGTGATAGGGATCGAACGACATGGCGAACAGCCGATGCGAAATGTCATCAAAGCTCAGCGGTACCGGACGCTTGTCGCTGGACAGGTAGGTGATGGTGCAGCCCTGGCTCTGGCGGTCATAGGCCGCCAGCAGGTCGCGCTTCAGGTCCAGCCCGTCATAGACAATGCGCGGATCGCGGTTCAGCCACAGCGAGATCATGCGGGCAAGATCGCGGCGAAAGGCGACAAAGCCCGCCTTCAGCCGCGCATCGCGCGACGGGGTGGCATAGCTTTCCCAGGTCCCGTCGTCGCTGCTGTAGATGTTGGTCGGAATCTCCGATGGATGCAGCTTGGCCGAAATGCCATTGGCGACCGCCTGGTTCACCGCTTCGCGCCGGTCTTCCAGGTCGTTGCACAAGGTGCGCATCGTGGCCTGCAATTCATAGACCGGGTTGAAATCGCTGCGCCCGCCCGACACCGCCACCCGCGCATATTCATAGAAGCCCAGCGCCGCGCCGTTATAGGTCCAGCGCGGCACACCGCCGCCTTCGGTACCCAGATATTGCACCAGGGAAAAATCGGCGATCTGGCTGTTGCGGGCAAAGGCATAATGCCCGCCGACCAATGTGCCGTTGACGCGCTGCGCCCCCACAAGCTGCAGCGGCCGCCAGTTCTTCAGCCCCCCGCCCAGCGCCGCGCTGCTCTGGCCGAACTGCGCGCCATAGACGCTGCGGCTGATGGTGAAGTCAGGATGGGCGTCCATGTAATAGATCCGCCCCGACGCATCGACCCGATAGACGATGCCGACATGGGCATTGGTGTCATAGATCACCGTGCCCGGCCGGATGCTGCCGGGCTGCAGCGCGGGCGAATAGAAGTCCGCCGGAATCGCCCCGTCCTGCGCCGCATCGGTGCGGAAGGTGCCCGAATACACATTGTCGATCATGGTGCGGATCGCCGCCGGTGCGTCGATGCCGCCCCCTCCCCCATTGCTGCCATGGTCGATCATGCCGGCCCTGGAGACGATGCGGTTGGCGGTGTGCCCAAAGCGCGATCCCGCCACCCCATCGACATAGGAAAAGGGCAGACCGTTTTTCCAGGCATAATAGGCGCGCAGCAGATAGGGCAGCTTGGCGCAGTCCACGTCCACGTCCAGGAAGCGCCCGTCGCTGCCCCGCCAGGGATTGGCCGGATCGCGCAGGCAGCTCTGGGAGGAGTTGCAGCCGGAGTCCCCCAGCGCCGTGACGAAGCGGCCGAACCCCGCCTCGTCCGCCGCGTCCCAGTGATCCTTGACGATGTGCCACGGCGCGGCCTGGGCCGCCCCGCACAGGCACACAAACAGAATGGCCAGAAGCGCGCGCATCGCCGGACCCTAGCAGCGGGCCGGTCCCGGATCAGGACACGATCGGGACTATGCTTAACGGCTCCGCCTCTCTCCCTCGCAAATACGCTAACGCGCGCGGGGGAGACAGGTGGGTGGGTTCAGCAGCGGCGCCAGCTTGCGCCCGTCCAGGGTCACATAGGGGCGGTCGCCGGTTCCCGGGGCCTGGCCGGGCCCGCGCCGGCCCTGGGCCTGGCCCCCATGCAGGGGAATCGCTATAGCCTCCGGCAAAGGCACGGGCTCCGCACCCACATCGGCAGGGGCCACCGGATGGCCGTCGGCGTCGGTGCCCGCAACATAATCCGGCCCCTCCGCCAGCCCGGTACAGGGGCCGGGGGTGGGGTTCAGCAAAGGGTCCGGCGAAGCCCGGTTCGCGGCCGTACCGGCCAGCGCCAGGTTTGCCGCGAAAAACAGCGCGAGCGCCCCCAGCAGAGCAGGACGACAAATTGCGAAACTATGTTGCGCATGCTGCATTGCAATATAACCAAATATGTCGTGACAGGGCCCGCGAAGCACTATATCAAACGACCCCATAAAAGAACGTTGACCGCAAAAGAACGGCCAAGTTCGGGGAGAATATCCGCCAGTGCGGGCAAGGCCGGAAGCAGCAGCTTCCGGCCTTTTCGTTTTTGCCGGGGCGATGATGCTGGATCGGATTTTCGGACTGCGGGCGAACGGCGTGACCGCGCGCGGCGAGATCGTCAGCGGCGCCACCATCTTTTTCACCATGGCCTATATCCTGTTCGTCAATCCGCAGATCCTGTCTGCCTGCGGCATGGACCGCGGCGCGGTGTTCATGGCCACCGCGCTGTCCGCCGCCCTCACAACGGCGCTGATGGGCTTCTATGCCAACCTGCCGATCGCGCTGGCGCCCGGCATGGGCCAGAACGCCTATTTCGCCTTCACCGTGGTGCCGCTGCTGGCCGGCGACTGGCGGCTGGCGCTGGGCTGCGTCTTCCTCTCAGGCATCCTGTTCGTGGCGCTGTCGGTATCGCCGCTGCGCGAGGCGCTGGTGAATGCCATCCCGCAAAGCCAGAAGCGCGCCATCGGCGCCGGCATCGGCTTCTTCCTCGCCCTGATCGGCTTCGAAGGCGCAGGGCTCGTGGTGGCCAGCAAGGACACCCTACTGCAGCCCGGCAACCTGGCCGATCCCAAGGTGCTGATCGCCGCCGCAGGTCTGCTGCTGATTGCGGCGCTGTGGGCGCGCAAGGTGCCCGGGGCGGTGCTGATCGGAATCCTGGCCGCCACCCTCGCCGCCATGGCACTGGGCCTGCAGCCATTGCCGTCGCTGGCCGCCGCACCGCCTTCGATCACGCCCACCTTCGCGCAGATGCATTTCACGGGCAGCGTCTCCGGCGGCGTCATGGCCAGCGCGGTGCTGGTGTTCCTGCTGCTGGACCTTCTGGACACGTCGGGCACGCTCACCGCCGTCGGCAGCCAGGCCGGGCTGATGCAGGACGGCAAGCTGAAGAACATGCGCCGCGCTTTGGTCAGCGATGCCAGCGGCACAATGATCGGCGCCGTGCTGGGCACATCGCCGGTCACCGCCTATATCGAAAGCGCCGCCGGCGCCGGCGGCCGCACCGGGCTTGTTGCCGTCACGGTGGCAATGCTGTTCGTGCTGGCCTTGCTGTTTGCACCACTGGCGGGTGCTGTTCCCGCCTACGCCACCGCGCCGGCGCTGATCTTCGTCGCCGGACTTTTTGCCCGCGAACTGAAAGAGGTGCCATGGGACGACATCACCGAAGCCCTGCCGGCTTTGGTGACGGCCCTGGCCATCCCCTTCACCTTCTCCATCGCGGAAGGCATCGGCCTGGGCTTCATCGCCTATGCGGGAATCAAGCTGCTTACGGGTCGTTGGCGCGAGATCGGCCCCGGCGTCGCAATCATCGCATGCGCTTTTGCAGCGAAAGTCGCCTTCACCTAAAGCTGCAGCACACCGAAATGGATCAAAGCGTAAAAGCCGATCCACAGCACCGCGGCAATCACCAACGCGATGAGGGCTTTCTTCTTCAGCATGGGATTGAGCGGCGCCCCGCTTTCGGGATCGCGCTCCGAACCCAGGCCCACCGGCAGCAGGCAGAACAGGCACAGAAACGACAGCACCGCATAGGCGCTGAACAGAACGACATAGTGCAGGAAGACCGGCATGTTCACAGCTCCGTCACCAGCACGCGGGTTACCGGCTTCTTGCCCCAGGCGTCATGCGCGGCGCGGCGCGCGGCGCGGCGCACATTCTCGGCCAGATCGTCGGGATCGCTGCGCTTGTTCTTGGACAGCGTATCTTCCACCGCCTTCAGCACCGCCTCCTCCACCGCTTCGGGCATGCCCTCGCCCAGCACCACCGGATCGGCGGCGATGCGGCCCTTGCTGTCGACAACCAAACTCACCACCAGAAGACCGGCGAATGCCATGGCGCGGCGATCCTTGGCCAGCCCCTCGCCTTCCGCCACCAGCACGCGGCCATCCATATGAATGCGGCCCGACGGCACTTCGTCGATCAGTTCGGGGCGGCCCGGCGCCAGGCGGAACATCTGGCCGTTCTGCGGCACGATAGCCTGCGGCACCTGCAGCTCGCGCGCCAACGCGGCATGGCTGACCTGGTGACGCATCTCGCCATGCACCGGCACGGCCAGCTTGGGGCGTATCCAACGATACATTTGGGCCAGTTCGTCGCGGCAGGGATGACCGCTGACATGGACAAAATGGTCCTCCGCCGTCAGCAGCGTGATGCCGTTGGCCGCCAGCTTGTTCTGGATCTCGGCGATGGCCAGTTCATTGCCGGGAATGACGCGGCTGGAAAAAATCACCGCATCCCCCTTGGACAGGCTGACATTGGGGTGATTGCCCGCAGCGATGCGCGCTAGCGCCGCGCGCGGCTCGCCCTGGCTGCCTGTGCACAGATACAGCACCTTGTGAGCCGGCAGGTCCGCGACCTCAGCCTCATCCAGCACCGGCGGCATATCTTTCAGGTATCCGGTCTCGCGCCCCGCGGCGACCATCTTCTGCATCGAGCGTCCAACCAACGCGACCCTGCGGCCATGCACCTTGGCGGCGCGCGCCACGGTATCGAGCCGCGCCACATTGGAGGCGAAACCGGTCACCGCCACGCGGCCTTTCAGGGTGCCGATCAGTGCTGTCAGATTTTCGCGCACCTTGGCCTCAGACCCGGAACTGCCGGGCACCAGCGCATTGGTGGAATCGCACACCAACGCCAGCACGCCTTCGTCACCCAGCGCTTCCAACGCTGCTGTATCCGTCGCCTCGCCCAGCATGGGATCGGGATCGATCTTCCAGTCCCCGGTATGAGCCACCACGCCCAGCGGTGTGCGGATGGCCAGAAGGTTCGGTTCCAGGATCGAATGGGTGATGGAGATGAAATCCAGGCTGAACGGACCCAAGGTGAGCTTGCCGCCCACCGGAACTTCCTTCACCTTCAGCTTGGATGTCAGTCCCGCTTCGTCCAGCTTCCCCATGATCAGCCGCGCGGTGAAGGGCGTCGCATAGACAGGGCACTTGAGCGACGGCCACAGATGCGCGATGGCGCCGATATGGTCCTCATGGGCATGGGTGGCGACGATGCCCAGGACATTTTCGCGCTGCTCCGCCAGGAAGCGGATGTCGGGCATGATCAGGTCGACGCCGGGCGAACTGCCCTCACGGCCGAACAGCACGCCGCAGTCCACGATGATCCATCGCCGATCATTCGGCGGCCCGAAGCCATAGGCGTTGAAATTCATGCCGATCTCTCCCGATCCGCCAAGCGGCAGGAAGACCAGTTCATCCGGCAACGGCATGCTTTTTGGCATCTAGATGCGGACGTTGCGGGCGTGGATCAGCATCAACCCCCGCATGGTGAGATCGGAATCGACATGATCGATCAACGGAATATCGGGGCGAAACAGGTGCGCCAGCCCGCCGGTCGCGACCACGGTCATGGGTTTGCCATACTCGGCCTTGATGCGCTCGATCAGGCCGGAAATCAGGCCGACATAGCCCCAATAGACGCCGGACTGCATGCTGGAAACGGTATCTCGGCCAATCACCTTCTGGGCACGGTGAATGGCAACGCGCGGCAGCAGCGCCGCTGCCTGGTGCAGCGCCTCAATGGACAGGTTCGCGCCCGGCGCGATGACGCTGCCATCGAAAGCGCCATTCTCGGCCACGATATCGAAATTGGTGGCGGTCCCGAAATCCACCACGATCACGGCACCCTTGTATGTGCCATGCGCAGCAACCGTGTTGCAGATACGGTCGGCGCCCACCGATTCCGGGCGGTCCACCGTGGGCTTTGGCCCGATATCCAGCGCCGGATCGCCAACCCGCAGCGGTTCGGTCTTGAGATACTTGCGGCAGAGATCGCGCAGGTCGAACAGCACCGCCGGAACTACCGTGGCAATGATAGCGGCATCGAGGTCGGCGAAGGACAGTCCTTCCAGTGCCAGAAGCTGCGACAGCCAAACCGCGTATTCGTCCGCGGTACGCGATACATGGGTCACGGCGCGCCATTGGGCACGCACCGTTTCGCCATCATAGATGGCAAAAACGATGTTGGTATTGCCGGCGTCAATGGCGAGCAGCATCAGAAAAAGACCTCACCGGCGGCGATGGCGCGTATGGTGCCTTGCTCATTCAGCAGCAGTGCGCCACTGGAATCTATGCCTTCAAAGACGCCATGCCGGGTTTCGTGCGGAAGCCGGGCCCGGATCGGCCCGCCCAGCCCGCCGGCGCGTGCCAGCCACGCCGCACGCAATGTCTCAAAGCCTCGGTTCATCCAGGCATCATACCAGTGTGCGAAGCGGGCGGCGAGGATGGTCAAGGCCTCCCCGGATGACGGGGCGGTCACAAAGGCCGCCAGCGATGTCGCAGGAAATTCGGTGCCTTCTGGATGGCTGACGAGGTTGATGCCCACGCCGATGGCGAGCCAGGTACCTTTCGCATCCTGGCCACTTTCCAAAAGGATGCCGGCAAGTTTGCAGCCTTCGATCAGCACATCATTGGGCCATTTGACGGTGATGTGCGCAGCGGGCGCGAAATGCGCGGCGACGTCAAACACCGCCAAGGCGGCGGCAAAGGAAAGTTGGCCGAAATCGGCGGGTGGGCGCACCAAAAGCGTGGCGGCAAGGTTTTCACTGCCGCTATCCCAGGTCCGCCCACGGCGCCCCCGCCCGGCCGTCTGGCGATCTGTCGCTATCCAGACCGATCCACACTCCCCAGCCTCGGCCAGGCGCCGCGCTTCGCTATTGGTGGAGTCGATCTCGTCGTGCCGGATCAACCGATAGCCTTGCGGCCAAATGTTCGGGGCGGCAGCGGTCAAGGAAGGAGGGATCGCGCCGCCGCGTCGGCAGCGGTGATGATCGGAGAGGCCGCAAAGATGAACAGCAGCGCCACGGCCGCAGACAACGCCAAGATGGCCTTTGACCCAAATCCACCGACAGCATCAAAGCCCGGCGCGGGTTCGTCGAAGAACATCACCTTCACCAGCCTGAGATAATAAACCAGGCCGATTGCGCTTGTCAGCACACCGATGACGGCCGGCCAGATGAGGCCCGCCTGCATGGCAGCGAGGAAGACATAGAACTTGGCGAAAAATCCGGCCAGCGGTGGCAGACCGGCCAGGCTGAGGAACAGCACGGAGAAGACCACCGCCAGCTTCATGTCGGTTCGGGCCAGGCCGGCAAGATCGGAAATGCTCTCCACCGCCTTGCCGCCGCGCTGCATCGCCTGGATGGCAGCGAAGACGCCCAGATTGGTGAAGACATAAATCGCCAGATAAATCAGAACCCCGCGCACGCCCAGTGAAGAGCCGGCAGCCAGGCCCAGCAGCGCATAGCCCATGTGACCAATGGAGCTGTAAGCCATCAGGCGCTTGATATTGGTCTGGCCGATGGCGGCAACAGCGCCCAGCGCCATGCTGAGGATCGAGATGAAAATGATGATCTGGCGCCATTGATGGATCAAATCGGGGAATGGCGTCAAAATCGCGCGCAGGAACAGGCATAGGGCGGCGACCTTTGCCGCAGTGGCGAAATAGGCCGTGATGGGCGTGGGCGCGCCCTCATAGACATCGGGCGTCCACATGTGGAACGGCACGGCACTGACTTTGAAGGCCAGGCCCGCGATCAGAAAGACAATGCCGAAGATCACGCCCAGGCTGGCGCCATTGGCGTGGGTGACGGTGGCGATGGCCGCGAACTGGGTCGACCCGGTAAAGCCATAGATCAGCGAGATGCCGTACAGCAGCATGCCTGACGACAGGGCGCCCAGCACGAAATACTTCAGGCCGGCTTCGGTGGAGCGCAGATGGTCGCGGTTGAAGGACGCCAGCACATAGAGCGCCAGCGATTGCAGCTCCAGCCCCATATAGAGCGACAGGAAACTGGCCGACGACACCATCAGCATCATGCCCAGGCTGGCGATTAGAATCAGCACCGGCAGCTCGAAGCGCGACAGGTTGATAGAGGCGAAGAACTCGTCCGCCAAAAGGATGGACAGCGCCGCCCCTGACAGGATCAGCAGCTTGGCGAAGCGCGAAAAGCCGTCGGCCACGAAGGCGTTGTGAAAGGCAACCGCATGCTCAGGCCCCAGCACGACGGCGGCGCCCGACACGACCAGCAGCGCGATGGCGCCCCAGCTGACCAGCGAGGCGGTCTTCTCGCCGCCGATGGCGCCGGTCAGGAGCAGCGCCATGGCGCCGATCGCCAGGATCAGCTCGGGCAGAACAACCAGCAGGTCGGTGGAAAAGCTCACTGGCCTGCCCTCTTTTGAATTTCGGCGACCTTCTTGGCGTGGTCCATCGCCAGGGCCGTCTTGTTGTCGGCGATCAGCTTGGCGACGGCCGGCGTCGTGACCTTGAACACCGGCGCAGGGTACACACCCAGCGCGATGGTGATCACCACCAGCGGCGCCAGCAGCGCAATCTCGCGGGCCGACAGGTCCTGGATGGTCTGCAGGCTCGGCTTGACCAGCGCCCCGTAGATGATGCGGCGGTACAGGTACAGCGCATAGGCCGCCGACAGGATCACGCCGGTTGCGGCAAAGATCGCAATCCAGCTGTTGTGCACATAGGCGCCCAGCATGGTCAGGAACTCGCCGATGAAGCCGGAAGTGCCCGGCAAGCCGACATTGGCCATGGTGAAGACCATGAAGCAGGCGGCATAGAGCGGCATGCGATTGACCAGACCGCCATAGGCCGCGATCTCGCGCGTGTGGATTCGGTCATAGACCACACCCACGCAAAGGAACAACGCGCCTGACACCACACCATGGCTGAGCATCTGGAAAATGCCGCCTTCGATGCCCTGATGGTTCAGGGTGAAAATGCCCATGGTGACAAAGCCCATATGAGCCACCGACGAATAGGCAATCAGCTTCTTCATGTCCTCTTGTGCCAGCGCCACCAGCGAGGTGTAGATGATGGCGATGACCGACAGGGCGAACACCAGCGGCGCAAACATCTCGGTCGCCGAAGGGAACATGGGCAGCGAGAAGCGCAGGAAGCCATAGCCGCCCATCTTCAGCATAATGCCTGCCAGGATCACAGAGCCGGCCGTGGGCGCCTCGACATGCGCATCCGGCAGCCAGGTATGAACCGGCCACATCGGCATCTTGACCGCGAAGCTGGCGAAGAAGGCCAGCCACAGCCAAGTTTGCATGGCGGCGGGAAAATGCACCCCGTTGATCAGGGTATCGATATCTGTAGTGCCCGCATACCAATACATGCTCATGATCGCGAGCAGCATCAGCACCGAGCCAATGAAGGTGTAGAGGAAGAACTTGAAGCTGGCATAGACGCGCCGCTTGCCGCCCCATATCCCGATAATCAGGAACATCGGGATCAGCCCCCCCTCGAACAGCACATAGAACAACACGAGATCCAGCGCACAGAACACACCGATCATCATGGTTTCCAGCACAAGAAAGGCAATCATGTATTCTGCGACGCGGGTCTCAACGCTTTTCCAGCTCGCAACAATGCAGAAAGGCATCAGGCCAGCCGTCAGCACCACGAACAGCATCGAAATGCCGTCCACGCCCATATGATAGGAAATGCCGCCGCCCAGCCAGTTCAGCTTTTCCACCATCTGGAAGCCGGTGTTGGAATTGTCGAAGTTCGCCCACATCGCCAGCGACAGCGCAAACACCACGATGGTGGTACCCAGCGCGATCCAGCGGGCATTGTTGGCGGACGGCATCAGCAAGATCGCGGCCGCACCCAGCAGCGGGACAAAGGTGCAAAGCGACAGGATGGGCAGGCTCATTTCACGCCTCCCGACACCATGAACCAGGTGGCCAGCGCGACCACCCCCAGGAGCATGGCGAGCGCATAGTGATAGACATAACCGGTCTGCAACCGCACGGCGCCACGGGTGGCATCCAGCACGCGGGCGGCGATGCCGTCGGGGCCCAGCCCGTCGATCACCGTGCCGTCGCCGCGCTTCCACAGGAAACGGCCCAGCTTGAGCGCGGGTTTGACGAACAGGAAGTCATACAACTCGTCGAAGTACCACTTGTTGTAGAGGAAAAGGTACAGCAGCCCCTGGCGCGCCTGCATCGCCGCGGCGATGGCCGGATGCAGGATGTAGAAGTAATAGGCAACCAGAAAGCCGGCGATGGTGACGGCCAGCGGGCCGAACTCGACCCAAAGCGGAAGGTGTTCTTCGCCGCCATGCGGCACCACCAGCGAGGCGCGCCAGAATTCATGGGCGCCCTCACCCATGAAGAAGTGATTGAAGGCCATGCCGGCGAACACCGCGCCGATAGCCAGGATGCCCAGCGGCACCAGCATCACCAGCGGCGATTCATGCACTTCCGACAGTTGCGGCACATGATGCTGCTCATGGCCGTGATCGTCGTGCTGGGAATCGGATTCCAGCGGTTCATCGGAATGTTCGTCAGCGTGATGGCCATGATCGGCGCCACGATAGCGGCCGTGGAAGGTCAGCAGGAACTGGCGCCAGGAATAGAAACTAGTCATGCCGGCCGCCACCAGCAGCAGGGTGAAGGCGTAATGGCCCACGCCGCTTTCGGCCAGATAGGTGCCGTTGATGATGGCGTCCTTCGAATAGAAGCCGGCCAGGCCAATGCCCAGCAGCGGCAGGCCCACGCCCGTCAGCGCCAGGTTGCCGATCAGCATCATGGTGTAGGTGAAGGGGATCTGCTTCCACAGGCCGCCCATTTTCCGCATGTCCTGCTCGTGATGCATCGCGTGGATCACCGAGCCAGCGCCCAGGAACAGCAGCGCCTTGAAGAAGGCGTGCGTGAACAGGTGGAACATGGCGGCGTTGTAAAGCGACACGCCGGCCGCGGCGAACATGTAGCCAAGCTGGCTACAGGTCGAATAGGCGATCACGCGCTTGATGTCGTTCTGGAACAGGCCAACCGAGGCGGCGAAGAAGGCGGTGGTGGCGCCGATCACGGTGACGAATTCCAGCGCCGTGGGCGACAACTGGAACATGGGCGAGCAGCGGCAGACCAGGAACACGCCTGCCGTCACCATGGTGGCGGCATGGATCAGCGCCGACACGGGGGTCGGGCCTTCCATCGCGTCCGGCAGCCAGGTGTGCAGGCCAAGCTGCGCCGACTTGCCCATTGCGCCCACAAACAGCAGCAGGCACAGCGCAGTCAGGATATCGACCGAATGGCCGGCGAAGATAAAGTTCTTGCCGACCATGGCGGGCGCGGCCTTGAACACCGCGTCGAAATCTAGGGTGCCGAACACCGCCCAGACTCCGAAGATGCCCAGCGCGAAACCGAAGTCGCCGACGCGGTTGACGATGAAGGCCTTCATCGCGGCGGCATTGGCCGATGGGCGCGTGTACCAGAAGCCGATCAGCAGGTAGGACGCCAGGCCCACCCCTTCCCAGCCGAAGAAAAGCTGCAGGAAGTTGTTCGAGGTCACCAGCATCAGCATGGCGAAGGTGAATAGCGACAGATAGCTGAAGAAGCGCGGGCGCGAGGTATCCTCGTGCATGTAGCCGATGGAATACAGGTGCACCAGCGACGACACGCCGGTCACCACCACCAGCATCACGGCCGTGATGGTATCCACCCGCACCGTCCAGTCGGCGACAAAGGTGCCGGAATGAATCCAGGGCAGAACCGGAATGATCTGTGTTTCACCGCCGCCGATGGCGACGGTGGCGAACGCCATCACCGACAGCGCGGCCGACAGGAACAAAAGGCCCGTGGTCACCAGCTCGCTGGGGCGCGCGCCGATGATGCGGCCGAACAGGCCCGCGATGGCGGCCCCCAGAAGCGGAAGAAAGACGATCGCGGCGTACATTTCAGCCCTTCATCAGGTTGACGTCCTCAACCGCGATAGTGCCGCGGTTGCGGAAATAGACGACCAGGATGGCCAGGCCGATGGCGGCCTCTGCCGCCGCGACCGTCAGAATGAACAGCGCGAACACCTGCCCCACCAGATCGCCCAGAAAGACCGAAAAGGCGACGAAGTTGATGTTCACCGCCAGCAGGATCAATTCCACCGACATCAGGATGATGATGATGTTCTTGCGGTTCAGGAAAATGCCCAGCACGCCCACCGTGAACAGGACGGCGGCGACGGTCAGGTAATTGGCCAGCCCGATGGTCATGCGCCTTCTCCCGGCTTGAGGTCGTGCATGTCAACGGCCATGGCGGCGGTGCGGGCGTTCTGCACCGAAATCACCTGTCGGCGCACGCCGGGGCGCGAGCGCAGGGTCAGCACGATGGCACCGATCATGGCGACCAGCAGCACCAGGCCCGCGATCTGGAAGTAGTAGACATAGTCTGTATAAAGGATGCGCCCCAGCGCAACGGTATTGGTGACACCGACCGGTGTCGCGTGCGCCTTGGCGGCGGCGGCGGCGGGCTTCAGTACCCACACGCTGCCAGCCATTACCAACTCGGCCACCAGGATCAACCCGATCAGGACACCAAACGGCAGATATTGAAGGCTGCCCTTCTTCAGTTCGGCAAAATCAATATCCAGCATCATCACGACGAACAGGAACAGCACCGCGACGGCACCGACATAGACCACGATCAGGATCATGGCCAGGAACTCGGCCCCCAGCAGCACGAAGAGGCCGGCGGCGTTGAAGAAGCTGAGGATCAGGAACAGCACCGAATGCACGGGATTGCGCGCTGCAATCACCATGACCGCGCTGGCGATCAGGATGGCTGAGAAGAAGTAGAAGGCTATCGCTTCAAACATGCGTTTCCCTGCCCCCTAGCGATAGGGTGCGTCCAGTTCCAGATTGCGGGCGATTTCCCGTTCCCAGCGGTCGCCATTCGCGAGCAGCCGGTCCTTGTTGTAGTAAAGTTCTTCGCGCGTCTCGGTGGAGAATTCGAAATTCGGTCCTTCCACGATTGCGTCCACCGGGCAGGCTTCCTGACAGAAGCCGCAATAGATGCACTTCACCATATCGATGTCGTAGCGCGTGGTACGACGAGATCCGTCTTCACGCGGCTCGGCCTCGATTGTGATGGCCTGCGCGGGACAGATCGCCTCGCACAGTTTGCAGGCGATGCAGCGTTCCTCGCCATTGGCATAGCGGCGCAGGGCATGTTCGCCGCGAAAGCGGGGCGACAATGGACCTTTCTCGAACGGATAGTTCAGAGTTGCCTTGGGCGAGAAAAAGTAACGCATCGAAAGCCCGAAGCTCTTGATAAATTCCCAGAAGAATATCTGACGCGCGGTGCGGTCGAAACTCATGGCAACCTCTAGAGGTGCGGGCGGACGAAGAGCACCCAGCCCGCCGTCAGCACCACCCACAACAGGGACGTCGGCAGAAACACCTTCCAGCCCAGACGCATCAACTGATCGTAGCGATAGCGTGGCACCATGGCCTTCACCATCGCGAACATGAAGAAGAAAAAGCAGATTTTCACTAGAAACCAGATGATGCCCGGTACCCAGGTAAAGGGTGCGATGTTCAACGGCGGCAGCCAGCCCCCCAGGAACAGGATCGAGCACATCGCACACATCAGCACGATGGACAGATACTCTCCCAGGAAGAAGAGCAGGAACGGCGTGGAGGAATATTCCACAAAGAAGCCGGCCACCAGTTCGCTTTCCGCTTCCACGAGATCAAATGGCGGACGGTTGGTCTCCGCCAGCGCCGAGACAAAAAAGATCGGCAGCATGGGAAACAAAATCGAGAAGACGTACCAGTGCGGGAAGATGCCTGGGCCGGCCTGCGCCCGCACGATGTCCGACAGGTTCAGGGAGCCAGCGAACAGCAGCACCGTGATGATGACGAATCCGATCGAGACTTCGTAGGACACCATCTGTGCTGCGGCGCGCAGCGCGGACAGGAAGGGATATTTCGAGTTCGATGCCCAGCCCGCCATGATGATGCCATAGACGCCCAGTGACGACATGGCGAACAGATAGAGAATGCCGACATTGATGTCAGACACGACCCAATGTTCCTGCATCGGCACCACTGCCCAGCCGGCAAACGCCAGCGTGACTGTGATCAGCGGCGCGATCATGAAAATGACCTTGTTGGCGCCCGCCGGAATGATCACTTCCTTGAACAGGAACTTAAACAGATCGGCAAAGGTCTGCAGCAGGCCGAAAGGACCCACCACATTGGGACCGCGGCGCATCTGTACAGCTGCCCAGATCTTGCGATCCGCCAGCAGCAGATAGGCGATCATTACAAGCAGCACGACATCGAATATCAGGATCAGCACGAACTGGCTGACAAACCATGCCAGCGAATGGTTTATGCCCAGGCCAGACAGGAAATTGGTTAGCTGCATTATTCCGCCGCCATCTTCGACGCGCCGGAGACGAATTCCAGGCTGCACTTGGCCATGGTCTCGCTAGCCCGTGCGATCGGATTGGTCAGGTAATAATCCACCATCGCGGCTGCTACCGGCGCAGTGTCGAGCGCGCCGGTCTCGCCGATCCCACCCCAGGTCGCGGCCGACGTATCGGCATGAACGGGTGCGGTGTTCAATGTCGCGAAGTGCGTAACATCTTTTTCAATTGCTGCCACCAACGCGGCGTGGTCGTCGTAGGGCAGCTTCACGCCCAAAACGTCCGATAGCGCGCGCAGGATAGCCCAGTCTTCCTTGGCATCGCCCGGCGGGAAGGTAGCGCGGCGGCCGCGCTGTACCCGACCTTCGAAATTCGCATACAGGCCGTCTTTCTCGGTATAGGCGGCACCCGGCAAAACTACATCGGCGTGATGGGCGCCGGCATCGCCATGGCTGCCCTGATAAACGACAAAGGCGCGACCGAGATGGGCGACGTCGAATTCGTCAGCGCCCAGCAGATAGATAAAGTCGATCTCACCCTTCTGGGCGCCGTCCACGATGCCGGCCACGTCGCGTCCACCTGCTCCCGGCAGGAAACCAAGATCCAGCGCCGCCACGCGCGAAGCTGCGGTATGCAGGATGTTGAAACCGTTCCAGCCGCCTTCAACATGGGTGCCGGCGGGGCCGATCATGCCGGTGTCCCCGGCGATCCGGGCGGCCAGCGCCAGAATTGCGGCGCCGTCGGGGCGGGTGATGGCACCGGAACCAAGGATAATCATCGGGCGCTTGGCATCGCTCAGTACCTTGGCAAAGGCATGGCTGCCATTGGCAATGGCACCCAGAACCGAAATGTCCGTGCCGAGCTGTTCTGCGGGATAGGTCAGCTCCACGGCGGGACCGATATTGGCCACTTTCACGCCGCTGGTCAGCCAGGCTTTGCGAATACGGGCATTCAGCACCGGCGCGTCCCACCGAGGATTGGCGCCCACCAGCAGGATAGCGTCGGCCGCTTCGACACCGGCAATGGTGGAGTTGAACAGATAGGTCTGGCGCGGACCGGGCCCGATCTTGGCGCCATCCTGTCGGCAATCAATGCTGGTGACGCGAAGCGCGCCCATCAGATCCTTCAGCGCCTTGATCTCTTCCGCCGCGGCCAGATCGCCGACAATGGCTGCCATCTTCTGAGGTGTCGTATCTTTCACCTTCGCGGCGATGGCAGCAAAGGCTTCTGCCCATGTTGCAGGCTTCAACTTGCCAGCCACGCGAATATAGGGGCGATCGAGCCTCTGGCGCGAAAGGCCATCACAGGCGTGGCGCGCCTTGTCTGAAATCCACTCCTCGTTCACTTCCTCGTTCAAGCGCGGCAGCACGCGCATCACCTGCGGCCCACGCGCATCGACCCGGATATTCACGCCTTGGGCATCCATAACGTCGATGGATTCGGTCTTGCGCAATTCCCAGGGGCGCGCATTGAAGGCATAGGGTTTGGATGTCAACGCGCCCACCGGGCACAGATCGACCACATTGCCAGACAGTTCGCTGGCAAATGCCTTTTCCAGGTAGGTAGTGATTTCCATATCCTCGCCCCGGCCGGTCGCGCCCAGGTCGGGGACGCCCGCCACTTCGGTGGCGAAGCGCACACAGCGGGTGCACTGGATGCAGCGGGTCATGATCGTCTTGACCAGCGGGCCCATATACTTGTCTTCGACGGCGCGCTTGTTCTCGTTGAAGCGGTGAAAGGCGGCGCGGCCATAGCCCATCGCCTGGTCCTGCAAGTCGCATTCGCCACCCTGGTCGCAGATCGGGCAATCCAGCGGATGATTGATCAGCAGGAATTCCATCACACCTTCGCGCGCCTTGCGGGCATAGGGAGACGTGGTGTTTATCTTGGCGGGTGTGCCGTCCTTGTTGGGAAAGATGTCCTTGACCTGCAGCGCGCACGAGGCCTGCGGCTTAGGAGCCCCAACCCATTCCACCAGGCACATGCGGCAATTGCCGGCGACCGAAAGGCGTTCGTGGAAACAGAAGCGCGGAATCTCCGCACCCGCCTGCTCGCAGGCTTGCAGCAGCGTCAGGGTTTCTTCCGCCTCGATTTCCTTGCCGTCAACGATCAGCTTGCGGGTGGCCATGTTTTACTCCGCCGCCATGCGCGAGAAATCGGCGATGCGCTTTTCGATCTCGGGGCGGAAATGACGGATCAAGCCCTGGATCGGCCAAGCCGCCGCATCGCCCAGGGCGCATATGGTATGGCCTTCGATTTCCTTGCTGACTTCCTGCAGCAAGTCGATCTCGGACACGCGCGCGTCGCCCTTCACCATGCGGGTCATCACGCGCCACATCCAGCCGGTGCCTTCGCGGCAGGGCGTGCACTGGCCGCAGCTTTCATGCTTGTAGAAATATGCCAGGCGCTGGATCGCCTTGATCACGTCGGTGGACTTGTCCATCACGATCACGGCCGCGGTGCCAAGGCCCGTCTGCTGTGCCTTCAGGCTGTCGAAATCCATCAGCACGTCATCGCAGATGCTCTTGGGGATCAGCGGCACGGACGCACCGCCCGGGATGACTGCCAGCAGGTTGTCCCAGCCACCGCGCACGCCGCCGCAGTGCTTGTCGATCAGCTCGCGTAGTGGAATGCCCATTTCCTCTTCGACATTGCAGGGCTTGTTCACATGGCCGGAGATGCAGAACACCTTGGTGCCAGTATTGTTGGGCCGACCGATGCCGGCGAACCAGTCGGCGCCACGGCGGATGATGGTCGGCGCCACCGCGATTGATTCGACGTTGTTGACGGTGGTGGGGCAGCCATAAAGACCGACATTGGCCGGAAAAGGCGGCTTCAGGCGCGGCTGGCCTTTTTTGCCTTCAAGACTTTCCAGCAACGCGGTTTCCTCGCCGCAGATGTAGGCCCCTGCCCCGTGATGGACATAGAGATCGAAATCCCAGCCATGAATATTGTTCTTGCCGATCAGCTTCGCGGCATAGGCTTCATCGACGGCGCGCTGCAGCGCCTCCCGCTCGCGAATGAATTCACCGCGCAGGTAGACATAGCAGGCGTGCGCGCGCATCGCGAAACTGGCGACCAGGCAACCTTCAACCAATGTGTGCGGATCATGGCGCAAGATGTCGCGGTCCTTGCAGGTGCCGGGCTCGGATTCGTCGGCATTCACCACCAGGTAATGCGGACGCTCCTTCACTTCCTTGGGCATGAAGGACCATTTCAGGCCGGTTGGGAAACCCGCGCCGCCACGGCCGCGCAGGCCTGACTTCTTCATGACATCCACTATGCCTTCGGGACCAAGCGCCAGGATGGACTTGGTGTTGTCCCACTGGCCGCGCTTCTTGGCGGCCTCAAGACCGGGATCCTGCAGGCCATAGAGATTGGTGAAAATGCGGTCCTTGTCGGCGAGCATCAGGTGGCCGCTCCCGGCGGTTTTTGTTTCGGCGCTTCCCGGTCGCTGGCGGCCTGGGTCGGCTTCTTGGCGTCCGCGTCGGTCAGTGCGGGCTGAGGCGCGGCGACCTTGTACTTGCCGATAATCGATCCGTCATAAAGGGCCATGTCTGTCAGCGTGGTGGCGCCGCCTTCCGGCTCAGACGAGTGGCGGCTGTTAGCGGGCCCCGCCTTAATGACTTTGCCGGCACGCAGATCGGCAATCATCTGTTCAGTGATAGGACCGTCGAGGTCTTCGTAAAAATCGCTGCCGATCTGCAGCATGGGCGCGTTCACGCAGGCGCCGAGGCACTCCACTTCCATCCAGCTCAACTTGCCGTCGGCCGACAGGGTGTGCTGGTGGGGGTGAATATGCTTCTTACAGGCATCGACCACAGCATCGGAGCCGCGCAGCCAGCAGGGCGTGGTAGTGCAGACCTGAACCAGTGTTCCCACAGGCTCCAGATTGAACATGGTGTAGAAGGTCGCCACTTCAAGGACGCGGATGAAGGGCATACCCAGCATCTTGGCGATGCTTTCGATCATGGGATGCGTGACCCAGCCCTCCTGTTCCTGCCCACGCCACAGCAACGAAATCACCGCACTGGCCTGACGGCCCTGCGGATATTTCGTGATTGTGGCCTTGGCCCATTCCGCATTCTGCGCATTGAATGCGAAGCTTGCGGGCTGGACTTCCGGCGGGGCGAGGCGGCGCAGCGACATGGGACTACTTTGCGAAATCCACGCGGCTGATCAGGCCGTCGCGGAAAGAATAAATGGCAATAACATCGAAGGTTTCGCCGCCCGGGGCACGGATGACGTGTTCGTGGTCAGCAACTGTGTTGCCAACCGCGATGCGATTGACCAGTTCGGCTTTGTTCTTCGGGAACTGCGCGAAGGCCTTCTGATAGCGGACGCGCAGCGCCTCGCGATCGGTTTCGGTCGGGGTTCCGTTCAGGCCCGACACCACCACATCCGGCGCGTAAAAGGCCATCATGGCGTCGACGTCCTGGGCGTTATAGGCGTCGAGCTGCTTCTGGGCGACGTCTGCGTTGCTCACCGGTCCACCTCGCCGAACACGATGTCGAGCGAGCCCAGCACCGCCGAAACGTCAGCCAGCATGTGGCCCTTGCACATGTAATCCATCGCCTGCAGATGCACAAAAGAAGGCGCGCGGATCTTGCAGCGATACGGCTTGTTGCTGCCATCGGCCACCAGATAGACACCGAACTCGCCCTTGGGCGCTTCCACCGCGGCATAGGCCTCCCCAGAGGGAACATGGAAGCCCTCGGTATAAAGCTTGAAGTGATGGATCAGCGCTTCCATCGAGGTCTTCATCTCGCCGCGGCGGGGCGGCACGACCTTGTTGTCGGTGGAGACGACGGGCCCGGCCGGCATCTTCTCGATGCACTGGCGCATGATCTTGGTGGATTCGCGCATTTCTTCCATGCGCATGACATACCGGTCGTAATTGTCGCCGTTCTTACCGACCGGAATCTTGA
Organism: uncultured Hyphomicrobiales bacterium; assembly: GCA_966211925.1. Taxonomy (GTDB): domain Bacteria; phylum Pseudomonadota; class Alphaproteobacteria; order Micropepsales; family Micropepsaceae; genus Rhizomicrobium. Next base: position 1,601 of record CBIHOI010000010.1, on the reverse strand, counting down.
AGTCGAGCTCGTTGTAGCACTCATAGGGCTGGCTGCGGCGCAGGTCCCATTTCACGCCGGTGGAGCGCAGCATCACGCCCGACATGCCCCACATCTCGGCCTCAGCGCGGGTGACGACGCCGATGTCCACGTTGCGCTGCTTGAAGATGCGGTTCTCGGTCAGCAGGCCTTCGATGTCATCCAGCACGGTGACGAAGTGATCGCAGAATTTCAGGATGTCTTCGGCCAGGCCCGGCGGCATGTCCTGGTGGACGCCGCCGGCGCGGAAATAGGCGGCATGCATACGCGAGCCAGAGATGCGTTCATAGAACACCATCAGCTTCTCGCGCTCTTCGAAGCCCCACAGCGGCGGGGTCAGCGCACCAACGTCCATCGCTTGGGTGGTGACGTTGAGCAGGTGGTTGAGGATACGGCCGATTTCCGAGAACAGCACGCGGATATACTGGCCGCGCTTGGGCACTTCCAGGCCGATCAGCTTTTCGATCGCCAGGCAGAAGGCGTGCTCCTGGTTCATCGGCGCGACGTAATCGAGTCGGTCGAAATAGGGGATCGCCTGCAGGTAAGTCTTGTGCTCGATCAGCTTCTCGGTGCCGCGATGCAGCAAGCCGATATGCGGATCGACGCGGGTCACGATCTCGCCGTCCAAATCCAGAATCAGGCGCAACACGCCGTGCGCAGCCGGATGCTGCGGACCGAAATTGATGGTCAGCTGCGGATCGTCGGAAATGTGACCTTCCTTGGCATCCAGGACAACGGTGCTCATGGCTTCTTCCCCGGATCGCCGGACGTCGCGTTCGGCGCCATGGCGGCCTTCTCGTCGCCTGGCAGGATGTGCGGCGCACCTTCCCATGGGCTCATGAAATCGAAGTCACGGAACTCCTGCACAAGCTGCACAGGCTGGTAAACCACGCGCTTCAGCTCGTCATCGTAACGCAGCTCGACATGGCCGGTTAACGGAAAGTCCTTGCGCAGCGGATAGCCGGAAAAACCATAGTCGGTGAGGATGCGGCGCATATCCGGATGATCGGTGAACGGCACGCCATACATGTCGAACGTCTCACGCTCGAACCAGCCGGCGGCGGGATAGACCGCGATGACAGAAGCGATGCTTTCGCCCTCGCCCACCTGGGTCTTGACGCGAACACGCGCATTCTTCGTCAGCGACAACAGATGATAAATCACGTCAAAGCGCTTGGCACGCTGGGGCCAGTCATTGCCGCAGACATCCACCAAAATCTTGAAGTCTTCCGCGCCCTGAAGATGGGCCATCACCTTCAGGATATCGCCGGCTTCGACCTCAATGGTCAGTTCACCGCGCGCAAATGTCACCGCGGCGACCGGCACTGCCGCTTTGATGCTTTCGCTGAGGAACGCCAGATCGCTCATCTATCGCTCAATCGTTCCGGTGCGGCGGATCTTCCGCTGCAGCAGCAAGATGCCGTAGACCAGTGCTTCAGCCGTGGGCGGGCACCCCGGCACATAAATGTCCACCGGCACGATGCGGTCGCAACCGCGCACCACCGCATAGCTGTAATGGTAATAGCCGCCGCCATTGGCGCAACTACCCATGCTGATCACATAGCGCGGCTCCGGCATCTGGT
>CBIHOI010000009.1:0-75076 GCA_966211925.1 uncultured Hyphomicrobiales bacterium | reverse complement strand
GGCCTGCGCATCGCTCTTCTGAACCTCGGCGTCGGCCCGCGCCCGGGACTGCCCTTCTTTGCCGGGAGCGCCCAGACCGGCTGCCGGGTCGGGCGGTCCAGCACGAACAGGAAAGCCTGCTTGGTCGGCTGGGCCAGCGCCTTGATGATCTTTCCGTTGTGGGGGATGTCGCACAGGATGGCGGCACAGGGCACGTCATAGTCCCACAGTCCATGATGCACCATCTGGTAGTGCCACTTGCGCTTGCCGGTCTGGATATCGACGGCCACGATGCTTTCGGCGAACAGGTTGTTGCCGGGGCGATAGATTCCCATCTGGTCGCCGGTCGGCATTTCAATGCCCAGATAGGCCAGGCCCAGCTCTTCGTCGGCGGAAATCTGCGCCCAGTCGCCGCCATTGCCGGCTTCCTCGGCGCTGCCGGGCTTCAGCCACGTGTCATAGCCGTACTCGCCCTTCACCGGGATATTGTGGAATATCCAGAGCCGCTTGCCGGTCTTCACGTCAAAGCCGCGCACATAGCCCTTGGCGTTGCGGCGCACTTTCGGCGTGTTGCCGGCGGTATGCGCCGCGCCGATGATGATGACGTTGCGCGCGATGGTGGGGGCGGTGTGCAGCCCGATATCGGCGCGGTCGAGATCCAGGTCCTGGTCGTCGTCCTGCTTGAGGTCCACGATACCGTCCGTGCCGAACGTCGTGTCGACATTGCCGGTCGCCGCATCCAGCGACACCAGCCGGTAGCCCACCGTGACGTAAAGAATGCGTTCCACCGTCCCGTCGGTCCAGTAACCGACACCGCGCCCCGAAAGCTGACGCGGCGCGTTGGTGGCGCGCACGCCTTCATCCATGCGGTGCATCCAGATCAGTTCGCCATTGGCGGCGTCGATGCAGACCACGTCGCGGCGCGACCCGGCCGTGCAATAGAGCCGGCCCTTGATCAGCAGCGGCGTGCCTTGAAGTATGAACTCGGGCCGCCCGCCCAGGTTTTCGGTCTTGAACTGCCAGGCCACTTCCAGCTTGTTGAAATTGGCGGCGTTGATCTGGTCCAGCGGCTTGTAGCGGTGATAGGCGAGGTTGCCGCCATAGCTGGTCCAGTCGGTGTCCCCCACTTGCCCAACGGGCGAGGTCTGCGCGCGCGCGTCTTCGGCAACAAAGGGAAGCGCGGCCGCGGCAACGCCGGCAGCGGTGGTGGTCAGCATCAAACGACGGGTGAGGGCGCGCATGGCAAAATCCTGGAAGTTTCCCGCTCCCGCGCGGTCTTCGCCGCTTGTGGAAGCATAGTGACCCTAGCCCAACTGGTAGCGCTGCCAAAGACGCAAAGCTTCGCGAAACGTCGCAGCCGGACCCGGATCAGCGCTCGCTGAAATGGAATTGTGCACCGCCGCGCAAGCCTGTCGGCCACCGCGCGGTGACGGTTTTTAGCCTTGTATAGAAGTGCACGCCCTCCGGTCCATAAACGCCGTGGCCGCCGAACACCGACGATTTCCAGCCGCCAAAGCTGTGGGTGCCCACCGGGACCGGGATCGGCACATTCACCCCCACCATGCCGACCTGGATGCGGTCGCAGAAGTCGCGCGCCGCATCGCCGTCGCGGGTGAAGATGGCGGTGCCGTTGGCGAAGGGGTGCGTGTTGATCAGCGACACCGCGCTTTCATAGCTTTGCGCCCGCACCACCGACAGCACGGGGCCGAAGATTTCCTCCTTGTAGACGGTCATGTCCGGCGTGACATGGTCCAGCAGGGTGCCACCCAGCCAAAAGCCCTGTTCATAGCCCTGCAGCTTCAGCCCGCGGCCATCCACCACCAGCGTCGCGCCTTCGCGTTCGCCGCTGTCTATATAAGAAGAGACTTTGTCGCGGTGCGCCGCGGTCACCAGCGGCCCCATCTCGGCGCTGGTGTCCGCCGCCGGGCCCACCTTCAGTGCGGCCACGCGCGGCTTCAGCTTGGCCACCAGAGCCTCGGCGGTTTGTTCGCCCACCGGCACCGCCACCGACACTGCCATGCAGCGCTCGCCCGCCGAACCATAGCCCGCGCCCATCAGTGCATCCGCCGCCTGGTCGAGGTCGGCGTCCGGCATCACCACCAGGTGATTTTTCGCCCCGCCCAGTGCCTGCACGCGCTTCGCGTTGGCGCAGCCGCGCGCATAGACATATTGCGCGATCGGGGTTGAGCCCACGAACGACACTGCCGCGATGCCCGGATGATCCAGAATGGCATCCACCGCCGCCTTGCCGCCATGGACCACGTTCAGCACGCCCTTTGGCAGGCCCGCTTCCAGCCACAGGTCATGCAGCATGTTGGGCGCCGACGGATCGCGCTCGGACGGCTTGAGGATGAAGGTATTCCCGCAGGCCAGCGCCATAGGCATCATCCACAGCGGGACCATGACGGGAAAATTGAACGGCGTGATTCCCGCGACCACGCCCAATGGCTGACGCTGGTCGTAACTGTCCATGCCGCTGGAAACGCCCGCGCTGTAGGCGCCCTTCAGCAGATGGGCGATGCCGCAGGCGAACTCCACCACTTCCAGCCCGCGCGCCACTTCCCCCAGCGCGTCGGCGTGCATCTTGCCATGTTCTGCACTGATGGCGCGGGCAAGCTGATCGGCATGCGCCCCCATCAGGCGGCGCATCTCGTACATCACCTTGGCGCGCTTGGACGGAATCGTTGCCGCCCAGCCGGGCAGGGCGGCCGTGGCGGCTTTCACGGCCGAATCGATCTCCGCCGCGCCGCCCGACAGCACGCGCGCCGTTTCCGCGCCGGTCGCGGGGTTGAAAACGGGCGTGGAGCTCCCGCCACCTGTCGCTTGGCCATCGATGAGATGTGAAATCGTGTTCATTTCGTCATCTTCAGCACCGGCGGAACGCTGTCAAATTTCACGATCCGGACTGCTCCCGTCATTTTGTTGCAAAGCAAAAAGATTCTGACGTCCGTCACAAATCTGAAAAGCGTTTAATCTAGGTACGGGGCACGGCGACTGCGCGAGGAGAAACATCTCCCGCGACCCAGCCACACAACATTTCAACCAGTGCCGCGGGGCCTCCCTGCGGAGCAGCAGGCGCACGTCCGTGTGCCTGCGAACAAGGGGCAGACCATGACCAATCGTTTCGCGAAATTCCTGATGCTGGGCGCCAGTCCGGTGATGCTGGCCATTGCTCAGCCCGCTTTCGCGCAGTCCACCGCCACGCAGCAACTGGAAGCCATCGAATCGGTCACCGTCAGCGGCCAGGCGATGGGCACCGGCGGCATCATGGCGCCGGTCACGGTTGCCAAGGAACGCACCACCATCGGCCAGGACTATATCAAGACCCAGCCTGCCGGTCAGTCGATCTACGAACTGCTCAACAAGGTGCCGGGCTTCAACTTCACCAACAGCGATCCCTACGGCAATTCCGGCGGCAATGTCCGCATCCATGGCTTTGACGGCAACCACATCTCCTTCACCTGGGACGGCATGCCGCTGAACGACACCGGCAACTATGCCACCTACACCAACCAGGTCGCGGACAGCGAAATCATCGCCTCGGCCAGCGTCAACCAGGGCACCACCGATGTGGACAGCCCCACCGCGGCGGCCACCGGCGGCGTGGTTTCGATCGTCACCGCCCGGCCGAACTCCACGTTCGGCGTCCAGTCCAACACCAGCTACGGCTCCTACAACTATGTGCGCGAATTCCTGCGCGTGGATTCCGGCGAATTCGGCCCCTGGGGCACCGTTGCCATGGCGACGCTCTCCTACACCAACTACGACAAGTGGAAGGGTCCGGGCCATCTAGAGAAGAAGCAGTTCAACGCCGTGGTCTTCCAGGACCTGGGGGATACCGGCTGGATGCAACTGGCCGCGCACTGGAACACCAACCGCAACGATTTCTACAACAACCCGACCTATTATCCGGTCACTTCGGCGCCGACCAATGCCGCCGCCAGCAATTTCTCCACCGCCGGCACCGTGATCAATGGCACGACGGTGTCACCGAACCTGGCGCTTGGCGAATATGGCGGCTTCCAGGGCGTGGGCGCCACCAACAACGCGCTGGGTTTCGGCTATTATTATGACGAACAGCCCACCTGCACGCATGTCGCCGGCGGCCCCGGCGCGCAGTCCGACACCACCTGCTCCAGCTTTTATGGTGTGCGCATCAATCCATCCGACACCGGCAATATCCGCCTGTCGTCGCTGTTCCACCTGACCGACACGCTGTCCTTCACCTTCGATCCCAGCATCCAGTATGTGCTGGCCAATGGCGGCGGCTACACCAGCCTGTCGGAAACCGACGTGAAGCTGCGTGGCGCAAGCGGCGTCGGCGTGGACCTGAACAAGGACGGCGATACTCTCGATACCGTCGGCGTCTATTCGCCCAACACCACAAACACCATCCGTTACGGCCTCAACACCGCCCTGGTGTGGCGCGCCACGCCGGACCATACCTTCCAGTTCGCCTATACCCTGGACTTTGGCCTGCATCGCCAGACCGGCTGGATGGGCGTCATCGGTCCCGACGGCCATCCCTATGACGAGTTCGGCGGCTATCGCGATGCCGCCCACGGCGTGGTGGATTCCGGCGGCGTCGCCGTGCGCCAGCGCGACCGCCGCAGCCATGCCATCCTCAACCAGGTCGCCTTCGCCTATGAGGGCAACTATTTCGAGGACATGCTGCATGTCAGCGCCGGCCTGCGCTCGCCCTTCCTGACGCGAGACCTGAACAATCTGTGCTACCAGCAGGTCACCGGCGGCAGCGCGGGCTTCCCCACCTGCACCACGGCAACGCCGTCGGCGGTGGCCGCGAACGGCACCGTCACCCTGCCGGGCGTCACAGGCGCGCTCTTCACCCTGCCGGCGCAGAAAACGGTGAACTACAATCGCCTGCTGCCCAATGCCGGCTTCACCTTCACGCCCTTCGGGCCGCAGCACCAGTTCTATGCCGACTACGCCGCCGGCCTTGCCGCGCCGCGTACCGACAACCTGTATAATGGTGGCTCCAACGGCAAGTGCCAGACGCCGACCACTGCGGGCTGCGCCTACTCGCCCTTCGCCAGCGTCAATCCGGAAACCTCGACCAACTACGACATCGGCTACCGCTTCAATGCCGAAACCGTCAGCCTGACGCTGACTGCCTACAACACACAGTTCAAGAACCGCATCGTCACCAGTTTCGACCAGGACCAGGGCATCAGCGTGGACCGCAACATCGGTTCGGTGAATGTGGATGGCGTGGATGCCGAGCTGGATGTGCGCCCGGACGAAGGCTGGGACATCTATACCTCCGCCGCCTACAATCACAGCCGCGTCAGCGCCAGCCCCCTGTCCACGGTTGTGACGTCCGCGACCGGCGCGCCGATAAACCTGGCGGGCAAGACCCTGGTGGAAACCCCCGCCTGGACGCTGTCGCAGCGCTATGAGTACAAGGTTGCCGGCTTCACCTTCGGCCTGGGCGGCAAGTATGTCTCGAGCCGCTACATCACCGACGCCAACGACTACAAGGTGCCCAGCTACGCCACCATGGACGGCGACATCAGCTACGATCTGGGCAATATCGGCTGGGAAGGTTCGTATGTGAAGCTGAACGGCTGGAACCTGACCAACGAACGCTATCTCGGCAACCTCTCCACCAAGATCTGCTATCGCCCGGGCGTTACCGGCTGCACCAGCCTGCCCACGGTCACGCCGGGCGCGCCGCGTACCGTCCAGTTCACCATCAGCACGCAATTCTGATCGTGCTATGATCTTCGAAGGAAGGCCGGCTGAAAGGCCGGCCTTTTCTTTTTCACGCCGGCCTTTTCCTTCACGGATGAACCATGCGCAAATTGTTTCTGATCGCCGCCCTCATGGCCCTGCCGCAGGCCGCTTTCGCCTGGGGTGGGGTCGGCCATCGCATCACCGGCGAACTGGCGGTCCGCAGTTTCCCCGCCCAGATCCCTGCATTCCTGCGCGGGCCGCAAGCCGCCGCCGAGATGGGCATCCTCTCCCAGGAGCCTGACACCTCGCGCAATGCCGGCCAGCCGCACGACTATGACCTCGATCCCGGCCATTTCCTGGATGTGTCCGACGACATGACCATCCTGGGCGGACCAAGATTGTCGGCGCTGCCCGCCAGCCGCCGCGACTATGACACCGCGCTGCGTGCCGTGGGCGCCGAGCAGTACAAGGCGGGCTTCCTGCCCTACAACATCATGGACGGCTACCAGCAACTGGTGAAGGACTTCGCCCTGCTGCGCGCTTATCGGGCCTCGGTAAAGAGCGCCGCGACCTTCAGGCTGGGCACCGCCGATCGCCGCGCGCTGGCGCGGCTTCTGGCGGTGCGCGAAATGCTCACCCGGCGCGACCTCGGCTATTGGGCGCACTTCGTGGAAGATGCCAGCCAGCCCATGCATGTCAGCATCCATTATGACGGCTGGGGCGATGGCCCCAATCCGCAGGGCTACCGCACCGAGCGCGGCATCCATGCCAAGTTCGAAAGCGATTTCGTCAATGCCAATATCGTGGAAGCCGATGTGCAGGCGCGCATGCGGCCCTATCGCCCCTGTGCCGGCACGCTGCAGGCCTGTGTGCAGGATTACCTCGCCGTGGCCGCCCCGCTGGTGGACAAGGTCTATGCGCTGGAAAAAGCCGGCGCCTTCGACACCCCGACCGCCGAGGCGAAAGACTTCGTGGCCCAGCGCCTGGCGGACGCCGCCAGCCAGTTGCGCGACATGGTGACCGACGCCTGGCGCGAGGCGGGGAACGCTTCGCTGGGCTATAAAGTCAAAACGCCCGTGGCCGACTATGAAGCCGGCAAGGCCAGCATGGCGGTGCAGGGCAAGGACTGACGCGGCGATAAAGTCGCGGTGCCTGAGTCTTGTCACATGCCCTGAATCTGAGCAGTCTGCCTTCCTGATAAGCAAATCCCGGCGCACGGGATGCACAGAAATGGGGCAGGAAACCGTGATCAACGCCGCCGATACCGCCTGGATTCTCACCGCCACGGCGCTCGTTCTTTTGATGACCCTGCCGGCGCTGGCCCTGTTCTATGGCGGCCTGGTTCAGGCCAAGAACATCCTGTCCGTGCTGGTGCAGTGCTGCGCCGTGGCCGCCGTCTGCTCGGTGCTGTGGTTCGCGCTGGGCTATTCCATCGCCTATTCCGGCAGCGGCGATTGGCTGGGCGATGGCGGCGCGGTCTTCCTCAAGCACCTGACGCGCGACGGCGTGCATTCCGGCACCCATATCCCTGAAAGTGTCTTCGTGATGTTCCAGATGACCTTCGCGGTCATCACCCCGGCGCTGATCATCGGCGCCTATGTCGAGCGCATCCGTTTCGCCGCCGTGCTGCTGGTCAGCGCGCTGTGGCTGCTGGTCGTCTATGCCCCGGTGGCCCATTGGGTGTGGGGCGGCGGCTGGCTGGCGAAGATGGGCGTGATGGATTTCGCCGGCGGCATCGTGGTGCACGTCACCGCGGGCGTCTCCGCCCTCGTGATCGCCTGGATGATTGCGCCGCGCCATGAATTTCCCCACGGCATCCGTCCGCCGCACGCGCCCTGGATGGTGATGGTCGGCGCCTCGCTGCTGTGGGTGGGCTGGTTCGGCTTCAATGGCGGCAGCGCGCTGTCGGCGGGCGCCGATGCGGGCCTCGCCATCCTGGCGACGCATCTGTCGGCGGCCAGCGCCACCATCGTGTGGATGACCATCGAATGGCTGAAATTCGGCAAGCCGTCGCTGGTGGGCGCCGTCACCGGCACCATCGCGGGCCTTGCTGCCATCACCCCGGCCGCCGGCGTGGCCGGTCCGGCCGCTGCCGTGTTGCTGGGCGGGTCATCCGCCTGCGTCTGCTATTTCGCGGTCTGGCTGGTCAAGCGCGTGATGGGCGTGGACGATGCGCTGGATGTGCTGGGTGTGCACGGCGTCGGCGGCGCGCTGGGATCGCTGCTGCTGCCGTTCCTGGTCCTGGTGGGACCGGCGGGTGGCCGGCTCAATCTCGCGCCGACGCGCCAGTTCGCCGTGCAGGCCATCGCGGTCGTGGCGGTCGCGGTGTTTTCGGGCGTCGCCACCTTTGTCATCACCAAACTGGCCGACATGCTGGTGGGTCTGCGGGTGGACCCCGAGCATGAAACCCAGGGCCTGGATTTCGCCAGTCACGGCGAAACCGGCTATCACATGAACCGCTAACGGGAGAACGCCCATGAAGCTCGTCACCGCCATCATCCAACCGCATCGCCTGGACCTGGTGCGCGAGGCCCTGACCAACATCGGCATCAACGGCATGACCGTCACCGAAGTGCGCGGCTATGGCCGCCAGAAGGGCCACACCGAAATCTATCGCGGCGCGGAATACACCATCGCCTTCACGCCCAAGCTGAAGATCGAGCTGGGCCTGCCGGACGACCGCGTGGATGATGCCATCGCCGCCATCACCCGCGCGGCACGCTCCGGCAAGATCGGCGACGGCAAGATTTTCGTGCTCGACCTTTATGCCGCCCAGCGCGTGCGCACGGGCGAGACCGGGGACGAAGCACTCTAGCTTGCCCTTTTGCGAGGCGTGTGGAACATCCCCGCCATGGCGGATGACCCCCACAGGGCCACACTGGACGCGCTGGCGGCGAAGGCGCGTCTGCGCACCCTGACGACGACGCGCGGGCTGGATTTCACCTCCAACGATTACCTGGCGCTGGCCGAAAGTGCGGCGCTGCGCGGGGCTGCTGCGGCGGCGCTGGCGCGCGGCGTGCCGGTGGGGGCGGGCGGCTCGCGCCTGCTGCGTGGCAACCATCCCGAGCACGAGGCGCTGGAGGAGGAAGCCGCTGCCTTCTTCGGTAGCGAGACGTCGCTGTATTTTTCCACCGGCTACGCCGCCAATGCCGCCATCGCCGCGACCCTGCCGCGCGAAGGCGACCTCATCGTTCACGACGCGCTGATCCATGCCAGCTTCCGCGCCGGGCTGGAGCCCGCGCGCATCGCCGCGCGCGCCTTTGCGCACAATGACATGGCGGCGCTGGATGCGATCATTCGCGCATGGCGCGGGCAGGGTGGCGTGGGCCGCGTCTGGATCGCGGTCGAGACGCTCTATTCCATGGACGGCGACCGTGCGCCGCTGGACGAATTGGTGGCGCTGGCCGCGACGCATGACGCCATGCTCATTCTCGACGAAGCCCATGCCACCGGCGTTCATGGCGCGCAGGGCCGGGGGCTGGGTGCAGACTTTGAAGGCGCGCCCAACATCATTTCGCTGCACACCTGCGGCAAGGGCCTTGGCGCTGCTGGCGCGCTGATCTGCCTGCCGCGCCTGTATCGCGACTTCATCGTCAATCGCGGCCGCAGCTTTATCTATTCCACCGCTCCGTCGCCGCTGATGGCGGCGGTGGTGCGCGCGGCGCTGAAGATTTCGGCGGGCGCGCAGCAGGAGCGCGCGCAACTGGCCGCGCTGGTCCGCCATGCAGGCGAGGGACTGAAAAAGCTGGGCCTGCCTTTTTCCGGCTCCCAGATCGTGCCGGTGATCGTGGGCGAGGATGCCCGCGCCATGGCGCTGGCGGCGGCGCTGCAGGCGCGCGGCCATGACATTCGCGCCATTCGCCCGCCCACTGTGCCAGAAGGCACCGCGCGACTGCGCATCGCGCTGACCTTGCATGTGACGCCGCATGATCTGGACGCCCTGTTCGCCGACCTGGCGGCGGAAATGGCACGCGCATGAAATACGTCGTCAGCGGCACCGATACCGATATCGGCAAGACTGTCTTCTGCGCCGGCCTGTGCGGATTCCTGAACCTGCCCTACTGGAAGCCGGTGCAGGCCGGCGAGCCGGGCGACCGCGAGACAGTGGCGGAGCTGTCCGGCGCCCAGACGCTGCCGGAAGCTTATCGCCTGAAAATGCCCGCCTCGCCGCACCAGTCGGCGGCGGAGGAAAATATCGAGATCGATGCCGGCGCGCTGACGCCGCCGGATGGTCCGCTGGTGATCGAAGGCGCCGGCGGCCTGATGGTGCCGCTGACGCGCCAGACGCTTTTCATAGACGTGTTCGCCCGCTGGAAGCTGCCGCTGATCCTCTGCGCCCGCACCAAACTGGGCACCATCAACCACACGCTGCTGTCCATCGAAGCCGTGCGCCGCCGCGACATTCCGCTGGTCGGCGTGGCCTTCATCGGCGACGCTAACCCGGAAAGCGAAGGCATCATCGCGGAAAAAGGCGCGGTGAAACGCCTGGGCCGTCTGCCGTTCATCGAACCGCTGACCCGCGAGACCCTGGCGCGTTCTTTCCGCGAAAATTTCCAAGCCGGAGATTTCACGTGAGTTCTCCCGCCCCCTCTTCTCCGGTATGGCATCCCTTTACCCAGCATGCGCTGTCGCCGGACATGCCGCTGGTGACGCGCGGCGAGGGCGCCTGGCTGGAAACGGACTTGAATAATGGCAGCGGGGGCAAGCTGCTCGATGCCATCTCAAGCTGGTGGGTCATCACCCATGGCCATCGCCATCCGCGCATCATAGACGCGATCAAGAAGCAGGCCGATGAACTGGATCAGGTGATCTTCGCCGGCTACACCCACCAGCCCGCCGAAGAGGTGGCGCGCGGCCTGATTGAAATCGCGCCGCCCGGCCTCAGCCATGTCTTCTATTCCGACAGCGGCTCAACCAGCGTGGAAGTGGCGCTGAAGATGGCGCTGGGCTTCTGGAAGAACGCCGGACAGGCACGCACCAAAATACTGGCTTTGGAGCATGCCTATCATGGCGATACCGTCGGCACCATGTCGGCCGGCGCGCGCGGCGTCTTCAATGCGGCCTATGATCCACTGTTGTTCGACGTGACGCGCCTGCCATTCCCGCAAGGGCGCGGCTGCGACACGCTGGCCGCGCTGGAAACGCACGCGAAAGATGCCGCCGCGCTCATCGTCGAACCCCTTATTCTCGGCGCCGGCGGCATGCTGACCTATGATGCCGAACTGCTGCGCAAGATGCATGCGCTGTGCAAGCGCCACGGCGCGCTGTTCATCGCCGATGAAGTGATGACCGGCTTCGGCCGCACCGGCACGCTCTTCGCCTGCGAGCAGGCGGCGGCCATCACGCCCGACATCCTGTGCCTGGCAAAGGGGCTGACGGGCGGCAGCCTGCCGCTTGCGGCCACGCTGTGCACCCCGGAAATCTTCCAGGCGCATTATTCGACCGACCGCAGCCGCACCTTCTTTCACTCCAGCTCCTTCACCGCCAATCCCATCGCCTGCGCGGCCGCCTGCGCCAATCTGCAGATATGGCGCGATGAACCGGTCCGCGACCGTATCGCGGCGCTGGCCACGGCACAGGAAGAGCGCCTCGCGTCTTTCCGCACCGATCCGCGCTTTGCCGGTGTCCGCCGCCTGGGCACCATCACGGCGCTGGACCTGAAGGTTCCCGATCCGGGCTACATGGCCGGGCTGGGGCCGCAATTGACCGCATTTTTCCAGGCGCGCGGCCTGTTGCTGCGCCCGCTGGGCAATACCATCTACGTCATGCCGCCCTATTGCGTGACCCCGGCCGAGCTCGATCTGGTGTATGATGCCATCGGCGCGGCAGCCGGAAAATTTGCGTAACCGGATTGTGATCCTGCGCGAACTGGTTTGCGTAAGACCTGTGAGGAACGTCATGCACATCAAGTCCCTGACATTGGCCGCCGCCGCGGTCATCGCCCTGATCGCCACGCCTGTGTTGTTTTCGGGCGCCGACGCCGGCGATCTGAACAAGCCGATTCCCGCCGCCGTGCAGGATCCCGCGAGCACCGCCGCATCCGAGACCGCCGTCCTGGCGGGCGGCTGCTTCTGGGGCCAGCAGGGCGTGTTCGAGCATGTGAAGGGCGTGACCAAGGTGGTGGCCGGCTATTCCGGCGGCGCCAGGGACACCGCTGTCTATGAAAAGGTCGGTACCGAGACCACCGGCCATGCCGAGGCGGTGGAAATCACCTTCGATCCCCGCCAGGTCAGCTATGCCACCCTGCTGCGTATCTATTTCTCGGTGGCGCATGATCCCACCCAGCTCAACCGCCAGGGCCCGGACACCGGCACCAGCTATCGTTCCGCCATCTTCCCCGCCAATGCCGTCCAGGCTGCGACGGCCAAGGCCTATATCGCCCAGCTCGCGGCGGCGCATGTTTTCCCCGCGCCGATCGTCACGACAATCGAACCGCTGAAGGGCTTCTACCGGGCCGAGGGCTATCATCAGGACTATCTGATCCATCACCCGGAATCGCCCTATATCCAGGCCAACGACCTGCCCAAGATCGAAGGCCTGAAGAAGGTCTGGCCCCAATATTATCAGGCCCAGCCGGTGCAACTGGCGCGAAACTGAGGGCCGGGCGCGCATTAACCCCCTGCAATCTGCGGGGCGGCCTTCACCAACCCGCGGAAAATCAGCCGCCGGCGGCGGGTTAGGCCGTTTCCTTTGGCCGGGCGATCTGGTAGGTGCTGCCCGGCTTGGGACCGATGCGCCGCCGCGAGGCGGTTTTCTCGGGACCGAGCGAAAGAAATCAAGGCGAACCCAAACCAATGAAAAACCAGACTGAACGTCTTGTTGTGGGTGGTGTCGCGCTGCTGATCGGCCTTCTCGTGGGCTGGATGGTGCGCGGCGTCGGAACCTACAATACCAAGGCCGCGACGGTCTCGGCCTATGACGACTGGCGCATCGCCTGTCCGGCAGCCGAGACAAAGGACGCCTGGTGCGAGCTGACCACGGACATCGTGGACACCCAGCAGCGCAGCACGGTTGCCCGCATGGTGATCACCACCGACAAGGACGGCAAGCAACTGGTGGGCTTCACCCTGCCGCACGGCGTTGCGCTCGAAGCCGGCATGGGCATCCAGTTCGGCAAGGAGCCGCCCAAGGTGTTCCAGTATCGCACCTGCAACTCGCTGGGCTGCATCGCCACCACGCCCTATGATGAAAAGCTGGCCGCGTCGCTCAAGGGCGCCGACAATGACATGAAGGTCATGTTCGCCACGCTGGAAGGCAAGCCGGTCGTCGAGCCGGTCTCCTCGAAGGGCTATGCCAAGGCGCTCGCCGCCTGGAAGAGCAACGAAGCCAAGCGCCATTCCTGGTTCTGGAGACTCTGGTCATGAAGTTTTCTAATGTTCTGAAGGCCGCTGCTGTTGGTCTCCTCTTGGCCTGCACCGCTGCCGCGGCGCAGGATGCCGCCGCGCCGGCTCCCGCTGCCGGTGGTGTCGGCCGTCCCGAGGTCAAGACCATCGGCGACTGGATGGTGCGGTGTTTCCCCGTCACCAGCCCCGGTCCCTGCGACATCTACCAGGAGCTTGACGACCAGCGCACGCGCCAGCGGGTGCTGAGCTTCTCCATCGCCTTCATTCCCAGCCTGAACCGGCACGGCATCCAGATCACGGTGCCGCTGGAAGTCGCGATCCAGAAGGGCCTGACCATCATCACCGACAGCTACACTTCGCCGGTGCTGAAGTTCCGCTACTGCGATCGTACCGGCTGCTTCGTGCAGATGCCGATGGACAATGCCGCCATCGAAGCCATCAGCAAGTCCGGCCCGGATGCCAAGGTCCGCATCTTTGCCGACAACGGCAAGGCCTATGAGCTGAAGTTCTCGCTCAAGGGCTTCGCCGCCGCGCACGACTCCATGGCCGAACAGGCTCGCGCCAAGGGCAAGGCTGCCACGCCCGCCCCCGCCGCGCCGCCGCCGCCGGCACAGTAAGGTCTTTCGACAAACCATGAAAAAGCCGGCGAGCAATCGCCGGCTTTTTTGTTTTTTCCTGCCCGCAAGCGGTGATCAGGCCGGCCTGAACGTCATCGCCACGCCATTCATGCAGTAGCGCAGCC
The DNA here is from genome assembly GCA_966211925.1 of uncultured Hyphomicrobiales bacterium. GTDB lineage: Bacteria > Pseudomonadota > Alphaproteobacteria > Micropepsales > Micropepsaceae > Rhizomicrobium. The sequence continues at coordinate 61,318 of CBIHOI010000009.1, read as the reverse complement.
CCGTCGGCCTGGGGCCATCGTCGAAGACATGGCCCAGATGCCCGCCGCAGCGATGGCAACTCACCTTGGTGCGCACCATGAACAGACTATGGTCCGAGGTTTCCTCCACCGCGCCCGGCAGCGGCTTGAAGAAGCTGGGCCAGCCGGTGCCGCTGTCGAACTTTGTGCTGGAATCGAACAGGTCGAGCTTGCAGCCGGCGCAGGCGAAAATGCCCTTGCGATGTTCGTTGTTGAGGGGCGAGGTAAAAGGGGCCTCGGTGCCTTCGTGGCGCAGCACGTCATAGGCGGCCGGCGACAGCAGCTTCTTCCACTCGGCATCGCTCTTTGTCACTTCATAGCCGAACGCGTTGCCGGTGGCAGCCAGAACGCCACCCGACATCAGGGTCGCCAGGAATCCGCGTCTTTGCATCTTTGTCGTCCTCCGTACGGTTCTTATACGCCCAATAGTTCGCGCCGGATCGCCCGAAAGTTACAGGGAACCCCGCGCTGCGGGGACCGTTATCTCCGCAGCGTTTCCCCAACGCATAACCCCAATTTCCAGGAGCACATCATGGACAAAGACCGTATTGAAGGCGCCGCCACCCAGGCCAAGGGCGCTGTCAAGGAAACCGTCGGCAAGATGACCGGCGACGCCAAGCTGCAGACCGAAGGCGCCGCCGACAAGGCCGCCGGCAAGGTGCAGAACGCCGTGGGCGGCATGAAGGACGCCATTCGCGACGCCGTGAAGTAATTTACCGACTTTTCACGCGAAAGCCCGGCATCCTTTGGATGCCGGGCTTTTTCGTTTAGATTGCGCGCCGGACTTTTCCCGTTTGTGGCCCCGTTTTTATGGCAGGCATTTCATGATCCGTTTTCTCACCTGGCTGCGCGACATTTTGATGTCGGTGATCAATGGCATCGCCCGCACCGTGGTGGTGGTGATCCTGCTTGTCCTGGTGCTGGTCGGGGTGGGGCTAGCCTGGGGCGACGGCATGCCCTCCAACATGGTGCTGTCGCTGGACCTGCGCGACGCCATCGCCGACAGCGCCGCCGCATCCGGCAGCATCCTCAGTCCCAAACGCGTCACGGTGATGGATGTGGTGCTGGGCCTGGAAGCCGCCGGCCGCGACAAGCGCGTCAAAGGCATGGTGATCCAGCTCGGCAACGGCGCGCTCTCCAGTGCGCAGGCGCAGGAGATTTCCACCGCGATTCAGCGTTTCCGCAGCCATGGCAAGTTCGTGATCGCCCAGGCCACCGCCTTCTTCGGCTCCGGCCTCGGCGATTACCTCACCGCCACGGCCGCGAACGAGATCTGGATGCAGCCCAAGAGCCCCTTCTCGGTGTCGGGCGCCGGCGGCGGCGAGATTTTCCTGCGCGGCGCATTGGAAAAGATCGACGCCGAACCCCAGATCGCCAAGCGCGCCGAGTACAAGTCCGCCGCCGACATGTACATGGAAAAGGGCATGAGCGCCCCCGACCGCGAACAGCTCACCCGGCTGATGCAGTCGGTCTATGACGATGCCACCGCCCAGATGGCCAAGGCGCGCAAGATCACCAAGACGGAAATGGTCGCGGCGCTCGAGGCCAGCCCCCAGTTCACCGAGGATGCGCTGAAGGCGCGGCTGATCGACCATGTCGGCTATGACGACGAAGCCCGCGCCGCCGCCACCACCCGTGCCGGCACCGGCGCCAAGCTGGTGCGCTTCGCCAATTATGCCCGCGACACGGAAGACGGTTTTGGCACGCCCAACATCGCCATCGTCGAAGCCTCCGGCGAAATCCGCGACGGCACGGCGCGTGGCTCGCTGCTGGGTGTCGCGTCGGGCATCGCCAGCGACGATCTATCCCGCGCCATCCGCCAGGCCACCCAGGACAAGAACATCAAGGCCATCGTGCTCAGGGTGGATTCCCCCGGCGGCTCGGTCACCGCCTCCGACCAGATTCTCCATGCCGTGAAGATGGCGCAGAAGGCGGGCAAGCCCGTGGTGGTCAGCATGGGCGCCGTCGCGGCATCGGGCGGCTATTACATCGCCACCAGCGCCAACCGGATCGTGGCCGAGCCCGGCACCATTACCGGCTCCATCGGCGTCCTCACCGGCAAGGTGTCCTTCGGCAAGACCATCGGCCTGGTCGGCGCCAACGCCGAGACGGTGGCGGTGGGCAAGAACACGCTGATGGATTCCCCGCTCCAGCCCTACACGCCCGAACAGTGGGCGCTGCTGAACCACCAGGCCGATGTCATCTATGACGACTTCACCCAGAAGGTAGCCGCCGGCCGCAAATTGCCGCTGGAAAAGGTCCACGCGCTGGCGCGGGGCCGCGTCTGGTCCGGTACGGATGCACAGGCCCGCGGGCTGGTCGACAGCCTGGGCGGATTCTGGACCGCGGCGGACGAGGCGGCGGGGCTGGCCAAAGTTCCCGCCGGCGGCATGGTGTTCAAGTCCTACCCCCGGCCGACCGGCTTGTGGGGCCGGCTGACCGGCATGTTCGGCGGGCTGCAGGCCAGCCTGGGCCTGTTCGGGCGGATCGAATCGCTGCTGAACCTGCCGGCGTTGCAGACCGTGCTGCAGGGCCTCTCCAGCCTGCCGCAAGGCGGCCCCGGCGGGGCGGTCCAATTGCGGGCCACGCATCTTCCCCAGCCGTGACAAACAGGCCACAGCTTCAAGGACTTATTGCAACGAAAGCGCTTGTCCGCCCCGGTACCTGACCTATAATTCAGGACCGTGCGGGGGCACGAAGCTGGCTTGGACGCACCATTGCTGCGATTATGGTGCAGTGCAGTTTCGGGGATCGCCGAACCGTCACAGTCTGTTGGAGATTTGTCATTCCGTCCTCTGCAAAAGCTGCTTCCCAGGCCGCCATCGAAGACCTGAGCTTCGAAGGCGCGCTCAAGGAACTGGAAGCCATTGTCTCCCGGCTGGAGCAGGGCGAGGTGGACCTTGAAGACTCCATAGCGCTGTACGAACGCGGCCAGGCCCTCAAGAGCCATTGCGAAAAAAAGCTCAAGTCTGCCGAGGGACGCCTGGAAAAAATCGTGATGGGCGCGGGTGGCCCGGACGTCGGCCCCTCTGATGTGACAGCGAGCATGGAAACCGCATGAACATTCCCAACACCAAGACCCCGCTGCTCGACCAGGTCGATCTGCCCGAAGACCTGCGCAAGCTGGACAAGTCCCAGCTTCGCCAGTTCGCCGACGAACTTCGCACCGACCTGATCGACACCGTCTCTATGACCGGCGGCCATTTCGGGTCGTCGCTGGGCGTGGTCGAGCTGACCACGGCGCTGCATTACGTTTTCAAGACGCCCGCCGACCGCGTCATCTGGGACGTCGGCCACCAGGCCTATCCGCACAAGATACTCACCGGGCGGCGCAGCCGCATGCGCACCCTGCGCCAGGGCGGTGGCCTGTCCGGTTTCACCAAGCGCAGCGAAAGCGAATACGATCCCTTCGGCGCGGCGCATTCCTCCACCTCGATCTCCGCCGGCCTCGGCATGGCGGTGGCGCGCGATCTCAAGGGCGGCGACAACAATGTCATCGCCGTGATCGGCGACGGCTCGATGAGCGCGGGCATGGCCTATGAAGCCATGAACAATGCCGGCGCCAACAAGAACCGGCTGATCGTCATCCTCAACGACAACGACATGTCCATCGCGCCGCCGGTCGGCGCCATGAGCGCCTATCTGGCGCGTCTGGTCTCGTCGCAGCCCTATACGGGCTTCCGCAATTTCGCCAAGCGTCTCAGCCGCAAGCTGCTGCCGCGTCCCTTGTTCAACGTCGCTCGCCGCACCGAGGAATATGCCCGCGGCATCGCCATGGGCGGCACGCTCTTTGAGGAAATGGGTTTCTTTTACGTGGGCCCCATCGACGGCCACAATCTGGATCACCTGATCCCGGTGCTGGAGAATGTGCGCGATCGCCTGAAGGGCCCGGTGCTGGTGCACGTCGTGACCAAGAAGGGCCATGGCTATGCCCCGGCCGAGCAGGCCCCCGACAAGTATCACGCGGTGTCGAAGTTCACCGTCCTGACGGGCGAGCAGGCCAAGTCCACCCCCAAGGCCCCGACCTACCAGAAGGTGTTCGGCGAAAGCCTGATCGCGGAAGCGAAAAAGGACAGCCGCATCGTCGCCATCACCGCCGCCATGCCGTCCGGCACTGGCGTCGATCTGTTCGACAAGGCCTTTCCCGAGCGCACCTTCGACGTCGGCATCGCCGAGCAGCATGGCGTCACCTTCGCCGCCGGCATGGCGACCGAGGGCATGAAGCCCTTCTGCGCCATCTATTCCACCTTCCTGCAGCGCGCCTATGACCAGGTGGTGCATGACGTGGCGATCCAGTCGCTGCCCGTGCGCTTCGCCATGGACCGCGCCGGTCTGGTCGGCGCCGATGGCGCCACCCATGCCGGCAGTTTCGACATCGCCTATCTGGCGGCGCTGCCCAACTTCGTCATCATGGCGCCGTCGGATGAAGCCGAACTGGTTCACATGGTCGCCACCGCCGTGGCCATCGACGACCGCCCCAGCGCCCTGCGCTATCCGCGCGGCGAAGGCACCGGCATCGCGCGCCCCGATGTGGGCGTGCCGCTGGAAATCGGCAAGGGCCGCATCATCAAGGAAGGCACCGGAATCGCCATTCTCAGCTTCGGCACCCGCATGAAGGAAGTGCTGCTGGCGGCCGAGCGCATGGCCGGTTACGGCCTGTCACCCACCATCGCCGACGCCCGTTTTGCCAAGCCGCTGGACACCGACCTGATCCGCCGCCTGGCCAAGGAACACGAAGTGTTGATCACCATCGAAGAAGGTAGCGCCGGCGGCTTCGGCGCCCATGTCATGCATTTCATGGCGCATGACGGCCTGCTGGATCGCGGCCTGAAAGTCCGCCCCATGACGCTCCCCGATATCTTCCAGGACCACGACACGCCGGAGAAGATGTACGCCCAGGCCGGGCTCGACGCCGACGGCATCGTGCGCACCGCCCTTCAGGCGCTGGGACGCGGGGCCGAGGCGGTGCATCTGGCCGGGAAGCTGGCCTGAACGATCTCTGCCCCCACTTTGGCGCCTGCGGCGGCTGTATGCTGCAGGACGTGCCTGCCGACGATTATCGCGCCGGCAAGCGCGCCGCTGTCCAGAACGCTCTGATGCAGGCCGGCGTCAATGCCGAGGTGCTGGACCCCGTCATCGTGCCGCCGCGCACCCGCCGCCGCGCCGTGTTCAAGATCAAGTCGTTGCCCGATGGCCTGCATATCGGCTTTCACGCCGCCAAGTCCCATACCGTCATCGACATGCATCACTGCGATGTCCTGACCCCGGCGCTGTTCGCGCTGGTCGGGCAGTTGCGCGCCCGGCTGGAGCCCGTCTTCGGCACCGGCGAAACCGCCGAACTTCATGTGACCCAGACCGACACGGGCCTCGACGCCACCTTCCGCTGGAGCCGCAATCTCACCCCCGCGCTGACCGCCGAGCTGTCCACGCGCCTCGCGGGCCTTGGCATCGCGCGGCTCGCGCTGAACAAGGACATCGTGTTCGAGGACGCGCCTCCCACCATCGCCATGGACGGAATCCCCGTGCTGTTGCCGCTGGGCGCCTTCCTGCAATCCACCCGCGAAGGAGAGGCAGCACTGCAGGATCGCGTGCGCGCCATTGTCGGCAAGGCCAAGAACATCGCCGATCTCTTCTCGGGCCTGGGTACCTTCGCCCTGCCGCTGGCTCGCAAGGCCAGGGTGAAAGCGGTGGAACAGGACGCCCCGGCGCTAGCCGCGCTGGCCGCCGCCGCCAAAACCCCCGGGTTGAAACCCGTCACCACCGAAACCCGCGACCTGTTCAAGCTGCCGCTGCTGCCGCTGGAACTCGCCCCCTATGACGCCGTGGTGCTGGACCCGCCCCGCGCCGGGGCGGAAAGCCAGGCCCGCGCCCTGGCCAAATCGAAGGTCCCGGTAATTGCCTATGTCTCCTGCGACGCCGCCACCTTCGCCCGCGATGCGGCGATTTTAACTAATGGCGGCTACAGAATGGGACCCGTCACCCCGATAGACCAATTCGTCTGGTCATCGCATATTGAGCTGGTGGGTGGATTTCGTCGGGGTCCGGTTGCGGTGCGGCGTGAGCCGCATGAGTAGGTCCAGTGGACCTACGAAAGCGAACGGACGCACCGAGCTTTAGCGAGGGGCAGGGTATGATGCGGCGCTTCCTGTTCGGCCTGGGTTTGCTGGTGGCAGCGTGCGCCCCCGCGCTCGCCGTCGATTTTTCCGGCTGGTCGGTGCTGGTGGTGGCGGGCGACAACCACGCCCATTCCGGCGCCCACAGCAAGGTGTTCGACAATGCCCGCCACGACCTGGTCAGGGCCTTCACCGCCATCGGCTTTGCGCCCGCCAATGTGGTGCAGTTCTCGCTCGATCCCGATCCGGCCGCCCAGCCCACTGACTTCAGCGCCATCGCCAGCAGCCTGTGGGACCTGTCGTCCCGCGCGCCCGCCGGCTGCCTGATCTATTTCACCTCGCACGGCACGCCCGGCGGCATCATCGTGTCGGACCGTGTGATCGATGCCGACAAGATGGCGGCCATGGTCGACCATAGCTGCGGCAGCAAGCCCAGCGTGATCGTCATGTCGTCCTGCTTCTCCGGCCAGTTCCTGCCGCCCCTGGCGGGCGACAACCGCGTGGTCATCACGGCAGCCCGCCCCGACCGCACCAGCTTCGGCTGCGGCGAGAGCAACCAGTACACCTTCTTCGACGACTGCTTCCTGCGCGCCCTGCCGCTGGCCGGCGACTTCGCGCTGCTGGGCGGCAAGGTCCGCGAATGCGTCGCCTTCCGCGAAGAGCAGATGCAGGCCACCCCGCCCTCCGAGCCGCAAGTGAGTGTCGGCAAGAACGTGGCGGCGACGCTGCGGTGGAAGTGACACGCGCAGCGTGTCATCCCCGGCGAGCGGCGTGCGTCAGCGCGGCGCGAGGGAAGGGGATCCAGGTGGAGAGACTTGACCTGATCTGACCGCCTGGTTTCCCTGCCCCTCGCATCGCTGCGCGATGCTCGTCCGGGAATGACAGTCAGCCCACTTGCCCGCGGTGCCGCAGCGCCTGGTCCGCCAGCACGATCGCCATCATCGCTTCGCCCACCGGCACCGCGCGGATGCCCACGCAAGGATCGTGGCGGCCCTTGGTGATGATGTCGGTTTCGGCGCCGGCGCGGTCGATGGTCTTGCGCGGCGACAGGATGGACGAAGTCGGCTTCACCGCGAACCGCGCCACCACCGGCTGACCGGTGGAAATGCCGCCCAGTATGCCACCGGCATGGTTGGCGCTGAAGACGGGTTTGCCGTCATTGCCCATGCGCATCTCGTCGGCGTTTTCCTCGCCCGTCATGGACGCCGTCAGAAAGCCGTCGCCGATCTCCACGCCCTTGACGGCATTGATGCTCATCAGGGCGCTGGCCAGTTCATTGTCCAGCTTGCCATAGACCGGCGCGCCCAGCCCGGCGGGAATGCCTTCGGCCACCACCTCGACAATCGCACCCACCGAAGAGCCCGCCTTGCGGATGCCTTCCAGATATTCGGTCCAGCCCGCCACCGCCTTTGCGTCCGGACAGAAGAACGGATTGTTGTTCACCTCGTCCCACGACCAGTTGGCCCGGTCGATTGTCTGTGTGCCCATCTGCACCAGCGCGCCGCGGATCGTCACCTTGCCGTAGAGCCGGTCCAGCACCAGCCGTGCAATCGCGCCCGCCGCCACCCGCGTCGCGGTCTCGCGCGCGCTCTGCCGCCCGCCGCCGCGATAGTCGCGAACGCCATACTTAGCGTCATAGGTATAGTCGGCATGGCCGGGCCGGAACTTGTCGCGGATATCGCCATAGTCCTTTGACCGCTGATCCGTATTCTCGATCAAGATGCCAATGGGCGTGCCCGTGGTGAGCTGCTGCGCCATGCGCTCGTCCTGGAACACCCCGGACAGGATCTTCACCGCATCCGGCTCCTGCCGCTGGGTGACATATTTGCTCTGTCCCGGACGGCGCTTTTCCATCCAGGGCTGGATGTCGGCCTCGGTCAGCGCGATTCCCGGCGGGCAGCCATCCACCACGCAGCCGATTGCCGGCCCATGGCTTTCGCCGAAGCTGGTGACGCGGAACAGGTGGCCGAAGGTGTTGAAAGACATGCGTCAGGGGATAGCCCAAATGGCCGTTTTAGGGAACCCCGGCGCCGTCCGCCGTCAGAACTCCCGGGGCAGCAGCACCGGGTTGGGCGTCGGTTCGGCCACCTTCACCAGGGTGTTGATGTCCCGGTGGGGGAAGGGCTTGCCGTGCACCATCAAGGTGGTGTCCAGGATATAGCTCCAGCTTCCGTCGGGGTTGAAATTGACCTCGATGCGATAGGCATCGGTGCGGAAGGCCGCTTCCAGGAAGCTGGTGGAGGCAATGCCATATTCGGTCGCCCCGCGCGTGGCCGTCAGCACCAGCTGGTTCGCGTCCGGCGCGGCATGGCCCGACGCCAGCGCGACCTGTCCGCGCGGAATCGCCAGGCTCTGCATCACCAGCCCGGTGGCGGGCTCCCACAGCCAATAGCCGACTTGGTCATGGAAGGTGGTGTCTTCGTCGGATGCGATGATCCGCGTGTGATAGCGCAGGCCATAAAGAAGCTGGGGGCCGTTGGCCTGGGGATCGATCGGCTGCAGTTCGATCCGCTCGATGAATTCGCGGCGTTCGGGTCCGTCGGCCTTGGGATTCACGTCGACGCCTTTGCGGCCTTCCCACACACCGGCAAGGCGGCGCAGCGGGCCCAGATTGGCCAGCGTGTTGTCGTCGACATCGCTGGGTTCGGTAAAAATATCGGCGGGAATATCCATCAGGCCCTCGAAATTCAACGTCACTATGATCTAGGGGTCCAGCCGCGTGACCGTCCCGCCTTGCACACGAAATACCACGCCCTGCGGTTCGTCCAGCGCGCTCATCGCCTGCCAGTCCAGTCCCGCCAGCAGCCCGCGCAATATGCGAGTGGTGGCGCCATGGCTGACGGCCACCGTGTCGGTCTTCAGTTCGCGCACCCAGTCGCTGATCCGGGCCGCGACTTCGGCATAATTCTCGCCCTGCGGCACCCGCACATGCCACTTGTCGTTGCCGCGCTGCGCGAAAAGGGTGGGGCTGACGGCGCGCGCCTCGTCCGTGGTGAGCTGGTCCCAGATGCCCAGGTCGATTTCCTTCAGCCGGTTGTCGGTGGAAAATCCGTCGGCGGGAAGCCCCATCGTGCTGCGTGCGATTTCCATGGTGGCGACCGCGCGGGCGAGGGGGCTGGAGACAAACCCGTATCCTGCCGCGTCGCCCAGCTCGCGCTTCAGCACCAGCCCGACATCGCGCGCCTGTGCCAGGCCCAATTGCGTGAGCGGGGTGTCTTTATAGCCTGAGAAGCGCTTTTCCACATTGGCCTGGGTTTGGCCGTGGCGCGCGAAATACAGCGTCAGTCCGGCGGGAAGCTGAAGCAGCTCAAGACTCATTCTTCTGCGGCACGGAAATGTCCGGCGCGTCTTCGGCCTTCATGCCCACGACATGATAGCCGGCATCGACATGCAGGTTTTCGCCCGTCACCGCGCTGCCCATGTCGGACAGAAGATACAGCGCCGAATTGCCGACTTCCGTCTGGGTCACGGTGCGGCGCAGGGGCGAGTTGTACTCGTTCCACTTCAGGATATAGCGGCTGTCGGCGATGCCGGCGAAGGCCAGCGTCTTGATCGGCCCGGCCGATATGGAATTGACGCGGATATTCTTCTTGCCCAGGTCCTCGGCCATGTAGCGCACGCTGGCTTCCAGCGCCGCCTTGGCCACGCCCATCACATTGTAGTGCGGCATGTTCCGTTCGGCGCCCAGATAGCTCAGGGTCACCATGCTGCCGCCATTCGTCATCAGCTTCTCGGCGCGCTGTGCAACGGCGGTGAACGAGTAGCAGCTGATGTCCATGGTCAGGCGGAAATTCTCCGCCGTCGTATCAACGTAACGACCCTTGAGCTGATCCTTGTCGGAGAAGGCGATGGCATGCACCACGAAGTCCAGCGTGCCCCAGATCTTCTCCAGCTCGGCAAAGGCGGCGTCGAGGGATTCCGGCCTGGTGACATCGCAGTCGATCAGCGCGGCCGGCTTCAGAGGCTCGACCAGCGGCAGCACGCGCTTCTTGAACAGGTCGCCCTGGTAGGAAAAGGCCAGCTCCGCCCCGGCGCCGTGCAAGGCCTGGGCAATGCCCCAGGCGATGGAATGCTGGTTGGCGACGCCCATGATCAGGCCGCGTTTGCCCTTCATGAGCCCTTCGAATGCCATATGCGATTTCCCTGCTTTTCCTGCGGTGTGCAGGCGCGAACTCTAGTCATTTACCCCGAATAAGCCAGTTTCCAAGCCTGAATTTCGTCCGGGCAAAAAACAAATGGTTACAGTGCCTTACCGCATGCGGGCACGGGGGTCATAGCTCTCCCCCCACCCCTCCAGGAAGCGCTTGAGGGACTCGTCGGGCTTGTCGGGAAGCGTCACCACCAGCCGGACATAGAGGTCGCCCGTGCCCCCCACCCCCTTGCCCTTGAGGCGCAGGGTGGTGCCGGTATTGGCGCCGGGCGGCACGCTGAGTGCCACCGTGCCCGTCAGGGTCGGCACCGGCACCTTCCCGCCCAGCACCGCTTCCTTCAGCGTCACCGGCAGGTCCATGCGGATATTGTCGCCCTCGCGGGTCATGAACGGATGGGGCGCCACCGACACGGTCAGCAGGATGTCGCCGCTGGGCGCGCCATTGCGGCCCGCGCCGCCGCGGCCTTTTACCCGAATAGTCTGTCCGTCTTTGACGGCGGCCGGAATCTTGACGTCGATCTGCTCGCCATTCTGCAGCACCACGCGGCGGGTCCCGCCATTGACGGCCTCCTCGAAGCTGATGGTGACGGCGGCGGTGAAGTCCTCGCCCTTCTGGGGCCGCGCCGTGCGCGCGCCTGCGCGCCGCCCGCCCATCAGGTCAGCGAAGATATCCTCGAAGCCCGCCGCCTGGCCCGGCTCGTCATCGAAGCTGAACTTGAAGCCGCCGGCATTGCCGCCGCCGAACGGACTGCCGCCGCCGCCAAACGGGTTGCCCTGGCGAAAGCCTCCCGCCCGCGGATCGAAGCCGCGCGGATTGCCGTCCGCGCCGATCGCGCCGGCATCGAACTGGGCGCGCTTGTCCTTGTCGCCCAGGATGTCATAGGCGCCGCTGATCTCCTGGAACTTCTTCTTGGCCGCCGCGTCCCCCGCATGCTTGTCGGGGTGATGCTTCTTGGCCAGGGTGCGAAACGCCTTCTTGATCTCGGCCTCGGTGGCTGTCTTGGGCACGCCGAGGATCTTGTAGGGGTCTTCCAATTTCCGTGTCCTTTCAGGCCGATTCCGGCCTTCACCCCAATATAGGCGGGGAAGCCCGGCTTGCCAGTGCCGCTAATGCGCCGGTTGGGGCGCTTCCTGGGTGGCCTGGACGGGGGGCGACGGCATGGGGGGCGGCGGCACGGGGGGCGACGGCGCCGGCCCCAGGGCCGCCAGCCGGGCAGCGGCCTCTTTCATGCCGTGGCTGGCGGCGGCGGTATAGAGCTGGCGGGCCAGCGCCACATTCTGCACCACCAGCGGCGGCGCCCCGGTCTCATAAAGCTGGCCAAGCTGGAACTGCGCCACCGGATGGTTGGCGGCGGCGGCGGCCTGCAGCAGGGGCAGGGCGCTTTCCAGGTCGGGGGGGCCAGCCTCGCCCTTCAGCAGCATGTCGGCCAGGTCGGCCTGGGCCGTGGGCAGCCCGGCCTCGGCGGCGCGCTGGTAGATTTCCTCGGCCTTCTTGGGATCCTTGGTGGTGCCCTGGCCCTTGCGCAGCATCATGGCGACGTTGCGCATGGCGGCAATGTCCTCGAACTGCAGGTCCCACCAGGCCTTGAAGGCCTTCTCGTAATCGCCCGCGTCATAGGCGGCGAGGCCGACATTGAAGGCCGCTGCGATCTCCGGCCCCGTGCGGGCCAGGGCCGAGGAGGCCGGGCCCACCGCCAATGCGAGGCAGGCGCAGAGCGTAACAATCGCCATTTTCTTGTGCATGCGCGAAAGCTACCGCGCTCGCGGCCAAACTGCTAGGAGGGCCTCATGCCAAAGAAAGTTCGTTAAGTGGAGACAGGTGGACCTTTGGACGATGGCGGCATCACGCCGCGCCCCGATCCTTTTGCGCTGTTCGCCGACTGGATGACGCAGGCTCAGGCTTCCGAGCCCAACGATCCCAATGCCATGGCGCTCGCCACCGCCGATGCCGACGGCACCCCGAATGTTCGGATGGTGCTGCTGAAGGGCTTCGACGCGAACGGCTTTGTCTTCTTTTCCAATTCGCAAAGCATCAAGGGCGGCGAGCTGGCGGCCAATCCCAGGGCGGCGATCAACTTCCACTGGAAAAGCCTGCGCCGCGCCGTGCGGGTGAAGGGCGGCATCGCGCAGGTCAGCGATGCCGAGGCGGACGCCTATTTCGCCACCCGCCCCAAGGACAGCCAGATCGGCGCCTGGGCCTCGCCCCAGTCGCGCCCGATGGAGGGTCGCTGGGTGTTCGAAAAATCCATCGCCGAATATGCGCTGAAGTTTGGCCTCGCCAAGGTGCCGCGCCCGCCGCACTGGACCGGCTGGCGCATCACGCCGCTGCGCATCGAGTTCTGGCGCGATCGCCCGTTCCGGTTGCACGACCGCCTGGTCTATAGCCGTGCCGATGCCGGCGCCTCCTGGACGACAGAGCGGTTGTTTCCGTGAGCGCCCCGTTGCCGTCAGGCGACCCCACAACAAGTCTGCACCTTCACCGCGCCGGCGGCATGATGCGGCGCGCCGCCGTTGCCTCGGTATCGGTGTCGGCATTCCTGGTGGCGATCAAGGCCGGCGCCTATTTTGCCTCCCATTCGGTGGCGATGCTGGCGAGCCTGGCCGACTCCGCGCTCGACCTGTTTGCCTCAAGCCTCAATCTCATCGCCATCCGCCACGCCCTCACGCCCGCCGATGACGAGCACCGCTTCGGCCATGGCAAGGCCGAGCCGCTGGCCGGCCTTGCCCAGGGCGCCTTCATCACCGCCAGCGCCCTGTTCCTGGTGCTCGAGGCGGTGGGCCGCATCCTGGAGCCCGAGCCGATCGACAATTCCATTGCCGCCCTGGTCGTGATGTTCATCGCCATCCTCTCCACCATCGCGCTAGTGATCTATCAGCGCCGGGTGGTGAACCGCACCGGCAGCCTGGCGGTGGAAGCCGACCGCAGCCATTATTCCAGCGACCTCATCACCAACCTGGGCGTGGTGGTGGCGCTGGTGCTGACGACCTGGATGGGCTGGTCGCTGGCCGATCCCCTGATCGCCATCGCCGTGTCGGTGATCATGCTGTTCACCGCCTGGGGCGTCGGCCGCCAGAGCCTGGACCAGTTGATGGACCGCCAGTTGCCGCAAACCGATCTCGATCGCATTCGCACCATCGTGCGCGGCCATGGCGCGGTGCGCAGCCTGCACGACCTGAAAACCCGTCAGGCCGGGCTTTCGACCTTCATCCAGCTGCATCTGGAAATGGACCCCGCCATGACGCTCGCCGACGCCCACACCGTCAGCGACGAGGTGGAAAAGGATCTGATGGCAGCGTTCCCCGGTGCCGAAGTAATCATCCACCAGGATCCGGCTGGGCTCGAGGTGGTTCGCCAGGGCGATTAGCCTTGGCGAACGATTCCGCCGGGCTGGGACGGGCCAATTAAGACCGGCCAATATTGGGTATCTTTAATCGCCCCTGCTGGCGCATCTGCGTTTCACTCGCACACTCGCCGGCAAGCCTGTCGTAGCGTGCGGCCATAGAGGGAGATTCACATGGCCGCGCGCATACCGTCGGGCAATTACAGCCCGGTCGCCAAGCTGTTCCACTGGCTGATAGTCCTGCTGCTGGCGGCGCAGTATGCCGTGGGCTCGATCATGCCCCATATCGGCCGCAAGACGCTCAACGAAGGCTGGGTGTCGTGGCACTTTTCCATCGGCGCGGCGATCCTGGTCACCATCGTGGCGCGTTTCGTGTGGCGGCTGTTGCATCCGGTGGCGCCGGCCATCGGCCTGGCGCCATGGGAAGCGGCGCTGTCGAAGATTACCCACTTCATGCTTTATGCCCTGGTCTTCATCATGACCATCCTGGGCTGGGCGGCGACCAATTCGCGCGGCTGGGACGTCAAGCTGTTCGGTGTCATCACCTTCCCGCAGATCGCGCCCAATGGCAGCAAATGGGGCCATGAGGCCGGCGACATCCACAACACGCTGGTCTATGTGCTGCTGGCCTTCATCGTGCTGCATGTCGCCGGCGCGCTGTATCACTACTTCATCAAGCGCGACCAGGTTCTCCAGCGCATGTTGTCCTCTGCGCGATGAGACGGTTTGTTCTTGCGGCCATGCTGCTGGGGATGCCCCAAGCGGCGCTGGCCCTGACCGACGAAATCCAGGTCTATACCGGCGACATCGCGGCGCCGGGCGTGTTCAATCTCACGCTCCACAACAACTATACGCCCGACGGCCTGAAGACGCCCGACTTCCCGGCCGGGCTGGCGGACGACAGGTCGTACAGCGGCGTCGCCGAATGGGCCTATGGCGTGACGCCCTGGTTCGAGGCGGGGCTCTACATGCCGCTCTATGCCGTATCCAGCAATCGCGGGCCCCAGCTCAACGGCTTCAAGCTGCGCGCTCTTTTTGTGAATCCGGACAACGCCACCAGCAATTTCTATTACGGCGTGAATTTCGAGTTCAGCGACAATTCCCGTCACTGGGACGAGAACCGCATGACCGGCGAGATCCGGCCCATCCTGGGCTATCGCCTCGGCGCCTGGAGCCTCACGGTCAATCCCATCCTGGACAACAGCTACAAGGGCATTTCGCGGCTGGACTTCGCGCCGGCCACAAGGCTCGACTATGCCGTCACGCCGCAATGGACCGTGGCGCTGGAGGAATATGACGATTTCGGCGAGCTGCGGGGCTTCACCCCGGGCGCGCAGCAATCCCACCAGCTTTTTGCGGTGGTGGACCATGGCATCGGGCCGGTGGCGGTGGAGGCCGGCGCGGGCTTCGGCCTGACATCGGCGACCGATGCGCTGACCTTCAAGCTGATCCTGACCAGCGACCTGAACGGGCCGGAGGGCCTGTTCCATGGCTGACAGCGACGGAAATAAAGCGGCGATAATTTTGACTGGCCAATGTGACCACTGGCTGCGCATGGTGACGCGCTCACCCGAAGGATATTCCATGTTGCGTGCTTCCGGCTGCCTCGTGCTGTCGCTCCTGCTGCCGCTGCCCGCGCTTGCCGCGACGACGGCTGCCCCGGCGGTGGCGCCGCTCACCCATCAGCAGAAGCTGATCGAGAATGCGGGCACCGGCGTCGCCATCGCCCTGCCGCTGATCGCGGCGGGCATCACCATGCGCAAGCATGATCGCCGGGGATTCTACCAGCTCATCACCGAAACCGTCCTGACGGTCGGCACCGCCTATGCCCTCAAGCAGATCGTGCGCGAGCGCCGCCCCGACGGCTCGGACTGGCAATCCTTCCCTTCCGAAACCAGCGCTTTGTCGTCATCGGGCTCCGCCTTTCTCTGGCGCCGCTATGGCTGGGAGTATGGCCTGCCGGCGGCAGCCGCCAGCGGCTTTGTCGGCTGGAGCCGCACCCAAGCCAATAAGCATCACTGGTACGATACGCTGGCCAGCTCGGCGATCGCGGGCACCTACGCCCATTTTGTCGCCACCCGGATGGAGAAGCGCTACAATATCCGCACCGAGCTGGATGCCGCGCCCGATGGCGCCGTCGTGCGGATGTCCTACAACTTCTGATCAGCCGGGCCCGGGCAGGGCCGGCGCGATCTCTTCCGCGATCCGCCTGCGCCGGAAATGTCCCGTCGTCGCCTTCCTGTGCGCCACCCGCGCGAACAAAAAGAACAGCGGGCTGGCCAGCAGCGACAGCGCGATCACCGCGATGGCCAGCTTGTGGCCTTCGCCCGACAGCGCCCCCACCGACAGCCCCGCGCCCGCGATGACGAACGAGAATTCCCCCACCGGCGACAGGATCAGCGAGGCGGGAAATGCCGTGTCGAACTTTTCCCCGGCCAGGGTCAGCAGCAGGAAGTTGAGAAAGGTCTTGCCGCCCGTCACCACCACCAGCGCCGCCGCGATCACCCACATCTGCTGCACCAGGTAATTCAGGTCGATCAGCAATCCCACCGACAGGAAGAACACGAACAGCAGAATGCTTTGCACCGGCTGCGCCATGGTGAGCGCCCCGCGCCGCAAGGTGGAATGCCCGACAGCCAGCCCGCCCAGGAACGCCCCCAGCGCCGGCGACAGTCCCAGCAAGCCGCTCGCCGCCGCGCTGGCAAAGCAGATGCCCAGCACCCCCAGCGTCCCGACATCGAAATTCTTCAGCAGGTATTCGCTCGCCGGAAAGCGAAAGCTCTTGATCCGTGTCAGCACATGGATAAAGGCCGCCAGCAGCGCAAAGGCCAGCAGCATCTTGCCGCCCACCAACAGCAGCGCCTTGCCCGTCAGCCGCGTGCCCAGCGCGCTGGTGATCAGCAGCAGCGGCACCACCGCCAGGTCCTGCGCCACCAGGATGGCCAGCGCCAGCCGCCCGGCGGGCGTGTCCTTTTCCTGCGCATCCTCCATCATCTTCATCGCCACGGCGGTGGACGAGATCGACAGCATGAATCCGATCACCACGCCGCCGCGCACTTCGCCGCCCACCCCCAGCGTGAACAGCGCCACCGAGGCGGGGATCACCGCGCAGGTCACCGCCGTCACCCCCAGCGCCATGGGCAGCGACTTGGCAAAGCTGGCCAGCCGCATTTCCATCCCGATGATGAACAGCAGCATCAAGACCCCAAGCTCGGCGAGGGTTTCGATGCTTTGCGAGGTGTTGATCAGTCCCGCGCCCGACGGCCCCAGCGCCACCCCCACCAGAATGAAGCCCGCCGCCGCCGGCAGCCGTATGCGGCCCATCAAAAGCCCGCATCCCACGGCGGCCGCCAGCACCAGGGCCAGGGCGGTCAGGTTCTGTGCATCATGCATGGGGAGATGATAGGCTGCCCGGGCGTGCCCGCGATAGCGGGTACCCCAAACAGTGAGACAGATGCCAGACACCACCGCCGAAGAAAAACACACGCTGATCTTGACCGGCGCCAGCCGCGGCATCGGCCATGCCACCGTGAAGCGCTTCTCCAGCGCCGGCTGGCGGGTGATCACCTGCTCGCGCCACGCCTTTCCGGAGAACTGCCCCTGGGCCGCCGGCCCCGAGGACCACATCCAGGTCGACCTGGCCAACCCCGCCGACACTGCGCGGGCCGTGGCCGAGATGCGCGAGCGCCTGACCGATGGCAAGCTTCACGCGCTGGTCAACAATGCCGCTATCAGCCCCAAGACCGATTCGCGCCTCAACGCGCTGGAGTCCTCCCAGGAACTGTGGCGCCAGGTGTTCGAGGTGAATTTCTTCTCCACCATCTGGCTGGCCCAGGGCCTGAAGAACGAGCTGGCGAAAGCAAAAGGCTCGATCGTCAACGTCACCTCCATTGCCGGCAGCCGCGTGCATCCCTTCGCGGGCGCGGCCTATTCCACATCGAAAGCGGCGCTGGCTGCCCTGACCCGCGAGATGGCGGCCGACTTCGGTCCCTGGGGCGTGCGCGTCAACGCCATCGCGCCGGGCGAGATCGACACCGCCATCCTGTCGCCGGGCACCGACAAGATCGTGGAGACCATTCCCCTGCGCCGGCTCGGTCAGCCCAGCGAAGTCGCAAAAGCGATATATTACTTGTGTACCGACCAGAGCTCCTATGTCACCGGCGCGGAATTGATGATCAATGGCGGACAGCACGTCTGACCCCGCGGCGCGGAGCGCCGCCATGGAACAGATGGCAAGGTGTTCGGGGCTTGTCTTCGGATTCCTGCTTCACGGCGACGCCGCCATCCGCGTCACCGACGAGACGCTGGGCGATCATCTGGCGCACCCGCACGACTGGTCGTGGCTGCATCTCAGCCTGGCCGACCATCGCGCCCGCCGCTTCCTGGAAGGCTTCGCGCCGCTGCCCGCCGACGCCCGCGAACTGATGCTGGGCACCGAAGACCGCATCCAGCTTCATCTCACCGCCGAAGGCGGCTGGGGCATCCTGCCCGACATCGAGCGCGACTTTGCCGACCACAGCCTGGGGGCAGGGCGCTTCCATTTCTGGATGGACGCCACGCGCCTCATCACCGCCCGCCGCCATTCCCTGCGCTCGGTGGAGCATGTGCGCCGCCAGATCGAAGGGGGGCTTGCCCCCGAACGCCCCGCCCATGTCATCGCCTTGCTGCAGGAAGAATTCGCCGGCCTGGTGGAAAACCGCCTGGCCGTGCTGACCGCCGAGCTGGGCCGCTTCGAGGACGAGGTGCTGGCCGATCGCGGTAGCGATTCCGCCCGCCTGGGTCCGCTGCGCCGCGAGCTGTCGCGCTATTCCCGTGAATTCTCCGCGCTGACCCGCGCCGTCAACCGCGCCACCGGCGCGCGGCGCGGCGACACCGGCTCGCCGCTCACCGCCTACCTGCCGCAATTGCTGCAGGATGCCGAGGATTTCGACCGCGATGCCGGCGCGCTCGCCGACCGTGCCCGCCTGTTGTACGAGGAGATCGAGACCCGCATTGCCTCCACCACCAACCGCAGCCTGTCCGCCCTGACGGTGATTTCCACGCTGCTGCTGCCGCCCACCTTCGTGGCTGGCGCCTTTGGCATGAATGTCGGCGGCATCCCCTGGGCCACCGACCGCGAGGGCTTCTGGGCCGTGCTGGCCTTCTGCGCCCTCCTGATCGCGGTCAGCTACGCCGTGCTGCGCCGCTTCCGCATCCTGCCGTGATGGAACTTTGACGCCGGTGCGACATTACCTTTCGTATAACGAGAGGAATTTTCCATGTCCCTGCTTTTGATCATCCTGATTGTCCTGCTTCTGGCCGGCGGTGGCTTCGGCTATTCGCGCTTCGGCGTCGGCGGCGGTTCGGGCATCGTCGGCACCATCCTGATCATCATCCTGATCCTGTATTTGCTGGGCGCGCTGCACTAACTGGCGCTTCCGCATCGCAAAACCGTCATGCTAGGCTTCCCCCGCTCTGGGGGAAGCCGGCATGAATCCGCGGCGGGTGGCAATCGGGTTGGCGCTGATCGTCATCGCGGCACTGGGCCTGCTGGCCTGGGTGTTGCTCAAACCGCTCCCGCCGCCCGAGCGCGAGCATTTCCCCACCACCGACACCACCGCGATCGTGTCGGGCCCCGGAAGCCACGCCTACCAGTTCATCGCCGTACCCAACATCACCTGGACCGCCGCCAGGAGCGCCGCCGCGCGTCTGGCCTGGCATGGCAAGCCCGGTTACCTAGCCACCATCACCACCGCCGCCGAGCACGCCTTCGTCACCGCGCATGTCTTCGGCCGCACCTTCACCGACGTCACCTACCTGGGCGGCCGCCAGACCGCGCCGCGCGAATGGCGCTGGGTGACGGGACCGGAAGGGCGCGAGGACGGCGGCAGGGGCCGCCTGTTCTGGACCGGCGACGAGAACGGCAAACCCGAAAACAACCAGTTCGCCAACTGGCAACCGCCGGCCTTCCAGCACGGCGGCCGCTGGGACGCCCGCAAGGTCTGCTGCGTCACCCTCTACAGCTACGGCTTTCCTCAGTTCAGCACGTCCACCGGCGACGGCTACTGGGAAGAGGGCGTGTCCGGGTATCTGGTGGAATTCGGCGACTGACTTTTTCACACCCGGCAAGCGTGGGCGGATCGCGCAGCGCCGCTGCGATGGCCAATGTCTGATAGCGGACGCTCCTGCGCAAACGCCGCGCAAAATGGAACGAAAGGGGTGCACCGGCTTTACCTTGGCATCATTCCAATATCCAGGAGGACATTCCCATGGCCGACAAGCTCGACGCCGTTGCCCTGTTGAAAGCCGATCACCGCAAGGTCGAGGAATTGTTCGAAAAATTCGAAAAGGCGAAATCCGACACCGTGAAAAAGGCGCTGTGCGAACAGATCTGCACCGAGCTGACCGTGCACGCCACCATCGAGGAGGAAATCTTCTATCCCGCCTGCACCGGCGAGATCGAGGAAGACCTGGTCAAGGAAGCCTATGTCGAACATGACGGCGCCAAGGTGCTGATCGCCGAACTGTCGCAATCCGGCCCGGGCGACGATTTCTATGACGCCAAGGTCAAGGTGCTGTCGGAAGAGATCAAGCACCACGTCAAGGAAGAGGAAAGGCGCGCAGAGGGCATGTTTGCCCAGGCCCGCGATGCCGGTCTCGACATGGACGCGCTGGGCGAGCAGATGGCGGCCCGCAAGGCGGAACTCATGGCGCAGATCAAGGCTGATGGCCTGCCGTCGCCCAAGACCCGCAGCTTCACCGGCCACAAGCTCCAGCAGAACAAGCCGCTGGTCGCGGTCTGACATCAGGCGCGGCCGATGTACCATTGCGTGCCAACATCGGCCGCCGCCTTTTCGTGCTTCGCGCGTTTCCGTGGTGCCCCTTTTTGGAGCTTGCCATGAGCGCCTTTACCCAACTCAATCCCTCTTTCCCCGTCAGCGTCGAAGGCAAGGGCAAGGGCACCGCCTTTGCCGTCATCGACTATGGCGAGGAACACAACCTGATCTGGGTCGTTGCCCTGGACGATTCGGGCGAGATCTGGTGCTCGCCCAATCCCAAGGTCCGCATGCGCAGCAACTGGACCATGGGCCGCCAGGTGCGCCCGCCCGCTCTGTCGGTGGCGGCGGAATAGCGCGAATTTTTCACCGCACTTGCGCCAGACTTGCGAAGAGGACCCTGAACCCGCCAAATAGGCCCGGCTGTTGTTCGGGAGTTTCGCGTGTTCCGTATCCTGGCGCTTGTCGCGCTGCTGCTGGTCCCGCTGTCGCTGCCCGCCAGCGCCGTCGTCACCATCACCTTCTATTCGCACAAGTTCCAGTTGATGGACGGGATGCGGACCGACTTCCCGCACGGCTTTGTGGTGATGAAGGGCACGACCGGCGACGGCACGCCGGTGAATGTTCATCTGGGCTTCTCCGCCAAGAACATCTTCTTTGACGTCCTGTGGCGGCCGGTGGAAGGCGCCCTGGATGACGAGGAACTGACCGACGCCTATGTCGATGATTCCATCCGCCATTTCAGCTTCCCCATCACCGATGACCAGTATCGCGCCGTGATGGCGGTGGAGCACAAGTGGCGCACCTGGCCGCAGCCCTCCTACGAGATCGACACCCACAATTGCGTGATCTTCGTGAAGGAGATCGCGGTCGCGGCCGGACTGGCCGTCAGCGACAATCGCAAGTTCATCCATGCGCCGGGCGATTTCCTGGAGGACGTGGCGGTGCGCAACGCCGCCATCACGGGGCGCAACTTTGCCGCCGCCCCCGCCGGCCCGCCGGACATCTCGGCCCTGCAGAACCGCGTCGAGCAACTCCAGAAAGACGCCACCAGGCTGAGGGTTTCCCAATGACGCTGGACAGAAGGCTGTTGCTGGGTTCGCTCGCCGCGCTGGGAACCGCAAGTATGGGCGGCTGCGCCACCCAGCCGGGACGCATCAAGGGACTGGCGGTCGAAGACATTGTGCCGCCGCTGGCGCCGGTGCGCGCCCATCCCGACCGATTGTTCGACATCACCGTCTGTCTGCGCCCCTTTCGGGCGGCCGGTCCGCGCCTTGATACCGAGATGGTTGGCGACACGCTGGTCGTCCACAATTACGGCCATGGCGGCTCCGGCTGGTCGCTGAGTTGGGGCTCGGGCACCATTGCGGTTGGCAAGGCGATGGCGCGCAGCCCGCGCGAGGTCGCGGTGATCGGCTGCGGCGCGCTGGGGCTGACCAGCGCCATCCTGGCGCAGCGGGCCGGGGCATCCGTCACCATCTATTGCAAGGAACTGCTGCAGCAGGCGCGCTCGGCCCGCGCCACCGGCGGCTGGACGCCGGACAGCCGCATCTGCCTGGAAGACACGGCGGGACCGCAGTTCGGCGCGTTGTGGGAACAGATGGCGCGGGTGTCGTGGAAAAGCTGGCGTGGCTATCTGGGCCTGCCGGGCAATCCGGTCTGCTTCAGCGATCGCTATGTGCTGTCGGACGTGCCGTTCGAGGAAATGCGCGCGGCCTCCGCGGCGCTGAACACCATGCGCTTTGGCGAATACCAGCACCTGATTTCCGACCTCACGCCGCGCCCGCAGATCCTGCCGCCGGGCGCGACGCCCTTTCCGGTGGCGCATGTGCGCCGCTCCGAGACCTTGCAGTTCAACATCCACGACTATGCCCACCAGCTGATGAACGATTTCCGCCTCGCCGGCGGCAAGGTCGAGATCCGCGAATTCCGCACGCCCGGCGAACTCGCGGCGCTGAAGGAAAAGACGGTGATCAACTGCACCGGCTATGGCGCGCGCGCCCTGTGGAAGGACGAAAGCATCGTGCCGGTGCGCGGCCAGATCGGCTGGCTGATCCCTCAGCCGGAGGTCAATTATGGGTTCTTCTACCGCGACGTCTCGGTGCTGTCGCGCACCGACGGCATCGTGGTCCAGGCCGTCGAGGGCGGCGACCTCAAGGGCTATAATGACGACCACGAAGTCATCGACCGCGAAGAGTCCGTGCGCGCCGTGAAGGTGATCGAAGAACTCTATTCGCGCTTCCAATGAAAAACGGGCCCCGTTGCCGGAGCCCGTTTCTTAAGCCTCGATAGAGGTCGAGTTCTAGCGGCAGCCCTTGTAGCCATTGCGCTTGCAGGCCACGGCCAGCTGGCGGGCCTGGTTCTGCGCGGCCGGGGTCATCCGGTTCCACAGCGCGTTGCGATGGGCGACGGCGTTGGGCATGTTGTTCATCTCGGCGGCCAGCGCGTACCACATGTAAGCGTGGAAGGGCTCCGGCTTCATGCCCTGGCCCATTTCATACATCAGGCCCAGATTGTACATGCCGGCGGAATTGCCCTGCGCGGCGGCGGCTGAGAACCACTGCGCGGCCTTGTTGTAGTCGCGCGGAACGCCCTTGCCGTCGCGGTACAGGCCGCCCAGATTGTTCTGGCCCAGCGACGAGCCGGCCGCGGCCGACAGCGACAGGTAGCGCACCGCTTCGGAGGTGTTCTGGTTCACGCCCTTTCCGTCCAGGAACATGATGCCCAGATTGTTCTGCGCGGTCGGATTGCCCTGGGCAGCCAGCGGACGCCAGGAGGCGAGGGCGCGGCCGTAATTGCCGTTCTGGAAGGCGGCGGCGCCGTCCTGCAGCTGGTCGGCGCGGGCCGAAAGGCCCCCAAAGGCCATGACGGCAGCGGCGATGGCGATGATGATCGGTTTACGCATCGGGACGGTCTCCAACGAAAATCTGTTGGGGCAACCTAACACCCGAAAGGTTGACAGCCGCTTACCAACGCAGCGCCCAGCGACCAAGAAATGCGCCAATTGCAGTGGTTAACGCGATCCCCAGCGTGTACCAGATCGCGACAAAGGGGGCCGAATCCTCGATGCAATGGAATGCATAGACAAAGGCGCCCAGGCTGCCCGCGAACAATCCGGCCCCTGCGCCGGCCAGGGTCAGCCGGGTCGGCGCCAGTTGCCGCAAACCCCAGAAGGCCGCGACCAGACTCGGCGCCGCGACCAGCAGGATGAGGATGGCACAGACGCGCGCCGACTGGCCCATGACCAGGCGGTGCATGTCAGCCCCCGGTGCCATCATCTGCAAGGCCGCCAGCAGGGCGATGGCCAGGACCGGCAGCGCCAGCAGGAGCGCCGGCCGCAGCATGTCGGCGCCAGGCCGTCCTGCCCGCTCCACCAGCCCGAAACCGAACAGGGAAAGCGCGAAGGTGTAGGCCAGCTTCATCCACATGCCGAAGCCGGTGATGGCGACGGCGAAATGATGGCGCGGTCCCAGCACCGTCAGCATGACAAGGGCCGACGCCGCCAGCCCGGCGGCAACAGCAACAAGCAGCAGGCGCGTCACCGCACCCGTCTTCACCGGCTCCAAGCCGTCCGACAATTGGGCGATCAGGTCATCGGTCCGCATCGCGGCCCTCCAGTCCTTCGCCCAGATCGTCTCCCAGCGATTTGATGGCGCGGTGCACGGTCACTTTCACGGCGGATTCCGACAGGCCGGTGCGCGCCGCGGCATCCGCGATGGAGACGCCGTCCAGCTTGATGTCTTTCACCAGCCGGCGTTTTGCCTCCGGCAGCCTGTCCAGCAGTTTGCGCACATCGCGCCGGGCGATGGCGTCGGCGCTATCGTCATGGCCGAACAGTTCGCTGGCTTCATCCAGCGGCACCGTGGCGCGGCGCTTGATGCGGCGATACTCGTCGATCAGCTTGTAGCGCGCGATGCCGTAAACCCAGGCCGTGAAGGGCAGGGCCGGGTCATAGGTCGCGCGCCGCGCATGTATGGCAATCAGGGTTTCCTGCACGGCGTCCTCTGCCGCGCCGTTGTCGAGGCGGCGCGTGTAATAGCTCCTCAGGTGCCGCGTCAGTCCCGAAAGCAGCATCCGGTAGGCCGCAGCATCCCCCGCCAGGGCTGCCAGCATCCAATCCCGGTACTGCGCCTCATGGGCGATCAAGCACGGCTCCGTCAGGAAAAGTTCGGTCGCGGCAGTGAAAGGTTACAGGAACTGGGTTCAGCCCTTTTTGGCCTCTTCCAGGATTTCGGCAATCATGTCCTTGCCGTCCGGCGTGTGCATCCAGTTTTCCGCCGCCGACAGGGTGGGAAACTGCAGCGGCACCCGCTGGGGCTTGTTGCGATCGGGCACCGGCACCAGAACCTCGAAAGTTCCCGCGAAGCGCACATCCTTGGTTTCCGCGGCATAGGGGGGCTGAAGCTGGCTCTTGCGCTTGTCTTTCATGCTGCCCATGGCGGTGTCTCCGGTCGGTGTGGGCGGCTTCTAGCAGCTTTCAATCCTCGTCAGCACGCTTTTTGCGGCCGATTCCCAGCTTTTCCCGCCACAGCCGGGCCGGGATTTCCTCCACCTGGCCTTCCTGGAGCTGGCCCAGCTGGAAAGGGCCATAGGCGGTGCGGATCAGGCGGGACACCTTCAGCCCCAGCCGCTCCATCACCCGCTTGATCTCCCGGTTCTTGCCTTCCTTCAGCGACACCGTGGCCCAGGCATGCATTCCCTTGCTGCGTTCCAGGTCGGCGACGATGGGGCCATATTTCACCCCGTCGATGGTCATTCCGCTGGCCAGCTTGTCGAGGTCGGCCTGGGTCACCTTGCCGAACAGCCGGACCCGGTAGATGCGGGTCCAGCCGGCCGAGGGAATTTCCATGCGGCGTGCGATCTCGCCGTCATTGGTCAGCAGCAGCAGGCCTTCGGTATTGAAATCCAGCCGGCCTACCGACACCACCCGGCCCAGATGCTTGGGCAGGGCGGCAAAGACCGTATCGCGGCCCTTTTCGTCCTTGTGCGTCGTGACGAGGCCGCTGGGCTTGTGGAAGCGCCACATCCGCGCGCCTTCCGGTTCGGTCAGCGGCTTCTCGTCCACCTGCACGACATTGTTCGGCGTCACGTTCAGGGCAGGGGATGCCACCACCCGGCCATCGACTTTCACGCGGCCTTCCAGGATCAGTTTTTCCGCATCGCGGCGCGAGCAGATACCGGCCCGGGCGATGACCTTGGCGATGCGGTCGCCCTTGACGGCGGCTGGCTTTTCCTTGGCCGGCAATGCTAACTCCTGAGCCCATGAATGACGGCGAAGCCATAGCACTGGCGCTGGAAGAAGCGAAATCGGCCGCGGCGCGCGGCGAGGTGCCGGTGGGCGCGGTGCTGCTGGCGGCGGACGGCGAACTGCTGGCGCGGGACGGAAACCGCATCCTGGAATTGAAGGACCCCACCGCCCATGCCGAGATGCTGGTGATGCGGGCCGGGGCCCGGGCCATCAACAATGAGCGCCTGATCGGCACCACGCTCTATGTCAGCCTGGAGCCTTGCGCCATGTGCGCCGGCGCCATGGCGATGGCGCGTGTCGGTCGTCTGGTGTTCGCGGCCTGCGATCCCAAGGGCGGCGCGGTGCTGCACGGTCCGCGCTTCTTCGAACAGCCCACCTGTCATCACCGGCCGGTTGTCCTGCAGACCGAACCACATGCGCTGGAAGCCGGCGAAATCCTGAAGAGTTTCTTCCGCGCCCGGCGCGCGTAGCGCGCCATTTCTTGAAGAGCGCGCCTAGAACCAGCCCGGCGAAAAGCCGGGAAAGCCCAGCAGCAGCACTTCACGCGCCGCGATCAGACCGATGCCGGCGCCGATCAGCACGTCACTGACGAAATGCGCCGTCAGCAATGCGCGCGTCACCGCCAGTATCGCAGCGATGGCGAACCAGGCGGGCCACCACATCGGCCAGACACAGGTGAAGATCACCGCGACGCAGCAGATGGTCAGGGCATGGCCGCTGGGAAAGGAGTTGTAATCGGGATTGAAGGCCAGCGGCATGAAGCCATACAGCCCCATCTCCATGTCATCGCGCGGGCGGCGGCGGCCCAGCACCAGCTTGATGACATGCAGGATGGCGCTGCCCACGGTGAGGCTGGCGATGAAGGCCAGGCTGTAATTGACCAGCAGGGAGACGTCCCGCGCCAGCAGATCGAAATGGCGCAGGGCGGCGCCCACGATCAATGCGAGGATCGCCGCCGCCAGCCAGTGACCCGCCTTGGCGTAATGGGTGATGGCATCCAGCCGCCGGTGAGCGTTGCCACTGACATGGTCATAGATGAAATGCGCCGCGCGCCGGTCGATGGCCAGTGCCGCGATACCGATCAGAATGGAAAGAAAGCCCGCCCACAGAAGCATGAGGCTGATTGCCCAGCGACGGCCGTCCTGTCAACCGGCTTGTATCGAGATGGCTTTTGCCGCCAGCGGAAAATCCACCACCACGGTGGTCCCGGCGCCCAGGCAGCTTTCCATGACCAGCTGGCCGCCATGCTTCTCCACCAGCGCCTTGACCAGCGCCAGGCCCAGGCCGGTGCCGCCCTTGGCGTGCAACGGATCGGCCTTGGCCTGCTCGAAGGGATTGCCCAGCCGGGCCATGTCTTCCGCCGAAATGCCGATGCCGGTATCGCGCACCGAGACATAGGCGCGGCCGCGCGCCTTCCAGCCCGAGACCACCACCTTGCCGCCCGGCGGCGTGAACTTCACGGCATTGGACAACAGGTTGAGCAGAATCTGCTTGATGGCGCGGCGATCGACATGCATCACCGGCGCTCCCTTGATCTCGGTGGACACGTCGATTTCACCCGCGGCCGCCTGGCTCCTCAGAATGCGCAGGCAATCGTCCAGCGCGTCCGTCAGCTCCAGCCTTTCGGGCGCCAGTACCATCTTGCCGGCCTCGATCTTGGCCATGTCCAGCATGTCGGTGATGAGATCGAGCAGATGCCGTCCGGAGCTGTGGATCAGCCCGGTATATTCATTGTAGCGCGGATTGCCGAGCGGCCCGAACATCTCTTCGCGCATCAGCTCGCTGAAGCCGATGATGGCGTTCAGCGGCGTGCGCAATTCGTGGCTCATGTTGGCCAGGAAGTTGGACTTGGCCTTGTTGGCCGCTTCCGCGCGCGCCTGCGCCGCCTCGATTTCCAGCTCGTGCGTCTTGCGGGTCGTGATGTCGCGGCTGACGGCGACGATGTTGCGCACCTTGCCCGTGGTCTCGTCGTAAATGGCGCGGACCACGCTTTCCAGCCACAGGTAATGGCCATCCTTGTGCTGTATGCGGTAGGTCGCAGTACGGCTTTCGCCCGGCGCAGGAAGAATTGTGACCTTGTGCGCTTCCTCCAGGTCGTCCGGATGGACGAAGTTCATGAAGCCGCCGTGATCGATCTCGCTCGTGACGCGCCCCAGGACGCGTTCCAGCGCTTCGGAGGCGAACAGGACGTCCCCCTTCACGGAGCGGAACACGATGATATCGGAAGCCTCGCGCATCATGGTGCGATACTGTTCCTGCGCGATCTCGGCGGCTTCCTCCTCGCGCTGCTTCCTGGTGACGTTCTGGCAGATGCCGATCAGGGCAACCGGATTTCCGCCGTCGTCCAGTTCCACTTCGCCCTGGGCATCCAGGATCTGCGCGCTATTGTCGGGCAGCAGCGGCCCCAGCGTGACATCGCGCATGCGGTAGAAGAACGGCGCGCGGGTGCGCATCGCATCGCCGATGACTTCGGCGACATGGACCTGCTCGGCGATCGGCAGGTGATCGCGCAGCCAGGCGGTTTGCGGTGTCACTGACGGGTCCACGCCCATCAGGACATACATGCCCGGCGACCAGAAATGGGTGTGGGTGTTCAGATCGTAGCGCCAATAGCCGATCTGCACCGCCCGCTCGGCGAGCGCAAAGGCGCCGCGCAGGCTGTCTTGTGCCTGCGCAATGTCGCCGTCCCTGAATTGGGCGTTGGTCCCCACAATGGTCCTGCCTGTTTTTATGGCGCGGACCCTACAGGAGCGGATGTTAACAACGCTTTGGCGCGACCCCGATTTCCCGGATGAAGGAAGGATTAAATCTGACCGTGTGTCAGCGCTTCAGCGCCCGCCAGCCGATATCGCGCCGGCAAAAGGCGCCTTCCCAGTGAATAAGGTCCGCCGCCGCATAGGCGCGGGCCTGGGCCTCGGCCACATCCTTGCCGATGGCAGTGACGTTCAGGACACGCCCGCCGACGGCGACGATCGTCTCGCCGCGTTTTTCGGTTCCGGCGTGGAACACCGTGACGCCCGGCATTTTTGCCGCCGGATCCAGGCCGGTGATGACATGGCCCTTCTCATAGCTGCCCGGATAACCCTTCGACGCCATCACCACAGTCAGCGCCACCTCATCGCGCCATTCCAGCTTCAGCGTGTCCAGCGTGCCACTGCGCGCCGCCAGCAACGCCGCCAGCAGGTCGCTCTTCAGCCGCGGCATCAGCACCTGGCATTCCGGATCGCCGAAGCGGGCATTGTATTCCACCAGCTTGGGCCCCGTCTTGGTGATCATCAGCCCCAGATACAGCACGCCCATATAGGGCCGCCCCCTGGCGGCAAACGCCGCGACGGTCGGCTTGATGAACTGTTCCATCGCGATCTGTTCCAGCGACGGCGGCAGCACCGGCGCCGGCGAATAGGCGCCCATGCCGCCCGTATTGGGCCCGACATCGCCGTCGCCCACCCGCTTGTGGTCCTGCGCGCCGGCGAGCGGGACGACATTCACGCCATCGCTCAAGGCAAAGAAGCTGGCTTCCTCGCCTTCCATGAATTCTTCCACCACGATCTCGTGGCCGCTGTCGCCGAAGCCACCTTCGAACATGAAGTCGATGGCCTTGTGGCTTTCCGTCTTGTCCGTGGCAATGATCACGCCCTTGCCCGCCGCCAGGCCGTCGGCCTTGATCACCACCGGGTAGCTCAGGGTATCGGCAAAGTCCTTGGCCGCATCCGGCGCCGTGAAGCGCCGATAGGCGGCGGTGGGAATGCCCGCCTCGATGCACAGGTCTTTGACAAAGCCCTTGGAGCCTTCCAGCACCGCCGCCGCCCTGGACGGTCCCAAGGCGCGGATGCCGGCCGCCTCCAGCACGTCCCACAATCCGCCGACAAGCTGCGCGTCGGCGGCAATGACGGCGAAATCGATTCGGGTTTCGACCGCAAAGGCCGCCAGGGCGGCGAAATCGGTGGCTGGTATGGCCACGCACTGCGCGACCTCGGCGATTCCCGCATTGCCGGGGGCGCAATACAGCGTTGTCAGCAGCGGGCTTTTCGCCAGCGCCCAGGCCAGCGCATGTTCGCGGCCACCGGAACCCACCAACAGAACCTTCACGAGAAATACCCCTCTGGCCTCGCAATTGCGCGCCGCCCCCCTGTATCATACCTCCGGAGCGAAGCGACCCCCTTAAAATGCCGGAACCAGCCCTTTCCAACCTGCCCGAATTCTCGGTCACCGAACTCAGCGCCGCCCTCAAGCGCGCCGTTGAGGACCAGTTCGCCGTGGTGCGGGTGCGGGGCGAGATTTCCGGCCTGAAATTTCATTCCTCCGGCCATGTCTATTTCGACCTCAAGGACGACAAGGCGGTGCTGAATGCCGTGATCTGGCGCACCACCACGGCGCGCCTGAAAGTGCGCCCCGAAGCCGGCATGGAAGTGATCTGCACCGGCAAGCTGTCCACCTATGCCGGCACCTCGCGCTATCAGATCATCGTCGAGCAGGTGGAGATGGCGGGCCTCGGCGCGCTGATGGCGCTGCTGGAGGAACGCAAGAAGCGCCTCGCCGCCGAAGGCCTTTTCGATGCGTCGCGCAAGAAGAAGCTGCCCTATCTGCCGGACGTGATCGGCGTGATCACGTCGCCGACCGGCGCGGTAATCCGCGACATCCTGCACCGGCTGCAGGCGCGTTTCCCGCGCCGCGTCCTGCTGTGGCCGGTGGCGGTGCAAGGCGAGAAGGCCGCCGCCGAGATCGCCGCCGCCATTGCCGGCTTCAACGCCATGACCGCCAACCGCCCCGACCTGATCATCGTGGCGCGGGGCGGCGGTTCGGTCGAAGACCTGATGGCCTTCAATGACGAGGCCGTGGTGCGCGCCGCCGCCGCCAGCGTCATCCCGCTGATTTCCGCCGTGGGACACGAGACCGACACCACCCTGATCGACTTCGCCGCCGACGTGCGCGCGCCCACGCCCACCGCCGCCGCCGAAATCGCCGTGCCGGTGCGCGCCGAGCTGCTGGCCCAGACGCTGGATTACCAGCGCCGCATGCTGGCCTGCTTCACCAAGGGGCTGAAAGACCGCCAGCGCCACCTGGCGCAACTGGCCCGCGTGCTGCCGCGCGCCGATACGCTGTTCGCCACCCCGCGCCAGAGGCTGGACCGCGCCGGCGATGGGCTGGGCAAGGCGCTGGGCGCCAACCTGCAACAGCACAGCGCCGACTTCCACCGCACGGCCGCGCTGCTGCGTCCCCGCATCCTGCGCGATCGCATCCGGCTGGGACGCGAGCGCACCGCCACCCTGTCCGAACGGATCACGCGGGCGCAGAAGGCGTCGCTCGCGGAGGCCGCAAAGCATCTGCAGGCCCTGGGCCGCGTGCTGGAAAGCGTATCGCACAAGTCGGCGCTGGAGCGCGGCTTCGCGCTGGTGCGCGGCGAGGGCGGCGTGGTACGCCGTGCCGCCGCCGTGAAGCCCGGCGAGGCCCTGACGCTGACCTTCGCCGATGGCGACCGCGCCGTGACCGCCGATGGCGGCGCGCCGAAACCGAAAGCCAAAAAGCCCGTCGATCAGGGCTCCCTCTTCTGATAGTGTGATGACATGAATGTGATGGAACGCGACAAGGGTGAAGCCAGGCTTCACTATCTCGATGGCGAATATGACGTCATCACGCCGGGCGGCTATGTCGTCTGCGCCGTGACCGGCACGCATATTCCGCTGGATGCGCTGCGCTACTGGAGCGTGGACCTGCAGGAACCATATGCCAGCCCCGACATCGCCACGGCGCGGGCACAGGAAAAGGGCCTGGTTCCCAAATGAATTTCCCCAAATGATGCGACGCCGGTTTTTCGTCGGCGCGTCCTTGTCTCTTGCCATGCCCGCCTTGGCGCAGCCGGAAAAGCCGGTTCGCTTTTCCGTGACCGGCGCGATGGAGCAGGGTAGCCTGGCACTGGGCAGTGCGCCGCCGGGCGCCGCCGTGGCGCTGGACGGCCGCCCCCTGCACGTCACTGCCGATGGGCGCTTTGCCTTCGGTTTCGGGCCCGACCAGACAAGGCCTTCGCTGGTGACGGTGCGTTATCCCGAAGGCGGCGGCGACAGCCGCTCCTTCACGCCGACGCCGCGCAAATATGACATCCAGCACGTCAACGGCCTGCCGCAGAACACGGTGACACCGCCGCCCGAGGTGACGGCGCGCATCGAAAGGGAGGCGGAGGCCATCTACCTTGCGCGGCTTTCCGACAGCGGTGGCAGCGACTTCCTCTCCGGTTTCGACTGGCCGGCGCCGGGCATCGAAAGCGGCATCTTCGGCAGCCAGCGCATCGACAATGGCGTGCCCATGTCGCCGCACTATGGCGTCGACATGGCCGCGCCCACCGGCACGCCGATCCACGCGCCCGCCGACGGCGTGGTGACGCTTTGCGACGACTATTACCTGAATGGTGGTTTCACCCTGATCGATCACGGCCAGGGCGTTTCCACCGCCTATCTGCACCAGAGCAAAAGGCTGGTGAAGGCGGGCGACAGTGTCAGGCGCGGCCAGCGCATCGGGCTCATAGGTGCAACGGGACGCGCAACGGGTCCGCACCTGCACTGGGCGATGAACTGGTTCCAGGTGAAGCTCGATCCGTCGCGCTCGACCCGCAAGCCCAAGCCGGACCCGCTCTGATTTTCGGGTCGCTTCGGCTGTCGCCGGCGCTCTAGGGCTTGCCCACGTAACACTTGCCGTCGCCGCTCTCGAACTTCGTGTGCGGCGTGGCGGCGAAGAATTCGTCAAAGGCCTGGCGCACTTCCGGCCATTTGCCCTTGCCCAGGAAACTCTTGAAGTAATCGTCGCCGACCAGCACACCGCCCGCGTTCAGTTGCGGCCACCAGGCCTTCAAATCCGCCATCACCGACATGTAATCGTGCCCCGCATCGATGTGCAGCACGTCGGGCCGGATGCCCTTTTCCTTCAGCAACTGGAAGCCGTTGATGGAATCCAGCGGCAGCGGCACCACCTGCGCCTGCAGGCCCTCGTTGCAGATATTGGCGGCGAACTTGTGATAGAGGCGCGGATAGCCGAATTCGAAATCCAGGTCGGGCAGGAATTTCTCCCACAGATAATGCTCGCTGGAGCCAAGCCAGGTGTCGATGGCGATGACCACGGCATCCAGCTTCAGCCGCTGGATTTCCTTCGCCATGGTCACGACCGAGGCGCCTTTCCACACGCCCACTTCCACCGCGATGGCGGGCTTCACCTCGGCAATGGCGCGCGTCAGGTAAGGGTGCTGCGAATGCCAGCCCTGCAGGTCGGTGGGGAAACGATCCGCCGGAAAATCCTTCAGCGGATCGCGGCCGAAGAACAGCTGGTCAAGAATGCGCTGGCGCGTGGTCATGGCGGTCCTCTAGTGCTGGGTCAGCGCAATATCGCGCGGCGTCAGCCAGCGATTGTGAATCCACAGCCACTGGCCCGGATCGGCGCGCACAATCTCCTCGATGCGGGCCGTGATGGCGGCCGTCAGCGCCGGCACGTCGCGTGTCTCGTCCCCGCTGGGCGTGAAGTCCAGCGGCGGCAACACCGTGACATGAAAGCGCGAGCCGGGCAGGCGGCGATTGGCGGCCAGGATGATGCGCGCGCCGAATTTCAGCGCGAGCGCCGCCGGCGCCGGCGTGGTCGGTGCCTCGCGCCCGAAGAAGGGCACCATGATGCCTTCGCGCAGCTTCTGGTCCACCAGCATGTACAGGACCTTCTCGCCGCGCAGCTGGCTCAGCATGTGGCGCGCCGCATTGTGCTTGGCGATCAGGGTGCCCGGACCGTTGATGCTGCGCTGGCGCCCCACCCAGTCGGCGATATAGGGATTGTTGGGCGGCCGCACCACGGCGGCGCCGTCCAGCCCCACTTCCTCGCCCAGGATCGGCATCATCTCCCAGTTCGCCAGATGCGCCGACAGGAACATCACGGCATGACCTTTCATGCCGTCCACGGTCACGCCGGACGGAAGGCTGACGGTGATGCGCGGATCCTCGCCCGTGGCCCTGAATTTTTCCAGATGCGGATACTCCGCCACGACCCGCCCCAGATTGTCCCACATCACCATGCGGATCGCATCGCGTTCCGCTTCGCTCTTTTCGGGGAAGGCCGCCAGCAGGTTGGCGCGCGCCACCCGGTCGGGCGGCAGATGCGAAAAGACATTGCGCCCGATCCATCCGCCCAGGCGCGCGGCCAGCGGCAGGCCGATGACGCGAAACATCGCCATGAAGGCAAAGAAGGCCGCGGCCTCCGCGCCGTAGCGCAGCTTCTGGGCGAAGGTGAGGTTGGGGGCCGCCATGGTCTGGCGCTAAACCCGCGCCAAAGCGGTGTCAAGCAAGCGCGCCAGCCCACCCGCATCGTCGAACACTGCCGCCACTTTCAACACGCGAATGCCCGCGCGTTCCGCCACCGTCATGCGCACGAAATCCTTTTGCGTGGTGACCAGCATGGTTTCGCCCGCGATGGCCTTGAGCTGCTCGATTTCGCCCTCGCCGTAGGCGTGGTGGTCGTCGAAAAAGCAGCTGCCGGTGACGATGGCGCCGCTGGCTTCGAGCGACGCGACGAATTTCTCCGGCCGCCCGATGCCGGCAAAGGCAAACACCGGCTGTCCCGCGAACGCTGCGCCATCGGCCACCAGATGCGCCCGCAGCACCGGGCCTGCAAAGCCTTCGAGGTCGGGATCGCCGTCACCGACCAGCACGACCGCATCGGCGCGCGACAATCCCTGCCGTACCGGCTCACGCAGCGGCCCCGCTGGAATCTGCAAGCCATTGCCGAAGCCGGTCTGTGCATCCACCACCACCAGCGACAGGCTTTTGCGCAGGGAAAAATTCTGGTGGCCGTCATCCATCACAATGACGTCCGCGCTTTTTTCCGTCGCCAGCCGCGCGCCGGCAGCGCGGTCCTTTGCCACCACGGTCTGGGCGTGGCGCGCCAGCAGCAGGGCTTCATCGCCCATCACCGCCGCGCTGTGGGCGCGCGACGCCAGGGCCGGTCCGCGTTCACTGCCGCCATAGCCGCGCGTGAGGAAGAAAGGCTTGCGCCCGCGTTCGCGCAGCGCTTGCGCAACCGCGATGGCGACAGGGGTCTTGCCGCTGCCGCCGGCCGTGAGGTTGCCGACACAGATAACCGGCACGCCTGGCGAAAACCCTTTCGTTCGTGACTTCAAGGCAACGCTGAATCCATACAAGGCGCCAAGCGGCGCCAGCAGCCGTGCCTGCCAGCCGCGCCGTCGCCAGAAATCAGGCGCGCGCATCGATCAGCTTCCTAGCGACATCGATCGTCCGTGTCACCGCGCCCGACAATGCCGCCGCGCCGCGCGCCGCCGCATCGCCCGCCGCCCGCGCGGCGTCCGGATCGGCGAACAGCCGCGCGGCTTCGCGCGCGATGTCGGCGCTGCTGGCAACCAGCCCGAAGCCCTGCGCCGCCAGCACCGCCGCAAAGGCGCCCGCATTGCTGGCCGTATGCGGTCCCGCCAGCACGGCGCAATGCAGCACCGCAGGCTCCAGCACATTGTGCCCGCCCAGCGGCACCAGCGTCCCGCCCAGGAAGCAGAAGGGCGCCAGCCGATAGAACAGCCCCATCTCGCCCAGCGTGTCGGCGATATAGATCGCGGTGTCCGCCGTGATGACGCCGCCGGTGGACCGCCGCGCCGCGATCCGCGCCCCGCACAGCATCTCGATCTCGCCGCCGCGCGCGATGTGGCGCGGCACCAGGATGGTCAGCAGGTCGGCAAACCGCGCCCGCAGCAGGTCGTGCGCCGGCAGCACGGTTTCGTCTTCGCCGGGATGGGTCTGGGCCGCCAGCAGCACGGGCCGCGCCCCGATCATGGTGCGCATCGCTGCCAGCGCGGCGTCATCCACCTCCAGCGGCGGCGCATCGGCCTTCAGGCTGCCCACCACCTGTACGTCGCGCGCGCCCAGAAGCCGGAAGCGTGCGGCGATCTCTTCGTCCTGCGCCAGCACCGTGTCGAAAGCGCCCAGCAGCGCCGCCGCGCTTTGCTTTGCCCACGCCCAGTGAGCGGCCGAACGCTCCGAAATCCGGGCATTGACCAGCGCCAGCCGCACACCGCGTGCCGCCGCGTCCAGGATGAGGTTGGGCCACAGGTCGGATTCGACGAACAGCCCCACGTCCGGCTTCCAGTGATCCAGGAAGCGCGCCACCGCGCCGGGCATGTCCAGCGGCACGAACTGGTGGATCGCGCCTTGCGGCAGGCGCTGCGCCATCATGGCGGCGCTGGTGACGGTGCCGCTGGTCACCAGAACCTGCACACCGCCATCGGCCAGCAGCCGTTCGATCAG
Source organism: uncultured Hyphomicrobiales bacterium (assembly GCA_966211925.1). Classification (GTDB taxonomy): domain Bacteria; phylum Pseudomonadota; class Alphaproteobacteria; order Micropepsales; family Micropepsaceae; genus Rhizomicrobium. The sequence continues at coordinate 25,419 of CBIHOI010000009.1, read as the reverse complement.
CGGCAGCGCCGCCATGCTTTCGCCCACGCTGGCGCCATGCACCCACACCAGCTTGCCTTGCGGCCGCGGCGTGGTGGTGATGCCCAGTCTTTCGTTCAGCCGGGCGCGGTCTTCCTTGCCGCGCGCGGCGCGGTTGCGGACATACAGCGCGGCAAATGGCGAAATGGCGGCGGTCAGCACCCGCCACGCGGCCAGCCCCAGCGGACGGCTCATCGGCCATCTTCCTGGTTGAAGGGGGATTCCAGATTGTGGCGGTAGAGACTGGCGTACAGCCCGTCCGCCGCCATCAACTCGGCATGGCTGCCCGATTGCGCCACGCCGCCCTTTTCCAGCACATAGATGCGGTCCGCATCCACCACGGTGGACAGGCGATGGGCGATGACGATGGTGGTGCGCCCCTTCATCAGCCGCGACAGGGCTTCCTGCACCTGGCGCTCGCTCTCGGCATCCAGGGCGCTGGTGGCTTCGTCCAGCAGCAGGATGGGCGCGTTGCGCAGCATGGCGCGGGCGATGGCGATGCGTTGGCGCTGGCCGCCCGACAGTTTCAGCCCGCCTTCGCCGACGCGGGTGTCATAGCCGTCCGGCATGGCGGCGATGAAGTCATGCGCCGCCGCATTGCGCGCCGCTGCCTTGATCTCGCCCAGCGAGGCGCCGGGCCTGCCCAGCGCGATATTGTCGGCAATGCTTTCGTCGAACAGCAGCGCTTCCTGCGTCACCACGGCGATGGCCGCGCGCAGGCTGTCCAGCGTCACCGATTGAATGTCCTGCCCATCCACCGCGATGACGCCGCTGCCGGTGTCGTAGAAACGCAGCAGCAGGTTGAACACGGTGCTCTTGCCGGCGCCCGACGGGCCCACCAGCGCGACCTTGCTGCCGGCCGGGATGTCGAGATTGACATGCGACAGGATCGGCCCGGCATCGGGGCGATAGGCAAAGGAGACATCGCGGAAGCTGACCGCGCCGCCTTCGGGCCGCAGTGCCGTCGCGCCGGCGCGGTTCAAAATCGTGGGACGGGCATCGATGGAGTCGAAGATGCGGGTGGCGGCCGCAAAGCCCGCGCTGGCCGTCGGCCACAGCTGGCTGAGATTGCGCACCGGCTGCTGCGCCAGCAGCAGGGCCGTGAGAAAGCCGAAGAACGCGTTGATGGTGATCTGGTTGTGCAGGATCTGCCAACCCGCCACGAACAGCACCAGCCCGAAGGCCGCCCCCAGGAACAGGTCGGTCACCGGCGCCGCGGCCGCGCGCAGGCGGACCGCCTTCAACTGGATCGCCAGCCGCGACTTCAGCCGCGTGTCCACGCGGGTGATGCTGTGCGCCTCCAGGCCATACGCCTTGATGATGCGCCGCCCGTCCATCGCTTCCGACAGCGCCACCGACAGATCGCCGGTCTCGCGCATGCCGCGGGTGGCGGCGCGGCGCATGGAGCCGCCCAGCCGTTCCATGGCCCAGGCGATGCCGGGCAGGATGATCAGCACGAACAGGCCAAGCTGCCAGTCGGCCACCAGCACATAGGTGACATAGACGACCAGCTGCACCGCCTCCAGGAAGATGGCGGCCATGCCCTGAGTCAGGGCATCGCGCAGCAGCGTCGCGTCATACAGGAAGTTGGAGACGAACTGGCCCGAATGCACCGCGTTCAGGTCCGCCAAGTCCCGCCGGATCAGGCGGGCGAACATGTTGGCCTGCGCCTTGGCCACCACCCGCTCGGCCAGCGAGTCCAGCCACATCCGGCCGCAGAACAGGGTCGCCGCCCGCAGCGCCACCACCCCGGTCACCGCCAGGGCCAGCGGCAGCAGCAGCGTCGCGTTGCGCTGCAGGAAGATCAGCTTGATCTCCCAGTTCACCATCAGCGGCACCAGCCCGCTGATGGCGCTGGTAAACAGCATGCAGACGATGGCCAGCGCGAACAGGCCCCATTCGCCGCCGACATAGTCGCGCAGCAGGCGGCGGATCACCGCGCCGGTCTTGACGTTGCTGGGGCCCGGTTGGGGCGTCCCGGGTATGGAGCCGGTGAAAGGCGTGGAACTCATGCCGCGCTGATCTAGCATGGCCGGGATAGGGGCGGCGAGGCCCAAAAACCCCTAATATATCAAATACTTAATGGTTGTGATCGTCTTCCGGCTCCATCAGCCGGTGCATATGAACCACGAAGTAGCGCATCTGGGCATTGTCCACCGTGGCCTGGGCCTTGGCCAGCCAGGCTTTGCGGGCCTCGGCGAAGCTGGGATACATGCCCACAAAGTCCAGCTTGGACAGGTCCTTGAACTCCACGTCGGCGGTGGATTTCAGCTCGCCGCCGAACACGAAATGCAGAAGCTGCTTGGATTCAGGCATGGCGACTCCGACCGTTTGCGCGTGCTGCGATCCTAGGCGCTTCTAGTGCCGCAACAATGCGACAATCTCGGCATGAAGCCCGGGATTGGCCGCCACCAGGCTGGATTGCAGGGTGCTGGGGCGATTGTAAACCAGCCTGTTGCCCTGCGCATCGGTGAGCCGCCCGCCCGCCTCGTGCAGGATGACATCGGCCGCCGCCAGGTCCCAGTCGCGCTTGGGCGTCAGGCTGACGCTGGCATCGGCGCTGCCATCGGCCACCAGCATGACGCGATAGGCGACGGAGTTGCGGTTCTGCACATGCATGGGCGGCCAGGGCAGGGCGGTCAGTTGCGTGCGGTCGCCCAGCATGTCGCAATTTTCGATGGCTTCGCGCGTGCCGACATGAATGGGCGCGCCGTTGCGGGTCGCGCCGTCGCCCAGGCGCGCGGCATACATCTCGTCGCTGGCGGGATTGTAAATGGCGCCGCAGCAGGGCCGCCCGTCCACCACCACGGCGGCGCAGATGGTGAAATGCGGCCGGCCTTTCAGAAAGGCGACCGTGCCGTCGATGGGGTCCACCACGAAGACATGGCTTCTGGACAGCCGCGCGTCATCGTCGGCGCTTTCCTCCGACAGCCAGCCGTAATCGGGCCGCGCCGCCGTCAGTGTGTCGTGCAGATAGCTGTTCACCGCCAGGTCCGCCTCGGTGACGGGGCTGCCGCCTTCCTTGCTCCAGCGCTTGTAGTCGGTCTGGTAGTATTTCAGCGCGATGGCGCCGCCGGCAAGCACCGCGCTGGCAAGCAGTTCCAGGTCGTCCTGCGCATTTTCGTTTTTTGTCGCGTGACTGGGCGACGGCGCCGGACCGGCGCCGTCGCATCCGGTCGAAGGTCGGTCACGCTCCGGCAAGCGTCATCCCCTCGACGCGCACGGTGGGCGCGTTGGTGCCGTGGCGGAATTCCAGGTCGCTGGCCGGCGTCAGGGCCGCGAACATGTCCTTCAGGTTGCCGGCGATGGTGACTTCCGACACCGGGAAGGCGATCTCGCCATTCTCGATCCAGAAGCCTGCCGCGCCATGGCTGTAATCGCCGGTGACGCGGTTGACGCCCATGCCCATGGTTTCGGTGACATAGAAACCCTGTTTGATGTCCGCGATCAGGTCCTTCACGCTCAGGGTTCCGGCCGCCATGTGCAGGTTGGTGGTGGACGGCGAAGGCGGCCCGCCGGTGCCGCGCGCGGCATGGCCGGTGGTTTGCAGACCCAGTTGCCGGGCGCTGGCGCAATCCAGCAGCCAGCTTGTCAGCACGCCGTCTTCAACAAGCGCGCGGCGCGCATTGGCGACGCCTTCCCCGTCGAACGGCTTGGAACGCAGGCCGCGCACCCGGTGCGGATCGTCAATGACGGTGATGCCCTTGGCGAAAATCGGCTGGCCCATGCGGTCCTTCAGGAACGAGACACCGCGGGCGATCGACGCGCCGGAAATCGCCCCGGCGAAGTGCCCCAGCAATCCCGACGCTTCGTCGGGGTGGAACACCACCGGCACGCTTTGCGATTTCATGCTGCGCGGGTTCAGCCGCTTCACCGCCTTTTCGCCGGCGGTGCGGCCGATCTCCTCGGCGCTGCGCAGGTCGCCGGCATGCCGGGCGCTGGCCTGGTCATAGTCGCGCTCCATGCCGGTGCCTTCGCCCGCCAGCACCGCAACGCCGATGCCATGGCTGGTGCCGGCATAGCGGCCATAGAATCCGGTGGAGGTCGCCAGCGCCACCGCGCTGCGCGAGAAAGACGCGCCGCCGCCTTCGGAATTGGTCACACCCTTCACCGCCAGCGCCGCGCCTTCCGCGTCACGGGCGCGGGCGATCAACACTTCCGGTGCGGGCTCGATCGCATCTTCCAGGTCGAGTGCCGGGATGTTGGTGGCCAGCCGGTCTTTGGGCGCGAGCCCTGCGAATTTATCTTCCGGCGCCAGCCGCGCCATCTTCACCGCCCGCTCCGGCAAGCCCGCCAGGGCATCGGCCGAGAAATCGGTGGAAGACACGAACGCCACCTTCTGGCCGACAAAGACCCGCAGGCCCATGTCGTAATTCTCCGCCCGCTCCACATCCTCCAGCTTGCCCAGCCGGTAGGAGACGCTGGACGACACCCCCTCCACATACAGCGCATCGGCCGCATCGGCGCCCGCCTTCAGGGCGGCATCAAGCAGGGAACCAAGGATAGTCTGGGGATCGCGGGTCATGGCCTTCGGATGCCGCGAAACCGCGCCCGGGTCAAGTTTGGCGCGTTTTCGCGCCGTTCAATGCGTCGCGGAAGGCTGAGGGGCCCCACCCGCGTCGCCCTGGACCGTCGGCGACGCCGGTGTGACATAGAGCTTGCGCTCGCCGAAGGCGATGTAGAGATGCAGCTTGCGGATGACATCCATGCCGATGGTCATCTCCGCGCCGAAATCGTCATCCACACGCTTGATATGGCTGTCGGTGCGATAGTCATTGTTGGGATCCTTGCTGCCGACCAGGTCCGGGATCACGGCGATGTGGGGATTGGAGACGGTGACGCCATCGAAGGTCAGGGCGGAAAAGACATGCCCGAAGACCTTGTGATCGGGATTGGCGTCCATCGTTCCCAGCGGCACCGATCCGGGTGTGTCGGCGGTCACGCCGAACACGAACTTGGCGACGCGCGCGCTCATGGTCGAGCGTGCCGCGGCGGTGTTGAGCGCCGCCTTGAAGTTTTTGCCATCAAGGGTCACCGGCACCCAGATGTGAATCTCGCGGTCCACATAGGGTCGAAAGCCCGTCCGGGAATCCGTCGGCGTGGGCTTTTTTAAGGAAATCGGAACGACCGCGATCGCCGCCGGATCGGGCTTCCAGTAGAGGACATGGCCGGGGCAATGATCCTGCAGGAAGATGTTCAGCTTGCGGGTCGCGAAGTTCATCTCGACGTCATAGTGGGACATCATGTCCCCGGCGAGCATGCCCGCGAACAGGCCGTTTGCGCCCGCATTGGGATTCGCCGTCACCATGAACTGGATGCCGTTGAACTGGAGCCCGCCCAGCGCGAAATCCCGAACGGCGACATAGCTCTGCGAGGCGTTGCCGGCGCTGTCCAGTGCCTTGATCCGGCTGCTGTCTATGGCATGCAGGCCGAGTGCATCCACCGCCGTCTGGGTCAGGCTGGAAATTCCGCCGGCGGTGTTAAGCAGCATCTTCTGTTCGGCGCCGTTGATGGTGACGGGCACCAGCATCTGCCCGCCATTGCCCAGCGGCGTGAGATCGAGCGAGGCGGCCTGTTTGAGCGGCCCGCAATCCTGCGCGGAGGCAGGCGCGGCCAAAATCATGAGAGCCAACGATACCGTTGCAAACCGCATGTCCCCGCCCCGCATTATTTTGCCCAGCCTAGCGGTGGCGCAGGAGCCGTTCCAGATGGTCTGCGGCTTCCCCCGCCGACATTTCTGCTTTGTAATCCATGCTAGTGCAACGCGGCTGTCTCAACCGCCGGCGTGATGTAGAGCTTGCGCTCTCCATACGCGATGTAGAGATGCAGGTGGTGCAGCACATTCATGCCAAGGATCATGTCGCCCAGGCCGGTCTGCGCATCCAGCACCTTGAGGCGCGAGCCGCCTTTCAGGCTGTCATGGGCGTTGGAAAGCCTTGGCTTCATCAGGTCCGGCATCAACCGCACCTGCGGGTTTCCCACCGCCAGCCCTTCCAGCGACAGCGCATGAAAACGGTGGGTATAGGTGTGCACGCTCTCGCCCTCGCTCGCGCCTTCAATGATGTCGCGCGATAGCGGCGTCTCGCTGTCCCCGGGCTTGAGGTGATATTCCAGCAGCGCCTTGTCGAGATTGAGCACGGAGTCCGAGGCCCCCGTATCCAGCAGCGCCTCCAGGCGCACGCCGTCCAGCGTCACCTGCACGATGATGTGGTTACCATTGTCCAGGCGAAAGGGCACCACCGCCACGGCATCCGCCGGCCAGTACACCACCTTGCCGGGGCAGTGGTCCTGGGACAGCAGCGCAACCTTGCGGCCGCCGAAATCCATGTCCAGATCATAGGCGTGCAGCAGGTTGGGCGCCAGAATGCCGGCCGCGTCCCACAGGGTGTTGTCGGCGCGGCCGGTCCCGGTCATCACGATGAAATCGGTGGCAGGCGCCGTCAGGTTGCCCAGTTTCAGGGAGGTACGCACGGCCAGGCTGTTTTCCGCACCCGTCACCCCGATCAGGTTGAGGCGGGTCACGCGCGGCCGCAGGCCCAGCTCTTCCACGGTCGCTTCAGTCATCTCGGTGAAAGCGCCGCCGGTATCCACCAGCATGGTCTTGTCCTTGTCGCCGATGCGCACCGGGACATAGGGGCGCCCGTCGTCGCCCAGCGTCATCGCCACACTGCTGATCATCTGCAACGGCGGACACGTGTCATCCGCCATGGCGGGCGCGCTCGCCAGGGCGCCCAGCATGCTGGCCAACAGCAAGATTTTTGTCATTCCGGCCCCCGCCATTTTCCGCACGTTAGCGCGGGACTGCGGTCTTCACCAGATCGGCTTGCCGCTCCCGGGCAGGCCCAGTTTCGACCATTTGTCCGTGACCTTGCGGATCACATCCTCGTCCATCGCGATCTTGCGGCCCCATTCGCGATCGGTTTCTGGCGGCAACTTGTTGGTGGCGTCCAGGCCGATCTTCGAGCCCAGCCCCGATTGCGGCGAGGCGAAGTCCAGATAGTCGATCGGCGTGTGCTCGATCATGGTCACGTCGCGCGCCGGGTCCATGCGGGTGGAAACGGCCCACATCACATCCTTCCAGTCGCGCGCGTTGATGTCGTCATCCACCACGATCACCCACTTGGTGTACATGAACTGGCGCAGATACGACCACACCGCCATCATCACCCGCTTGGCATGGCCGGGATAGGCCTTCTTCATCGACACCACGGCGATGCGATAGCTGCACCCTTCCGGTGGCAGCCAGAAATCCACGATCTCGGGAAACTGCTGCTTGATCAGCGGAATGAACACCTCGTTCAGCGCCTCGCCCAGGATCGAAGGCTCGTCCGGCGGCCGCGACGTATAGGTCGAAAGATAGATCGGCTTCTCGCGCATGGTGATCGCGGTCACCGTGAAGACCGGGAACGGCTCCACCGAATTGTAATAGCCGGTGTGATCGCCATAGGGCCCCTCGGGCGCATAGTCGCGCAGCGACACCTCGCCCTCGATCACGATTTCCGCATTGGCCGGCACCTTCAAGGGCTGCGACACGCAATCGGTCAGCTCCACGCGCTTGCCGCGCAGCAGCCCCGCAAACTGGTATTCCGACAATGTCTCCGGCACCGGCGTCACCGCCGCCAGGATCATGCCGGGATCGGCCCCGATCACGGCAGCCGCGGGCAGGGGCGCGCTCTTTTCCGCGGCCCAGCGCTGGTGATGCTGCGCGCCGCCGCGATGCTTCAGCCAGCGCATGATGGTCTGGTTTTTGTTCAGCACCTGCATGCGATAGATGCCGAGGTTGAAATTGTCCTCGCGCGCGTCGGTCGGGCCCTTGGTCACGATCAGCGGCCAGGTGATCAGCGGCGCCGGCTCCCCCGGCCAGCAGGTCTGCACCGGCAGCTTCGACAGATCGATGTCGGCGCCGCGCAGCACCACCTCCTGGCAGGGCGCCCGCGATACCGTCCTGGGTTTCATCGCCAGCACGGTCTTCACCAGCGGCAGCAGGTCCGCCGCCTCGCCGAACGAACGCGGCGGCTGCGGCTGGCGCAGCACGGCGAGCAACTCGCCCACTTCGCGCAAATCCGCGCCGGTGGTGCGTTCCCTGCCGCCCATGGTCACACCCATGGCCACGCGCTTCACCGTGCCGAACAGGTTGACGATCACCGGCATGTCGCTGGGGGTGCCGTCGGCGCGGATGGGATTTTCAAAGATCACCGCCGGCCCGCCCTCGGCAATCAGGCGGGTCTGGATCTCTGTCATCTCCAGCACAGTGGAGACGGGCTCTGTCACGCGCACCAGGTCGCCGTCCTTTTCAAGACGGTCCAGGAAATCGCGCAGGGAGTCGTAGGGCATGTTGTCGTCTATAGCGGAACGCGCCCGCTTTTACACTCAGGCGGCGCCGGGCGTAACCGGCGGCTCGTCCTCGCTGGAGCCTTCCTGCAGGCCGCGTCCGACATGGCTGTGCCCCCGGCTATAGAGGAAATAGACCGTCAGCCCCACCGCGCCCCAGATCGGCAGCACCAGGATCGCCATCAGCGGCAGCGACAGGTACAGCCCCAGGCAGCCGGCAATGGCCAGCGGCGCGATGATATAAACGCCGGGCACGCGGAACGGGCGGCGGCGCCCCGGATCGGTGCGGCGCAGCACCATCACCGAGATCGCCACCATGGTGAAAGCGAACAGGGTGCCGGAATTGGAAAGATCGGCCAGCTTGCCCACCGGCAGCACCGCCGCGGCGATGGCCGCGCCCGCGCCCGTCACCATCGTCACGATGTGCGGCGTGCGATAGCGCGCATGCACCGAGGCCAGCTTGTCGGGCAGCAACCCGTCGCGCGCCATGGTGAAGAAGACGCGGGTCTGGCCGAACATCATCATCAGCACCACCGATGGCAGCGCCAGCACCGCCGCAAGACCCACCAGCCGCCCCAGCGCCGGCCAGCCGATCGAGGCCAGCACATGCACCAGCGCTTCCTTGGAACAGACCAGCGGCTCCAGCGCGCCGCCCGCCACGATGGACGCGCAGCGCCCCGCCATCTCGGCCGAACCGGGCGACAGCGCCACGCCGTTCGCCATCAGGGGCTGGGCGCCCAGCGCGCCGATCGCCCCGCTCGCCACCAGCAGATAGAACAGGGTGCAGATCACCAGCGTTCCAATAAGGCCGATGGGCACATTGCGCTGCGGGTTCTTCACTTCTTCCGCCGCGGTCGAAACCGCGTCGAAACCGACATAGGCAAAGAAGATCGACGCTGCCGCGCCAACCGTGCCCAATGCCCCGGTGGGCATGAAGGGCTTGAAGTTTTCCGCATGCATGACCGGAATGGTCAGCACGATGAACAGCGTCAGGGCCGAAATCTTGATCAGCACCAGGATGGCGTTGACCCGCGCGCTCTCGGTGGTGCCGATCACCAGCAGCCAGGTCACTGCGCTGGCGATCAGCACGGCGGGCACATTGATCCAGCCGCCGGTATTGGCGGCCGTCAGCAGGTCGGGGGTGGCAGCGGCGCCGAATGCCATCTGCACCTTTGCCATCAGGGCATCGGCATTGCTGATCGAATTGGGGAAATTCACCCCCAGCCCGTGCAGCAATCCCACCGCGTGGTTGGACCAGCCCACCGCAACCGCGCTGGCGCCCACCGCATATTCCAGGATCAGGGCCCAGCCGACCATCCAGGCCATCATCTCGCCGACCACGGCATAGGTATAGGTGTAGGCAGAGCCCGCCACCGGCACCATCGAGGCCAGTTCGGAATAGCACAGCGCCGCCACAGCGCAGACAAAACCCGCAATGCAGAAAGACAGCACCATCGAAGGGCCCGCCTTCTGCGCGGCCTCTGCGGTCAGCACGAAAATGCCGGTGCCGATAACAGCGCCGATGCCCAGCAATGTGAGCTGGAAGGGGCCCAGCGAACGGTGCAACGACTTCTTCTCGGCCGTCGCCAGAATGGCTTCCAGCGACTTGACGCGCCCGAACAGCATGAAGGCCCCCTTGAAAGTGCAAATTTCTTGGCGCGAGCCTAACCGCAAATGCCGTTCACGCAAGGCCGCCGGCGCGCATCAACCGATAAACGCTGGTCTGGCGTATCTCCCGGTCCTCCAGGTCGCGCGTGACCTGCACATTATACGTGGCCAGTTTTTCCACGCCCGATGGGGGGAAGTAGTTCCTCCCCGGATCGCCCAACAAGGCATCAGTCTGCAACTCTTTCAGCCATGCCAGCAGGCGTTCGGCCAGCGGTCGCTCATAGAAAAGATCGCCGACTAGAATCAGGTCCCAGTCACCGCGCGTGCCGATGACATCATCTTGCGTCACCGCGATCTCCACCGCATTGGCAATGGCGTTAAGGCGGATGGCGGCGCAAGAAAATGCATCGATGTCCGCCGCCAGCACATGCGCCGCACCGCACCGGGCCGCCGCGATCCCCACCATGCCGGACCCCGAGCCGACATCCAGCACCCGCTTGCCGCGCGCGATGCCCGGATTGTCCAGCACATACCGCGCCAGCGCCTGACCGCCCGCCCAGGCAAAGGCCCAAAAGGGCGGCGGCACACCCTGCCTGGCCAGTTCTTCCTCGGTGGCATGCCACAGCGGCACCACTTCGGTGGCAAGATACAGTTTGAGTTCGGGGACAAGCGGCGGCGATATCAGCGCGGCATTGGTGGTGATGAAATCCTGCGGCCTCACGCCGGCACGCGCCCCATCAACCGAACCACGATGCTGCCAGAAACGCCAGCGCGACCAGCGCCCCGGTCTCGCGATTGCTGCGGAACAGCGCCAGGCAGTTTTCCGGATCGTTGATGTCCAGCTTCCGGACCTGGCCCAGCATCTGCCATCCCGCCGCCAGCATGACGAAGGCAAAGGGCCAGCCGGCATGTTCGATGAAGCCCGCCGCCAGGATCAGGGTGAAGGCGGCGATATAGAAGCGCAGGATCCATTGGCGCGAATGGGCGCCGAACAGGCGCGCGGTGGATTTCACGCCGATCAGGGCATCGTCATCCTTGTCCTGGTGGGCATAGATGGTGTCATAGCCCAGGGTCCAGAAGATCAGGCCCGCATACAAGACCGCCACGCCGGTATCGAGCCGCCCGGTCTGCGCCGCAAAGCCCAGCAGCGCGCCCCAGTTGAAGGTCAGCCCCAGCCAGGCCTGCGGCCACCAAGTGATGCGCTTCATGAAGGGATAACCCGCCACCAGCAGCAGCGACGCCGCGCCCAGTCCGACCGCGAACCAGTTGAGCTGCAACAGGATGGCAAGGCCCACCAGGCACAGTCCCACCAGCAGCGTCGCCGCCTGTTTGGTCGTCACCGCGCCGGACGGAATGGGCCGGCCGCGCGTGCGCGCCACCTGGGCATCGATGTCGCGGTCGATAATGTCGTTGAAGGTGCAGCCGGCGCCGCGCATCACCACGGCGCCCACCCCGAACAGGATCACATAATAAAAGTCCCGCCAGTCCAGGAAGCGGCGCTCGTCGGCGGCGGCCCCCAGCACCAGCCCAAAAACGCAGGGCCAGAACAGCAGCCAGGTCCCGATCGGGCGGTCCAGTCGCATCAGTTGCAGATAGGGGCGCACGCGCGCCGGCATATGCTCCACCCAGTTGGCAGGGACGGCGTCGGCGGGGGCGGCTTGCGATTTGGCTGTCATCACGGTCAATTGTGGCATGGCAGACGAACTAACAGAAGCGGGCGGCAAAACCCGGTTATACGTGACCGGCGATCTGGGCGAAGGCATGGCGCTGGCCCTGGACGAGGGACAGTCGCATTACCTGTTGCACGTCCTGCGCGCGAAGAGCGGGAACCTGGTGTCGCTGTTCAATGGCCGCGACGGCGAATGGCTGGCCGAACTCGCCACCACCAAGCGCGACGTCACCGCCATCTGCCGCAACCGGACGCAAAGCCAGCAGGGTGTGCCCGACATCTGGCTGGCCTTTGCGCCGGTCAAGAAAACCCCGTCCGATTACCTGGTGCAGAAGGCGGTGGAACTGGGCGCCTCGGTCTTGCTGCCCGTCTTCACCCGCCGCACCATCGTGGCGCGTATCAACGAAGAACGCATGGCGGCAAACGCCATTGAGGCGGCGGAACAATCCGGCCGCCTCACGGTGCCCGAGATTCGCAGCGGCGTGAACTTCGACAAGCTTCTGGCAAACTGGCCGACGGAACGCCGGCTGCTGTTCTGCGACGAGGGCGGCGATGCCAAAGCCATGACCCAGGCCGCGCGCGAAAGCCGTGGCGGCCCCACCGCCATCCTCACCGGCCCCGAAGGCGGCTTCGATCCGGGCGAACGCGCGGCATTGCGGGCGCTGCCCTTCGTGGTGCCTGTGACCTTGGGCCCGCGCATCCTGCGTGCCGACACCGCCGCGCTGGCGGCGCTGTCAATCTGGCAGGCCGTTGCCGGCGACTGGAGCTGAACCCGTCAGCGCGCGCCAGGCGAAGGCCTGTGCGCCGGAGAACAGGCCCAGGAACAGCATGGTCAGCACCATCGTCACCGGCACGGTGATGTACCAGGCGGCGGACATCTTCGCGATCAGCGCCAGTTGCCAGGCGGCCTTCGCCTGCTGAAACGCCAACTGTCCCTCCGCCGACATGCTCTTGGGCAAAAGTGGCGGCATCCCGCCGATCAGAAACAGGGCGCCATACTCCACGACGAAAAAGGGAACCAGGATCGCCAGCAGCACCACGAAGATGCGCCAGAAATTGCCGCGCGTCCGTTTCCAGCCGGTGACAAGGTCGATGCGGCGGTTCGCGATGACCGCGGGCGGGATCAGGAAGGTCAGCCGGGTCAGCGCATAGATCAGGGCGCAATAGCCCACCAGGAAGCTCAGCAGGATCCAGATCGCGATGATGCCCTTGGCCATCGCGGGCGCCAGCGACGCCAGCGCGGTGCGCAGCACAAATCCCAGGGCGGCGATGGCAAGGGCGCCGCAAAGGACCAATCCGATGATCACGATAAACGCGAACAGAAAAGCGCCGATCATTCGCCAGGCCGGCTTGCCGGCGGGAAAATGAAACAGCCTGCGTCCCGGCAGAAGCCCCAGCGCCAGCTCCATGACCGCCGTCACCTGCACGAACAGCAGGAATATCGCCAGCGGATACAGCAACAGCAGCGGTCCGAACTGGGCCACGACGGACGGATCGCGGGCAAGGATACCCTGCATCATGGTCCCGATCTGGCGCATCAGCAGGATGGACAGCGCCGCCTGCAGCACCGACGCCGCCCAGGTGGCGAGGAAGATGTCCACGAAGCTGCCGAACGCAAAGCGATACGCATGCGCAATGGTCGCGCCGACCGGAATCTTTGACATTGTGTCACCCCTGAACCCCGGGGGCGATGCTAGCAGCGATTCAGGCGTAATGTTTGTCGTACGCGCCGTCATATTTGCGCCAGACATCCCAGAAGCCCGGCGGGGTTTCGCCCCTGAGCTGCATTTCCAGCACATCCAGATGGGCATGCCAGCCGCCAGAGACGCCCAAGGCATAGCCGCGTTCGGGAATCTTGCTGTGGGTGAGGGTGAGGCGAACCTTGTTGTCTTTTGGGTCGCCTTCCTGCTTCAGCAGGAATTCCACTTCCGTCGCCTTGTCCGGTCCGTATTTTCCTTCGCCGAAGGTAAAGACCAGGCGATGGGGCGGCTCATAAGCCAGCAGCGTGTTGGTGGAAGAATGTCCCTTCTCGTCCATCTCCTTCATGGAGTCGGGCGCCACGGATTTGTTCGGCGAATAGGTGTTGTGCTTCCAGGTCATCTGGAATTTCTCGCCGGGAACGGTGGGAATGATGCCCGTGGTGAACCACAGCTTGCGCTTGTCCTCCTCGAACAGGAACGCGAACACCCGTTCGATCGGTCCGGGCAGGACCCGTTCGAACACCACCGTCTGCGGATCGACCAGTTTGCCGTAAGCACTCATGTCATCACCCTTTGAGCTTGTTGATGTCCACGCTATAAAGCGCGGCGTTGGTTGGAAAAATGTCGGCGCGTTTGGGAAATTCGCCGTTCAGCCCGGCTTCGAGCAAATCCAGCATGGTGTGCCAGCCCATCGCGGTCTGATTCTGCATCGCTTTCGGAATGGGGCGGTGGGTCAGGGTCAGCCGCACCGCCAGCGCGTCCGCCGCCAGCGCCAATTCCAGATAGGAAACAGGAAAGCGCGACACCGTCTCGCCGGGCGCCAGCACGTTCCAGGTATAGCCCAGCAACACGCCCGGCTGCCAAGCGGTGACCACACCGCGCACATGCCCGCCCATCAGCGTCACCGCGCCACCTTCGCGCGGCTCGATGCGGCCTTCGCCATACCATTCGGCAAGACGGGCTGTTTCGGTGAGGAAGGCCCAGACCTTGTCCATCGGTCCGGGCAGCACCCGCACAAAGCGCACCGCGCTTTCGGCAATGATCTCGCCCTTCATGGCGCATCCTTTTTCAGCGCCGCTTCCAGCGCATCCAGTTTCGGATTCCAGAAGGCGCGGATCTGGTCCACCCAGGCCGCCAGCTCCGCCACGCCATCAGGGTCCAGGGTGTAGATCCGCTTCTGCCGGTCCACCCGCACCGATACCAGCCGCGCCGTTTTGAGCGTCTTCAGATGTTGCGAAATGGCAGGTGCCGAAAGCGCAAAGTGCCCCGCGATCTCCCCGGACGACAGGGCACCACCGGCCAGCATCTCGACGATGCGCTGGCGGGTGGGGTCGGCCAAGGCGGACATAGGATGTGCTTGCAGAGCGGTCATGGGCTATTTATTCCGTATTTACTTAATTAAGTCAATACGAAAATACTGCGTCTTGCACCCGTCACGCCCGGCCCCTAAGTACCGAGGCCCAAGGGTGCTTCAGTCATGTCCATTCCCCAGTCCGGCAGCGGCCCGATCCAGAGCCGCGATGACCTTGTTCGGCACCTGTCCAAGGGCTGCCGGCCCCGCGCCGACTGGTCCATCGGCACCGAGCACGAAAAGTTCGTCTACGACCTGAAGACCCACAAGCCGGTCGCCTATGAGGGCAAGCCCGGCATCCGCCAGTTGCTGGAAGGCATGCAGCGCTTCGGCTGGACGCCGGTGAAGGAAGGCGAGCACATCATCGGCCTGACCCAGAACGGCGCCTCGCTCAGCCTGGAGCCCGGCGGCCAGTTCGAACTTTCCGGCGCGCCGCTGAAAACCATCCACCAGACCTGCGCCGAGACCAACACCCATCGCGACCAGTGCCGCGAGGTCGCGGGTGAAATCGGCGTCGGCGTGCTGGGTTTCGGCTTCGCGCCCAACTGGTCGCTGGCCGAAGTGCCGGTGATGCCCAAGGGCCGCTACAAGATCATGCGCGACTACATGCCCAAGGTCGGTGGCTATGGTCTCGACATGATGTTCCGCACCTGCACCGTGCAGGTGAATCTCGATTTCGAATCCGAAGCCGACATGGTGAAGAAATTCCGCGTCGGCCTGGCGCTGCAGCCCATCACCACGGCGCTGTTCGCCAACTCCCCCTTCCGCGAAGGCCGCCCCTCCGGCTTTCTCTCCTATCGCGCCCAGGTCTGGACCGATGTCGACAATGCCCGCGCCGGCATGCTGCCCTGGGTGTTCGAGGACGGCATGAGCTTCGAGCGCTATGTCGATTACGCGCTGGATGTGCCGATGTACTTCCTCTACCGCGACGGCAAGTATATCGACATGGCGGGCAAGAGCTTCCGCAAGTTCCTGGCGCGCGAGATTCCCGAAGTCGCGCACATCGAGCCCATGCTCAGCGACTGGGCCGACCATCTCACCACCATCTTCCCCGAAGTGCGGCTCAAGTCGTTCCTGGAAATGCGCGGCACCGATGGCGGCCAGTGGCAACGCATCTGCGGCATGCCGGCCCTGTGGGTCGGACTTCTCTACGACCAGCAATCGCTCGACGCCTGCTGGGACCTGGTCAAGGACTGGACCGCCGAAGAACGCCAGGCATTGCGCGACGGCGTCGGCAAGCAGGGCTTCAAGACCCCGTTCCGCAAGGCCACGGTGCACGAACTGTCCCACCGCATGCTGGACATCGCCACCGCCGGCCTGAAACGCCGCGCCGCGCTCGATGGCGCCGGCATGAGCGAGGACGGCTTCCTCAATCCCCTGCGCGAACTGGTCAACCGCGGCTACACCCGCGCCGAAGAGATGCTGAAGAATTACTACGGCGTCTGGGGCAGGGACATGAGCCACCTCTTCACCGAGTACAACTTCCTCTAGCGCTGCCTGTCATGGCCCGCGAATGCGGGCTGCCGGTTGCAGTTCCGCCTGTCCACAACGGCGCCAATTTATTTTTCTGTGCCGCAGCCGCGCCTTGCCCCCGATTGCGCGCCCGTCCTTATCCACACGTCTTCGCACGCGCCTATGATCGCCCCGTGGATCTGGGAAGGACGAACGGGGGTGCCCCCCTTGTTCATGTGGTTCGAATGGAGACGAAAACCCGGCCGGTTCTGAGGCTTAAAAGAAAACGCGGTGGACAGCCCGGCAATCGCAACCGCTGGGTTCACGGCCTCTACAGCAACGAGCTGCGTCGCCGCAGCGCCGAACTCGACGTCATCATCCGCCAGTGCGACGTGGTGATCGAAATCGCTATGGCGCTGGCGGCGAAGCGCCTAACCCGGCACGCGGGTGGCGTTGTTGCGCTTTATCATCCAGTGCGGGTACTGCGCCCGCTCGGCGCTGACGGCGTCCAGCGTCGCGATCTCGTCCGGCGCAAGCGTCAACGTGACCGCCTCCAGATTGTCGTTCAGTTGCGCCAGCGTCTTGGCGCCGATGATCGTGCTGGTGACAAACGGCTTGGCGCGCACCCAGGCCAGTGCCACCCGCGCCACCGATACCCCATGCGCCTTCGCGATGGGGCGCATCGCCACCACGATGGCGTCGGCCTTTTCCTTTTCAATCGGCGGAAAATCGAAATTGGCGCGGCGGCCCGGTTCGCCATCGGCGCCGCCCCCCGCTTCCGGATTTGGCGTGTACTTGCCCGCCAGATACCCGCCCGCCAGCGGACTCCACACCAGGCAGCCGATCCCCTGGTCCGCCATCAGCGGCACCAGTTCGTGTTCCAGGTCGCGCCCGGCCAGGGAGTAATAGGCCTGCAGGGTTTCGATCCCGGCCCAGCCGCGCTGCGCGGCGATGCCGTTGGCCTTCATGATCCGCCAGGCTTCCCAGTTGGAAACGCCGACGTAACGCACCATCCCCTGCCGCACCAGGTCGTCCAGCGCCCGCATGGTTTCCTCGGTGGTGGTGACGCTGTCGGACTGGTGGATCTGGTACAGGTCGATGTGGTCGGTCTGCAGCCGCTCCAGGCTGAGGGCGACGCTGTCCATGATGTGGCCGCGCGAGGCGCCCGTATCGTTGGGGCCGGGGCCCATGCGGCCGAAAACCTTGGTCGCCAGCACCACATCGCTGCGCTTCACGCCCAGTTCCTTGAGCGCATGGCCGGTCATCTTCTCGGACTCGCCCTGGGAATAGACATTGGCGGTGTCGATGAAATTGACCTTGGCTTCCAGCGACCGCGCGATCAGCGACGTGGCCGCCTTCTGGTCGAGCTGGCCGATAACGCCGCCGAAATAGTTCTGGCCGGAGAACGTCATGGTGCCCAGGCAGATTTCGGACACATAAAGGCCGGTCTGGCCCAGGCGATTGTATTTCATGGTGCGCTCTATTCCGGTTCGGCCTACTTGGGCTCAGGGAGAGGGATGAATTCCTGGTCGTCGCCGGGAATGGTGCCGAACGTGCCAGACTTCCATTCCCGCTTGGCGCGCTCGATGCGGTCCTGCGAGGACGAGACGAAATTCCACCAGATATGGCGCGGTCCATCCAGCGGCGCGCCGCCCAGCAGCATCACCCGGGCATTGCCGTCGCAATACAGCGTCACGTCTTCGCCGGGCTCCAGATACAGCATGGCGCCCGGGCCGTGTGTCTCGGCCGGGCCGGTCGCCACTTCGCCCTCGATCACCAGGAAGGCGCGCTCTTCGTGGTCGGGCGCGAAGTGCAGCGCGCCGCCCGGTGCGAAACGGGCATCGGCATAGAAGATGGGTGAAAAAACTTTCACGGGGGACTTCAGGCCAAAGGCTTCGCCCGCGATCATGCGCAGGGTCACGCCTTTTTCTTCGCGCTCGGGCAAGTCGTTGACGCCGAAATGCTGAAAAGCGGGCGGCGCTTCCTCGTCGGCCTGCGGCAGGCCGACCCAGCTCTGGATGCCGTGCATGCGATGGCCGGCGGCGCGCGTTTCAGGGCCGGTGCGCTCGCTATGGGCGATGCCGCGTCCCGCCGTCATCCAGTTGACGTCGCCGGGCCGGATTTCCTGCACCGAACCGATGGTATCGCGATGCATCTGCGCCCCGTCGAACAGATAGGTGACAGTGGCAAGACCGATATGGGGATGGGGTCGCACATCGATGCCCTTGCCCGGCGCGAACTCCACCGGCCCGAAATAGTCGAAGAAGACAAAGGGGCCGATGCTGCGCCGCGCCATTTGCGGCAACAGGCGGGTGACGAAAAATCCGTCGCCCAGGTCGTGTGCTTTTCCGGTGATGGGGATCATGGCGCCAGCCTAGCGGCGTCTGCGCAAAAGCTCTAGGCTTGGAAAAAATATTTGGGAGACGAAATGCTGCGCCACGCTTTGAAAGCCCTTCCGGTTGCCGCCCTTCTTGCCGCCGCGCCCGCCGTCGCAAAAGACGATGCCCTGCAGATGGTCTCGATTGACGTGGAAGGCGGCGGCGGCACCCTGTTTGTGACGCCTGACGGCAAGTCGCTGCTGATTGACACCGGTAACCCCGAAGTCAGCAAGGTCACGGGCGACCATCCCAGTTCCGAACGCATCGCCAATGCCGCCCATGCCCTGGGCCTCAAGAAAATCGATACGCTGCTGATCACCCATTATCACGTCGATCACATTGGCGGACTGGAAGGCCTGCTGGCGCGCATTCCCATCGGCACCGTCATCGACCATGGCGAAAACCGCGAGACGACGGCCTCCACGCGCCCGGACGCGCCGCAGATCGACCTGAAAAACCCGCCGCCCAATTCCACCGCTGCCGGCTATAACAAGTATCTGGCGCTGATCGCCGGTCACAAGCACATCGTTGCCAAGGCCGGCGATGTCTTTCACATCGGCGGCATGACGGTGACGGTGGTCATGGCTGACGCAAAGCCCATCGCCAAACCGCTGCCGGGTGCAGGTGAGGAAAACGCCTCCTGCGCCGGCATGGAAGGCATGACGGCGAATGGCGGCGAAGAGAATGCCCGCTCCACCGCCTCGGTCATCAGTTACGGCAAGGCGCGCATTGCTGCCTTCGGTGACCTGACCTGGGATCGCGAAAAGGACCTGTTCTGCCCCATCGACAAGGTCGGCAAGGTGGATGTCTATCTCGCCACCCATCACGGCACCGGACTTTCGGGAAGCCCCGCCGCGGTGAACGCGCTGTCGCCGGTGGTGGCCATTATCGGCAACTCCGCGCGCAAAGGCGCCGACGCCACCCGCATGAAGACCATCAAGGCCAGCCCGCGCATCCAGGGCGTGTGGCAGCTTCACACCTCTACGGTCGCACCCGACGTGAATGTGGAAAGCGACATGATCGCCAATCCCGATACCGACCAGAGCAAGGACAGGTTTTATGACCTGCGCCTGCGCATCAAGAAGAGCGGCGAGATCACAGTGATCAACGAACGCAACGGCTTCAACAAATCCTATCAGGTGAAATAATCATGCTGCGCAAAACCCTCGCTGCCGCCCTGCTGGCATCCGCTCTTTGCATCCCCGCCCATGCTGCCGACGGCACCCTGAAAATCGTCTCGGTGGACGTGGAGGGCGGTGGCGGTACCCTGTTCGTCACGCCCGAGGGTACCTCGCTGCTGATCGACACCGGCTGGCCCACCGGCGCCGGTCTGCTGCCGTCGCCCGATGGCGCGAAGAACAGCGCCGATCGCATCGTGGCGGCGGCCAAAAAGCTGGGCGTGTCGAAGATCGATTACCTGATCATCACCCACTACCACATGGATCACGCCGGCGGCGTGGCGGACCTGGCCAAGCGCATTCCCATCGGTACCTTCATCGACCACGGCCCCAACGTCGAACATGTGAAGCCGGGTGAAGTGGTGCCGCCGGACCTGAAGGGCGGCACGCCGGACGAGCTGTATCCGAAGTATCTCGAAGTCATCAAAGGCCACCCGCATATCGTCGCCAGGCCGGGCCAGGTGATCCAGATGGGCTCGATGACCGACACCATCGTGGCCAGCGACGGCGTGGCGATGACCAAGCCGCTGGCCGGCGCCGGTGCGAAGAACCCCGCCTGCGACACGGCGCTGGCGCTGTCGACCAAGGACGAGGGCGGCGCGGAGAACACCCATTCCGTCGCCTCGCTCATCAGCTTCGGCAAGGTGAAGATCGCCATGTTCGGCGATTTGAGCTGGAAGGTGGAACATGACCTGTCATGTCCCGTGACACGGCTGGGCCATGTGCAGGTGCTGATCGCCACCCAGCATGGCAGTGTGATCTCGTCCAATCCGGCGTCGATTGCGGACATGAAGCCCGACATCGCGGTGGTGGGCATGAGCGGCAAGAAGGGCGGCGATGTGGAGCCGATCCACACCATCCAGGCGTCACAGGGCCTGATGGGCCTGTGGCAGACCCATGAAAGCTATGCCCATCCCGAATTGGGCGCGTCCGACAAGAACATGATCGCCAACCTGAACCCATCCAAGGCGGATATCGCCAAGTACAGCAAGGCGATGTTCACCGTACCCCCAGACGAGGGCCACGCCATCCACCTGGACGTCAGCAAGGATGGCAAGGTCGTCGTCACCAACGACCGCAACGGCTTCAGCAAGACCTATCAGGTCAAATAAGATCTGGCAGGATGAAACGGCCGGTCGCGTCTTTCGCGATCGGCCGTGCCCATTTCATGGCATCGCATGACAGCGCGCCATACAGATGCGGGAAATCTTCGCCGCGCGACGGTGCGTGTTCCCACTTCAGTTGGGTGCCGCAAGCTTCCGCCTCCACCGCCACCAGGATCAGTTCGTCCTGGCCCGCATAATAAAGCCGCAGCGTTTCGGCCAGCTGCGATGCGGTGGAGAAATGCAGGAAGCCATCGGCCTTGTCATGGGCCGAGCCGTCATAGTCGCCGCTCGACGCCATCCATTCGGCGCGCGGCACGATCTTGAAGATGAGCATGGCGTAAAATAACAATGCCGCCGCGCCATTCAACCGGAAACTGTCATGGACGACTACCTGTATCACCTGCCGAACCTTCTGATACTGGCTGTTACGGTGGTCCTGTTCGGCGGCGCGGCCTTCGCATCCCCTTTCCTGGGCCGCATGCTTCGTCCCAGGCATGACAGCAGCCGCGACGCCGCGCTGTTCGACGCCTTCCTCGCCGTCATGGCCATGGCGGGAATCGTGCTGGCTTTCTCGCTTGTCCAGGCTGATGGCAACCTGCGCACCGATGAGGACCATATCGGGCGCGAGGCGGCCGCCATCATCGCCGCCGACCGCGCCCTGCAAAGGATCGACCTGCCGGGCGCGCCGGCAGCGCGGGCGTTATTGTCCGGTTTCGTGCAAAGCCAGTTGCAGGATGAATGGCCGACGCTGGCCGAACGCGGGCGCGATGGGCGTACCGACCGGCATTATGGCGCCATGTCGGACGCGGTCAGCGCCCTGGAACCGCAAAGCCCGCGCCAGCAGGTGATCTATGCAGAGCTGATCAGGTCGGTCGACACGATCTCCGACGCCCGCGAAACGCTGGTGGAAGATGCCGGCATGCACCTGCCGGCTATCTTCTGGGTGGTGTCAGCCGGATTCGTGGCGCTGGGACTTGTGCTGGGTTTCCTGTCCGAAGCCAGTCTCAGCCGCGCCGCCGCATTGGGTGTCACGGCAGCCGGCATCGGCCTGCTGTTCGCCTTTGTGCTGGTCGTGGACCGACCGTTCCAGGGCAAGTCCGCGCTGGGCCCCGGCGCCATCGCGACCGCGCTCAGTCATCCCCACTGAAATAGTCAGGCCGCCTGCGCGGTGCCGCCCACCGTCAGCCCGTCCAGCCGCAAGGTCGGCTGACCGACGCCGACGGGCACGCTTTGGCCGTTCTTGCCGCAGGTGCCCACGCCGGTGTCCAGCTTCATGTCGTTGCCGATCATGCTGACGCGGGTCAGCGATTCCGGTCCGGAGCCGATCAGGGTCGCGCCCTTGATGGCATGGCCCAGCTTGCCGTCCTCGATCAGGTAAGCCTCGGTGCAGCTGAAGACGAACTTGCCGTTGGTGATGTCCACCTGGCCGCCGCCGAAGTTGGTGGCATAGATGCCCTTCTTGACGCTGCCCAGGATCTCCGCCGGGTCCTTGTCGCCGCCCAGCATGTAGGTGTTGGTCATGCGCGGCATCACCGGCGCGGCATAGGACTGCCGCCGGCCATTGCCGGTGGCGGCCACGCCCATCAGCCGTGCGTTCTGCCGGTCCTGCATATAGCCTTTCAGGATGCCGTCCTCGATCAGCACCGTCCGATGCGTCGGCGTGCCTTCGTCATCGATGGACAGCGAGCCACGCCGTCCATCGATCGTGCCGTCATCCACCACCGTCACGCCCGGCGCCGCCACGCGGCTGCCCAGCAGGCCGGCGAAAGCGCTGGTGCCCTTGCGGTTGAAGTCGCCTTCCAGCCCATGACCGATGGCTTCATGCAGCAGGATGCCCGGCCAGCCCGGTCCCAGCACCACCGTCATCTCGCCGGCCGGCGCAGGGATCGAGGTCAGGTTGGTCAGCGCGATGCGCAGCGCCTCATCGACGCCCGCCTGCCAGTAGTCGGCATCCAGATAGGTCTCATAACCGCTGCGGCCGCCGCCGCCGAAGCTGCCACTCTCCTGGCGGCCATTGTCTTCCACCACCACCGACACATTCAGCCGGACGAGGGGACGGATGTCGGAATAATGCTCGCCCCCGGCGCGGATGATCTCGATGCGCTGCCATTCGCCCGACAGCGACGCCGAGACCTGCCGCACGCGGCTGTCCTTGGCGCGAGCATAGGCGTTCATATCTTCCAGCAGCTTCACCTTCCTCTCGAAGCCCGCCGTCTCCAGCGGGTCGATGTCGGTATAGAGCTTGATGTTGCTGCGGGGCGGGCTGGCCGCGGCCACGCCGGAATAGCCATGGGCGACGGCGCGCACGGTGCCGGCGGCGCGGGCAATGGCGTCCTCGGAGATATCGCTGGCATGGGCATAGCCGGTGGCTTCCCCGGCCACCGCCCGCAGGCCGAAGCCCTGGCTAGTGTCGAAGGTGGCCGCCTTAAGCCGGCCATCGTCAAAGGAGAACGATTCGGACTGGCAATATTCCAGGTAGAGCTCCCCGTCGTCGGACCCCGCCAGCGCGTCGTCCACCGTCTGCTGGACCCGGCTGCGGTCCATGCCGGTGCGGGCAAAGAAAAGATCGTGGTCGGCCATGGCGGTCTCCAGTCGGCGCGTGCGCGGCAAATAGCCCCGCGAAGTCCCTGTTTCTGCCCTACATATCGGGTGATTGGCCCCCCGGAACAAGCCTGGCCTGGGTTCCAGGATACCCCCACTGCCAGCGGGGCTTGGCCCGCGCAGGGGACGTGCCATAAGGTCGCAATGACTTTAAGGGCTTAACCCCTCTAAATCCCCGCCAAGAATCTGAAAAAGGGCGGGGATTCCACCGCCTGACGCTTTATGAGGTCGCGAGCATGTTTTTGCGGAAATTCGGCATCGGCGCAGCAGTGGCTGCCATCACAGCCTTTGCGGCCCTTCCGGCGGCGGCTGTGCCCAAGAATTACCAGCTGGGCTTCATGCCTGCCGCCTCCCCGGTGATGGAGCAGATCGAAAGCTTCCACACCGAACTGGTCTGGATCATCGTGGCGGTCTGCCTGTTCGTTCTGGCGCTGCTGGTCTGGATCGTTGTCAAATACCGCGCCGGCGCCAATGCGGTGCCGTCCAAGGTGCATCACAACACCCTGCTGGAAGTGGCCTGGACCCTGATCCCGGTCATCATCCTGGTCATCATCGCCATTCCGTCTTTCAAGCTGCTCTATTTTGAAGCAATCATCCCGACCCCTGACGTTCACATCAAGGCGATCGGCAAGCAGTGGTTCTGGACCTATGAGTATCCGGGCGCCAACGGCTTTACCTTTGACAGCCTTGGCCTGTCGGACGCCGACGCCAAGGCCGCCGGCAAGCCGCGCCTGCTGGGCACCGACAATCCCATCTATGTCCCTGTGAACAAGGTGATCGAGATCGAGACCGCCGGCGCCGACGTGATCCATTCCTGGGCCATGCCCGAAATGGGCGTGAAGATGGATGCCGTGCCGGGCCGCCTGAACCACACCTGGTTCAAGGCCAACCACACCGGGGTGTTCTACGGCCAGTGCTCAGAACTGTGCGGTGCCCGCCATGCCTACATGCCCATCGAACTGCATGTGGTGACCGACGCCGAGTACAAGGCCTGGCTGGCCGAGTCCAAGAAGAAGTTCGCCGCGCTTGAGAACGACGCCATCCGCGTCGCGTCGAAATAGGAAATACCGACATGACCACCACATTCGACGCCCATCACGACGACGCCTCCCACGGCGACCACGCGCACCACCCCACGGGCTGGCGCCGCTACGTCTATTCGACGAACCACAAGGACATCGGCACGATGTACCTGATCTTCGCGATCTGCGCGGGGGTCATCGGCGGCTTCTTCTCCATGATGATGCGCGCGGAACTCATGTTCCCCGGCCTGCAGATCTTCCACGAGCCGCACCAGTTCAACGTATTTGTCACCGGCCACGGCCTGATCATGGTGTTCTTCATGATCATGCCCGCCATGATCGGCGGCTTTGGCAACTGGCTGGTCCCGCTGATGATCGGCGCGCCGGACATGGCGTTCCCGCGCATGAACAACATCTCGTTCTGGCTGCTGCCCTTCTCGTTCGCCCTGCTCGTGATGAGCATGTTCGTCGAAGGCGACTCGGGCGGCATGGGCGTCGGCGGCGGCTGGACCATCTATGCCCCGCTTTCCACCTATGGCTCGCCGGGCCCGGCGATGGACTTCGCGATCTTCTCGCTCCACATCGCCGGTGCGTCCTCGATCCTGGGCGCCATCAACTTCATCACCACCATCTTCAACATGCGCGCGCCGGGCATGACCCTGCACAAGATGCCGCTTTTCGTGTGGTCGATCCTGGTCACCGTCTTCCTGCTGCTGCTGTCGCTGCCGGTCCTGGCGGGCGCCATCACTATGCTGCTGACTGACCGTAATTTCGGCACGTCGTTCTTCAATCCGGCGGGCGGCGGCGACGTGATCCTGTACCAGCATCTGTTCTGGTTCTTCGGTCACCCCGAAGTGTACATCCTGATCCTGCCCGGCTTCGGCATGATCAGCCACATCATCGGCACCTTTTCCAAGCGTCCGATCTTCGGCTATCTCGGCATGGCTTATGCCATGGTCGCGATCGGCTTCATCGGCTTCCTGGTCTGGGCGCACCACATGTACA
>CBIHOI010000008.1:0-78483 GCA_966211925.1 uncultured Hyphomicrobiales bacterium | reverse complement strand
AGCCGTCCAGGTACCAGTTGCCGTCCTTCACGCGCACTTCGAACATGAAGCGCGGATTGGGGTCGCTGGTGCCTTTCGGCGCGGCGTCCAGGCCGGTGACGGGATCGGTTTCCACCACATGCAGCCAGCGCTGCTCGAAGTCGCCGCCTTCGGGGCGGATGATGCCTTCGATGGTGAAGGTCGCGGCGCCCACCAGCGGGCGCTCGTCAAAGAACAGGGCGGTGTCCTTGCCATTGAACTGAACCGCCTTGCCGACGGGCGAAGCCACCAGCGCCGGCTGACCTTCGACCTTGGGTGTCAATCCGCCGATGCGGGAAAGGTTGTCGAACTTCCACACCGACTGCGACAGCGCCCAGGAACCGCTGCTGCAAATTGTCAAGCCGAACAGAAGCGCGGTACCGGCAATGCTGCACCTGCTCATAAAATCTCCCCACGTCTTTGCGCTGGCATAACGTTGACGGGGTTTTCGTACCGCTGCAATGTCCCCGCCAATGAAAACAACAGTCCGGGGACCAGGATCATGAAACGTCTCGCCGCCGCCGCCATCGCCATGGCGTTCACCACAGCCGCCTTCGCCCAGGCGGGCGGTGAGAAAGGCCCAGAGCGGATTGTGTGGGCGGCGCAGAAGACGCCGGAAACACCCTATGACGGTCCCAACAAGCCGGTCACCCATATTGCCGACATCCTGAAGGCACATGCGGGGCAGGCGAGCTGGGAGCAGAAGGTTCTTCTCACCCGGGACTATGACGGCCGCTATGTCAGCCTTGCGCCGGGCGAGAAGACCAAGTCCATGTTCTATGCCGACGACCGCGCCTTCCTGTGGGTCTATTCCGGGCAGATGAAGGTGACGATCGACGGCCAGCCGACCACCACCGCCACCAAAGGCTACCTGATCGACGTGGCGCCGCGCCTTGCCTACAGCCTTGAGAATACCGGCACCGAGCCTGTGGTGTTCTGGCGGGTGACGCCGGCCGGGCAGATGCCCAGCTATCCCGTCACCGAGACGCCCACCCCGGTGAAGGGCTGGACGTACGTCCAGGCCAAGATCACCTCCACCGGCGGCTATGACGCGCCGAACATGCCGTTCCTCGATTTCAACAAGGACGTCGTGGCCGCCAATGGCAAGAGCCGTGACTTCGCGCTCGACGGCCATACCTCGGCGCACATCATCCGCAGCGGCAACCTCGCCAAGCTGCCGCCTGATACCGCCTGGGGGCATTTCCACGAGAACATGGTGGAGGCCTGGGTGGTGATCGAAGGCCAGCTTACCGTGAAGATCTCGGGCGAGAAAAATCTCGCCGAGGGCCAGCTCGGCGACGTCATCATGGCGCCCAACGAGCGCTGGCACCGCGCCACCTGCACGCCCAATACCGGCCCCTGCACCCGTCTGGCCATGACGCCGCGGCTGAAGGAAGGCCAGGTCCACTATTTCCAGACCGCAGCCGGCGGCAACTGATCTTCAGCACCAGGGATAACTGCACATGGATCGCCGCCAAGTCCTGATGAACCTCGCCGCCACCGGCTCCTGCTTCGCGCTGCCGTTCCAGGCCAGGGCGCAGGCCCTGCGCAAGAAGGTCAAGATCACCGACGTCAAGGTGATGGTGATCCGCGGCACCTGGGACTGGAACCTGATCAAGATCGAAACCGATGCCGGTGTGCATGGCATCGGCGAGGGCTATTGGGGTCCGGGCCTGAAGGACATGGTGCTGAACCGGTTCCGCGAGCAGTTGATCGGCGAAGACCCGCTCAATGTGGTCAAGCTGGCGACCAAGATGCTGTTCCTCAATGGCGGCTACGGCGCCATCGGCGGCGTCACCGTGCATGCCTCCTCGGGTGTGGAGATTGCGCTGTGGGACCTGGCCGGTCGGCTGCTGGGCGTGCCGGTGTGCGATCTGTTGGGCGGACGCTTCCGCGACAAGGTTCGCTTCTATCGCACGCTGCAGGCGCCGGCGAAGAATCCCGCAGACCCTAGAAGCTGGGGCGACCAGGCGGCGGAGGCCAAGGCCAACAATCCCTATGGGTTCACCGCCTTCAAGTTTCAGGGCGACGCCGTGCCGCGCACGGCCGACCCGACTTTCTCCGAGCCTGGCCATGATCCCTATACCAACCAGCTCACCAACAAGGACATCACGCGGCTGGTGGATCGCATGGACCGGGTGCGCGCCGCGATCGGCCCTGACACCGACATGGCCATCGAATGCCACTGGAAATACGCCGTCAACGATGTGATCAAATACTGCAACGCGCTAGAGCATGTGAATCCCATGTGGGTGGAAGACCCCACTCCGGCCGAGAATTGGGAAACCATGGCCCGGGTGGCGCGCGCCACCAACACACCGATCTGCACGGGTGAAAATCTCTATCTTCTGGCCGGGTTCAAGGACCTGATCATCCATCAGGCCTGTGCCGGCGTGCATCTCGACATTCCCAAGATGGGCGGCTTGTTCGAGGCAAAGCGCGTTTCGGACCTGGCCGACCTGTATGGCATCTGGACCGCTGCCCACAATCCGGCGAGCCCGGTCGGCACCGCGGCCTCGGCGCATGCCTGCGCCTCGGTGCGCAATTTCCGCATCCACGAGCTGGCCAACTGGGTGGACTGGTGGCCTACGCTGGTCACCAAGGAAGGTCCTTACTGGAAGGACGGCTATTTCCACATCGAGGACAAGCCGGGTCTGGGCTTCGACATCAATCCCGACGTCGCCAAGGCGCATCTTGCGCCCGGCGAAGTCTGGTGGGGGTGAGGAGCGGTTCGCCGTAGGCGAACGACGAACGCCGCGAGCCCAAGCGAGCGGCTGGAGAGCTCGTGCAGCTGCCGCTCAGAACGTCTTGCGCAACTGCACGAACAGCCGTGGCCGGGTACGCAGAAACACGTCCTGCACCCGCGCCGGCGACGACAGGCTGCGGGGGCCGGAATAGATGTCCTGTTCCAGTTCGAAGCGGTAGGGCGTGATGTTGTCCGCCTGGACCTTCAGGTTCCAGTCCGGCGCCGGATTGTAGGTCCAGAACAGGTAGGTGTAGGGCGTGTGGATGCCGATCTTGCTGATCTGGTCGATCCGGTAATTGCGCCACTGTTGCGAGACGGGCTGGAAGCCGAAGCCCCAGCTTGAACGCCAGTCCGGCAGGTCCTGGTCGAACTCAAACGACACGCGG
Organism: uncultured Hyphomicrobiales bacterium; assembly: GCA_966211925.1. Classification (GTDB taxonomy): domain Bacteria; phylum Pseudomonadota; class Alphaproteobacteria; order Micropepsales; family Micropepsaceae; genus Rhizomicrobium. Next base: position 75,333 of record CBIHOI010000008.1, on the reverse strand, counting down.
TGATCGCGCAGGCCCGAGATTGCGCGGTTCTGGCCGGTGGCGGGATCGCGCAGGCTGCTGAAATTCCAGGTCATGTTGGGCTTCAGCAGGGCGTTGGGAATGCCCAGCCAGTCCAGGGGGATCGTGCCGGTGAGGGTGATCTTGTCGCTCAGCGCATGGGAGATATTTCCAGGGCCGTCCAGCCCGCCGCCGATGGGGACATAGTCCTGCAGGTCCTTGATGTCTTCATGCAGGAAGGTCAGCACCAGCGCACCCTTGCCCAGAAAATGCCGCTCGATGGCCGCTTCATACTGCCAGCGCTGCTCGGGTCTAAGGTTGGCATTGCCGCCTGAAACGCCGAAACTGTTCAGGTCGCTGGACGCCACGAAATCGGAAAAGTTCAGCTGGCCGACCTTGAGTTCGGTGCGCAATCGAAGCTGGGTCTGTTCGTCGGCATCCCAGGTCAGCAGGGCCCGGGGCTTGGCATAGAAGAAGCTGCGCGAAAGGTTGGTGTCGCCGCTTTCGGCGATGTTGGAATATTCCAGCCGCGCACCGCCTTCCAGGGACCAGACCGGCGTGATCTTCCAGGTCGCGCTGGCGAACAGCTCGCCGCGGCGCTCGTCCACGAAGACGTTCGCGTTGGGCAAGGCGATGGCCGTGCCGTTCGAGGTGAAGCTGGAGCCGCCGTCCAGGAAATTGTAGGCCGCTTCGCCGCCGGCCTCGATGTTCAGGGTCGGCATGACGGCGTAGCGGGCGGTGGCGCGGCCGATGGTTTCGCCGCTGGTGCTGTTGGACAGGAAAGCTTCGCTCAGGCCCGGTGCGGCGTCGGTGTTGCTGTCATGTTCGTCGCCGATGCGTTCCAGCACCAGCGTCTCCAGGTTGACGTCGCCCAGTGTGATGCCTTGCCAGTGACTGCCGAATTCCGCGTTGCGCTTCCTCGATGTGTTGTCAAAGCGCGCGCCGGCATCGGGATAAAGGGTGCCTTGCGAGAAATCGTTGGTCTGCAGCGTGAAATTGTTGTTCCACTCTCCGCCCCACAACGGCGCCGTGATGCCGCCATGCGCGGCATAGCCAAGCTGCATGATGCCGTAGCTGTTGGCGCGGTCGTAAGCCACGCCGCCGGCATCCGTGATGCGGCGATAGCCCTTGCCGGGCGAATCGTCCCACTGGTCCGCGGTGCGCGCCAGCGAGCCCTCATAGCTGATGGCGCCGCTGCGGCCGTGATATTCCAGCCGGGCCGCCGGAACCCATTCGCCGTCTTCGATCAGGGTGTTTCCCAGGGTGAGGATGGTCTGTCCGGTGTCCCGCGTCTTGCGGACGATATTGGCGATGACATTCTTGCCTTGCATGTCGATGCCCGGCACGCCGCCCCTGATGAGTTCGATCCGCTCCACATCGTCCGCGGGAATGCGCGACAGGATGGTGTCCAGGTCGTCGGTCTTGGCGGTGGGGCGGGCACCATCCACCAGCACATTGCCGGCGCTGCCGGCAAAGCCGCGGGCATCGTCGCCCTGGTCAAAGACAAAGCCAGGGAGGCGGGAAATCATGTCACGCGCCGTAGCGGGGTGGGCGCTGGCGAAAAACTCCGCCGGATAGACGCTAACCCCTTGATCTTGCGCGGCTATGGCGGGAGCCAAGGCAGAAAATAGGATGACGGCCACGGCCCATGTCAGAACGCGCATAAACGATTCCACTAGTTATCAATGCACAATACCTTGCATGACAAGTTAGCGTTGTCCAGAGGCGATTATCTGGTTGCGTCCGTCAGGGCAGACCGGCTTTCACTTCATCGGTAATGACTTCGAACCGCGCCAGCTTCGCCGCGCCGAAAGCCGTTGAAATGGCGGCATCGGTGGCATCGCGCCCTCGCGCCATCAGGATGCGCCCGATGCGGGGCTTGTTGTGGCGCGCATCAAGCGTGTGCCAGCGCCCCTCAAGGAACACTTCGAACCAGGCGCTGAAGTCCATGGGTGCCGGATCGACCGGTACGCCGATATCGCCAAGATAACCCGTGCAATAGCGCGCCGGGATATTCATGCAGCGGCAAAGGGTGATCGCCAGATGCGCATAATCCCGGCAGACTCCTTTCTTCTCTCGATGTGTCTCGGAAGCTGTGCGGTCGGCGCGCGCATGCTGGTATCCGAACGTGATGCGATTGTGCGTGTAGTCCAGGATAGCCTGCACCCGGGGCCAGCCGGGTGCGATGTTGCCGAACATGGTCCAGGCTTCCGTCGCCAGCCGGTCCGTGTCGCAATAGCGGCTGCCCAGCAGATAAACCAGCACCGCCTCGGGGAGCGCATTGACCTGGGTTTCCTGCGCCCCCCAGGGAAGCGTTTCCTGTACGCCGCTGTCGCGAATCCGGAAAAGATTGGACAACAACAGCGTCCCCGCCGGCGCGACCAGTCGGGTACAGCGATTGCCGAAATCATCGATATAGCTGGTATAGGGTGTAAAGGGGGCGGTCCGCAGATGCTCGGGCTGCTCGAGATCGCCTTCACGTTCCGGCCGAACATGAACCTGCAACATCATGGGCGTGGGCGCCGCGCATTCAAACGCGATTTCAAATCCGGCACGGATCAGCAACGGATACCTCAAAGGGCTGCGTCATAAATAATCGACATAAACAATCGGCGTGGCGGCCTTGCCGCTGCCCAACGGTATCAACAGGCGGTGTCAACAGGCCGCAGATGCAACGCCCAGAACTGGACAGGGTTGCATCTTTAACGCGTGCATCCTGCGTGTCCCTTGCGCGTCCGCTTCCGCCGTCGGGGTATCAGGGGGTCGTCTTGCTTGCCGCGATCAGCCGCATCAGTTGCGTGCGAATGCTGGTACCGCTCAGTTGCCCCGCTTCGGAATAGCCTTCAGCCTTCAGTTGCTGGCGGATCGCCTTGAGGCTGCCCGCACTGCCCGATTGCGCCAGCGCGAAGGCGCGTTCCGTATAGGTGGGGCGATCAAGCATGGAGGGCAGTTCCTTCACGGCGCATCCGCACCTTGCGCGCCAGAAAGGCGCGAAGCTGTGTTATAGCACGCGGATGAACAAATCACCGCACGGACAACTCAGCGAACCCACCGACAAGTGCGGGAACTTTATTCGCGAATGGATTTCTTCCAATGTTTACAACGTGCCCGGGCTGGTCGACCTGCCGCGGGAGATTGAAAGATTGGCGGCGCAGATCACCAGTGACGCCCGCCTGGCGGGAATCAGCGGCGGAGATATCGCCCGCGCCGTCGGCGATATCGACGATTATCTGACGGGTGCCTACGAAAACCTGTCGCCTGGCCCGGTCACTGGCGGAACGGCCTGACATGTGCGGCAAGTTTACGGCCAAGGCGTCATGGACCCGGATCGTTGATTATATCAACGACACGTCGCCATCGCCGGATGAGGCGGACCGCACGGTCACCTATCGGGTCATGAGCCAGATACCCGTGATCGTGTGGCACGAAGGCGCGCGGCGCGTCGTGCCAATGCGCTGGGGCTTTCCGGATCCCGCCGACTGGCGCAGGCCGCGGCCCATTCACGCTCGCGGCGAGACCGTTGATACGACGCCAAGCTTCGCCAGCGCCTTCTGCGACGGACAACGTGGAATTGTGCTGATGCAGACCTTCAATGAAGCGCCCGACAGTGGTGAGCAGCATACGGTCACACCTGCCGGCCCCGTGGGAGTTGCTTTTGTCTGGAAGCGCTTTGCGATTGCCGATCAGACCCTGCTGGCCTGCGTGATGGTGACGGTTGCGGCCAATCCGCTGCTTGCCGGCCTGCCCACCGATCGCATGCCCGCCGTGCTGGCGCCGGAGGATTGGGTGTCCTGGCTGGAAGGTTCTCCCCAACAGGCCAAGGCATGCCTGCGGACGGTGGAAGATGTGCGCTGGACCATGACACGTGAAGAGCGCACCAGAAGCGCGGCGCGCGCCCGGCCCGTTGTGTCCGATCCCGCAGGATTGTTCTAGGCGCCGGCTAGACGAAAGTATCCAGCAGCTTGCCGACCAGAGGACTGGTCTGGCCCACGCGCGCAAATGCCTTGGATTCCAGCTCGGTGGCGGCCTGGTGGATCTTGGCTGCCAATTCCGGCTCCGGGATCTGCTTGGCATTTCGGCGCAGGTCTCCCGCCATGGAAACCATTTGCGAAACGGAACTGATTGAGCTGCCCATGTCCGCAAGATTCCACGAACACTGCCGGCTTACAAAGCAATTGGATGTAAAAGGCTAAGAGAGTCTTTACCGGTTCCGGACGCCGGAAACCATTCCGCGTCGCCTAGCCGGTGCTGCTGTTTTCCACCAGGCAGGGCGACACAAACAGGTCGCCGCGCCAGGCGCCGCGTAAGGTCAAAGCGCCCACACCAAGCCACAGCAGCGCCAGTGCCACCACCAGCAGGATGCCGAAGATCGCAAAAGCCGCGATGGGAAAAATCTGTGACAGCCGCAGGGTCGCCAGCGCATAAACGCCCAGCGGGAATGTGTAACCCCACCAGCCCAGGTTGAACGGCAGGCCCTCTCGCAGATAACGCAGGGTGATCAGGATGGCGCTGGCCATCCACCACAGTCCGAAGGCCCATAACAGCAGCCCGCCGATCACGCCGATGCCGTGCGCCACCAGTCCCACTTCGGCCAACCCGTTGGCTGCGAAGATGGAAGGCGCGGCGCTCCCCATCAGCAGCATTGCCAGCGCGCCGGTGCCGATGGGCCCCAGTGACAACCAGCTCGAGGCCGCCATGCTTGCATGGGGCAGCTTGTGGATTGCCATGCGCAAAACAAGGATTGTCAGAATACTCATCGCCAGCGGCACCGACAGCGACCACAGAATATAGCTCATCACCAGCATGGTGAGCTGTGCGGCGGGGGCAACATGGGGCGCCAGCAAGCCGCCGCTGGCCGCCGCAACTTCCGCGGCCACCACCGGCAGCAGCCAAACCGCCGTCATCTGGTCGATGGCGTGGGCCTGGCGTGTGAACATCATGAAGGGAATGGCGATGCCGCACACGATCGCCATGGCGGCATCGCCCCACCACAGCACCTCGGCGATCCGCACCGCCGTTTCGTCGGGGAAGGCATAGATCACGATGCCGTTTATGATGGTGGCCAATCCCATCGGGATGCAGCCGAAGAACATCGAGACCACGGAATGGCCGAAGATGCGGCGCGCGCCATGGAAAAAGAATATCCATCGTGCGGCGTACATCAGCGTGAACAGGCTGAAGAGCCCGATATTGAACAGCCACAGGCCACGCCCGATGCTTTTCAGCAGCGGGGCGGCGCCCGGCACCAGTGCCAGCGCGATGGCCAGCACACCTGTCCCCATGGTGACGGCGAACCAGTTCGGGGTGAATTGGCGCACGGCCTCGCGCGGATTGGCCAGCCGCGAAAAGGGCCGCCAGCTCAAGTCTGAAGTTACACTGGACATGGTGTGAATTTTGTCCTGCCCGGCGGGCAATGCAAGGCGCGCATGGCCGCACCGATGACAAGGGTGCCATGCATTTGCGGCGGGATGGCGCTTAGAATGGGGTGCAACATATCCGGGATGCCACCATGGCCGCCGACAGTGAAACCGTTCTTGTCGCCGAAACGGGACTGGGAAAATACCAGGTCGAGGCGCGGGTGGGTGATGCGGCCTTTCTGATCGACGAGCCCGTGGCCGTCGGTGGTCTGGGCGGCGGACCCAATCCCTATAACCTGCTGGCCTCGGCGCTGGGCGCCTGTACCACCATGACCATACGGCTTTATGCAGATCGCAAGGGCTGGCCGCTGAACAAGGTGCGTGCAGCCGTGCGGCACAGCCGCGACGGGCTGAATGCGCGCGACAACTTCGCGCTGGATATCACTTTGGAAGGCGCTCTCGATGACGTCCAGCGGGCGAGGCTGATGGAAATCGCCGAGCGCTGCCCGGTGCACCTGACCCTGGCGCGGGGATCGGATGTGAAAGCGTCGCTGTTGCCGCCGCCCCCAGCGCCCGATCCGGACACGGTTGATGGACCCGGCCACATGCGGTGCATGCTGGAATCCTGCGCCGACTGAATGACAAAAGTTTCACGCGCTGCGCCCCTGCGGCAAGCGCGGGAGGCGTAGCATCACCCCCGATTCCGAAGGGGGGACGGGATGCCAGCCAGGGTCATCCAGAAATGTGTGCGGCCGCTGCTGCGGCGACCGCATCTTCTCACCGCCATCGCGTTCGGCGTGGCGCTGTTCTTTGCAACCGCGCCTTTTGGCGAGCGCGCCATCACGCGCGGCCTGATTGGCTGGAACGGCGGTGTGCTTCTGTTTCTGGCACTGGCGTTTTTCTACATGTCCGGCGCCGACGCCCATTGCATGAAGCGCCGCGCCATTGCCCATGACGAGGGCCGACACGTGATGCTGCTGCTGACGGTGTTGGCGGCGGTGGCCAGCATCGGCGCGCTGGTGGCGGAGCTGTCGCAGGCCAGGGGACATGACGGCGGTTATCGGGTGGCGCTGGCGGCTGGCACGGTGGTGCTGTCCTGGCTGTTCGTGCAGGTGGTGTTCGCCATGCACTATGCCCATGTCTATTTCCTGGCCGAGGCCCAAAGCGCCGATCACCAGCGGGGCCTGGATTTCGGCTATGGCGAGGAGGAGCCCGACTATTGGGACTTCCTGCATTTCGCGATCGTGATCGGTGCCACCTCGCAGACGGCGGACATTGTCTTCAAGTCGCGCCAGATGCGCCGGGTCGGCACGCTGCATTCCATCGTGGCGTTCGGATTCAACACCGCCATCCTGGCCACCATGATCAACCTGGCGGCGGCGTTATTCTAGGCGTCACTTGGTCAGCGCGCCGGTGGCCAGGAAGGTGACGTGGCTGCGATAGCGGCCGGCGCTCCAGCCGCGCCCGATCACCAGGTCGCGCCATGTCGCCAGCGACGTGAGGGTCCAGAGCAGGTCGGCGGCGGCTTCGACCGACAGGTGCGGCGCCAGCGCGCCTTCCGCCTGGAAGCGGCCGGCCAGGAGGCGGCAATCCTCCAGCCGGCGGTCTTCCCAGCGCTGCCATGGCGCAAAGCCCGCCATCAGGCTCGCCACCGGATACAGCCGGCCAAAGCTCCCGGCGTGGCGCGCGACCATGGCGGCCACCGCGGCCCGTGCGCTTGGCGCGGCCACCGGATCCTCCGACGGCCCCTCCAGGTGTTCCAGCAGCGCCGCCAGCAAGGCACCGCGGTTGCCGAAATGGAGGTAGACCGTTTGGCGGGACAGACCTGTCCACGCGGCGACATCGCCCATGGTCAGGTCGCCGCGAAGTGCACAAGTCATTGCAGCATCGAGTATTTTCTGTCTGGTCGCCGCGTCATTTGACACTGTGTAAAGTCCTGGGATGTGAAGTTTACATAATGTAAAGTTCGTGACGGCGCAATGAGGCTGGATCGACTCTGCATGATTGCGGGCCTAGCCTGATCGCGGGGTGGACTCAAAAGGGGAGGCGCGGCAATGACCCGCAAACTGGCAGCAGAATTCATCGGAACGGCCTGGCTCGTCCTGGGCGGATGCGGATCGGCAGTCCTGGCGGCCGCCTTTCCGGCGTTGGGCATCGGCTTTGTCGGCGTGTCGCTGGCCTTCGGCCTGACTGTCCTGACCATGGCCTTCGCCATCGGTCATGTCTCAGGCTGCCATCTCAATCCCGCCGTGTCTGTTGGGCTGTGGGCGGGCGGCCGGTTCCCGGCGCGCGACCTGCCCGGCTATGTCATTGCGCAGGTGGCGGGCGGCATTGTGGGGGCAGGCATTCTTTATCTCATTGCCTCGGGCCATGCCGGCTTCGATGTCCATGCCGGGTTCGCCAGCAATGGCTATGGCGAGCATTCGCCGGGCGGCTATTCCCTGACCGCGGCGCTGGTCTGCGAAGTGGTGATGACCTTCGCCTTCCTGTTCGTGATCCTGGGCTCGACTCATGGCCGGGCGCCTGTCGGTTTTGCACCCATCGCCATCGGCCTGTGCCTGGTGCTGATCCACTTGATCTCGATCCCGGTCACCAACACCAGCGTCAACCCGGCCCGCTCCACCGCGCCCGCCTTGTTTGCGGGCGGCTGGGCGCTGGAGCAGTTGTGGCTGTTCTGGCTTGCGCCGATCGTCGGCGCGGCAATCGCGGGCTTCACCTACAAGTGGCTGAGCCCGAATGATCCGGCCCCGGTCGATGTCGGCGGGAAATAATCACGTCGCGTCATGAAAGATAATGCCAAGCGTATGGCGTTGGCCGCACTGCAGCCGGCTGACGCCATGGCGCAGCGTTACCCGATAATCGCCGCGCGCACCCTTTACCGGCCGCTGATTGACGGCGAAGACCACGGCATCGCCCAAATCCAGCGGCACCACCATGACACGCGATTGCATGCGCGGGCGCTGTTCCGTCAGCACAAATTCCCCGCCCGTGAAATCGCGGCCTGGCGCCGACAGCAGGGCCGCCACCTGCAGCGGAAACAACTCTTCGCCGTAAAGATCCTGGTGAAGGCAGTTGTAATCGCCGGGCCCATACCGCAGCAGCAGTGGCGTCGGCCGCATTTGCCCTGCGGCATGGCAGCGGTCGAGATACTCGGCGTGGATATCTGGAAAGCGGGCTTCGTGTCCCAGCCTTTTCTGCCAGCCATTGGCAATGGTTGCGAGATGCGGATAGAGCCCGGCGCGCAGCCGCGCCACCAGCGGCGGCAGGGGATAGCGGAAATACTTGTACTCGCCCCTGCCGAAGCCATGCCGGGCCATCACCACCCGGCTTCGGAACGCCTCGTCGCTCTCATATAGTGCTGCGGTGGCAAAGCATTGCGCTGCCGTCAGCAGGCCGGGCAGTATGGCCCAGCCCTGTTGGTCCAGATCGGCGGCAACGCGCTTCCAGTCCTGTGTCATGGCGCAAGCTTACGCCTTGCGCGGCGCCACGCCTCCCAGTATCTGCGTTTGAACTTGGAGACGCGGCATGACGACGATTTACGGAATCCCCAACTGCGACACGATGAAGAAGGCGCGCACCTGGCTGGACGCACACAAGGTTGCCCACACCTTTCACGATTACAAGAAAGCCGGCATCGAGAAAGCCATTCTGGAAGGCTGGGCAAAGCAGGTGGGCTGGGAGGTTTTGCTGAACCGTGCCGGTACCACCTTCAAGAAGCTTCCGGATTCCGACAGGGAAGGCCTGACGGAAAAGAAGGCCATCGCCCTGATGCTGGCGCAGCCGTCCATGATCAAGCGACCGGTGCTGGAGGCAAAGGGCAAGCTGACGGTGGGCTTCAAGCCCGACGAATATGCCAGGCTGTTCGGCCGGTGATCATGCCGCGGCGTCCTTCAGTTTCTGGATGTCGATCTTGATCATGCTCATCATCGCCGCCATCACCTTGTTGGTGTGCTGCTGGTCGCGCATGAGTTCCGGCAGGCCGGCATAATTGATTTGCCACACCACGCCGAACTTGTCGGTCGTCCAGCCGCAGGCGTTGGGCGTGTGGTTCAGCGCCTCCCACAGCCGGTCGATCTCGGCCTGGTCCTCGCAGGCCACGGACAGCGAAAAGGCCGCGTCCAGCTTGTAATGGGGGCCGCCATTCATGAAGGTCAGGCGCTGCCCGGCCAGTTCCAGATCCGCCACCATCACCTGGCCGGCCTTGTCCGGCATGAAGTCGCCATAGCGTGACGTCTGGATGATGCGCGAGCCCGGAAACAGCGAAACATAGTAATCCGCCGCGTCCCCGGCCTGGGTGTCGAACCAAAGGAAGGGTGTGATGCTCTTGATGGTCATGGCATTCTCCTCAGATCGTCTTCGCAAGCGCTTCAAGCTGGTCGGCGACGATGCCCCAGCCGGTATAAAAGCCCATCCGTTCGTGCTGGGCGCGGCTGTCATCGCTCCAATGACGTACGGTGCAGGTGTAGCGGGTCTTGTCGCCTTCCGGTTCGAATTCCACGATGCCAACCATGAACGGCGCACCGTCCTTGGTGTGCCAGTCGCCGGTGAAGGCGTCGCTGAAAACGATCTTCCGGTTCGGCACAATCTCCAGATACTGCCCAGGGTTGGGCACGATCTCGCCGGCCGGACCCTTCATGGTCATGCTGCAGGCGCCGCCGGGGCGCACGTCCAGCGTCACATCGGTGACGGTCCAGGGCTTGGGACAGAACCATTCGCCCATGCGGCTGGGATCGGTCCACAGGCGGAACAGCGTCTCCGCCGGGGCGTCGATCAGGCGAGTAAAGGACATTTCGTGCGCCATGATTTCCTCTGTTTTTGCCAAGGTCTGACCCAAGGACGGCGGAATTGGGACAAATCCGACAGGAACTTCGCGATTTATTTTCTGGATGCGATGTCGGCGCGGTGCATACTTTCGCGTCCTTCGAACAATCCAAAGGTGCGCCATGCTTTACACCCTGCTGTGCTACAACAAGGAGGACGTCGTCTGGTCCTGGAGCCGGGAGGAAGACGACGCCGTCATGGCGCGTCTTTCGGTCGTGCATGAGAAGCTGGTGAAGGAAGGCAAGCTGGGTCCATCCCTGCGATTGCTGCCCACCACGGCCGCCACCACGGTGCGCGGTCCCGGCCTGGTGATCGATGGTCCCTTTGCCGAGACCAAGGAACAGTTGCTCGGTTTCTATGTGATCGACGTGCCCGATCTGGAAGGGGCGCTGGATGTGGCGCGGCAACTGTCAGAAGCCAACCCCACCAGCGTCTATGAAATCCGTCCCATCGCGCTGTATGTGCCCGAAGCCCGGCCCGACGCCCCCACCCAGATGCTGAAGATGTACTGATGACGGATCTGGTTTGGATCCACGGCGCCTTGACCGCCGCCCGGCCCCAGGCCGTGGGCGCGCTGCTGCGTTATTTCCGCGACATGGACCGCGCGGAGGAGGCGTTCCAGGAAGCCTGCCTGCGCGCCCTGAAGAACTGGCCCGAAAACGGGCCGCCGCGCGATCCCACCGCCTGGCTCATCCTGGTCGGACGCAATGCGGCACTGGATGGCGTGCGAAAGGAGGCGCGCAACACGGCGCTGCCGCCGGACGATGTGATCTCCGACCTGGATGATGTCGAGAGTCCGATGGCTGAACGGCTCGACGGATCGCAGTATCGCGATGATGTGCTGCGGCTGCTGTTCATCTGTTGCCATCCGGATTTGCCGGCGACCCAGCAGATCGCCCTGGCGCTGCGCATCGTCTCCGGCCTGACCGTCAGCCAGATCGCGCGCGCCTTTCTGGTCAGCGATGCGGCGATGGAACAGCGCATCACCCGCGCCAAGCAGCGCATCGCCTTGAGGAATAAAGAAGGGGCTGGTGTGCCTTTTGAGGCGCCGGGGCCGGCAGACCGCGCCGAACGGCTGGGTGCGGTCGCCGCCATGATCTATCTGCTGTTCAATGAAGGGTACAGCGCCGGCAGTGACCCTGTTCGTGCGCTCTTGTGCGATGAAGCCATTCGTCTGGCGCGGTTGCTGCTGCGCCTGTTCCAGACCGAGCCGGAAATCATGGGCCTGACCGCGCTGATGCTGCTGCAACAGGCGCGGCTGGCCGCGCGGTTCGATGCCAATGGCGAAGCCGTGCTGCTGGAGAACCAGGACCGTTCGCGGTGGGATCCCAATGCCATCCGTGAAGGCCTGGCGCTGATCGACAAGGCGATGCGTCACAATCGGCCAGGCCCCTACCAGGTGCAGGCGGCGATTGCCGGTATCCATGCGCGCGCGATCACTGCGGCGGACACCGACTGGGCCGCCATCGATGGTCTCTATCTGGCGCTGGAGCGGATGCAACCTTCTCCCGTGATCACGTTGAACCGTGCCGTGGCGGTGGCCAAGCTGCATGGTCCGCAGGCCGCGCTGGACATGATCGCGCCACTCGAGGAGCGCTTGTCAGGCTATTTCCATTTTTTCGGTGCGCGCGGTGCATTCCTGTTGCAATTGGGGCGTAACACCGAGGCGCGGACCGCTTTTGACCGCGCCATCGCCCTGGCCGATACCCCGGCGCAAGCCGCCCATATCCGCCAGCATCTGGACAGGCTTATGCAAGAAGCGGAATAATTTCTTCGCCGGTGTCGGACGAGAGCGGTGTCATGCGTCTTTCAGGCATAACCACAGGAGATATCCATGGCTGAATATTCCAATCCTCCCGTCAAGGGCGGCGCCGTCGCCTACCTGTCCATCGATGGCGCGGTCAAGGCGGTCGAATTCTACCAGAAGGCCTTCGCCGGCGAAGTCGCCGCCCTGATGCCGCCCGACGAGAAGGGGCGCACCATGCATGGACATCTCTATATCAACGGCTCGTCGGTGATGGTGAGCGACTTCTATCCCGAGCATGGCCATGCGGTGGTGCCGGTTTCCGGGTTCAACATCATGCTCAAGGTGGACGATGCCGACGCCTGGTTCGACCGTGCCGTGGCGGCCGGCTGCACGCCGCTGATGAAGCCCGAAAACATGTTCTGGGGCGACCGCTATGGCCAGGCCAAGGATCCGTTCGGCGTGATCTGGGCTTTCAACGGACCATTGAAGAACTAGTCTTGTGAAGAATTGGCCTTGCGACCGGCGAGTGCTCATGCGTTGATTGGCGCATGAGCATTTACCTCGGCGTGGGCGGCTGGGTCTTTGAACCCTGGCGCGACAATTTCTATCCCAAGGGCCTGCCGCAAAAGCGCGAGCTGGAATATGCCAGCACACATCTGACAGCGATCGAGGTCAATGGCACCTATTACGGCTCGCAGAAGCCGGAAAGCTTTCGCAACTGGCACGCGCAGACCCCCGAGGGGTTTGTCTTCACCCTGAAAGGCCCGCGCTTCGCCACCAATCGCCGGGTACTGGCCGAGGCCGGCGACAGCATCAAGCGTTTTTTCGACAGCGGCGTCACCGAACTGAAAGACAAACTGGGGCCGGTGAACTGGCAGTTCATGGCCACCAAGAAATTCGACGCTGCCGACTTCGAGGCGTTTTTGAAATTGCTGCCCGGAAAGGTCGGCGGCAAGGCCATCCGTCATGCCGTGGAGGTGCGCCACGACAGTTTCAAGGACAAGGCATTTGTCCAAATGTGCCGCGATCACGGCATCGCCGTCATCACTGGTGCCGACAGTGATTTTCCCGTGATTGCCGATGTGACGGCGGATTTCGTCTATGTCCGCGCCATGGGCACCCAGGACACGGAAAAGCTGGGCTATTCCAGACCCGCGATCCGCAAATGGGCGGAACGCGCGCGCGAATGGGAGCAGGGCGGCGCGCCCAAGGACATGAAGCTGCTGGCGCCGGCCCTGCCCAAGAAGACGCGCGACGTATTCCTCTTTGTGATCAGCGGCGCGAAGGAAAAGAACCCCGCTGCGGCTCAGGCCATCATGGCCGAACTCGAATAAGCGGCGCCTCGCGCGGGGCGCACCGGGGCATAGCCGCCATGCGGGACGCGATATTGTCAATCCGCGACTTGCCCGCGACCATCACGCCCGGATTTTGAGGGGGTTGTCATGCAGCTGATCGGAATGCTGGATTCGCCCTATGTGCGCCGCGTGGCGGTGTCGCTGAAGGTGCTGGGCCTGAAGTTCGACCACAAATCCGTCTCGGTGTTTCGCCAGTTCAACCAGTTCGCTGCCGTCAATCCGGTGGTCAAAGCGCCCACCCTGGTGACAGATGACGGCACCGTCCTGATGGACTCCAGCCTGATCCTGGAACACATCGCCCACCTGGGCGGCGCCAACCTGATGCCCGCTGATCACACCCGCGCGCTGCGCCAGATCGGTCTTGCGCTGGCGGCCTGCGAAAAGACGGTCTCGATCGTCTATGAGCGCAATTTGCGCCCGGCCGAAAAACAGCACGAACCCTGGCTGGAGCGCGTGCGCGGCCAGTTGCTGACCGCCTATGGCGCGCTGGAGCGCGAAATGCCGGATGACTGGTTTACGGGCGGCCCAGCCTTGCAGCCGGAAATTACAACGGCCGTTGCCTGGCGCTTCACCCGTCACGTCATCGCCGATCTGGTGCCGGCGGACGGTTTTCCGAAGCTGGTGGCGCTGTCGGCGCGCGCTGAGGCGCTGCCGCCGTTCAGGGAAACGGATTACGACTGACAAGTGTGAAGTGCATCGCGGCGCGGAACCGAAACCCCAGCGTTTCGTAAAGCGCGATGGCGCCCGCATTGTCGGCATAGACGTGCAGGAACGGAATTTCACCGCGCATCAGGATTTTTTGCGCCACAATGCCCATCAACCCGCCGGCATATCCCTTGCCGCGATGATCGGGATGGGTGCAGACCCCGCTCACTTCCGTGAAGCCATCCGGCTTCATCCGTTCGCCCGCCATCGCCACCAGCTTGCCGCCCTCTTTCACGCCAATAAACGCGCCCAATGTGTGGGTCTTGCGGAAAAACGGGCCTGGCTGGGTCAGGGTCGCAAGCGCCAGCATCTCTTGTGCATCTGCGTCGCCCAGCGCCGTCACGGCGAATTTCGGTTCGGCCGGCGCGATGCGCTCCGCGATCATCTGGTTGCAGATCGCGTCTTTCACCGACAATCCCGCGGGCAGCGACACGGTTCGCGCTTCCACCAGCCCGACAACGCCATCGGCTGGCACCAGCGCCGCCAATGCGGCCAATGCATCCGCGCTGGCATCGGCGGCCGCGGCAAACAGCGCGTAATTGGCATCAAAGCGTAGCGCGCGTGTGTCGCCCCGCGCCAACCCCGACTGGCGCGAGGTCAAAGCGTTCCATACCGGACGGTCGAGCGGGTGAAGCATGGAACCTTCTAATCCGCTTGCACAAATACCACCGTGAACATAACGTGAACATATGGATGAATTGCTGAACAAGAAACTGTGCATTCTCGCCGACGCTGCCAAATACGATGCCTCGTGTGCGTCATCCGGCAGCAAGGGTCGCAAGGCATCCAGGGATGGCATCGGCTCGACCACCGGCGCCGGCATCTGTCACGCCTACACGCCCGATGGGCGCTGCGTGTCGCTGCTGAAGATATTGCTGACCAATTACTGCCTGTTCGACTGCGCCTACTGCATCAATAGGCGGTCCTCCAATGTGGCGCGCGCACGCTTCAGCGTGGACGAGGTCGTGACCCTCACGCTGGAATTCTACAAGCGCAATTACATCGAAGGTCTTTTCCTGTCGTCGGGCATCATCAAGTCGCCCGATTACACCATGGAACAGATGATGCGCGTGGCGAAGAATCTGCGGGCCCAGCACTTCGCCGGCTACATCCATTTGAAGTCCATTCCTGAAGCCAGCCCCTGGCTGATCGAGCAGGCCGGGCTGTTCGCCGACCGCATGTCCATCAACCTGGAATTGCCCAAGCCGGAAAGCCTCAAGGCTCTGGCGCCGGAAAAGGACAGCGCCACCATTGCCACCGCCATGGGCCAGATGACCCAGCGCATTGCCGAGGCGAAGGAGGAACGCCGCCGGTTTTCGCCGGCCGGACAGTCCACCCAGGTGATCGTGGGCGCCGATGACGCCAGCGACGAAACGGTCCTCACCTCCAGCGCCACGATGTACAGCCGCTATGCCTTGCGGCGGGTCTATTATTCCGCCTTCAGCCCGATCCCCGAGGCCAGCGCGCTGCTGTCGGCCAAGCCGCCGCCGCTGCAACGCGAGAACCGGCTGTACCAGGCCGACTGGCTGCTGCGCTATTACGGTTTTTCCGTGCCTGAGATCGCGGCCGGCGGCACGGACGGCATGCTCGATCTTGAAATCGATCCCAAGCTGGCCTGGGCATTGAAAAACCGCGCCCTGTTCCCGGTGGATGTGAACAAGGCTGGCCGCGAGATGCTGCTCAGGGTCCCCGGCCTTGGCACGCGCGCGGTGGACCGCATTATCGCGACCCGGCGCCACACCAGCCTGCGCCTGACCGATATCGGCCGGTTGTCACCGGGCATCAAACGCGCGACTCCCTTCCTCATCGCGGCCGATCACAGCCCCCTGCGACTGACCGATCGCGCCGACCTGCGGGCGCGGCTGGTGCCCGCACGGCAGATGAGTCTGTTTGCGTGAGGCGGGTAAATCTGAACCCGGGCGCTGACCTTGACGGGTTCCGCGCCGCGCTGCGCAGCCTCATCGCTGACGGGGCCCGTCCGCATGAGGTGGTCTGGGATACCGCGCCCTCCCTGTTCGCGGCCGAATGCAGGGACGACGGCGCCCCGGTCACCCTGCCGCGCGCCATCGCGCAGAAGATCGCCCTCCTGGTCTGCCACAGGGATCCCGAACGCTATTCGCTGCTGTATCAGCTGGTCTGGCGCATGCGTCACGGCGAGCGTGCGCTGCCCGACATCGCCAGTGATCCCCTGATCCATCGCCTGCATGGCATGGAAAAGTCTGTCCGCCGCGACCTGCACAAGATGCATGCCTTTGTCCGCTTTCGCAAAGCGCAAACCGGCGACGAGTATTTCATCGCCTGGTTTGAGCCGGAGCATTTCATTGTCGAGGCGACAGCCCAGTTCTTCGTGGACCGGTTTCGCGGCATGCGCTGGTCGATCCTGACGCCGGTCGGATCGCTCCACTGGGATCGCACCATCCTCACCATCGGCCCGCCGGCTGTGAAGGCCGACGCGCCGGCGGACGACGCCTTCGAGACGGGATGGCGCAGCTATTACGAAGCCACCTTCAATCCCGCGCGGCTCAATCCGGACGTCATGCGCGGGCACATGGCCAAGAAATACTGGAAGAACCTGCCCGAGGCCGCAGCCATTCCCGGCCTGATCCGATCCGCGCCCTCGCGCGTTAGGCAGATGATGGAGCAGGAGCAGGCTATGCCCCGCAAACGCGATCCGCAAAAGGCTGTTGCCGCCATGTCCGATGCGGCGCCCAGGTCGCTGGCGGCACTCAATCGTCTGATTGCCGCTGCCGAGCCGATGGTGAAAGGCGGCACCCGCGCGGTATTGGGGGAGGGGCCGCTGGAGCCCGCCATCGCATTTGTCGGCGAACAGCCGGGCGATCAGGAAGATATCGCGGGCAGGCCGTTCGTCGGGCCCGCCGGACAGCTTTTGAACAAGGCCATGGAAGAGGCGGGCATTGATCGCCACGCGGTGTATGTCACCAACGCCGTCAAGCATTTCAAGTTCGAACGCCGCGGCAAGCGCCGCATCCACAGCACGCCAACGGCGGGCGAGGTGAAGCATTATCGCTGGTGGCTGGAAAAGGAGCTTGATCTTGTAAAACCCGGCCTCGTGGTCGCGCTGGGTGCCACCGCCGCCCTGGCTTTGTCCGGAAAGCCCATGGCTGTCGGCGCCAATCGCGGCCCGATCGAACTGGATGGGCGCCCCGGCTTCATCACGGTTCATCCGTCTTTCCTGCTTCGCATGCCGCAGGAGGACAAGGCATTCGCCTGGAAACAGTTTGTCGCCGACATGAAACGCATTCACGCGATTGCCGAGCATTCGCCGAGACTGCAACAAATGTAATGAACGCTGGTTACATAGTTTTCGTAACTCACATTACAAAGTCTGTCTTTCATCTCGCTTCGTGTCACACGCGCCCTTGCGAAAAATTGCGACACTTGGACGAACCCGCCGCAGAGATTGCGCCGATACAAACCCGCTAGCCATAGGATGACCCTACAGGCCTGCAGCCATGTCATCCGTCGGTAATGGAATTCTGGCCACCTGGCCCGGCCGGCCCGATCCAAAGACGGTAAATCGCTGGCTGTTCGGGGCCTATTACGAGGAAGACATCTACGACCAGGCCTGCCGGATCGTCCCGGCGGCCATGCGGGCTTTCTGGTGGCGGGTTCCGGCCCGGATGGCGGAACGCAACCTGATTTTCGTCCATGTGCCGCGCGCAGCGGGAACCTCCATCAGCCGCGCGCTGTACGGCGAAAGCTGCACCCATCATCACAGTGCCCGCTACTATCGCGCTGTGCATCCCAAACTGTGGGCCCGCGCCCAGAGCTTCGCAGTGTTGCGCGATCCCTTCGACCGCTTTGCCAGCGCCTATGCCTTTGTGCGGGCGGGCGGCACGCCCTCCTGCCGCCTCAGCAATGTCTTCGCCCGCCAGACAGCCCATGTCGTGACGGTGGACGATTATCTCGCCTTCCTGGAAGACCGGGAACCGCTCGACCTGGATTTCGTGATGCGCCCGCAAAGCTGGTTCGTCTGCGACGGCGACGAACCGCTGGTGCGCAACCTGTTCCTGTATGGCGAGGACGATGCCGCGCTGGCCGCCTGGCTGGCGCCCCATGGCGTCGGGCCGCTGCCCTGGCTGAACCGCAGCCGCCGCGTCGAGTTGTTGCTGAACCCGGCCCAGCGCCGCCGCATCGCCCGGCTCTACGCGCAGGATTTCGCCCTGATCGAATCGGTTCGCGTTCAGCGTGCGCGCCGGGACCTGGACGCCTTCCACGTGGCGGGAATTGCCGCGGAATAGTTGGCATTTTGTGGCGGCCCACTAGGGCTTGATATGCTCCGCACACGGCCGCGTCGCGCCTGTGAGCGGATAGCCAATCTGCTTGCCCGCACTCGCGTCTCTCGGTTGATTGCTCGCCCGCTGAGCAAAGAGCCATGGAACAGGAAGCCTACCGCCACGTCCCCTACGATATCGAAGTCGAGCAGGCGCTGCTCGGCGCGATCCTGGTGGACAACCGCGCCATGGAACGCGCCAGTGCGCTGGTCAAGCCGGAGCATTTCTACGATCCGCTGCATGGCCGCATCTTCGAAACCATGTCGCAGATGATCGAGCGCGGCGGCATGGTGGTGACGCCGCTGACCCTGCATTCCACGATGAAGGCCGATCCCGGCGTGCTGGAAGTGGGCGGCCAGGCCTATTTCGAAGGCCTGCGCGCCGCCGCCCCGGCCATTCCCAATGTCCGCGACTTCGCCAACATCCTGTCCGACCATTATGTGCGGCGCAGCCTGATCCGCATCGGCGAGGATATCGTCAACGCGGCCTATGACGCCCCCACCGAAAAAACCTCGAAAGACCAGATCGCCGAAGCCGAAAAGGCGCTTTATGCCGTTGCCGAGACCAACAAGTATGGCGAAGGCGCGCTGGATTTCCACGAGGCGCTGCGGCGCACGGTGGAAGGCGCCGAACGCGCCGCGGCACGGGGCGGGCGCATCAGCGGCGTCACCAGCGGCTTCACGGATGTGGACAATCTGCTGGGCGGGCTGCAGCCGTCCGACCTGCTGATCCTGGCCGGGCGTCCCGGCATGGGCAAGACGGCGCTGGGCACCAACATGGCCTTCCACGCCGCCAAGCAATACATGCGCGATATCGAGGCGAACGCGGAATTTCCCAGCGGCGCCCCGGTATTGTTCTTCTCCCTGGAAATGGCGGCGCAGCAGCTTTCAGGTCGTATTCTGTCCGAACAGACCGAGCTGGAAGTCTGGAAGATCCGCAACGGCCGTTTCACCGAAAGCGAATGGGAGAAATTCATTCTCACCATGCAGGAGCTGTCGAGCCTGCCGCTTTACATCGACGACAGCGGTGGCATCTCCATCGCCCAGATCGCCGCCCGCGCCCGGCGCATGAAGCGCGAAAAGAATATCGGCCTGATCATCATCGACTATCTGCAACTGGTGGAGCCGGCGCGCCGCCACGAAAACCGCGTGCAGGAAATCACCGAAGTGACCAAGGGCCTCAAGACCCTGGCCAAGGAATTGAACGTCCCCGTGCTGGCCCTGTCACAGCTCTCGCGTGGCGTCGATGCCCGCGACGACAAGCGCCCTGTGCTGTCGGACCTGCGTGAATCCGGCTCCATCGAGCAGGACGCCGACGTGGTGATGTTCGTCTATCGCGAGGAATATTACCTCAAGTCGCGCGAGCCCGACGCCGGCACGCCCGATCATGCCAAGTGGATGGAAAAGCTGGAACGCGCCACCAACCGCGCCGAAGTGCTGGTGGAAAAGCACCGCCACGGCGCCACCCGCTCCATCGACCTGATGTTCGAAGGCCAGTTTACCCGCTTCTCGAACCTGGCCGACGAAGGCAATCTGCCGTCGCACTGATTTTCAAGGTCGTGGGTCGGCGGTCTTCATCGCCACGAACTTCGCGCCCTTCAGCAGCGCCGCGACCTGCTGCGGCACCAGCCGCAGGTCATAGGCGAACCGCACCAGCTCGCGCCGCGCATAGGTCCAGCCGAACTTGCGCAGGCCCAGCCGCGTGCCCTCGATATCCGACTTCTCGCCGACAAATTCCTGCTGCCGCGCAATCGCCGGCATAAGCTGCCAGGGCGCCAGCTTTGCAAATAGGCGCGAATTGTTGGGATTGAAGATCAGGTGATCCACCGGCAGGTCGAAGCATGTCTCCTCCAGCAGCGTCTGCGCAGCCGCGCGCGACAGGATGTACGCCGCCGCGCCGGTGTGCCGCGACAGCATCCGGCCCATGTGGAAATCTTCCCCTATCGCGTGCAGGTCCGACAGCAGCACCCGCTGCCCCGGCGGGCCGTAATGCTCCAGCTTCACCACGTCCACACCGGCCGGAATCCAGTTGTCGCTGACCAGCAACGCCCCCGCGCTTGCGCTCAGCCGCACATCGTCCTCCAGGAACACGGCATGGGCGTCGCCGATACCCAGGAACATCTGCCAGGCCGCGCGATGCGACAGCAGGCAGGCCTTGTCGCCCCGCGGAATTTCGCCCAGCGGCCCACCGGCTGCGAACCAGCGCTCCATCGCGCGCATATCGGCGATCTGGGCATCCACCGCCTCGACCCGGTCCAGGCCAAGCCCGATGCCTTGCGCCTGCGCCGTCATGGCCGCCAGCCGGTCCGGCCGACGCCCCAGGTTGATCAGGTAGATATGCATGACGATAGCGTTAGCATTTTCGCCGGTTTTCCGCCATTCCTGACCCGTTCGGCCCTGTTTTGTCCCTGCACCCGCTTCTATATGGTGGAGGCGAGCGGGGAATGGTTTGGGACGGATTTAGGACTCTTGGCGATCACGCTCGATTCTTCCCTCGACACCCCCGTGCTGGCGCACCCCTTCCTGCGCCCCGGCCGGGCTTTGTCGCCCGCCGACCAGCGGCGCGAGGCGGCCAAACGCACCGTGTCCTGGGTGCTGGTCGTCATCCTGCACCTGCTGATCATCTTCGGGGTGGTGATCTCCATCCGCCCCTTCAGTGATCGCACCCGGCCCATCACCGAGACCATCCTGCTGCTGAATACGGCCGGCCGCGACGCGCCGCCCATGCACATCACAAATCCCGACGTGGCCAGCGATCGTCCCCCGATGATTCTGTCGGCGCCGCTTCCCATTCCCAAGCCGCCGCCGCCGCCCGATTACCAGACCAACCAGCCCGTGGCGCCGGGCGACATCCTGGGCGCGGTGGGCCGCACGCTGGCCTGCAGCGCCGGCAACTGGGAACACCTGACCACGGTCGAGCGCCGGGTCTGCCTGGGGCAGGGCGGCGCCGGTGTGCCCTGGCGCGGCATGCGGCTGCCCAATGGCAATCTGGTGCTGGTGCCGCCCAGCCAGTTGCCGCGCCTGAAAGAAGCGCCGCAGCAGGCTTTCGACCTCAACACCGGTGCCGACCGCCAGCAGCGCGACCTGCAGATCGGGCAGAATCCGGCCCTCAATGGTTGCCCCATCCTGCAGCAGATGCCCTGCACCCATGTCACGCCTGCCTATCGCGACCTCACGGGGCAGTGAGCGATGGACGCCACGGCGCGCGCGCGTCATCCTGCCCCCATGACCGAAGAGGATTTCCAGGCCGCGCGCCTGACCGTGCGGCTGGGGGCCATCGCCGCCAATTACCGCACCTATCGGCGCATGACGGGCCCCGCTTCGGTAGCGGCGGTTGTGAAAGCCGATGCCTATGGGCTTGGCGCGTCACAGATCGCGCCGGCGCTGGCGGGCGTGGGTTGTGACAGCTTTTTCGTGGCGCGGCTGGAAGAAGGCGTGCGCCTGCGCAAGCTGCTGCCGCAGGCGCGCATCTTCGTGCTGGATGGGGCCCAACCCGACGCGGTGCCCGCGCTTCTCACCCATCGCCTGACGCCGGCCTTGAACAGCCTGGCCGAGATCGCGGCCTGGAGCGCCGCCGCCAAAATCTCGGAAAGGGGCGCAGCCCGCATCACGCTGGACGCCGTGCTGCATGTCGATACCGGCATGAGTCGACTGGGCCTGCCCGGCGACGAGCTTGCCATCCTGGCGGCACAGGCGCGTACCCGCCTTGCCGGGCTGAATATCGTGCTGGTGATGAGCCACCTGGCGTGCGGCGACGAAGCCGCCAGCAACATGAATGCCGAACAACTGTCGCGTTTCCAGCAGGCGCTCGCGATGCTGCCGGCCGCGCCAGCCAGCCTGGCCGCCAGCCATGGCGCCATGCTGGGGCCGGACTATCACTTCGACCTGGTGCGGCCGGGCATCGGCCTGTATGGCGCGAATCCCCAACCTTCCAATCAGGGAGAACCTGGCGGGCAAAGCCTGATGCAGACGGCATTCACGCTGACAGGAAAGCTGCTGCAATTGCGCCAAATTGACAGCGGTGCGAGCGTTGGCTACGCAGCAACCTTCCGCGCGAAAAGGCCGACCATGCTTGCCACCGTGGCGCTGGGCTATGCCGACGGCATTCCCCGTTCTGCCTCCAATTCCGGGTTTGCCGCCATTCATGGTGTGCGCGCACCCATCGTGGGCCGCGTCTCGATGGATGTGCTGGTGCTGGACGTGACCGACATGGCAGAGCCGCCGCGCGTGGGCGACGATGTCGAGCTGATCGGTGATACCGTCACACTCGGCGATGCCGCCAGGGCGGCCGGCACCAACGAATACGAAATTCTCACCCGGCTGGGGCACCGTCTGCCGCGCGTGTATTTAGAGGGAGCGTCGGCGTGAGCCGGGGCAACAGACAAAAAGCATGAACCCCTTTGCATATATTGGCCACGCCGTGATGACGGTGCTGGCGCATATCGGCAGGCTGGCCAGTTTCACCGGCCGCTCGGTTGCCGCCATTTTCGCCCCGCCGGTCTATGGCGGCCTGGTCCTGCGCCAACTCATGAGCATCGGCTATTACTCGCTGCCGGTCGTGGGCCTGACAGCGCTTTGCATCGGCGCGGTGCTGGCGCTGCAGATCTACCTGGGCGGCAACCGCTATGGTGCCGAAGCCATCGTGCCACAGATCGTGGTGCTGGGCATCACGCGCGAGCTGGGTCCGGTGATCGCGGGGCTCATGGTGGCCGGGCGCGTCGGCGCCGCCATCGCCGCCGAGATCGGCACCATGAAAGTGACCGAGCAGATCGACGCCTTGACCACCCTGGCCACCAATCCCATCAAGTATCTGGTGGTGCCGCGCCTGGTGGCGGCGGTGATCGCCATGCCGATCCTGACGGCGGTGGGCGATGCCATCGGCGTCTATGGCGGCTATTTGGTGGCGACGCAGAATCTCGGCTTCACCGGCGGCACCTATCTCAAGAACACGGTGGACTTCGCCACCCACCAGGACATCGTGTCGGGACTTATCAAGGCGGCGGTGTTCGGCTTCATCGTGGCGCTGATGGGCTGCTACAATGGCTTCAATTCCAAGGGCGGCGCCCAGGGCGTGGGCAATGCCACCACCAATGCGGTGGTGTCGTCTTCCATCCTGATCCTGGCCGCCGACTTCATCCTCACCGCTGTTCTGTTCCACACCACATGACACCCCCCACTTCCATTCCCAAGATTGAACTGCGCGGCGTCAGGAAGAGCTTCGGCTCCAAGGTGGTGCTGGACGGCGTGGATCTCGTGGTCGAGCCGCGTTCCTCGCTGGTGATCATCGGCGGTTCGGGCACCGGCAAATCGGTGACCATCAAGAGCATCCTGGGCATCATCCGCCCGGACGAGGGCACCATCCTGGTGGACGGCGAGGATGTCACCCACATCAATGGCGCGGCCCGCGACCGGCTGATGAAGAAGTTCGGCATGCTGTTCCAGGGCGGCGCGCTGTTCGACAGCCTGCCGGTCTGGGAAAATGTCGCCTTCGGCTTGATCCAGGGCCGCGGCATGAAGAAGAAGCAGGCCCGCGAGATCGCGATCCAGAAGCTGGCCAAGGTGGGCCTTTCCGCCGATGTCGGCGACCTGTTCCCGGTGGAACTGTCGGGCGGCATGCAGAAGCGCGTGGGACTTGCGCGCGCCATCGCCGCCGATCCGGAAATCATCTTCTTCGACGAACCCACCACCGGCCTCGACCCCATCATGGCCGACGTCATCAACGATCTTATCGTATCCACCGTCAAAGATGTGGGAGCCACCGCCCTCTCCATCACCCACGACATGGCCAGCGCACGCAAGATCAGCGACAAGATCGCCATGCTCTATGGCGGCAAGATCATCTGGACCGGCCCGACCGCCGACATTGACCACAGCGGCAACGAATATGTGGAGCAGTTCATCCACGGCCGCGCCGAGGGCCCAATTAAGATGGCGGTGAAGGCTTAACAGTCATAGCCGCACTCTTCTTCTGCGCGTTCTTGACGATCCTGTAGAAAATCAGTCCTGCAAAGAAGCAGACGAAAGTGATGCTAAGTACGACATCGTGTAGCGTTGCTACCCAAGGCTTTACGTACCATTCGTTGTTGGCGCATCCTCGGCAGGCAACATGCACCACCACATGGTCGAATGGCCTGATGTGATGGAACCTTCCATACCCGCCGCCAAATAAGACAGTTCCAAAGTCGATGAAGAGCCCGGCACATCCAATGCCCAACAGGGTATTCGCTACCCCTTCAGCCTGCGGCTTTAGCAACCAGCCAGACACTTAACCCTCCGAACTTAGCATCATAACACATACGTCCTTGCCATCTTTGTTCTCTTTTTGTACCTATAGAGAATGGCGCATTCCTCCATCAGCTCTGCCTGTCCGCTCCACGCAACCATCCGACCCAGGGCTGCAACATCACGCCATGGCGTCCCTGTCCCCACCTTGTCCGCGTCCCGGGGGGAGGGGGGTAACCGCCGTTCATCAAAACGACTACCCGGCAAGTTGCTGAAATCGCTGGAACATGGCCCTGCCGGAGTCGGTAAACCCCACCCGGCGACAAGCCCGCTATACCCCGCCTGTCCGCCGGTGTCCCCATAGATGGCCAAGTCCTCCACCAGCTATGCCTGCCAGTCCTGCGGCGCCACCTCGGCCAAATGGTCGGGCAAGTGCGAGGCCTGCGGCGGCTGGAACACCATCGTCGAGGAGGGCGTCGCCCCGCCGCTCGGGTCGGGAGCGACCCGAAGGGCCAAAGGCCGCAAGATCACCCTCGAAGACCTGAAGACCGAGGATGCGCCGCCCCAGCGCCGTCCCACCGGCATCGCCGAGTTCGACCGTGTCACCGGCGGCGGCCTTGTTCCCGGTTCCGCGCTGCTGGTCGGCGGCGATCCGGGCATCGGCAAGTCCACCATCATTCTTCAGGCGCTGGGCAAGTACGCCCAGAATGGCGGCCACGCCATCTACATCTCCGGCGAAGAAGCAATGGCGCAGGTGCGCATGCGCGCCGCCCGCATGGACCTGGCCGATGCGCCGCTGATGCTGGGCGCCGCCACCTGCGTCGAAGACATTCTGGCCACACTGGAAGCGGGCAAGCCGCCCGGCATCGTCGCCATTGATTCCATCCAGACCTTGTGGACCGGCGCGCTCGATGCCGCCCCCGGCACCATCGCCCAGGTCCGCACCGCATCCTTCGATCTGGTGCGTTATGCCAAGGCGTCCGGCGCGGCACTGCTGCTGGTCGGGCATGTGACGAAAGATGGCCAGATCGCGGGACCCAAGGCGGTCGAGCATCTGGTGGATGCTGTGCTCTATTTCGAGGGCGAGCGCGGGCATCATTTCCGCGTCCTGCGCGCCACCAAGAACCGCTTCGGCGCCACCGACGAAATCGGCGTGTTCGAGATGACGGGCAAGGGCCTGTCCGAAGTCGCCAATCCGTCGGCGCTGTTCCTGGGCGACCGCAAGTCCGCCGCCCCCGGCACCGCCGTCTTTGCGGGCCTCGAAGGCACCCGCCCCCTGTTGTGCGAGATCCAGGCGCTGGTCAGCCCTTGCGCCTACGGTTCCCCGCGCCGCGCCGTGGTGGGCTGGGATACCGGGCGGCTGGCCATGATCCTGGCCGTGCTGGACGCCCGCGCCGGGGTTGGAATCGGGGCCTCCGATGTCTATCTGAACGTCGCGGGCGGCTTGAAGATCGGCGAGCCCGCGGCCGATCTGGCGGCGGCTGCCGCGCTGGTTTCCTCTTTCGGTGGTGAGCCCTTGCCGCGCGATACGGTGTTTTTCGGCGAGATTTCGCTCAGCGGCGACATCCGCCCCGTGCCCCAGGCCGAAGCCCGGCTGAAGGAAGCCGCCAAGCTGGGCTTCAGGAACGCCTTTGTCCCCGCCGGCACCCGCGCCGGCGATGTCGGGTTGGAATTAACCGAAGTCGCAAGCGTCGCCGACCTTTTGAGATTTGCCCCGGAACCCAAGCCGCGACGTGCTAAACTCGAATCATGAATCTGTCGGTTTCCTTCCTCGACTGCCTGGTCGTCCTGGTGATCCTGGTCTCGGCCGGCTACGCGATCTGGCGCGGCTTTCTGTGGGAAACCCTGACTATTTTCGCCTGGGTAGCCGCCGCGTTCGGCTGCCTCTATTTCGGGCCCTACATCATTCCGCTCACCCGCAGCCTGGTGAGCGAGGCCTGGCTGGCGTCACTGCTTGCCTATGCCGCCGTTTTCCTGGCGGTGTTCATTCCGCTGGCCTTCATGAGCCACCGCTTCAGCGAAAGCGTGAAACATTCCCCCATCGGCCCGCTGGACCGCGCCGCCGGCGCCGCCTTCGGCATTGTGCGCGGGCTGGTCGTGGTCGGCCTGGGCTATCTGGCCTTTACCTATTTCGTGCCCATCCGCCAGCAGCCCCGCTGGGTGACAGAGGCGCGGCTGCTGCCCATGGTGCAATCCACCTCCGAAGTGCTGCTGAGCGTGATTCCCGACCAGCCGCGGGACACGCTGTTCGTGCCCCAGCATGAGGTGATCCGCCAGGCGCCCTCGCCGGTGGAACCCCAGCGGGCATCTGTTGCCCCGCCTCCGCCTGCGGACAGCCATGACCCCATGGCAGAGCTGATACGCCGCAATGGCGCAGCGGGCAGTGTCCCCAAAACCACGCGGGAACCGGTGCAGCCAAAGGCCACGGCAACGGCCAAGAAATCCTATGGCGCCGACGACCGCCAGGCGTTAGAGAAACTCATCGAAACCGGCGGAAACCACCGATGATCGATGAATCGGAACACCTGTGGGACGCGGACTCGCTGCATGAGGAATGCGGCGTCTTCGGCATCTTCGATCATGCGGATGCCGGCGCTCTGTCGGTGCTGGGGCTGCATGCCCTGCAGCATCGCGGCCAGGAAGCCTGCGGTATCGTCACCTTCGAGAATGGACATTTCACAGCCGAACGGCACATGGGCCTGGTGGGCGATGTGTTCGGCCGCAATTCGTCCGCCGCGCGCAACCTCAAGGGCCGCTTCGCCATCGGCCACAATCGCTATTCCACGTCGGGCGGCGCGCGTGCTGCCAACATCCAGCCCATGTTCGCCGATCTGGCGGGCGGCGGGCTTTCCATCGCCCATAACGGGAACCTGACCAACGCCCACACCCTGCGCACCGAGCTGGTGGGGCAGGGCGCGATCTTCCAGTCGACCTCCGATACCGAAACCATCATCCATCTGGCGGCGCGCTCGGCCAAGCACCGCATCGTCGACAAGCTGATCGATGCGCTGTGCCAGGTGGAAGGCGCCTATTCGCTGGTGGCGCTGACGTCCAAGAAGCTGATCGGCGTGCGCGATCCCAACGGCGTGCGTCCGCTGGTGCTGGGCCAGCTCGACGGCGCCTATATCTTCGCGTCGGAAACCTGCGCCCTGGACATCATCGGCGCCAGTTATGTGCGCGACGTCAAGCCGGGCGAGATGGTCGTGGTGGACAAGGAAGGCGTCCATGTCCATTTCCCCTTCAAGCCGCAGCAGCACCGTTTCTGCGTGTTCGAATACATCTATTTCGCGCGCCCCGATTCCACCCTGGAAGGGCGCAACGTGTACGAGGCCCGCAAGAATATCGGCGCCATGCTGGCGCAGGAATCCCCGGTGACTGCCGACATGGTGATCCCGGTCCCCGACAGCGGCGTGCCTGCCGCGCTGGGCTTTGCCAACGCAGCCCAGATTCCGTTCGAGCTGGGCATCATCCGCAATCACTATGTCGGTCGCACCTTTATCGAGCCGACGGATTCCATCCGCCATCTGGGCGTGCGCCTGAAACACAATCCCAACCGCGACACCCTCAAGGGCAAGCGGGTGATCCTGGTGGACGATTCCATCGTGCGCGGCACCACCTCCAAGAAGATCGTCTCCATGGTGCGCGATGCCGGCGCCGCGGAAGTGCATTTCCGCGTTTCCTCGCCGCCGACTACCCACAGTTGCTTCTATGGCGTGGACACGCCCAACACCGATGACCTCCTGGCCCACAAGATGGACGTGGAAGAGATGCGCCAGTTTATCGGAGCCGACAGCCTGGCCTTCATCTCGATGAACGGCCTCTATCGCGCCATGGGCAAGCCGGAGCGTCTGGCCGCCAAGCCGGCCTTCTGCGACGCCTGCTTCACGGGCGACTACCCCATCTCGCTGACCGATATTTCGGGCGGCACGCGGCAGCTCTCGCTGCTGGCGGACGTGGCCTAGGACTTTCCCCATGACGAAATCGATGGAAGGGCGCATCGCGCCCCGGAGCATTTCCCTCGGAAATGCGACCATACACAAATGACCCAGTCTCTGTCTGGCCGTATCGCATTGGTTACAGGCGCGTCGCGCGGCATCGGCCGCGCCGCCGCCATCGCATTGGGCGCCGCGGGCGCGCATGTGATCTGCGTGGCGCGCACCGTGGGCGGACTAGAAGAAACCGACGACGCCATTCAAAAAGTCGGCGGCACGGCCACTCTGGTGCCGATGAACCTGCGCGATTTCGACGCCATCGACCGGCTGGGCGCTTCGATCTACGAGCGTTGGGGCAGGTTGGATGCGCTGATGGGCAATGCCGGTGTCCTGGGCCAGCTGACGCCGGTCACCCACATGGAGCCCAAGACCTTTACCGAAGTGATGGAGGTCAACCTCACCGCCAACTGGCGCCTGCTGCGTTCCCTGGACCCGCTGCTGCAACAGTCTGATGCGGGCCGCGTGCTGTTTGTCACCAGCGGCGCTGCCAGGAAGCACACGCCCTTCTGGGGCGCCTATGCGGTCAGCAAGGCCGCGCTGGAAAGTCTGGCACTCACCTATGCCGCAGAATGCGAAGGCGGCCTCATCAAGGTCAACCTGATCAATCCCGGTCCCATGCGTACCGCCATGCGCAAGAAGGCGATGCCCGGCGAAGACCCGGACACGCTGCCGGCGCCGGAGGACATGGCGTACAAGGTGGTGGAAATGCTGAGTCCGTCCTGGGACAGCAACGAAACAATCATTCACTTCAAGAAGTGACGATCACCGTTTTGGATCGTAGGGATTCTTCGAATTTCGCACGCTGAAGCGCAGCGGCGTGCCTTTCAGGTTGAAATTCTCCCGCAGCCCATTCGACAGATAACGCAGATAGGCTTCCGGCAGCGCGTCCAGCTGGTTGCCGAACAGCGTGAAAGACGGCGGTCGCGCCTTGCGCTGGGTCATGTAGCGGATGCGCACCCGGCGGCCCGATATGGCCGGCGTGGCGTGGCGCTGCAAAGCTTCCTTCAAGAAACGGTTCAGCGTGGATGTTGAAACGCGACTGTTCCACGCCCGGTCGGCCTCGAAGATGGCGCCTTCCAGCCGGTCAATGCCTTCGCCGGTGCGGGCGCTGGTGGCGATCAGTGGCGCGCCTGCGATCTGCGGCAGCAGCCGATCCAGCTTCTCGCGCATGCGGCTGATGGCGCCGGCCTTGTTTTCCAGCAAGTCGAACTTGTTGATGGCAAATACGATTGCCCGGCCCTCGCGCGCGATCAGGTCGGCGATGGTCAAATCCTGCTTCTCGAAGGGCGCATTGGCGTCGATCATGATGATGACGCAGTCCGCAAAGCGGATGGCTTCCAGTGTGGAAGCCACCGACATCTCTTCCAGGATTTCGCCCGCTACCCGCGCCTTCTTGCGCAGGCCCGCGGTGTCATGCAGCAGCACGTCGCGATCGCCGGCTTTCCACGGCGCGGTGATGGAGTCGCGCGTCAGTCCGGCTTCCGGCCCCACCAGCGAGCGTTCCTCGCCCAGGAGGTGGTTGAACAGCGACGACTTGCCGACATTGGGCCGCCCAACCAGCGCCAGACGCAGCGGCCGGTCCAGGTAATTGACCACCACGTCTTCCAACGGCTCGTCGTCTTCGCTGAAATCCTCCTCGAAATCCTCTTCCAGGTCTTCGTTGTCCTGTTCTTCGTCCGGCGCCGGGGCAGAGCTCGCCAGCGGCTCCAGCGCCGCCACCAGGTCTTCCATACCCAGATTGTGTTCGGCGGAAATGCGCAGCGGCTCGCCAAAGCCCAGGCCATAGACATCGTCCATGACCTCGACGCGGCCCTCGCACTTGTTGGCGGCCAGGATTACCGGCTTGCCGGCCTTGTGCAGGGCGGCAGCAATGATCTCATCACCCGCCGTCACGCCGGCGCGGGCGTCGATCACGAAAAGCAGCGCCTCGGCTTCCGCGATGGCCGTTATGGTCTGCTGGGTCATGCGGTTGGGAATGCTGCCGGGAAGACCGTCTTCAAAACCGGCGGTATCAATAAGTGTAAGGCTCAGCCCGTCATATTCAGCATCCACCGACTGACGATCGCGCGTCACGCCGGGCGTGTCATGAACGATCGCGGCGGTGCGCCCGGCCAGCCGGTTAAAAAGACGCGACTTCCCCACATTGGGTCGGCCGACGATGGCGAGCTTCAGCCGCATCGCACATGCCTATCGAAGCGCGACGAGTTCAGCGTCGGCGGTATAGAGATACAGGGTACCATCGGCGACAATAGGCGCGATGGTGGTGGCGCCGGGAATTTCCACCCGGCCCACCAGTTTGCCGTCATAGGGCGACAGCGCCTGGGCATAGCCGTTGGACGAAGTGACGATCAACTTGTCCTGCACCAGCACGGGTCCGGCCCACAGGATGGGATCGCGCTTCTTCTCCTGGTTTTCATATTGCGGCAGCTGGTGGATCCAGCGGACCTTGCCTTCCTTGCGTGTCAGACAGATCAGGCGCGCATTCAGGTCCAGGACGTAGACAAAATCACCCGCGGCCCAGGGCGTCTCGATGCCGCCAATATCGCGCGCCCACATGCGCTCGCCGGTGTTCAGGCTGAAGGCGGCCATCAGGCCCGACTGGCTGATGGCATAGACCACGCCGCGGTCGATCACCGGGCGCCCGGCGATATCGTCAAGCTGCGAGAGCGCCGTGACATGGCCGCTGCGCGACAGCACATCGCTCCAGCCGACCTGGCCGTTCTGCACCCGCAGCGCGAAGATCTCGCCCGACGTATAGGGCACAATCACCGTTTCGCCGGACACCGCCGCATTGGTCGAGGCCAGGATGCCGGCGGCTTCCGTGATGCCCTGATGGTCCCACAGCTGGCGGCCATCGGCCTCTGCCAGGGCATAGAAATGATTGTCATGGGTGGAGACGAAGATGCGTCCGCCATTGACCACCGGGGCATTGACGATGGGCATGCCCAGGTCCTTGCGCCAGATGTCCTTGCCGGTCTTGGCGTCCATGCAGATCACCACGCCAAACCCCGAGGTGACAAATATCTTGCCGTCGTCATACGCGACGCCGCCGCCCATACCCTGGGGCGGATCCACGGTATTGGCCTTGCCCAGCAACCCCCACAGCGTCGGCATGTCGGTGCCATTCTTGGGAGCGAGGCGGCGGTTCCAGACTTCCTGGCCGTTTGCGGCGCGGAAGACCCAGATGTGCGCTTCGGAATCCAGCGCGAAAATCATGCCGCCGCCGACCACCGGGGAGGAGGTGAGATCGGAATCGATGTCGCTGCCCTTGCCGGCACTCTCACGCCACACCTCGCGCAGCCGTCCCGGCGCCGACAGGTGATACATGGCGTTGCCAGCATAGCCACCCGGCTGTGGCCATTCGGTGTTGCGATAGGGCGGGGGCAACACCACAGGCAGCGTGGCAATGGTGGGATCGGGCTTGAGGCTTTCGTCCAGCGACATCACGGGGATGCGCACACCACGCAGGGTGGATTTCTTGCCGCTGGAGGAAAACCAGCTGCCGATCTCGTCGGTGACGCTGCAACCTGCGAGCAGGCTCGCGGCCGCCAGGACCAGAAGGATGCGGGGCTTCATGCTCATTTTGCGGGCGCAGCCGGAACAGGGCCTGTTGCACCAGGCGCTGGTGCCACCACTTCCGGCGGCACGGTGCCATAGGTGACGGCACCACCCGCCTTCAGGAAGGCCGCCATCGCCTTGGCGCGGGCACGCAGCGCGTCCGGCGCTTCAGGATCTGTGGCGAGTGCCGCGTATTTCGCCTGCGCCGACTTCATGTCCATGGCGCGATAATCGGCATAGGCCAGAACTTCCAACGCATTCTCGCGCCAGGCACTGCCGGGCTGGTTCAAGGGTGCCAGCAGGTCCGCCAGTTCGCTGCGGGTGGCGGTGTCGGCGGTGACCCAGGCGGCACGCAGGCGCGCGACCATGCCGATGCTGCCGCTATCGTCCTTGGCGATCTGCTTGTAGAGGTCCACGCCGTCCTTCTGCTGTCCGGCGGCGATCATGGCGTTGGCCTGGGCGAGGCGGGCCACAAGGCCATAGCCCTTGCCGGCATCCTTGGAGAGATCCGACATGGCGCTGGCGGCGTCACGCGGACTGGAGATGCGCTGGGCGGCGATGAACTGTGTCGCCAGCGCTTCGCGCTGCTGCTGGTCGTGGCGCTGCCAAAGCTGCCAGCCGCCGATGCCGGCGAACAGCAGGACGCCCAGCGCGATGATGTAATTGCCCCAAGTCTTCCAGAACTTCTGGGCCTTCTCGCGGCGAACGTCTTCCTCGACTTCGCGGAAAATATCACTCACTGGGCAATCCTCTGTTCGGGCTTTTGGCCCCGGCCTAGCTGAAGCCATTGAGAAGGCGTGTTAATTAGCCCGCGCGCAGGTTCGGCGCAATGCGCCCAGCTGTAAGAATCGCTTGGGAAAAGCGGCTTTTACTGGGCTTTTTTCATGGGGTAGACATTTTCCACCCCCGGGAAGCGCCGTTCACGCACATCCCGCGCATAGGCCCCGACGGCTTCTTCGATCGCCGGACCCAGCTGGGCATACTGGCGCACGAATTTGGGCGGATTGGGGTTGAGGCCCAGCATATCCTCCATCACCAGAACCTGGCCATCGCAGGCCGGGCTGGCTCCAATGCCGATGGTGGGAATGGCGATGTCCTGGGTGATCTTGGCGGCCAAAGGCTCGGCCATGCCTTCCAATACCACCGCGAATGCACCCGCTTCGGAAACTGCCTTGGCGTCGGCCAGGATGGCGGGCCATTCCTCCAGGGTGCGCCCGGTGGTCTTGAAGCCGCCCACCACATTCACCGACTGCGGGGTCAGGCCGATATGGCCCATCACCGGGACGCCACGCTCCGTCAGGTAGCGAATGGTCTCGGCCATGCGGGTGCCGCCTTCGAGCTTTACCGCCGTAGCGCCGGTTTCCTGCAAGATACGGGCGGCGTTGCGAAAGGCTACCTGCGGGCTTTCCTCATAGCTGCCGAACGGCATGTCTACCGTGACCAGCGCCTTGGCGGAGCCGCGCATCACCGCCTTGGCATGGGTGATCATCATGTCGAGCGTCACGCCAATCGTGGTTTCCAGCCCGTGCATCACCATACCCAGGCTGTCGCCCACCAGCATGATGTCCACGTGGCTATCGAGCAGCCGGGCGGTGTGGGCGTGATAGCAAGTCAGCACCACCACGGGGCTGGCGCCCTTGTGGGCGCGGATCTGCGGAACCGTGATGCGCTTGAGCTGGGTCTGGACGGACATGGAGTCCTCCTGTGAAGCGGTGTGGTTATATCGCAAATGCGAATGCAGGGATAATGGCGGCCGGGCGTGGGGGGCATGTCTGCGGCACAGGTCGGAAAATACTTAAGCAAGTGCTTGACAATTGGATTTCAGGAAAATACTTAAGCACATGCTTGAGTATAGCCTCGACAAGACTTTTGCCGCCCTGGCAGACCCCGCCCGCCGTGCCATCGTGGAACGGCTGGCACGGGGACCGGCCACGGTCAGCGAACTCGCCCGGCCGCTGCCCATGTCGCTGGCGGGTGCCATGTTGCACCTGAGGGTTCTGGAGGAATCCGGGCTCGTAACCAGCGCGAAGGTGGGCCGGGTGCGCACCTGCCAGGTCAATCCGGCAATGCTCAGCCAGGCTGAACGCTGGGTCGCGGAGCGCCGGGCCATGTGGGAACGCAATCTCGATCGGCTGGGGTCTTTTCTGGATGCGACCAAACCGAAGGATGAACCGTGATCCAACGTGTTTTCCCCGCCAGCACTGTGCTGGAGCGTCACTACCCGCACGCGATCGGGCGCGTCTTCCGCGCCTGGTCGGAACCCAAGGCGTTCGCTGCGTGGCACGCGCCCGGCGGTGACTGGGTGAACGAGGACTGGGTGCTGGATTTTTGTGTCGGCGGTCGAGTGATGGTTTTCTTCGGGCCGAAAGGAAGCCCGCGCTATCGCAGCCAAGGCCGCTTCGAAGACATCGCAAAGCCGGTGCTGGGTCGCGGGCGGCTCGTCATCAGTGACACCATGACCGACGAACAGGAAAAGGCCCGCTTCACCTCCACGCTTCTCACCGTCGAGTTCGCTGAAGATCAGGGCGGCACCCTGCTGACCCTGACAGACCAATCGGTCTTCTACGGTTTCGAGACTGCCGATGACCGCAAGGGCGGCTGGGCCGAGATTCTGGAAAAACTCGACATCCATCTGAAAGGAAATCCGTGATGCGCTCCGTGGTCCATGCCAGCTTCTCGATTACCCGCCGCTGGGATGCGAGCCCGGCACGTGTCTTCGCAGCCTTTGCCGACGAACAGCAGAAGGCCAAGTGGTTCGCCCGCGGCGAAGGGTTGGAACTGGTGAGCCGCAGCTTCGATTTCCGTGTCGGTGGCAAGGAGAATGCTTCAGGTCGCTGGAAAACCGGAATGGTCTCGCATTTCGACGCGGTTTATCACGACATCGTTCCGGATCAGCGGATCATCTACAGCTATGTGATGCATCTGGATGATCGCAAGATTTCGGTGTCGCAAGCCTGCATCGAGATAACGCCGGACGGCCAGGGAGCCAGGCTGGTGCTGACCGAGCATGGCGATTTCCTGGACGGCTATGACGATGCCGGCAGCCGCGAACACGGGACCAACTTCCTGATGGACGCGTTGGAAAAGTCGCTGGCCGAATGACGCCGTCTCCTACGGACCTGATCGAAAAAACCAAAAGCTATTACCGCGCCTACGAGCGCCACGACCCTTCCTTTGTGGCCGGCGAATTGGCCGAGGGGTTTACCTTTACCAGCCCTTTTGACGATCACATTGGGCGAGAGGAGTACTTCCGCCGCTGTTGGCCGGCGCAGCCTTTGCACCAGGCATTCGATTTCGTGACCGTGGCACAGGATGGCAACCGGGTGATGGTGGTCTATGAATGCACTCTGCGGCGCCCCAATGCGGTGCATCCCGACATGCATTTCCGCAACGCCGAGCTGCATACCTTCGAGAATGGCAAGCTGAAAAGCGTGGAGGTATTCTTCGGTGACCCGCCCAGCGGGCTGAGCCGCCGCGAATTCGCGGTGCAGAGTGGGGCGGCCTAGTCACCCGTTTGCGGGAGCGCAAAAGAAAAGAGGCCGGTCTTGCGACCGGCCTCTTTGCATTCAAAATCAAGGAAATCAGGCTTCCTCGGACTCTTCCTCGGTGGCTTCGGCCGGGGCCGCGCCTTCCTCGAACAGGTCCTCGGCCGCGACCTTGGCCTCTTCGGCATCGGTCTTTTCCGCCAGCACGTCTTCACCGCGCGCCTGGCGCTCGGCTTCGTCTTCGCTGCGGGCGACGTTGACGACGATGTTCACCTTCACTTCGGGGTGCAGAACCACCGGCAGGGTGAACAGGCCGATCGACTTGATGGCGACGCTGATCGACACCTGGTGACGATCAACCTTGAAGCCGCCCTTTTCCATCGCGTCCGCGACGTCGCGCGGGGAGACGGAGCCGTAGAGCTGGCCGCGGTCGCCGGCCTGGCGCAGCAGCACGAACTTCTGGCCGTCGAGCTTCTTGCCGATCTTTTCGGCCTCGCCCTTCAGCTTCAGGTTGTTGGCTTCCAGCTGCGCCTTCTGGGTCTGGAAGAAGTCGCGGTTCGCCTTGGTGGCGCGCAGCGCTTTCTTCTTGGGCAGCAGGAAATTGCGGGCAAAGCCGTCCTTGACGCGGACTTCATCGCCCATCTGACCCAGCTTCTCGACGCGTTCGAGCAAAATGACTTGCATGGTCAGATCCTCACTTCACGACGTAGGGGAGCAGCGCCATGAAGCGGGCGCGCTTGATGGCGTTGGCTAAAATGCGCTGCTTCTTGTTGCTGACCGCGGTGATGCGGGACGGAACGATCTTGCCGCGTTCGGAAATGAAGCGCTGCAGGAGCTTGACGTCCTTGTAGTCGATCTTGGGCGCGTTATCGCCCGAGAAGGGGCAGGTCTTCTTCCGGCGGAAGAAGGGACGGCGGGCGCCGTCCTCGCGTCCACCGCGGCCGCCTTCGCGGTCGCCGCCACGTCCACCTTCGCGGTCGCCGCCACGCGGGGCGCCGCCGTCACGATTTCCACCATAGCTCATTGCACGGTCTCCTCAGTCTCGCCCTCGGCCTTGGCCGGGGTTTCGTCGCGACGGGCCTTGTTCGACGACACGTCGAACTGGTCCACCTTGACGGTGATGTAGCGCAGCACGTCTTCGTTGATCTTGAGCTGGCGTTCCAGCTCGACCACGGCGTTCGACGGTGCGTTGATGTTCAAGAGGACGTAGTGGCCCTTGCGGTTCTTCTTGATGCGGTATGCCAGGCCCCGAAGACCCCAGTATTCCTGCTTCTCGATCTTGCCGCCTTCGCCTTCGACGATGGTCTTGAGATGGGTGGCCAGTGCGTCCACCTGTTGCGCGCTGATATCCTGGCGCGCGATCAGGAGATGCTCGTAGAGAGCCATCTTTGGTCCCTTTCATTGCCCAATCGGGCATTTCGGCAGGCGGAACGGCAACGGGGGAAACCGTCACCGCTTTGGCTCGTCCGGGACGCGCACCATGCGCAAACCCTCCAATTCCTCGATTGGGAAAGGGGAGGGCCCCAGCCGACCGCAGCCGTGAAGCGCGGGTCTATAGGCAAAAAGCCCGGCCTGAGCAAGGTTTGCCGCGAAAATCGCCGGACTCGGATGCCAAGGACGGAAAATGGCTTTTGCTACAAGGCGTTAGATTTTTCTAAAGGCTTGTGGGCCAAACTGAGGCCTGTCAGCCGACCGGGGGAACCGCCATGACCGCACTGTTGCGCCGGTTCGTCCGGGACGAAGGCGCTGCCACCGCCATCGAATATGGCCTTATCGCAGGCCTGATCGCCGTCGCCATCATCACCGGCCTGACCGGCATCAGTTCGGGCATGAACACCAACTTCAACACCATCGTCACGAAGTTGATGCCCTGAAATCGGCACCGCCTTGTAATCGGCCGCCGCATCGCGGACGTTGTCCGAAAAAAGGGGGCCGGGGATTTATGGACGCGCTGAAAATTGAATCCGACGCCATTTTCCGGCGCGCGGCGTTGCGCCTGGTGCCGCTTATCCTGGCCATGTACATCGCCGCCTTCCTCAACCGCGTGAACGTCAGCTTCGCGGCGCTTACGATGAACAAGGATCTGGGCTTTTCGCCCGAGGTCTTTGGCTGGGGCACCGGTATCTTTTTCCTGGGCTATCTGGTGTTCGAGGTGCCCTCGAACCTGATCATGGAACGGGTCGGCGCGCGGCTCTGGCTTTCGCGCATCATGATCACCTGGGCTATTGTCTCGATGGCTTTCGCCTTCGTGCAGGGACCGGTCAGCTTCTTCGTGCTGCGCTTCATGCTGGGCCTGGCCGAGGCCGGATTCTATCCCGGCATCCTGCTGTACTTCACATTCTGGTTTCCCGCCGCCACACGCGCCCGCATCCTGGCCATCTTCTGCATGGGCATTCCGGTTTCCAACATCCTTGGTGCGCCGCTGTCCGGCTGGCTCCTGGGCGTGGAAGGTTTTGGCTTCAAGGGCTGGCAGTGGATGTACATCCTGGAAGGCATTCCCACCCTGGCGCTGGGCGTCCTGGCGCTGTGGGGCCTGCCGGACAATCCCGCCAAGGCCACGTTTCTGTCGTCGCGCGAAAAGGAAATCGTTCTGGCGCGATTGGCGCAGGAAGATGCGCCGCAGGTGCATGGCTTTGGCGAGATGATCCGGGACTGGCGTGTCTGGGCGCTGATCATTCCCGATTTCTGCATCGTGTTCGGCATCTATGCGCTGGGATTCTGGATGCCGCAGATGGTCAAGGCCATGGGTTACAACATCCACGAGACCAGCCTGATCGTGATGGTTCCCTATATCGTGTCGCTCGCCATCCTTTGGGGCATCGGCGTCTCCAGCGACCGCACCGGAAAACGCGCGCTGCACTTCTGTCTGTCGGCCCTTGTCGCTGCCGCGGGCTTCGCCCTTGCTGCGGTGGGTGGTGCAGACTGGATCGTGATCCTGGGCTTCTGCTTTGCATCCGGCGGCGTTTATTCAGGGCTGGCGACCTTCTGGTCGGTGCCGCCACTTTTCCTGGGTGGCACGGCGGCCGCCGGCGCTTTCGCGCTGATCAATTGCGTGGGCAATCTGTCAGGCTTTATCGGACCAGGTCTGATGGGCTGGCTGTTGCAGGTCACCGGCAACTATCACGCCGGACTTTTGATGTGCGCCGGCGTGCCCATGGTCGCGGCCCTGTCCATGGCGGCTTTGGCGCGCTATTGCCGGACGCCTGCGCGGTAGGGTGGCTAGATGATTTCCGATACCGATCGCACCGCGTCCGACAAAATCCTCGCGCGCGCCGCCTGGCGCCTGATTCCCTTCATGGCGCTGATGTATGTTGTCAGCTTCCTGGACCGTGTGAACATCAGCTTTGCAGCGCTGACCATGAACCAGGACTTGGGTTTCTCGCAGAAGGCCTTCGGCTTCGGCGCCGGCATCTTCTTCTGGGGCTATTTCCTGTTCGAGGTGCCGTCCAACCTGATGTTGCAGAAGGTGGGCGCGCGGCTGTGGATGTGCCGCATCTGTGTCACCTGGGGTTTGCTCTCCATGCTGACGGCTTTTGTGAAAGATCCCATCACCTTCAGCATCGCGCGTTTCCTGCTGGGCGCGGCGGAGGCGGGGCTCTATCCCGGCATGGTGCTTTACATGACCTACTGGTTTCCCGCCTCCACCCGGGCGCGTTTCATCGCCTTGTTTCTGGCGGGCGTGCCGCTGTCGGTGGTGATCGGCGGCCCGATCTCGGGCTGGCTTCTGGGCATGAGTGGCCATGGCCTTGCTGGCTGGCAGTGGATGCTGATCCTGGAAGGCATCCCCTCGCTCGCCTGCGGCATCGCCACCTTGTGGCTGCTGCCGGACGGGCCGGGCAAGGCCAAGTGGCTGAACAGCGAAGAGAAGCGCATCATCGCCGCGCGTCTGGCCGACGAACCGCCCGGCGCGCTGCACGGCTTTGTCGAGATGCTGAAAGACAAGCGCATCTGGCTGCTGATGATCCCGGATTTTTCCATCGTGATCGCGCTGTACGGCCTCAACTTGTGGCAGCCGCAGATGATCAAGGCGCTGGGTTATACCAACATCGAGACCGGCTTCATCGTGGCGCTGCCATACCTGCTGGCGATGGGCGCGATGGTGGCGCTGGGCTGGTCCAGCGACCGCAGCGGCGAGCGTCCCGGCCATGTCGCTTTTGGTGCATTGCTGGGCGCTGCCGGGATGGCAGGCGCGGTGCTGTTCACCAATCATGCGCTGGTCTTCGCCTCGCTGTGTCTTGCGTGCTGCGGCATTTATGCGGCGCTGGCGGTGTTCTGGACACTTCCGTCATCGCTGTTGCGCGGCACGGCAGCCGCGGCGGGGCTGGCGTTGCTCAACAGTTTCTCCAACCTGGGAGGCTTCTTCGGGCCCTACCTGATGGGCTGGGCGCGGCAGGCAACCGGCAATTTCACGCTGGGCATGCTGCTGCTGGCGGGGATGCTGATGGTGGCGGCGGTGGCGGTGGTGCTGATCGGACGGGCCCTGTTCCCGCGCACCGCCTGATGACCGGCATCAAGCTGCACATCGGCGGGCAGGAGCGGCGCGAGG
Organism: uncultured Hyphomicrobiales bacterium; assembly: GCA_966211925.1. Taxonomy (GTDB): domain Bacteria; phylum Pseudomonadota; class Alphaproteobacteria; order Micropepsales; family Micropepsaceae; genus Rhizomicrobium. Next base: position 35,254 of record CBIHOI010000008.1, on the reverse strand, counting down.
GTTGGAAAATCCTGGACCCCGTGGCGCGACCCGAAACCGATTTTGTCGGCACTGCGGACGATCTGTCCTTTCTGGCGGACGAAAGCTGCGCCGAGATCTATGCGTCCCATGTCCTGGAGCATCTCGGCTATGACGGCGAGCTGCAGGCCGCGCTGGCGGGTTTTCACCGCGTATTGGCGCCGGGCGGGCGACTGCGGGTCTCGGTGCCGGACATGGAAGTGCTGTGCCGGCTGTTTCTCCATCCCAATGTGAAGGTAGATGGCAAGTTCCAGATCATGCGCATGCTGTTCGGGGGGCGGCAGGATGCCCACGATGTGCATCTCAGCGGACTGACGTTTGACTTCCTGGGCAATTTTCTCACCCAGGCTCGCTTTCTGAATATCCGGCGGGTCCAGGAGTTCGGCGAATTCGCTAACGATGGCAGCAGTTATCGGTTCCTGGGCGTACCGGTCAGTTGTAACATCGAGGCCTTCAAGGGGACGGCTGATGTTTGAGGACAAGAGGCTGAAGGAACTGGCGGTTGCCGCCGAGCAGCGGGCGCATGGCGTTCGCCCGCGCCTGCGCAACCTGGACCAGTCGCTGGCCATTCTGGGCAGCGAAACCGGCAAGGTCCTGATCATCGTGCTGGCGCTGGCGGCGCTCTGCGCCCCCGCGGGTTTCGGCCTGGCCGCGGCTTGGCTGGCATGGCTGGGCGTTATTGCCGCCACCGACAGCACCGTGCTGGCCTGGATCGCGTCCCTCGCGACAATTGCTTTCTATTGTCGTTATGTTTGGGGTTCCCGCTTGCAGGGCTCGGCGCGGCGCGCGGCACAGTCGCTGCTGGCGCCGCCGCCTTCACCTTGACACCGTAACCGGCGCTTGATTTGTCTCCCGCCATGACTCGAGCATTCTTGTTTCCCGGACAGGGCAGCCAGGCCGTCGGCATGGGCAAGGCGCTTGCCGATGCGTTTGCGCCGGCCCGCGAGGTCTTCCAGGAAGTTGACGACGCGCTTTCCCAGAAGCTGTCGAAAATCATGTGGGAAGGTCCGGAAAGCGATCTGGTCCTGACCGAGAACGCCCAGCCCGCGATCATGGCCGCCTCGATCGCGGTGGTGCGCGTCCTGGAGCGGGAAATGGGCCTGGACGTCGCCAAACATGCGCGTCTCGTCGCTGGTCACAGCCTGGGCGAATATTCCGCGCTCTGCGCCGCCGCCGCTTTCACCTTGGCCGACACGGCACGCCTGCTGAAAACGCGCGGCCAGGCGATGCAGTCCGCAGTGCCTGTGGGCGAAGGCGGCATGATCGCGCTGATCGGCGCGGAAATTGAACAGGCCGAAGACGTGTCGCGGCAGGCCGCCGCGGCGGGCGGCACCTGCGTCGTCGCCAATGACAATGCGCCGGGCCAGGTGGTGATATCCGGAAGCTCCGACGCCATCGCCCGCGCGCCCGACATTGCCAAGGCTCTGGGTATCAAGCGCGCCATGCCGCTGGCGGTTTCCGCCCCGTTTCACTCGCCGCTGATGCAACCCGCCGCCGACCGCATGGCCGAGGTGCTGGCCGCCGTGGCCATTCGCCCGCTGGCCGTGCCGGTGCTGGCGAATGTCACCGCCGCCGAGGCCAATGACCCTGAAGCCGTGCGACGCTTGCTGGTGGAGCAGGTAACTGGCCGTGTGCGCTGGCGCGAAAGCATTCTGGCGCTCAAGTCATTGGGCGTAGAAGCCACCGTGGAATTTGGCGGCAAGGTTCTGACCGGCATGGTCAAGCGCATCGATCCTTCGCTGCAGATGATTTCGCTGGAAACGCCTGCTGATCTCGAAGCCTTCGGAAAGGGCCTCTGATGTTTGATCTCACCGGCAAGACCGCACTCGTCACCGGCGCTTCCGGCGGCATCGGCGGCGCCATCGCCAAGGCGCTGCACGGCCAGGGCGCGAAGGTTGTTCTCTCCGGCACCCGCGCCGAAGCGCTGGAAGCGGTGAGGGCGGAGCTGGGCAGCAATGCGTTCATCGCCACCGCCAATCTCTCCGACATCGCCTCCGTCGAAGCCCTGACAAAGGCGGCGGAAGACGCCGCCGGTTCCGGCATCGACATTCTTGTGAACAATGCCGGCATCACAAAAGACAATCTCTTTATGCGCATGAAGGATGACGAGTGGGACCAGGTGATCGCCGTCAATCTCACCGCCGCCTTCCGCCTCAGCCGCGCCGTGTTGCGCGGCATGATGAAAAGGCGCTGGGGCCGCATCATCCAGATCACCAGCATCGTTGGCGCCACCGGCAATCCGGGTCAGGGCAACTATGCCGCCGCCAAGGCAGGCCTGGTGGGCATGAGCAAGAGCCTGGCGGCCGAGGTTGCCTCCCGCAACATCACGGTCAACGCCGTGGCGCCCGGTTTCATCCAGACCGCCATGACCGACGTCCTGACCGATGCGCAGAAAGAGATGATCTCGGGCCGGATTCCGGCCGGGCGCATGGGCATGCCGGCGGAGATCGCGGCGGCCGTGACCTATCTCGCCAGCGAAGAAGCCGCCTATGTGACGGGTGAAACCATCCATATCAATGGCGGAATGGCGATGATCTGATAATAGTATCAGATACTTAAGTGCTTTGTTGGCGCCGGGCCGGTGTTATGTTACCAAACCGGCCAATCCGCGAAGCACCCAATCAGCGGGCCCGGCGTTTTTCCTTTGCCGGGTTGAAATCTAGAGAGGCTTACGAAGTCCATGAGCGATACTGCCGAGCGCGTGAAGAAGATCGTCGTCGAACACCTGAATGTCGATGCCGAGAAGGTCACCGATACTGCGTCCTTCATCGAAGATCTGGGCGCTGACAGCCTCGACACGGTCGAGCTGGTCATGGCGTTCGAAGAGGAATTCGGCATCGAAATCCCCGACGACGCCGCCGAGTCCATCGTGACCGTCGGTGACGCCGTCAAGTATATCGACAAAGCCAACGCCGCCTGATTTTTCGCGGCCTGAGGTAAGCCTATGCGCAGGGTCGTCGTAACGGGCCTGGGTCTTGTCACGCCGCTGGCTTGCGGTGTGGAAGAAACCTGGTCACGCCTGCTCGCCGGCCAGTCCGGTGCCAGCGCCATCACCAAGTTCAAGACAGACGATCTGCCCACGCGGATCGCCTGCCAGGTTCCGCGCGGTGACGGCACCAACGGTACGTTCAATCCCGAACAGTGGGTGGACCCCAAGGAATTGCGGCGCATGGATGATTTCATCATCTATGGCCTGGCTGCCGCCAAGCAGGCGGTGGCCGATTCCGGCTGGGTGCCGCAGACCGAGGAAGATCGCTATCGCACCGGCTGCATGATCGGTTCGGGCATTGGCGGCCTGGACGGGATTGAGCAGGCCTCGATCCTAGTGCACGAAAAAGGTCCACGCCGGCTGTCGCCCTTCTTCATTCCCGGCCGCCTGATCAACCTGGTGTCCGGTTATGTCTCGATCGAGCACGGCTTCAAGGGCCCCAACCACGCAGTTGTGACCGCCTGCGCCACCGGCGCGCATGCCATCGGCGATGCGGCGCGCCTGATCATGTTCGGCGACGCCGATGTGATGGTGGCGGGCGGCGCGGAATCGGCGGTGTGCCGCATCGGCATTGCCGGCTTCAATGCCTGCCGCGCCCTCTCCACCGCCTACAATGACACGCCGACCAAGGCCTCGCGTCCGTATGACAAGGACCGTGACGGCTTTGTGATGGGCGAGGGCGCCGGCATCGTCGTGCTGGAAGAATATGAGCACGCCAAGGCGCGCGGCGCGAAAATCTATGGCGAAGTGAAGGGCTATGGCCTGTCGGGCGATGCCTATCACATCACCGCCCCGTCCGAAGACGGTGATGGCGGCTTCCGCGCCATGCAGATGGCCCTGAAGCATTCCGGTTTCGCACCCGGCGACATCGATTACGTCAACGCCCACGGCACCTCGACCATGGCAGACGGCATAGAGCTGGGTGCCGTCGAGCGCTTCCTGGGCAATGCGGCCGCCAAGACCGCCATGTCCTCTACCAAATCATCCATCGGGCACCTGCTGGGCGCGGCGGGTGCGGTGGAAGCGATCTTCTGCCTGCTGGCCATGCGTGACGGCATCGTGCCGCCCACCATCAATCTCGACAATCCCGACGTCACGACCGCGATCGACCTGGTGCCCAATGTCGCCAAGAAGCGCGAGGTCAATGTCGCCATGTCCAACAGCTTCGGGTTTGGCGGCACCAATGCCGCGCTGATCGTCAGCAAGATCTGATGCGCTTTCTCATCCTCCTCGTCATGCTCGCCGTGGTGGGCGCTGGCGTGGTGGAGTGGGGCAATGCCGCCTGGGATGCGCCCGGCTTGCCCGCGCCTTCGGGCAACGAGACTGTGGTGATGATCAAGCCCCACACCCGCACCCACGACATCGCCGCGACCTTCGAGAAAAAAGGCCTGATAAAATCCGGCCTGCTGTTTGAGCTGGATTTGCGCCTGCGGGGACTGACGGGCCAGCTCAAGGCCGGCGAATATGCCATTCCGAACCGTGCCTCGATGAAGGCGATTGCCGACATCCTGATCAGCGGCAAGTCCATCCAGCACAAGTTGACGGTGGCCGAAGGCCTGACCAGCGAGATGGTCTGGAAACTGGTTCAGGCCGACAAGGTGCTGACCGGCGATGCCGGCCCGGTGCCGGCAGAGGGCACGCTGCTGCCGGAAACCTACCTGTTCACCCGCGGCGAGACGCGCACGGGCCTGCTGGCCCAGATGGCGGCGGCACAGCAGAAATTCCTGCGCAGTCGCTGGCAAACCCGCGCCGCGAATCTTCCCTTCAAGACGATGGCCCAGGCCGTGACGCTGGCATCCATCGTCGAAAAGGAAACCGCTCTGCCGGCAGAGCGTCCGCACATTGCCGGGCTTTTCATCAACCGGCTGAAGGTGGGCATGCGTCTCCAGTCTGATCCCACCATCATCTATGGCATCACCAAGGGCTACCCCCTGGGGCGCGGCATCCGCGCCAGCGAGATCGAAGCCGCCACCCCCTTCAACACCTATGTCATTGCCGGCCTGCCGCCCACGCCGATCGCAAATCCCGGCAAAGACGCTATCGCCGCCGTGTTGAACCCGCAGGAAACGGACGACCTGTTCTTTGTCGCCACGGGCAAGGGCGGACACGTCTTTTCCGCCACCATCAGCGAACATGCCCGCAACGTGGCGGCTTTCCGCGCGATGGAACGGGCGGCCGCGCGCCAGGTGCAGGAAAGCGAGCGCCTGGCGACGCCCGACGTAACGGTGCCCGAGGCTTCCGCCCCCATCCTGCCCAGCGCCAACCATGCCAAGGCGCATCGGCCCCGCGTCCACCATTGAGCGTGCGCCACTAGGCGCGGCCACGCCCGCGCGGTAAGTTCGCGCGTGTCCGAAAGAGCAGCGCCATGAGTTTCGCCAGCATGACCGGTTTTGCCGAAAGCGCGGGCGCGCAGGGCGACCTGCGCTGGCGCTGGGAAGCCAAGAGCGTCAATGGCCGCAGCCTGGACCTGCGCCTGCGCATCCCGCCCGGCTTTGACGGCCTGGACGCCCCCGCGCGCCGCCTGGCAGGCGAGCGTTTCCTGCGGGGCGCCTTTCAGATCGCGCTGATCATCGAGCCGCAGGAGGGTACGCGCGGTCTGTCGATAGATCCCGTGGCGCTGGCCAGCGCCGTGCGTATCGCGCGCGAGGTCGCTGCCGAAACCGGCCTGGCGCCGGCCCGCGTGGATGGCCTTCTGGCCCTGAAGGGCGTCATCGTGGCCGATGAAGGGGCTGCGCCGCTGGATGAAAAAGCGCGGGCCGTACGCGACGCCGCGATCCTGGAAAGTCTGGCCGTGGCCTTCGACCGTCTGGCCAGGGCGCGCCATACCGAAGGTGGCCGCCTGGCGACGTTGCTGTCATCCCAGATCGACGAAATCGAGAAGCTGACCGGTGAGGCTGCTGCGCTGTCAGCCGCCCAGCCGGCGGCGTTCCGCGACCGGTTGCTGGTGCAGCTCAAGGAGCTGATGGAAACCAGTGGCGTGTCGGAAGACCGCCTGGCGCAGGAAGTGGCGCTGCTGGCGACCAAGGCTGATGTCCGCGAGGAGCTGGACCGCCTTACCGCCCACGTGCAGGATGCCCGTGCCTTGATCGCGGCGGGCAAAGGCGTGGGCCGCAAGCTCGATTTCCTCGCCCAGGAATTCAACCGTGAAGCCAATACCCTGTGCTCCAAATCCAGCGACATCGCGCTCACCCGCACCGGGCTGGCGCTGAAGGCCGTGATCGACCAATTCCGCGAACAGGCCCAGAATGTCGAATGATATAGCCCGCCGCGGCCTGATGCTGGTGCTGTCCTCGCCGTCGGGTGCGGGCAAGAGCACCCTGTCGCGCCGCCTGCTGGCCAGCGACCCGGCGGTCAGCATGAGCATTTCCGCCACCACCCGCGCGCCGCGCGTGGGCGAGGAGGAGGGCAAGGACTATTTCTTCGTCTCGCCCTCCATGTTCACGCAGATGGCCGAGGGCAACGCTTTCCTCGAACATGCGCAGGTATTCGGCAATCACTACGGCACTCCTCGCGAACCGGTGCAGTTGGCACTGGCCAAAGGCAATGACGTGCTGTTCGACATTGACTGGCAGGGCACACAGCAGTTGCGCGAGCAGGCCGGCGATGACCTGGTCTCGATCTTCGTACTGCCGCCAAGCCACGAAGAGCTGGAACGCCGCCTTCGCGCCCGCGCCCAAGATGCGGAGGACGTTGTGCAGGCGCGCATGTCCAAGGCCAATAACGAGATCAGCCACTGGGCCGAATATGACTATGTCGTGATCAATGACGATCTCGAGTCCACGCTCGAAAAGATCAAGACCATCCTGGACGCCGAGCGCATGAAGCGTCGCCGCCAAACCGGCATCACGGAGTTTGCGCGAAAGCTGATGGGCTAGGCGCGGCTATTCATCATAGAAAGCCATGATGACGTACAACTCGCTGCCGATGCCGCTTGTGGCGAGAAAGCCCTGAAGGTCTGGAGGCACGATATGCGTGCCCTTGCGGAATTCGAGGCTTGTGGTTCCGTGTTCGATCACCGCCAGCACCCGCTTGCCGGTCAGAAAGTGCGTTGCATCGCCTTTCGCTTCCAGGGGCGTGGAGCCTGCAAAAACAACAGATCGTATCATGGACTCAATCCTTTGATTTTCTGAACCATGTCGTCCTGAAACTCTGGGGGAATGTTCTGCTCGAAGATCAAAATCATTTCGGGCGCCGTGTTTTTTTTCTTCCACGCTGGAACGTCATAGCCGCGTGCGGCCAAGGCGGTCTTGTCCAGCAGGGTGGCCCATTGGGCGGCTGCGGTTTTCCCCGGTGCTTCCAAATAGGCTTTCAGTTCGCTCGATTTCTGCGCCAGCGTTTTTTCGTAACCGGCATATTCCGAGACAGATAGTCCGAACCGGTATGTCGCCCTGTCGAGCGCCTGGTTCACCAGCGGCAGGCAATGATCATAAAGCGGGTTGTCCGTGCTGCGTCCCCGCCGCAGCGCCACGACGCAGGTTTCCTGCAGCTCATCGAACTTAAATGCCTGATCCACGATATACTGAATGGCTGTGATATCGGCGCGGGAGTCCTGCGAAGACTGAACAGCCACCATTCCCGCGACCGCCGAAGCCGCCGGCCCGCCGGCGACCCCAGCGGCAACCTGCTTGATATTGGTGAGCCGAGCCTTGGCCTTCTCGCTGGCAGCAGCAGCACTGTCCACGGCCGCCTTGGCCACACCGCAGGCCTTCCACGCCGCCTTGTCAGCATCCGGAACCTTCGCCTCATCGGTCGTCTTCAGGAGGTCGTCGCATTTCTTGGGATCGGCAGCCTTGCCGTATACGTCCTGCTTGGCTTTCAAATCGGCATCCGCGGCGACCTGGGCATCCGAGGCATCGTTCACCGCCTTGACATAATCGGTGTCGCTGCCGGTGGTGGTATTGACCGACCCCGGCGTGAGCGTCACCTGTGGCGGACGCGCGGCCTGGATGATGAACTCATCCTTGGATATGGCATCGTTGAGATAGCGCTCGCAGGTGCGGTACATCGATTCCCGCAGGGCGTTGATCGTCTGGGTCCGGGGGATGGTGGCGGCCACTTCGCTGATCGCCAGCGCCGCCTTCAGCCTGATCTCGGGCGTGGCGCTCGATAACTGATCTTGCAGTTCGCCGCTTGCCGCGATGCTGAGGGCGGAGAGGGCGTCTGGAGACGGCTCCGCACACATGCGGATTCCGGGGCCCGTATAGACAGTGCTGCCTTTTTGGTACGCGACTTCCGGCACCATGAAGACATTGCGCTGCTTGGCATCTTCCGTAACGGTTGCGACCGAACCCGGCTGCCCGCGCATCTGCCCCGTTCGGTAGATGCTGGTACAGCCGCAAACCAGCAAAACAGCGGCCAGGGCAAGCCCGCCCGCAAACCCTCCACGACGAGATTTCATGCGCGACCCCTACAAGTCCCGCACTCTCAATACAACCTAAAGTTGTATTTGCAAAGCCTCAGTGCCCCATGGCTCTCGCCAGAGCCGCGAATTGGGGGATGCTCAGGTCTTCGGGCCGCGCGGTCGGGTCGATCCCGGCCGTGGCAATAAGGGCTTCTCCGCCCAGGCCCTTAAGGGATTGCCGCAGCATCTTCCGGCGCTGCCCAAAGGCCGCGCCGGTGATTTTTTCCAGGTCATCAAGCCGGCATGGGGCTAGCGGCTCGTCGCGCGGTTCCAGCCGCACGATGGACGAGGTGACATTTGGCGGCGGCACAAAAGCACCCCGGTTGACGTCGAACAGTATCTTCGCCGTGCATCGCCACTGCGCCAGCACCGACAACCGCCCGTAATGCTCGGTGCTGGGCTGGGCGGTCAGGCGCTGGGCCACTTCTTTCTGGAACATCAGGGTCAGGCTGGCCCAGATCGGCGGCCAGGCCTCCACCGTGAGCCATTTTATCAGGATGGCGGTGCCGACATTGTAGGGCAGGTTGGCGGCGATCCGTACGCCATGGGGCAGGATTGCAGTTTCGTCCATCGCCAACGCGTCATCGGAAATCACATCCAGCCTGCCGGGATAGGCGGCGGCAATTTCCGCCAGCGCGGGCAGGCAGCGCGCGTCGCGTTCCACGGCAATGATCCTGTCTGCGCCTTCCGCCAGCAGGGCACGGGTCAGGCCGCCGGGACCGGGCCCGACTTCGTAAAATGTGCCGCCATCATTGGCGCCCGCAGCACGTGCGATCTTGCGCGTCAGGTTCAGGTCGAACAGGAAATTCTGTCCCAGCGATTTGCGGGGTGCCAGGTCATGGGCCGCGATCACGTCGCGCAGCGGCGGCAATTTATCGTCCACGCGCGTCCGCCATCTGTGCCGCCATCCTGATCGCGGCAATCATGCTGCGGGCATCGGCCTTGCCGGTGCCCGCAATGTCAAACGCAGTGCCATGGTCGGGCGAGGTGCGCACGATGGGCAGTCCCAGCGTCACGTTCACCCCGTCCCAGAAGTTCAGCGTCTTGATCGGGATCAGCGCCTGGTCGTGATACATGCACAGCGCCGCGTCATAGCTCTTGCGCGCGTCCTCATGGAACAGCGTGTCCGCCGACAGGGGGCCTTTCACGGCAAAACCGCGCGCCTTGAGCGCGGCAACCGCTGGTCCAATCAAGGACGCCTCTTCAGGCCCCAACATGCCGTCTTCGCCCGCATGGGGGTTCAGCCCTGCTACCGCCAAGCGGGGATTGAGGATGCCGAAGTCGCGCCGCAGCGCGGTCAGGATGATCTCGCCGGTGTCGAACACCGCCTGCTTGGTGATTTCGCCCGGCACCTGCGCCAGCGGCATGTGGATGGTCAGCGGCACCACGCGCAGTTGGTCGCTGGCCAGCATCATCACGGCACGCCGCGCGCCGGTCAGATGCGCCAGAAACTCGGTATGGCCGGGAAAGGGAAAGCCGGCCGCGTTCAAAACCGCCTTGTGGATCGGTGCGGTGACAATGGCGGCGGCGTCGCCCTTCAGGCAGGCGCGAACTGCGATCTCGATGGCCTCGGTCACGGCAGTGGCGTTGGCCGGGTCCGGTCTGCCCGGCGCGGCACTGGCGCGCGCTTTCGTGGCGATGACATCAGGCTGGCGATCAAACAGGGCCGGATCGCCAACCAGCTTCAGGGGATGCGAACCGATCTTGCCGCCGAAATGCGCAAATGCCGTCAGCGCCACCTCGGGTCCGATGCCCGCAGGTTCGCCCATGGTGATGAGAATGGGAGCGTCTGATGGAACGGACTTCTCCAGTCCGCCCTCAGCGGATGAAGGCATCGGTCTTGGTGTCGTCGCGCACCTGGATGTTGGAGTCCCGGCGCAGGTCACGCAGATAGCGACGCGCCAGGGCGGCAATCTGGTTCTGGAACAGCTCGTCCTCCACCTGCTGGCGGGTTGGGAGCGTATAGGCGGTCAGCACCTGCTGGCGCTTGTCGCAGCGTGCAATCAGTTCCACGCCGGCGTCCGACATGAAGGGCGCCGCCGCGTCGCCGGACTTGGAATTCTTCAGGGCATCGCGAATCTGCGGGCTCAGGTCGGCCAGCACGGCATCGCCCAGGTTCATGTAAACCGATCCGGGCAGCTTCTTGTGAACTTCTTCCAGACTCTGGCAGCCGGCATAGTGCGACGCGATCTGGCCCGCCACTTCCATGGCCTGGGCGATCTGCTCCTTGGGGCCGTGCGGATTGACCGGCAGCAACAGTCGCGCCAGGGGCAGGGTGCCGGCGGGCCCTGTCGGACCGGTGGGTGCGGCAGCCACCTTGGTGCCCAGCGGCTCCTGTCGCTCGCGCAGCGCCAGGACATAATAGCCGCCGGTGGAACGGATGGGCTGGGTGATCTGGCCCACTTCCAGCTTGGCGACTTCCTTGTTCAGCTCGGGTGCCAATTGGCCATCATACACCCAGCCGATATCGCCACCGGTCGCTGCCGTGGGATGCTGGCTGAACTGGCGCGCCACCATGGCGAACGGCGCCCCCTGGTGAAGCTGGTTGACGATTTCCTCGGCGTCTTTCTTGACCTTGGCATCCTGTTCCGGATTGTCCACCGGCACGAAGATTTCCATCACGTGATAATGGGCCTTGTTGGCGCCTTCGGCCAGGCGGGCCATCTCGGCATCGACCATCTCCGGCGTCACGTTTACGCGCTCGGCATATTCATCCTGCACCGCCTTCATCCAGGCGATCGATGCAGTGATCTGTGCTCGCAGCGCGTCTTCGCTGGCGCCCGCCGACGTCAAGGTGGCGCGCAACTGCTGGATGGTGAAGCGGTTGTCGGCCATCATGGCGTTGATGCGCTTGTCCACCTCGGTCGGGCTGACGGTGATCTTCTTCTTCACGGCTTCCTGAAGCTGGACTTTCTCGTTTTCGAGCTGGTCCAGGATCTGGCTGTGGATGCGCTTGCGCTGAGCCTCGGTAAGCTGCTGGTTGATACCCGAAGTGGCCAGATAGAGCGCCACGCGCTGGCGCACTTCGTAATCGGAGATGGACTCGTCATTCACCGTGGCAACGATGCCGTCCGTGTCATCGGGATTGTCTTTGGGCTTGTCCGACGCGGCATCGATCGCGGTCGCGGCGTCATTGTTCTTGGCTTCCTGTACCGGGTTCGACCCGGCCGGAACCTCGGCGCCAGAAGGATGCGCCGCAGCGGTTTGGGCGGGAACGTCCGCGGAAGGGGACGAGTCGCTGGCGTTGGGCGCGGCGATATCGTCCGTGGTGGGGGCAGGGGTTTCTGCGGGCTTGGCTGGCGCAACCTTTGCGGGAGCGGATGCAAGCGCCTGCTTGCCCACCTTGGCAGGAACGGCCGGGGCGCTATTGCCGCTCTGGGCCATGGACACGGCGCTGGCGCCGATCAGCACGGCGGTGCCCAGAAGAAGGGTGGTGGCAATTCTCATCGTCAATCTGATCTCGTGGCAGGGTACCATGCAGCCCCCGCCCAAACCGGCGCACGCCCCTTAACCCGGGGCCAAAATAAAGAATTTCCCTGCGCAATCAAGGGATACACAGGCCTGCCCGGAGAAAGAAAACCCCTTGAAAAACAGGCGCTGCCTCGATTTTCGCGGATCAGGCCGGGTATCAGGGATGCGTCAGCGCGAACACGTCCCGCGGGAACAGGGAAAAAGGCTGAATCGGCTCGTCGCCGGTTTTCAGGCTGAAGCGCAGAATCACGGATGTGGAAGGCGGAACACCCAGGATCAGGTCCTGGGTATATTTGCGCCGATAGGCCAGCGAAATGGCCAGACACTCGTCCTCATAGCCCAGACCCCATTCGGTATTGAGGAACTGGTTGGCCTGCAGGTCGCGCTGGGCGGCGGCGAAGACCTGCCAATTGTCCCACAAGTTGATGTCGGCCTGGGCATTGACCTGCTGGCGTGACGGCAGCCCGACATTGATCGCCGAGGTCGGCAACTGGACATAGCTGACCTGCAGCGAGGAGCGATTGTAGCTGCCCGTGACATAAATTTCATGGCGCCGCACATTGCCGTTGCCCCGGTCCACATCGACGCGGTCGGTGATGTCCAGATGCGGGAACTTGACCGACAGGCTGCCCACCAGGTCCGACGAGGTTCCACTGTTGCCGGAGAAGGCGGCAAATTTCGGGTCGGGCTTGAGGCGATAGGTCTGGCCGGCCTGCGCCTCTATCTCGCCGCCGGGGAAGATGGCTTCCGCCATCATGCCGACATTGGCGCGCGGGCCGCTTTCGATCAGGTCATAGCCCGGCACCTGGTTGAAGCTGAACAGGTTGTTGTCGTCGAATTCGAAATCGTTGGCATCCTCGATGCGCATGCCGGTGGGATTGCCGCCATAGGGCTGGGCGATCATCTGGGCGATGGGTTGCAGGACATAGGAGCGGCCATTGCCGCCGCTGGCGACAAAAGGCCATCGCCAGTCCAGCGCGGCATAGGCCGTGCCGCGGTTGAGCCAGGAATCGCTGTACGGGGTCGTGCCGATCGCAGGGTTCTCGAAATGATACTGGTCCCCGCGCGCATCCAGCACCACCGTCCAGATCTGTCCGTTGGCGAAGATGAACGGCTTTTTCCAGTTCATCTCGCCTGTCAGGCGCTGGTCGTTGCGCCCGCTGTCGCGGCCGATGGAGGCGCCGTTGAGATCGAAGCGGAACGATCCGCCCACCACCCGGTTTGTCGGAATCCACGAAAATTCCAGCTTGGGCAGGATGTAGGGAATGCGCGAGGCGACGTCTGTGGATCGCAGGCCTTCGAAATAATAGCTGGTCAGCGCAAAGCGCGAGCGGCCAGGTGTCGCTTCTATAAAGAGGTCGTTGACCAGTCGATCCAGGAACGAGATGTCGTAGAACCGCATATAGGCGTTGTTGGTGGTCGTCTGGACGTCAAAACCGGTGCGCCAGTTGTCGCCGAGCTCGAGCCGTCCCGAACCGAACAGGTGGCCATAGGTTTGCGAGCCGGCGGAGCCCGAAAGGCCACCATTGGGGTTATACGCTCCCGATCCCTGGAACCACAGGCCGCCATTGTTCCAGCGGGCGCGATATTCCGCCTCCATCATCTCGCCGCCCGAGGTGGAAACCATGGGCGCGATGGTCAGGTCCTGGGTCGTGCCCAGCGAGACATAAACCGGCGCGCGAATGAAATAGCCGATCTTGGTGGAGTTGCCGACTTCTGGTGTCAGCAACCCGGTATTGTATCTCACCGTGGGGTCCGGCACCGAGAAGGCGGGCACCCACGCCACTGGCACACCCTTGACCTCGATGGTGGCGCTTGAGAATTGCACCTTGTGCTTGGTCTGGTCATAGACCACGCGCTCGGCCTTCACCTGCCACAGCGGCACGCGACTGGAGCCGGGGGCATTGCAGATCTCGCACGGCGAATAGGCGGCGTGGCGGGCGATCACCGTGGTGCCGCCAATGCGCTGGGCGTTGCTCGCCGCCAGCCTTCCATTCTTGCCGATCAGGGCGCCGAAGCCCGACAGCGCGCCATCGCGCATGTGATCGGTCAGCACGACATGATCGGAAAAGGCGACATTGCCCTTGGCGTCGGTGACGGAGACATGGCCCCGCGCGATCACGGTGTCGGTGGTCTGGTTGTATTCCACCCGTTCCGCCAGCAGGGTGCGGCCCTGGTCGTTGATTTCGACATGCCCGACCGCGGCGACCGTTTTGCTGTCACCGTCATAAACGACTTCATCGGCCTGCAGCAGCATCGGCATCGTTGCGGGTGCCGCCGCCGCCAGCTTGGGCACTGGCACACCCATCTGGGTGGCGGCCTGGGCAATCAGGGGCACCAGGGCACAGCCGCCCAGCGCCCAGCGCAGCAGAGACGACTTCATCAGCCATCCTCCTGCGAGAAGACGAGTGTCATGCCGATCAGGATTGACGCCAAGGCTGGCGCCACGGCCGCCAAAAGCACCGGCACCGCGCCGGAGCGGCCAAGGACGCTGGTCAGGTCCTGAAAGAAAAACACGCCGAACCCGGCGGCGGCGCTGAACATCACCACCCGCGCGATGCCGGCGTCACGCCCGAAGCGCAGGGAGAAGCTGGCAGCCATGAACACCATCGCGGCGAACAAGGCGGGAAGGGTGTAAAGGCTGTAGAGATATATCTGATAGCGCGTGGCGGAAAACCCTGCCTGCTGTGCGGCGCGGATATAGCCAGGCAGGTCCCAGAAGGACAGCGCATCGGGCGAGGTCGAGCTTTCGACGATCTGCTCGGGCGTCAGGGTGGTGGGCAGGCTGTAGCTGTCATGATGCACCGGCGATCCCGCCGCGCCCGACACATAGGCGTCGTTCAGCACCCAGTAATGTTGGTGGAGCTGCGCGGACTTCGCGTCGATGCGGCCGGTAAAGCGGTCATTGGCGCCGTACAGGAACACCACGACGTCTTGCAGATGTTCTCCCTGCTGCGCCACGCGCAGGGCATGGATCACCGATTGCTGGTGCTCGTCGCCCTGGCGCAGCCACAGGCCATTGATCGAAACCGAAAGCTGGGACTCCTCGCCCTTCACATAGCGCGCCTCCAGCCCGGCAAATTCGGAGAACATCCGGGCGGCGACGGGCGTGAAGACCGTCACCGCGAAGACGCCGATGAACACCGCCACGGTCAAGGGCGGCAGCAGAAAATCCCAAGCCGAAACGCCGGCGGCGCGGGTCGCTACCAGTTCGCGGCTGCGCGACAGCTTGACGAAGGTGAACACGCCACCCAGCAGGATAGCGAAGGGCAGCATTTTCTGGCCCAAGTTCGGCAGTTGCAGCAGCGCCATGCCCACCGCTGTCGCACCTGGCACATTGTGCCCCGCCGTGCGGTTGAGCAGGTCCACGATATCGATCGAGAAGGCCATCACCAGGAACAGGGCATAGACCACCGAGACCCCGATAAGGAACTGGATGGCCAGATAGCGATACAGCGTCCAGGACCAGCTCATGCGGCCCCCTGCATCCGGGAAATCTTCCAGCGCGCCAGCATCGCCCTGGGGCTGTATCCCGCCAGCACCGCGATGGCGCCGGCCGCGCCCAGGGCGGGGAGCAGGTAGAACAGCGCCACCAGCGGCGGGTTGCGCTGCGCCATGCCCATGATGCCATAGCCCGCGATACGCAGACCCGATGCTGCGAAGCTGGCTCCGGTCAGCCGCAGCGCCACGCTGCCGCGCTGGCGCCTGCCGCGCGTAACGGCCGCCAGCGCGATCAGCGCAAAGGCGATGCAATAGAGCGGCATGGACAGACGATTGTGCGCCTCGGCAAAGAACTGGTCGCGGATTTTCTGTGTCACGCCCTGCGCTTCCGGCGGCCAGAACAGCTCGTCCAGGTAGCGTTCCTGGATTTTGCGCAAGGCGCTGCGGGTCGGGCCGGAGAACTGGTCCAGGTTGATGGTGTGGCTCTGGGAATGCAGCACCGAAAGCTGCTTGCCGCCCTGCGAGCTGCTTTGCACAATTTCATTCAGCATGATCAGCCGGGTACCGGCCGGCGTCTGCGCTAGGATACCCTTCTCGGCGATATAGGTGACGGGCCGCAACCTGTCGCGATTGTCATGCACCAGGATGCCCTGGATTTCGCCGTTGCGCGCCAGGCGCCGGATGAAGACGGTCAGCCCCGGCGCCGCCGGATTGAACTCGCCTTCGCTGAGCAGCGCGCCCGCCATGTCGGCGCGGATGTCCATCACCTTGTCGCGCAGCGCCCGTTGGCCCAGCGGCGCCAGGTACAGGGCACAAGCAAAGGTCAGTGCCATGACGATCGCAGCCGCCGCCAGCACGGGGGCCGCGAGCTGGCGCGGCGAAAAACCCGCCGATGTCATCACCACCAACTCGCTGTCGCTCTGCAGCCGCTGCAGGGTGAAAAGCGCGGCGAAAAAGAACGCGATCGGCATAATCAGCATCAGCAGCGACGGCAGCAGCAGCAGGATCAGGTACAGGAAGGTCGGCGCCGACTGGCCGCGATTGATAACCAGGTCCAGGAACTGCAGGCTGTTGACCAGCCAGATCACACTGGTCAGCAGCAGGGTCAACATGGCCACTGGCCCCAGGAGCTGGCCCAGCAGGTAGCGCGACAGGCTGGGGGCGAACCACCGCCCCGCCCTGACCGTCCCTCCGGGCGCTTCAAGGCGCACGCTGACCATGGCCTTTCGCCCCATCATGGATTCGACCTAAACTAGCACCAGACTTGGCAAATTCGCCAAAACTGTGGTTCCTCGCCCCGGAGATATAGCATGCAGATTTCCTTTACAGCCCCTTCTGTTGTCACGGCCGGCGCCTGGGTTGTGGGCGCCGCGGGCACAGCCCTGCTGCCGGCCGCCGTGGCCGCCGACAAGGCCAGCGGCGGGGCGCTGAGCCGGGCGGTAAAATTTTCGACATTCAAGGGCAAATCCGGCCAGATGCTGGAAGTGTTGGCCCCTGCTGGCATGAAGGTCTCGCGCCTGCTGCTGGTGGGCCTGGGCACCCCCGAGGCACTGGACGAAAAAGGCCTGGAGACCCTGGGCGCCCAGATCGTGGGCCGGCTGTTCACCAGCGGTGAAACAGCAGCCACCCTGGAGATCGATATCCCCCCCACTTCGGGAAAGGGGGGCAGCAAGGTCAAGAAGGCGGAGCTGGCCGCGCACCTGGCCTTTGGCGCGACCCTGAAAAGCTACAGCTTCAACAAGTATCGCACCAAGAACCTGGACGAATATGAGCGCAAGTTGAAGACCCTGAGGCTCGTGACGCCCGATCCTGCGGCGGCAAAAAAGGCGCATGCGGGGTTGCAAGCCGTGGCCGACGGCATCTTCCTGGCGCGCGATCTGGTGAACGAACCGCCGAACGTCCTGTACCCTGTCGAGTTCGCGCGCCGCGCCAAGGCGACGCTCACCAAGCTGGGCGTGAAGGTGGAAATCCTGGGCGAAGCCGAAATGAAGAAGCAGGGCTTCGGCGCGCTCCTGGGCGTGGGCCAGGGCAGCGACCGCGAAAGCCAGCTTGTCGTCATGCAATGGAATGGCGGCAAGAAAAGCGGCAAGCCGATTGCCTTTGTCGGCAAGGGCGTTTGCTTTGACTCGGGCGGCCTGTCGATAAAGGTCGGCGGCGGCATGATGGGCATGAAGGGCGACATGGCCGGCGCGGCCGCCGTCACCGGCACCATGCTGGCGCTGGCGGCGCGCAAGGCGAAAGTGAATGCGGTCGGTGTTATCGGTCTGGTGGAGAACATGCCGTCCGGCAACGCCACGCGCCCCGACGATGTGTTGAAGTCGCTGTCAGGTCAGATGATCGAAGTGCTGAACACCGACGCCGAAGGCCGGCTGGTGCTGGCCGATGCGCTGACCTACACCCAGCGTCGCTTCAAGCCTAAGTTTGTCATCGACCTTGCCACCCTTACGGGCGCCATTGTGCAGGCGCTGGGCTATGAACATGCCGGCGTTTTCAGCAACGACGATCAACTGGTGAGCCGCCTTCAGCATGCCGGCCGCCATACCGGCGAGCGGGTGTGGCAGCTGCCGCTCGATCCTTTCTATGACAAGATGATCAAGTCCAAGATCGCCGACATGAAGAATATCGGCGGCGCTAATTCCGGCTCGATCACCGCTGCCCAGTTTCTCAAGCGCTTCATCGAGAATGACACGCCTTGGGCGCATCTGGATATCGCCGGCGTCGCCTGGCAGGACGGCGAGCAGAAGCCAACCATTCCAAGCTGGGGCACCGGCTGGGGCGTGCGGCTGCTCAATCGCATGGTGATCGAGCATTACGAAGCATGACGGAGACGCTGTTCTATCACCTCGAACGCCGCAGCCTCGAAGAGATTCTCCCCGGCCTGGTGGAGAAGTCGCTGGCGCGGGGCTGGCGGGCGGCGATCAGGACCGACAGCAGCGAACGTTCCGATGCGCTCGACACCGTGCTGTGGACCTATGACGACCAGTCCTTCCTGCCGCACGCGCAATTGGGCGACGGCGATCCGGCGGCCCAGCCGGTGCTGATCACGGTGGAAGATGGCAATCCCAATTCCGCCAATATTGTCTTTTATGTCGGCGGCGCCGTGCCGGATGACTGGACCGCGTTGAACGACCTGGCCCGCGTGGTCTTGCTGTTCGACGGCCGGGACGAGGGCGCGCTTGCCGCAGCGCGCGCGGCATGGAAAGACGCCAAGGCAGGCGGCCACGACGTGACCTACTGGAAGGAAACGCCTTCCGGGAAATTTGAAAAACAGAACTGAACCAGGAAAAACCTTGGGCTATTTCTCACCCATCAACATCGCCATCCTGCTGATCGACCTGGCCATGGCCTGGCATGTGATCCGCAGCGGCCGCTCGCCACTGTGGATCATGGGGCTGGGCGTGGTTTCCTTCCTGGCAGGCTTCCTGGCGCTGGTGGCGCTATGGGTGGCCTATGTCGTGATGGCGGTCATTCCCGACCTGATGAACAGCCATGGCATGCGCAGCTTTACCGGCAGCGTGGTGAAGGCGGCTGATCCGGGACGCGGCTACCGCGAAAAGAAGCGCCAGGTCGAACTGGTGGGTTCGGTGGACGCCAAGCGCGGACTGGCCGAGGAAAGTGTCAAGCGCGGTCTCTATGCCGAGGCGATTGATCTGTACGAAAGCGCCATGCAGGGGCCGCTGGGCAATTCCGATCCCGCCTTGCTCAAAGGCATGGCGCGTGCCCGCATGCTGGCGGGGCAGGGTGCGGAAGCCGAAAGCCTGTTCGTGCAGTTGAAGACTGTCGATCCGGCCGCCTTCGATGCCGATGCCGAACTGGATTACGCCCGAGCGCTGGCGCTGCAAGGCAAGAACGATGCTGCGGTGGCGCAATATGAAAAGGTGGTGGCGCGCTATCCTGGCGAGGAAGCCCGCGCCCGCTTCGGCCTGTTGCTGGAACAGCTTGGCCAGACCGCCCGTGCCCAGGCGCTGTTCACAGAGATACTGGCATCCGTGAAGGGTGCGCCCTCCTATTACCGCTCGCGCCAGCGCGAATGGACAGCGATTGCGAAGTCGCACCTGAAATAGTTCAGCGCCGCGGCGCCACCGCAAAGGTGCAGGCGCCGAGCAGGGTCATCAATCCCAGCGCCACCATGCCGGCGGAATGGGAGTTCAGCCCGATATCCACCCAGGCGCGCAGGTTGGGCGCGACGAACCCGCCCAGGTTGCCAATGGCGTTGATCAACCCGATGCCGCCCGCCGCCGCTGCGCCGCCCAGGATACGGCTGGGCAGGGTCCAGAACAGGCAAGGCGCCACGATCAGCGCCGCTGCCGCCACGCTGAGCGCCACCAGCGCTGTCAGCGGCGTCGCGACGGCGGACACTGCCAGCGCCAGACCCGCCACTGCCAGCGTGATGGCGCCGATGCCGCGTGCATTGTCGCGGGCGTCGCACCAGCGCGGGATCAGCGTGACGCAGACCAGCGCCAGCGCCCAGGGGATGGCGGAGACAAGCCCCACTTCCAGCCCGATCGCCATGCCCATCAACTTCGATATCTGGCTGGGCAGATAGAAAGTCAGACCGTAAAAGCCGATCTCCAGCAGGAAATAGACCATGCAAAGGAACAGCACGCGCTTGTCGCGCAGCGCGGACCAGGGGTCATGGCTGCGCGGGTTCTCGCGTTCGTCCTGTGCCAGCGCGTCCAGCAGCACCGATTTTTCGTCCACCGTCAGCCATGGCGCCTTGGCGGGGCTGTCCTTGAGCAGGAACAGCACCGCGATACCGCCCAGGCTCGCGGCCAGTCCTTCGACAATGAACATGATCTGCCAGCCATGCAGGCCGAACGCATCATGCCCCACCAGCAACCCCGATATCGGCCCGCCGAAGGTCAACGCCAGCGGTGCGCCGTAATAAAAGATGCCGATGGAACGCGCCCGGCTGCTGCGGGGATACCAGGTGGTGAGGTAATAGATCACGCCCGGGAAGAAGCCCGCTTCCGCGACGCCCAGGGCAAAGCGGATCAGGTAGTAGGTCAGAGGGCTGTGCACCCATGCCGTCGCCGCCGACACCAGGCCCCATGTCACCATGATGCGCGACATCCATATCCGCGCCCCGACCCGGTGCAGAATCAGGTTGGACGGCACTTCCAGCAGTGCATAACCGACGAAGAAGATCGAGGCGCCAAAGGCAAAGGCCGCATCGCCGATGCCGGCATCGGCCTGGAAGCCTGCCTTGGCAAAGCCGATATTGGCACGGTCCAGGAAGGCCAGCACATACATCATCAGCAAGGTCGGCATCAGCCGCCAATGAAGTTTGGAGAGCAGCTTTGGAGGGATGTTCGAAAGCTGCGCCATGATGTCCGCCCGATTATTCTTGTTCTTCGTCAGCCTTCTTAGGCTTGGCCATCTTGGCCAGCAATGCCGTTTCGCGGTGCCAGCGCTTGAGGGGGCGTGCCGGATAGCCGCCCACCCGTTCGCCCGCAGGTACGTCGCGGGTGACGCCCGCCCGCGCCGCCAGCCTGGCGCCGGCGCCGATGGTGAGATGGTCGCTAATGCCGACCTGTCCGCCGATCAGCACCATCGGGCCGACCTGGGTCGAGCCACCGATACCCACCTGCGCCACCAGCAGGCTGTGATGGCCGATGCGCACATTGTGGCCGACATGGATCAGGCTGTCGAAGCGTACGCCGCGCTCGATATGGGTATCGCCGATGGCGCCGCGGTCCACCGTGCAGTTGGAGCCGAACTCCACGTCATCCTCGATCACAACCCGGCCCAGCTGCGGTACCCTGAGCAGGCCTTCCAGGCTGGGTACGAAGCTGAAGCCCTGGTTGCCGATGGAATTGTTCGGCCCCATCACCACACGGTTGCCGATCAGCGCATGGGTGATGACACAGTTGGGGCCGATGCGGCAATGATCGCCGATCACCGTGCCGCGCCCGATCACCACATTATTGCCGATGTAACAGCCCTTGCCGATCACCGCGCCGGCACCGATCTCGCCGCCGGGTCCAATCTCGGTGCCGTCACCGACTTGTGCGGTGGGATGCACGGGCTGGGGAGCGCGCACACCGGCTACCAGTTTTGCCGGTGGATAGAAGACGTGGCCGACCTGGGCAAACGCCAGCCGGGGATTGGGAACCACCAGAGTCGTCACGCCATGGGGAAGGGTGGCCAGCTTGTCGCTGGTGATCACCACACTCGCCTTGGTCACGGCGAATGCATTGGCATATTTGGAGTCGCTGAACAGCGAGATGTCGCCGGGTTCCGCCGTCTCCAGCGCCGCGACGTCACGCAAGGCGATCTCAGAAGTTCCTTTCGCCACCTCGGCGCCGATCCGCGCCGCGATTTCGCTCAAGGTAAAAGGCCCGGCGCGTTCGTAAAATCTGTCGTCCGTCATGCGAAAGATACTCTAGCGCAAGCTTTGTGCCGCGCAAATCACTCCGCCATTGCGCCTTCGTAAGCTTCCGATGCCTGCACCCAGGCTTTTTCTGCCGCCTCCAGTTTGCGCACGGCTTCGGCGCGCTTCTTGGAAACCGCGGCCGCCTTGGCGGGGTCCTTGCTGAACAGCAACGGATCGGACAACGCCTTGTCCAGCTTGGCCAGTTCCGCCGTCAGGGTGGCGATCTGGTGCTCGGCCGCGTTCACTTTGTCCTTCAGGGGCTTGAGGGTGTGGCGCTTCTCCGCATTGCTGCGGCGCGCCTCTTCCTTCTTCGGCTTGGCTTCCGGTTCTTCCACCTTGCGGGTGGGGCGGTTGTCGCCGGTCAGCAGGAACTTGCGATAGTCATCCAGGTCGCCCTCAAACGGCGCGACCTTGCCGTCGGCCACCAGCAGCAGGCGGTCGGCCGTGGCTTCGATCAGGCGGCGATCATGGCTGACCAGGATCACGGCGCCGTCGAAATCATTCAGCGCGGTGAGAAGCTCGTTGCGGGCATCGATGTCCAGATGATTGGTCGGCTCGTCCAGGATCAGCAGGTTGGGCTTGTCCAATGTCGCCAGCGCCAGCATCAGCCGCGCCCGCTCGCCGCCCGACAGCTTGCTGACCTGGGTGTTCTGCTTGTCGGTGGCAAAACCGAAGCCGCCAAGCTGACCGCGCACCTGCTCCAGCGTCAGCTTGGGGCGCAGATGCTGCAGCGTCTGGATCGGGGTGATGCTGGTATCGAGCTCCTCCGCCTGGTGCTGGGCGAAATAGCCCACCACCAGCTTGCGCGCCGGGGTGAATTCGCCATGGCTCGCCTGCAGCTTGCCGGCCAGCAGCTTGGCCATGGTGGACTTGCCGTTGCCGTTTTTGCCCAGCAGCGCCACGCGGTCTTCCGGATCGAAGCGGAACGACATGTTGGTGAGGATCGGCTTGCCCGGCTCATACCCGACGGACGCGCGGTCCATGGTGATCAGCGGCGGCGAGGCTTCGGTGGCCTGGGGGATGCGGATGGGTGGCACGAATTCGTCCGGCGGCACATCGACCGCCGCCATCTTGGCCAGCATCTTCATGCGGCTTTGCGCCTGGCGCGCCTTGGCGGCCGACGCCTTGAAGCGGTCCACGAACTTCTGCATGTGGGCGCGGGCGGCGTCCTGCTTCTTGGCGAATGCCATGTCGTTGGCGCGCGCCGCTGCCCGCGTCGCCATGAAGGTGTCATAGCCGCCGGTGTAGAGCTTCAGCTTGCCGCGCTCCAGGTGCAGGATGAATTCGCAGCCGGTGTTCAGCAGGTCGCGGTCATGGCTGACCATGAGGATGGTGCCGCGATATTTCTGGATGAAGTTCTCGAGCCACAAGACGCCTTCCAGGTCGAGATAGTTGGTCGGCTCGTCCAGCAGCAGCAGGTCGGGCGCGCTGAACAAAATCGCCGCCAGCGCCACGCGCATGCGCCAGCCGCCGGAGAATTCCTTGCAAGGCCGCAACTGGTCTTCCGCCGAGAAGCCCAGGCCGGCCAGGATTTCGGCGGCGCGCGACGGCGCGGTATAGGCATCGATGGCATCCAGCCGGTTGTAGATATCGCCCAGCCGGTGTCCGTCGGTTTCGTGCTCGGCTTCGGCCAGCAGCGCCAGGCGTTCGGTATCGGCTTCCAGAACCGTGTCCAGCAAGCTTGTGTCGGTGCCGGGGGCTTCCTGCGCCACCGCGCCGACCTTCCAGGCGCTGGGCCAGCTCACTTCGCCATCGTCCTGGTGCAGCCGGCCCAGGATCACGTTGAACAGGGTGGACTTGCCCGCCCCATTGCGGCCCACCAGCCCGATGCGCCGCCCAGCGGGCAGGTTGGCGGTGGCGCCAGAGAGGATTTCCCGGCCCGCGATCCGGACGACGATGTTATCAATTGCCAGCATTTCCCGGGCGTATAGAGCAAGGGTTGCGATTCCGCAAAGGCCGATGCATAAGGCCGACGAAATTCCCCAATTGGAGACAAATATGGCTGTTTCGCGCACCTTTTCGATCATCAAGCCGGACGCCACGCGTCGCAACCTGACCGGCAAGGTCAATGCCGTGATCGAGGAAGCCGGCCTGCGCATCGTGGCGCAGAAGCGCGTCCGCCTGAGCGACGCCCAGGCCAAGAAGTTTTATGAAGTGCACAAGGATCGCCCTTTCTACGGCGAACTGGTCAACCAGATGACCGCCGAGCCGGTGGTTGTGCAGGTGCTGGAAGGCGAGAATGCCGTGGCCCGCTACCGCGAAGTGATGGGCGCCACCAACCCCAAGGACGCTGCCGAAGGCACCATCCGCAAGCTGTTCGCCCTGTCGATCGGTGAGAATTCGGTCCACGGCTCCGACAGCGAAGACAACGCCAAGATCGAAATCGCACAGTTCTTCACGGACAGCGACATCCCCGGCTAAACGGGACGTTCATTCTGAGATATAAGGCTCCGGGTCAAACCGGAGCCTTTTTCTTATGCAGGCCAAGACCGTCATCATCACCGGCGCCACGTCGGGCATCGGCGAGGTCGCCGCCATCCGCCTGGCTGAAAAAGGCGCGCGTATAGTCTATACCGCGCGCGACCGGGCGCGGGCCGAGCTGACCCTGCGCAAGCTCAGCGCTGCCAACCCGAATACCGATCACGTCTTTCATCTGGCCGACCTGTCGCTGTTGGCCGAGATGAAGCGCGTGGGCGAGGTGCTGGCGAGCGAGCCGCGGATCGACGTCCTGGTCAACAATGCCGGGGCGTTGTTCAACCATCGCACCGAAACCATCGATGGGCTGGAGATGACTTTTGCCCTCAATCACATGGCCTATTTCGTGATCACCAATCTTTTGCTGCCGCGGCTCGCGTCCGGCGCGCGTGTCGTGACGGTGGCCTCGAATGCCCATCGCGGGGCGAAACTGGATTTCAACGATCTGCAGTCCCGGCGCAGCTATACCGGCTTTCCGGTCTATTCGAAGTCCAAGCTCTGCAATATCCTGTTCAATCGAGAGCTGGCCCGGCGCGTGCCTTCGGGTGTCACCGCCAATTGTCTGCATCCCGGTTTTGTTGCCACCCGCTTTGGAGACAATTCCGGCGGCTTGATGCGGACCGTGCTGAAAGTCGCCAAGCCGATTGGCGCGATATCGCCCGAAGAGGGTGCCAGGACCATTGTCTACCTGGCGTCGTCGCCCGAAGTTGCCAGTGTTACCGGCGAATATTTCTACAAGTGCCGACCCGCGGCGCCCACCAGGGAAGCGCAGAACGATGCAGACGCCGCAAAACTGTGGCAGGTTTCAGAGGGTATCGCGGGGCTACAGACATGATCGCACCGGTGGCACAGCGCATCTTTCAAGTGGTGGTATTCGGCGGCGCAGCCCTCATGGCGCTGGGCGGTGGCTTCTTCCGCGAAGAGCCACTGCCGGACAATGCCTCCCGCACGGTCACTTATACGCTTTACAAAAGCCTGCCGCCGCCGCCGGCCGGCCCCCGTTTCTGCAAGGCCGTGACCGTGGGCGATTACGGCTTGATGCTGCCTTGCGATTATAAGCCGCCGTTCATCTGGTGGCTTCAGCACCGTGCCTGAAGGTGTTCAGTGATGGCGGGGTGTGCATTGAGAGGCTGAAAAAACCTCGGGCACCTGCGCAAATGCCGGGACTCCCTGATCCGCGATCAATTCGGCTTGGATGTCCAGTGCGTTTGCTGCCCGCTGCATCATGGACTGATATTCCGGCAGTGCTGTTTCCAGGGCCTGTCGGCGCAGTTTGGCGGCGAGCTGGCGCATGATGCGCGATGTGTCAGGACTTGCCATGCCGATATAACGACACGCCGGGGCGCCTGTTCCTCGTTGCATAAAGGTGATATCGAGGCGCCGCGACACAGGTCTTAACGCGCCGCTAACCTCAGGCGTCGGCGAAAACTGCGAAGCCCTTTTCCAGCCGCACCCTGCCGTTCGCCAGCAGCTTCAGCGCTTCGGGATAAAGCCGGTGTTCGACCTCCAGCACCCGCGCCGCCAGCGCGTCCGGCGTATCGGAGGGATGCACGGGTACGCTGGCCTGGGCGATCACCGGCCCGGCATCCAGCTCCGGCACCACGAAATGCACGCTGGCGCCGGACAGGGTTTCGCCCGCCGCGATCACCCGCTCATGCACCCTGGTGCCCTTGTAGGCTGGCAGCAGCGAAGGATGGATGTTGATCAGCCTGCCTTCCCAGCCGCGCACAAAGCCGTCGGACAGGATGCGCATGAATCCCGCCAGCACGACGATTTCCGCGCCCACCGCGCGCAGTGCCGCATCGATTTCGCCATCAAATATTTCGCGTGTCTTGCCCGCATGGGCGATGGTCTGCGTCGCAATGCCCGCGGTGGCCGCGCGTGCCAGCCCGGCCACGCCCGCGACGTTCGATATCACCAGGATGATCTTGTAGCTGTCACCCTGGGCCGCGATAAGCGCGCCCAGGTTGCTGCCCCGCCCGGAGATCAGGACGGCCACTTTTTTCAAAGCCGCAGCGCCCCGCGATACACGACCTTGGCCTCGCCCGATCCGGCCACCAGCCTGCCGATCCGCGTCGCTCCGCCGAACGCCGCGATCACGGCGTCCGCATGGGCTTCGTCCGTCACCGCCACCATGCCGATGCCGCAGTTGAAGGTGCGCAGCATTTCGCTTTCCGCGATGCCCGCGGTCTTGGCCAGCCATTTGAACACCGGCAGCGCCGTGATGGTGCCGAGATCCACTTCACCGTCCAGCCCGTCCGGCAGGCAGCGCGGCAGGTTGTCGGTGATGCCGCCGCCGGTAATGTGCGCCAGGCCCTTGACCCCGCCGGTCTTGATAGCCGCCAGCGCGTCCTTCACATACAGCCGCGTCGGCATCAACAGGGCCTGGCCCAGCGTCATGCCTGGTGCGAATGGCGCGGCGTCACTGAGGCCCAGCCCGCTTTTCTCAATCACCTTGCGCACCAGCGAATAGCCGTTGGAATGCACGCCCGAGGAGGGCACGCCGATCAGCACATCGCCAGCCTGCATGGTGTCCAGCTTGGGCAGAATACCGTCGCGCTCCACCGCGCCGACCGCAAATCCCGCCAGGTCGAAATCGCCCTTGGCATAAAGTCCCGGCATCTCCGCCGTCTCGCCGCCGATCAGGGCGCAGCCCGATTCTCTGCAGGCGCGGGCGATGCCTTCCACCGTGACGGCGGCGGCTTCCACCTCCAGCTTGCCGGTGGCGTAATAATCCAGGAAGAACAGCGGCTCGGCGCCCTGAACCACGATGTCATTGACGCACATAGCGACCAGGTCCTGGCCGATGCCGTCATAGCGCCTGGTGTCGATTGCCAGCTTGAGCTTGGTGCCCACCCCATCGGTGCCCGACACCAGGATGGGGTCCTTGAACCCGGCCGCCTTCAGGTCGAACAGGCCGCCAAAGCCGCCCAGGTCGGCATCGGCCCCGGGCCGCCGCGTGGCCTTGGCGGCGGGACCGATGCGCTGCACCAGCGCTTCACCGGCATCGATATCGACGCCGGCGTCTTTGTAGGTGAGGCCGCTTTTGGGAGCTGATTTGTCGGTAGGCATGCTTTTTCGTTTAAAGAGACGGGCAGGGCGGCGCAAGCCGGGTGCCCCAGCCACACACAGCGCCGTCATTTTTCCGTGTTCCCTGAGGGCGTTAGGGTGTTTAGCGGCTTTCGCCCGTCACGGCCGCCCTCTATAATCGCCCCGCTCAACACAGGCCTTCCATGCACCCGCGTCTGCTTCTTCTGTTTGCCGTTCTATTTCTCGCCGGCCTCGCTCTGGCAGCTCCGGTGCGGGCACAGGAGTCGCTCTATACGGTTACGGGTATCCATGTGGATGCCAGTGCCCCCTCCAGCACCGAGGCGCTGAATTCCGCCATCGCGCAGGGACGCTTCAAAGCGTTCCAGACCCTTTATCGTCGGCTTACGCGCCAGGCCGATTGGCCGCGCCAGCCGCAGATGGATGCGCAGGGCCTGCTTCGGCTCAGCCGCGGCTACACCATTGCGAATGAGCGCCGTTCCACCACCCGCTATGTCGCCGACGTCACCTACATGTTCAATCCCGACGCGGTGGTGCGGCTGCTGCGAACCGCCAGCATCGCCTATTCGCAGGGCGCGCCGAAGCGCATCCTGGTGATTCCCATGTCGCCCAATGTCAGCCACGGCCCCTGGTCCCAGGCGCTGATGTCGCCCGCCTTCCAGAACAGTCTCGTGCCCTTCACCGTATCGGGCGCCGAGGACGATGCATCGCTGGCGTCGCTGAATTTTGACGCCGCCACCTGGAACGACGTGGCGCCCGTGGCCGCCAAGAGCCGTGTCAGCGAAGTCGGCCTGGTGCAGGCGGTTTATGCCAACGGCAAGATGGTGGTGAATATCCGCCGCCTGGGCGTGGGCGAGGCACCGGCCAAGACCAGTGTCGAGGTCCCGATGCTGCAGACGGTCGGCACCACCTATCCCGCCGCGGCCCAGGCCGCGGTGCGGGCGATCGAGGATTTGTGGAAGACCCGTTCGGCCATCGACTTCAGCCAGCGCGGCCGGCTTGTTGCGGACGTGCGCATCGCCAGCTTGGCGCAATGGGGCGAGATCCAGAGCCAGCTTGCCACTGTGAGCAATGTCACCGGCGTGACCGTGACAGCCATGGACATGAGCTATGCCCGCATCCAGCTTGGTTATCAGGGCGGCGCAGATCAGTTGCGCGACGCGCTGGCCGGCGCCGGCCTTTCCCTCACCAGCCGGGGCGGCGGCCAGTGGATGCTGGCTTCCACCAGATGACATCCGTGCGCCATCTGCCGAACCTGCTGTCAGCGCTTCGGCTGCTGGCGGCGCCCTTGGCGGCGTGGCTGATCCTCAATGACCATGACACCGCGGCGCTGCTGGTGTTTGCCGCCTGTGCCGCCAGCGACGGGCTGGATGGCTGGATCGCACGGCGCTGGGGCGTGACATCGGACTTTGGTGCGTGGCTGGACCCGGCGGCGGACAAGTTGCTGATGCTGCTGTGCTTCACCGCGCTCTGTGCCATCGGAGCCACGCCGCTCTGGCTGCTGGGACTGGTGATCCTGCGCGACGGCGCCATCGTGGTGTGCTGGCTGCTGGTGCGGATGCTGGGCCTGGCGTTCCAGACCCGTCCGCTCCTGATCGGCAAGATCTCGACGGTTGTGCAGTTGCTCTATGTGCTGGTTCTTTTGCTTCTGCTGGCCTTCAATCTCGAGGCGCCGCGCCTTGCCGCCGCCGGGGCCTGGACCTGCGGCGTCTTCACGGCCCTGTCGGGCCTGGCCTATGCGGCGGTGGCCCTGCGCACCGCGTTCGGCAGGCGGCGCATCGCGTGACCCAGCTTGTTCTTCCGTGGGAGACCCGCAGCGCGCAGGGCCGCGCCGACTTCATCGTCGCGCCTGGCAATGAACGGGCCGTGGCCTTCATCGACTCGTTTCCGCTTTGGCCCGCGCCGGCCGCCGCCCTGATCGGCCCGCCCGCCAGCGGCAAGTCGCATCTGGCGGCCGTGTGGGCACAGAAAGCCGGCGCACATGTCATTGAGGCCGCGGCGCTGGAAGCCGGTATTCCCGACGGACCTTTGGTGGTGGAGAACATCGCCGCCGGTGTCGCCGAAGCGCCGCTGTTTGCGCTGCTGGAACGCGGTGCGCCGCTGCTGCTCACGTCCCAGGTCGCGCCGATCGCGTGGCAGGTGGCGCTGCCCGACCTGGTATCGCGCACCAAGGCCTTGCTGGCCTTCGCCCTGTGGGCGCCCGACGACGCCCTGCTGATGGGGCTGGCCGTCAAGCTGTTCGCCGACCGCCAGCTCGTCGTGCCGGAATCGGTGGTCAGCCACATGATCGCCAGCCTGGAACGTTCGC
The DNA here is from genome assembly GCA_966211925.1 of uncultured Hyphomicrobiales bacterium. GTDB lineage: Bacteria > Pseudomonadota > Alphaproteobacteria > Micropepsales > Micropepsaceae > Rhizomicrobium. The sequence goes on along the minus strand of CBIHOI010000008.1, from coordinate 5,727 downwards.
CCGGTGCGATCCGGGATTTCGTGGCGCGCGCGGACGCCACCGCCCTGGCCCAGAAAAAGCCGATAAATCTGAACCTTATCAAAGGTTTGCTGGCTGATTCCGCAACCCATTAACCCCTTTTGTCATGACATCTTCACGCAATGGCGGGTAGGGTAGGGCATGTCCGCCCAGAACCCGACACAGCCGCTCGCCGTGGCCAATGAAGATACGCCCGATAACACCGACGTCTCCACCGAAGACGTGGTGGCGCTGAAGAACCAGGACACGCTGTCCTATGACCCCGCCAGCCCGTCGCGCTTCGTCAATCGTGAGCTGAGCTGGCTGGCCTTCAACCGCCGCGTCATCGAGGAGGCGCAGAACCATCGCCACCCCCTGTTCGAACGGGTGCGGTTCCTGTCGATCTCGGCTTCGAACCTCGACGAGTTCTACATGGTGCGCGTCGCGGGCCTGATGGGCATGATCCGCGAGAATATCGCCACGCCCTCGGCCGACGGCCTGACCCCGGCGCAGCAGCTTGTCGAAGTGGACAAGGCTGCGCGAAGCCTGATCGCCGACCAGCAAGCCATCTGGGCCTGCCTGCACACCGAACTGCGCAAGGAAGGCCTGCAGGTGGTGACCGGGGGCGAGATCACTGCGGCGGACCGCGATTATCTCGATATCCAGTTTCGCGACCAGATTTTCCCGGTGCTGACGCCGCTGGCGATCGATCCGGCGCATCCCTTTCCCTTCATCCCCAACCTGGGCTTCACCATTGCCGTGCAGCTCAGCAACAAGCGTGACGGCAAGGATCTGTCGGCCCTGATCCCGGTGCCACCACAGCTGAGGCGCTTCATCCGGCTGCCCGACACGACGCCGCGCAATGTGCGCTTCATCCCGCTGGAACATGTGATCGCGCTTTATTTCGACCGTCTGTTCCCCGGCCATGCCGTTTCCGGCTGGGGCCTGTTCCGCCTCCTGCGTGACAGCGACGTGGAAGTCGAGGAAGAAGCCGAAGATCTGGTTTTGCTGTTCGAGACCCTGCTCAAGCGTCGCCGCCGCGGCAGCGTCATCCACATGAAATGCTCGTCCTCGATGCCGGCGCCGCTGCGCCTGTTCATTGCCGCGCACCTGGACCTGGATGACAGCGAGATCGTCACCGTCGAAAACCTGATGGGCCTGTCGGATCTCGGCAAGCTGATCCTGCCCGAACGTCCCGATCTGCAGTTCAAGCCCTACATTGCCCGCTTCCCCGAACGCATCCGCGACCATGGCGGTGACTGTTTCGCCGCCATCCGTGAAAAGGACCTGATCGTCCACCATCCCTTCGAAAGCTTCGACAGCGTGGTGCAGTTCCTGCGCCAGGCCGCCGCCGATCCGGATGTGGTGGCGATCAAGCAGACGCTGTACCGCACATCTTCCGATAGCCCCATCGTTGCCGCCCTGATCGAGGCTGCCGACTCCGGCAAGTCCGTCACCGCGCTGGTGGAATTGAAGGCCCGCTTTGACGAAGCCGCCAACATCAAGTGGGCCCGCGATCTGGAACGGGCCGGCGTGCAGGTGGTTTATGGCTTCGTGGCGCTGAAGACACACGCCAAGATCAGCCTGGTGGTGCGGCGCGAGCAGGGACAACTTCACACCTATTGCCACTTCGGCACCGGCAACTACCACCCCAACACCGCCAAGGTTTACACCGACCTGTCACTGTTCAGCAGCGATCCGGCGCTGGGCCGCGATGCCGCCCAGCTGTTCAATTTCATCACCGGCTATGCCGAACCGACCCAGCTGGAAAAGCTGGCCATGTCGCCCTTCAGCCTGCGCGGCAAGCTGGTGGAGGCGATCCAGGGAGAGATCATGCATGCCCGCGCCGGCCGCCCTGCCGCCATCTGGGTCAAGCTCAACAGTCTCGTCGATCCGGCCATGATCGACGGTCTGTACCGTGCCAGCCAGGCGGGCGTGAAGGTGGATCTGATCGTGCGCGGCATTTGCTGCCTGCGTCCGGGCGTGCCCGGCCTGTCGGAGAATATCCGGGTCAAGTCCATTGTCGGCCGCTTCCTGGAACATGGCCGCATCCTGGCCTTCGGCAATGGCCACGACCTGCCGCACAAGGATGCCAAGGTCTATATTTCCTCGGCGGATTGGATGCCGCGCAACCTGGACCGCCGGGTGGAAACCCTGGTTCCCATAGAAAACCCCACGGTCCATCAACAAGTCCTTGACCAGATCATGGTGGCGCAGCTGAAAGACCAGGCGCAAAGCTGGTATATGGAGCCGGACGGTCGCTACACCCGCGATTCGCATTCCGAGGACGCTGATGCCTTCTCCGCGCACACTTATTTCATGACCAACCCGTCGCTTTCGGGCCGCGGTCGCGCGCTCAAGATGCAGTCTTCGGACAAGCGCCGGAGCTAGGGTGTCACCTCTTTCCGATCTTCGCGGGGGTGCCATTGGCGCCGGGCCGGTCGCTATCGTCGACATCGGCTCAAATTCCGTGCGCCTGGTGGTCTATGAATCCGCCACCCGCGTCGCCGCCACCCTGCAGAACGAAAAGACCATCTGCGCCATCGGCCGCGACATGGTCACCACGGGGCGCCTGCATGCCGAAGGTTGCGCCGCGGCGCTGGAGGCGCTGTCGCGCTTTCGTGTCATTGCCAATGGCCTGAATGCGCAGATACGCGAGGCGGTCGCCACCGCCGCCGCCCGCGACGCCAGCAACGGCGCCGAATTCATCCGCCAGGCCGAGAAAGCCTGGGGCGGTACCATCCGCGTGCTCGCCGGCGAAGACGAAGCCCGGATTGCCGCCGAGGGCGTGGTGGCGGGCATCCCCGATGCCGATGGCCTGGCCGCCGACCTGGGCGGCGGCTCGCTCGACATGGTGACCGTGAAGAATGGCGCCACCAGCAACGCCGTGACCCTGCCGTTCGGGCCGCTGCGCCTGATGGACCAGTCCAAGGGCGATGCCGACAAGGCGCGCGACATCGTGGACAAGGGGCTGAAGAATTTTCTCCCTCCTGCTTCAAAAGTCCTGTCGGCGCCGGCACTGTATGCGGTGGGTGGCATCTGGCGCAGCTTCGCCCGCGTCGACATGGAAGAGCAGCGCTATCCGCTGCATGTCCTGCAGCACTACACCATTCCGCGCGCCCGGGCGCTGCGGCTGTGCCGGCTGCTGTCCGGCCTGTCGAAAGACAGCGTGCGCAAGATCAAGGTGGTGTCCAAGCGCCGCGCCGAAAGCCTGCCTTATGGCGCGGTGGTGCTGGAACGCCTGCTGGAAGCCGGCGACATCAAGGATGTGGTGATTTCCGCCTATGGCCTGCGCGAAGGGCTGCTGTTTGCCGGGCTCTCGCCCCAGGAGCGCGCGCTGGACCCGCTGGTGGAATTCGCCCGCGCCGCCAATGCACGCGAGGCACGCGTGCCGGGCCATGCCCGCGAAATGCTGGACTGGACGCGCCCGCTGTTCGACGGCGAAAGCGCGGAGATGCTGCGGATACGCGAGGCTTCGGCCTTCTTCTCCGATGTCGGCTGGCGGCGTCATCCCGACGACCGCGTGCTGGGCGCCATGGGCGAGGTGCTGACCGCACCGTTTGCCGGCGCCAGCCACCGCGCCCGTGCGCTCATCGCCGCCAGTGTCTTTCACCGCTATTCCGGCGACGAGGATTTTCCGCACCAGCTCATGCTGGCCGGCCTGCTGGACAAGGATGATGAAAAACGGGCGCTGGTGATGGGGCTGGCCTGGCGCTTTGCCTTTTCGCTGTCGGCCAGCGCGGGCGGCGAGCTGGCGCACTACAAGCTGCGCATGACGCCGTCGAAGGTGATCCTGGAAGTTCCCGCCCGCCGCGAAGCCATTGCGGGCGAACCGGTGCAGAAGCGCCTTGGCACCCTTGCCGACGCGCTGGGCCGCAAGGGCGAAATCCTCGTCGGCTAGACTCTTCCGTCATCCCGGCCCTACGCTTGCCAAAAATACGGGAGGCGGGCATGGCGCAGGGATTCAGCCGCAGGGCAGCTTTGGCGGGGGCGGTCCTTGGTACTGTCGCCGCACCAGCCCTGGCAAAGTCGGGCGATGTGCAGGCGAAGCTGACGCCCTATGCCTGCAACCTCGACACCTGGTTCAAGACTGTCCCGTTTGAGCAGCGTTTCGCCTTGGCGCGCCAGCATGGCTTCACCATCATCGAATTCTGGACGGTGGAGCGCGGCGCGGCCCGCACGGCACAGGAATGGAAGGCGCGCTGCGATGACAATGGCCTGACCGTCACCCAATTCGCGCCTGCCTGGCCCAACTTCGCCGATCCCTCCAAGCATGGCGAGCTGCTCAAGGTGGCCGAAAAGGCGGTGTCCGACGCACGCATCCTGGGTTGCACCAAGTTCACCGTCACCGGTCATTCGCTGGTGGACGGCATGAGCCGCGAGGCGCAGTTGGTGGGCTATCAGTCCGGGCTCATGCGGATGGCGCCGATGCTGGAAGCCGCTGGCGTGACCGCGCTGGTTGAACCCTTCAACCGCGTCAATCATCTGAACCATCTGCTGAATGGTTCGCAACCCGCGCTGCCGATGGTGCGGGCGGTGAATTCACCACGCATAAAACTGCTATGGGATTTCTATCACATGCAGCTGGAGGACGGCGACCTGATTGAAAAGTTCGCGGCCGGCGTCGACCAGGTTGCGCATGTGCAGATCGGTGATGTGCCCGGCCGTCACGAGCCCGGCACCGGCGAGATCAACCACGCAAACCTGATCCGCGCCGTGCGCGCCGCGGGCTATCGGGACCCGATCGGCCTGGAATTCCTGCCGCAGAACGACGATGCGGCAGCGGCCGTGAAGGCCGTGCTCGCACTCGTCGCTTAAGCTCTTTTAGCGAGACTGGCCGGAAGGGCGGCGCGGCTGCTGCGGGGCGTCCTGCACCAGGGCGGCTGCGGCTTCGCGCTGGGCCTTGCGGGTGCCGGCGTGACGACGCCGCTTGTCTTTCTTCCTCGCATTGTTCCTGCGCGCTGCCATGTCCTGCTCCTGTTAAATGGGCGCGGAAATTAGGCGTTGTGCGTAAGGATAGCTAGGTATTCGCTGGGAAAATCATATAAAGAAATCTTTATATCCTCGTTGACAGCTGACGCGCTTTGCGGTCCACTCCGCGCGATAGTTCCCGCAAGGGATTAATAGGGAAGCCGGTGCGAAACCGGCGCTGCCCCCGCAACTGTCAGCGGCGAGTTTTACGGCCCGATACACCGTCACTGGACGCAAGTCCGGGAAGACAGGCCGCAAGCACCGACCCGTGAGCCAGGAGACCTGCTATCGGGTGTCACGCTAGGCCGGCGGGAACGGTGGGTTCTCAAGGCAACGATCGCTTCGTCATGCGGTGACACGCGCACGCGCGCCCTTCCGACAGGGGGCGGCTCTGCGCCTTGCCAACCCATGTCCGGAGTGTATCTCGATGACGTCCCCTATCTTGTCCACCAATCTCGGCTTTCCGCGTATCGGCAGCCATCGCGAACTGAAAAAGGCGCTGGAAGCCTATTGGAGCGGCGCCTCCAGCGAACAGGAACTGCAGAACGTCGCCGCCGCGTTGCGGGCGCGCCACTGGTTCGTGCAGCAGAAGGCGGGGATCGACCATGTCCCGTCGAACGACTTCTCCTTCTATGACCAGGTGCTGGACACCATCGCCATGCTGGGTGCCGTCCCGGATCGCTTTGGCCACAAGGGCGGCGCGGTGCCGCTGGAGATGTATTTTGGCATGGCGCGCGGCACCCCGGGCGCGCCCGCGAT
>CBIHOI010000007.1:0-78839 GCA_966211925.1 uncultured Hyphomicrobiales bacterium | reverse complement strand
CGGGCGCCCCACCCCGGCAATCACCTCCCCCTGCCTCTCCCGCGTCAATGGCCCATAGCTACTGAAAGTCGTCATCGGGCTTTCATGCCCAAGGTTCTGGCTCAGCGCTTTCATCTGCTCGGCGGTTAACCGCTGCTGGTAGGCAAATTGCACCAGCGTGTTACGCACCGTATGGGGCTTGCCGAAAGGAAGCTCGACGCGCTTGAAGGCATCGCGAAATATGCGTCGGACGGCGGCGGCATCCGCCCAATGCTCGCGACCAATTCCCAGCGCCGTGAAGGCCTGATCCTGGCCCGGCCCGACCTGGGTCTTGGGAAAGACAGGGTCGTCCGGGCCAAACTCCTTCTCGCCTCGCAGAAAGCTGATCCATTCGCCAAAAACCTGGTCAACCTCCCCGCCGATGGGCAACAGAAATGTATGGATCGGCTTTCGAAACTTCGTATTCGCGTGCCGGGGGTCCTGGAAGATATATCGATTGGCGATATCGACATCCCGCAACTTCAGTCCGATCAGCGCCGCGTCACGCATCCCAGTGAGCAGCAACGCTGCCATCACAGCCCGGTCCCGCCGGTCGATCTCACTGACCTCCGGCATCGCCATGATGGCCCGCCGAAACTCTTCGACGCTGGGATAGTCCTTGGGCTTGGAGGTGCGGGCTTGGCTCTCCTCCCCCCTTGAAAGGTTGAGGTAGGCGATATCGTGGAGGGAGATCGCGCGCCGGAACCCCGCCCGGTTGTGCAGCCAGGCCAGGAAATCCTTATTGGCCTGCAGAATGTGATGGACCGTTGAAAGGCTCATCGGCTTGCCGGACCGCAAGGCATCGGTCGCCAGCAGGAAATGCTTGAAGCCCATCGCCTGTTCACGATTGAACGTCTCAAAGCCTTTGAACCTGATATAGGTCTCATAACGGTCGATGGCGTGGCGAACCTGGTCCACGGTGGCTGGCGAGCGCTGTTTGGCCTCCCGAAGCCAGATTAGGTAATCCCGTTTAAGTCTGTCGTTTTTGGGATTGTTCGGTGCATTGCTCATGATTGCTTCTCCAAGACACCATTCATGCTGGCTCCGCTGCACTCGATTATGTGCTCGCTCTCCGGCGTGGAAATGATGAGGTGACTTCGGATTTGCTGAAGCCTTCTCGTGCCCAGAACCTTGTTCATGCGGGTGCCGCAGTGATCACAGATCGCCTTTAGCTGGACCTTGTCGCAGATCTGAGAATCCAGTGTGGCTCGGCCGCCGGATGCGTTTCGGGCGTCCCTGCACTTGAAGCAATAGAACTGTGCGATGCCGCATTTCGTGCGGCGTTTCTTTTGCTTAGCGTCCAGGAAGCGGGCGAGTTCATCGCCTCGGATCAGGAATGGCCGCTGCAGCCGATCAGCCTGCAGGCCCTCCCGCATCCACCGTCCGACCGCGTTCTTGTGAACCCCCAGCAGGGTGGCGACGTCCTGGACTGTATATGGCCACGTCGCCTTGATGAGCCGCAGATTGTATCTGCGGTTGCGCCGCACCGGGGCAGACCGTGTGGACATGGCAGATTTGCCGCGCTGAGGCCCTAGCGCCCGTTCCCAGGCCGCTGCCGGTTGCTGCTAGGAGACGCGGACTGTGCCCCTATCCACGCGTCCAAGGCCGCCTTGAAGTAGAAAACTCGACCACCCACTAGCCGATACTCCGGTCCGGTGCCCTTGGTTGCCCAGTCGGCCAAGGTCTTGGGAGCACAGCCGAGGTATTGGGCCGCATTCTTCCTGTCCATCCGACCATCGGGAAAGATGAACAGTTTCAACGGGCTTTCGTCGGTCAACATATGGTGTCCTTTCCAGATGCACACCAAACATCTGGTGTGTGATCAGACCGAAATAGCACTCTTGTATTGTATTACAATCAAAATATGCTATCTCGGTACGAAGCGGAACATTCGGCACGAGGACAGAATGGCGAAGGCTGAAAAAGGTGGCGGCAAACTCGGCCGCACAGAGACGGTCACGATCCGGCTTGATCCCAAAACAAACTACCTGGCTGAATTGGCCGCCCGCATCCAGCGCCGCACAAAATCGAGCTTCATTGAAAGCGCAGTGGCTCAAGCCATCGACGCGCAGCCACTGCTCCCGCGCAACCCGGAAACGGCTTCGTTAGGTGAGACGGCCGAGCGGCTTTGGCATGTGCGGGATCATGAACGCCTCATTTCTCTCTTCGAGCACGCTCCGCACCTCATGAATTATGAGGAACAGCAAATCTGGGCGTTGATCTCGGAGCACTGCATTTTTTGGACGGGGCGTTACCGTGATCTAAAAGACGGAACCGAGCAATTTGAGTGGACGGTACAGCCGTCTTCTTTGCAACGAGACGTGGTTGCTGAGCACTGGGAAACCTTAGTCAAGGTAGCGAACGGTAGCGGCTTCAAGACAGAACTGCCCCAAGTGGCGAAAACCCGAAGGAAGGCCACATTCGAGATGGACGACGAAATTCCGTTCTAGAGGCGCGCAATGTCAAAACGGTTCACAAAACTGTCCCGCCTGGAAATGCGCCGCACTGTCCCTGGTCAGGCGATCACGGAACATGGAATCACCTTTCGGCGCGAGCCCAATGGGGATGGCATGTTTTCTGTGAACATTATGGTGGATCGCAGGCGCATCCACCGCGTAATCGGACGCGAATCCGAAGGTGTGACGCGCCAGCAGGCCGAAGATTTTATCTCGCAGGCTCGCTCCGACGCCCGCCATGACCGTCTTGACCTACCTGAAGCTCGCAAAACTCCGCTCGGCTTCCGGGAAGCGGCCGCCCGCTATCTGGAACGGCTGGGACGCGAGCACGGCAAGAACGTCAAGGGAAAGACCCGGCAGATTGCCCAGCATCTTGCGCCGTTTCTGGGCAATCGACCGATCTCTCAGATCGAAGCCTCAGACATCGAGCGATACAAGCGAGACCGCCGCAATCACGGCGCCGCTCCTGCCACCATCAACCGGGAATTGGCTGTCCTGTCCCACCTTCTGAACTGCGCGCGGGAGTGGGGTTGGATGAAAACCGCCGCGGTCCGCATCAGGCGCTTCAAGGAAGAAAGCGGGCGTATCACCTATCTCACCCCGGACCAGTGTGCGGCTCTGGAGAAGGCGGCTGCTGAGGACCAGAACGGAGACGTCCATGCCTTTGTTCTGATCGGCCTCAGGACCGGAATGCGCCACACCGAAATCCTGTCAATTCGCCGGGAGCATGTGGACCTTGATCGAAAGGCCATCTGGATTCCGCAGGCAAAGGCAGGCGCACGCGAGCAACCCATTACCGATGACCTGGCCATTTACCTGGCCGGCCGGCTGGAAATGCTTCCCCCAGGCTCGCCCTGGCTCTTCCCCTCCCCCGCCAGCAGGACGGGGCATGCCCATACCATCCGCAAGGCCTTCCGCCGCTCAACCCAGCGCGCAGGCCTCGATCCTGATGTGGTGACGCCGCACATTCTTCGCCATACAGTCGTGACCCATCTGGTCCAGGCCGGGGTGGACCTGCCCACGGTCCAGCGTGTCTCGGGACATAAGACATTGGCGATGGTCGCCCGCTATGCCCACCAGAACGGTGAGCATATTCAGGCCGCTATGGCAAAGCTCGAAGGCCGCGTCCGAAAGTCCGGTACGTAACCCGCACCGAAGGTAGATGAGTGATACATGTATGAGAACGCATTTAATACCATTGAGCGCCAGCTTCGCGCGGAAGACGGCATTGCCAATGAACTGGACTATGTCGAACAGATTTCGTGGGTCTTGTTTCTTAAATACCTACACGACTTGGAAACCGAGCGGCGCGACCTCGCCGAGCTGAAAGGAAAGAAATACAAGCCGATCGTTGAAGGTGAGTATCGCTGGGACAAGTGGGCCGCGCCCAAGAAGGACGGCGTATTCGATCATAATGCGGCGTTAGTTGGCGATGATCTAATTCAGTTTGTAGATGGAAAACTCTTTCCGTATCTCAGTGGCTTTCGCAGCACAGATACGGATGCTCAGACCATCAATTATAAGATTGGCGAGGTATTCTCCGAACTCAGAAATAAGTTCCGTTCGGGCTACATCCTGCGCGATGTGTTGGAAGTAGTGGATGGGCTTTCATTTAATACCCAGGCCCAGCGTCATGAACTCTCAGAGCTATATGAAACACGCATTCGGCGCATGGGTAATGCCGGGCGCAATGGCGGCGAGTATTACACCCCGCGCCCCTTGATCCGCGCAATGATCAAGGTGGTTGATCCCAAGATTGGTGAGACCATCTATGATGGAGCGGTTGGGTCCGCAGGCTTCCTGTGTGAAGCCTATGACTATATGCGAACTGGAAAGCTTTCTGCATCCGACTATGAAACGCTGCAATCCCGCACTTTCTATGGGCAGGAAAAGAAGTCGCTCGCTTATGTGATTGGCATCATGAATATGATCCTACACGGCATTGAAGCGCCGAGTATCCTTCACACAAATTCTCTCAACGAAAATGTTATGGATATTCAGGAAAAAGACCGGCACGACATCGTCCTTGCCAATCCGCCTTTCGGTGGTGGTGAGCGGCGGGAGGTGCAGCAGAATTTCCCCATTCGTACCGGCGAGACAGCCTATTTGTTTCTGCAGCATTTCATTCGCAAGCTACGTGCAGGCGGTCGCGGCGCGGTAGTGATCAAGAATACATTTCTCAGCAATACCGATAACGCCAGCGTGGCATTGCGCAAAGAATTGCTGGAGAGCTGCACCCTTCACACTATCTTGGATTGCCCACAGGGCACGTTCCAAGGTGCAAACGTAAATACAGTGGTGCTGTTCTTTGAGAAAGGCGCGCCAACCCGCGAGATCTGGTTCTATCAGCTAGCCCCTGGCCGATCCCTGGGTAAGACCAATCCGCTGCACGATGATGATCTGGCGGAGTTTCTGAATTTGCAGTCGAGCTTCGCTGAAGGCCCCAAGAGCTGGAAAATCAGGCGCACCGATCTGGAGGACGAAACATTCGACTTGTCCGTGAAAAATCCCAACGCGCCCGAGGCGGCGGCACTCCGAAGTCCGCGAGATATCATTGATGAAATGTTGGCGCGTGATGCCGAGACTGCCGAGATTCTAGAGTCTATTCGGGGGATGCTGTGAGCTTCGATTGGAGAAAAGAGAAATTGGGCGATGTGTGCGAGCTGATTGCAAGAGGTATTGCCCCAAACTATATTGAAAGCGACGGTGTTAGGGTTCTCAATCAGAAGTGCATCCGCAATCATAAAATTGATTACGGATTGGCGCGACGAAACGATATTCTGGCCAAGAAGGTCCCCAGTGACCGTTTCATTAGAATTGGGGATGTCCTAGTCAACTCAACGGGCACGGGGACATTAGGCCGGGTTGCCCAAGTGCGGGACGAACAAATCGAGCCAACTACCGTTGACACTCATGTAACAATCGTGAGGCCCAAGAAGCACATTTTGCCTGCGTTTTTCGGCTATATGATGATCAGTATTGAAGATGAATTAATAGCCGGCGGTCTAGGTGCAAGCGGGCAAACTGAGCTTCCGCGTGGCGATTTAGCAGAGAAGTATCACGTAAGCTTTCCTGCCTCGCGCGAAACGCAAAGTAGAATAGTTGCAATTTTGGATGAAGCCTTCGGCGGCCTGGATCGCGCCCTTGCTAATGCCGTGGCCAATTTGAACAGCGTAGGCGAGCTGCGCCGCTCTCTTTTTCAGCGAGCCTTTATGGGCGAATTGACGTGAACTAATATGAGCATTGCAGAGGAAACCGAAGCCGACACCCGCGCCGAACGCATTGATCCTGTGCTGGCTGCCGCGGGTTGGGGCAAGCTGCATGGCTCAAAAATTCGACGTGAAGTCATCTGTCCCGGCCGTATCGAGACTGGCGGCAAGCGCGGGAAGGGCCTGTCCTGCGATTACGTGCTGATCCACAAGGGTCACAAGCTGGCGGTGCTGGAAGCCAAGAAGGCCGGGGTCAGTCATCGCAATGGAGTCGGTCAGGCCAAGGATTATGCCCAGAGACTGAGGGCGCGCTTTGCCTATTCCTCCAACGGTCTCAAATGGTACGGAATTGACATGGCGACGGGGAAGGAAGGCGATGTATCGCCGCCCTTCCCGACGCCAGATGAACTCTGGGACCGCACCTTCGCAGACCGCAATAGCTGGCGTGAAGAGTTCGGCGCCGTTGACTTCGAGACGGACGGCGGCAAATGGGAGCTACGCTATTATCAGCACAACGCCATCACCGCCGCGCTGGACGCCATCGCCAAAGGCGACCGGCGCATTCTGCTGACGCTTGCGACGGGCACTGGAAAAACCGCCATAGCTTTCCAGATAGCCTGGAAGCTATTTCAGGCCAAATGGAACCTGACCGGCGCGCCCACACGCCGCCCACGTATTCTGTTTCTGGCGGATCGTAACATCCTTGCTGATCAGGCCTACAATGCCTTTTCCGCCTTCCCGAATGACGCCGTAACGCGGATCGATCCTGACACGATCCGCAAGAATGGTGGCAAGCCGCCAAAGAACGCCTCAATCTTCTTCACGATTTTCCAGACCTTCATGATGGGAGAGGGTGAACCGATTTACCTGCAATACCCTGCCGATTTCTTCGACTTCATCGTGATTGACGAATGCCATCGCGGTGGGGCCAAGGACGAAAGTGAATGGCGCAAGTTGCTGGAATATTTTGAGCCTGCCTATCAGCTTGGCATGACTGCCACCCCCAAGCGCAAGCATAACGCCGACACATACGCCTATTTCGGCGAGCCTGTTTATGTCTATGCCTTACGGGAAGGGATCGAGGACGGGTTCCTGACCCCGTTCAAGGTCCGCCAGATGGCTAGCACAATAGATGAATATGTCTATCACCCAGAAGATGAGGTGATTTCAGGTGAGGTAGAGGCCGGGGACGCCTTCAGCGAGACTGATTTCAACAGCCGGATCATAATTGAAGAGCGGGAGCGCAGCCGCGTCCAGGAGTTTATGAGCCAGATCGACCAGCGGCAGAAGACGCTTGTATTTTGCGCCACCCAGGATCACGCCGCCCTTGTTCGGGACCTGATCAACCAAGTGAAGGCGAGTAAAAACCCCGACTATTGCCATCGTGTGACGGCGGATGACGGCGCAGTTGGCGATCAGCATCTTCGGGACTTTCAAGACAATGACAAGACCGTGCCTACAATCCTGACGACATCGCAGAAGCTTTCTACCGGCGTGGATGCGCGGAATATCCGAAACATTGTTCTGATGCGCCCGATCCGTTCGATGATCGAGTTCAAGCAGATCATTGGGCGCGGCACCCGCACCCATGACGGGAAGGACTTCTTCACCATCTGGGATTTCGTCCGGGCGCACGAGAATTTCAACGACCCGGAATGGGATGGCGAGCCGCTTGAGCCGGAGGCGCCGCGGCCGAGGCCGCCCGGAGAGCCAACAGATGGACCTTCGGAACCGCCAGGGGATGAAGGAGAGTGTGGGGAACCGCTTGCAAAAATCATAATCAAACTTGCGGATGGGAAAGAACGGTCAATTCGATACATCGCGGCCACGACCTATTGGGGACCGGATGGAAAGCCCATGACGGCGCAGGAGTTCATGGCGCGCCTGTTCGGCGACCTGACTGGCCTGATCCTGGACGAAGACACGCTGCGCAAGGAATGGAGCGACCCGGAGCAACGGGAGCGGTTGATCTCCATTCTTGAGGATCGGGGGTATGACGCCGACAAGTTGATGGACATGCGGCGCTTGATCGATGCACCCGACAGCGATCTGTTCGATGTCTTATCCTATATCCGCTTTAGCAATCCGCCGAAGACGCGCGTGCAGCGGGTGGAACAGGTCCAGGTTGATGCCGTTGCCCAAAATGACGCCGAAATGCGCGCATTCCTTGCCGGGGTGTTGGGGGCCTATGCCCAGCATGGCGAGGGTGAGCTGTCTCTGGCTAAGCTGGGCACTGCCCTTGCTGCGCGCTATGGCACGATTGCTGACGCCAAGGCGCGGCTCGGAGACCTTCCGCGCATCCGCCAAGCGTACCTGTCCGTTCAACGGGACCTATACGTAACCTAATCGCAAAAGAGCCCTAACTAGGATGTCTCGTTTACACAGAAATTACACATCGCCGAAATCTAGAGGGCGCGCTGGAGCTTTTAACTCATTGTTTTAAAATGGTGCCCAGGGACAGAATCGAACTGCCGACACGTGGATTTTCAATCCACTGCTCTACCGACTGAGCTACCTGGGCACGCCGGTGCGCCAAACCTGGCGGACGGGCTTATTAGGGGAGGCGCGCGGCCCTGTCCAGCGTCCTTCAGCCCGGAGCGTCTCAATCCTCCTCGGGATCGTTTTCCGGGAAATTTCCGGGGGTTACCGGGGCACCCGGGATGGCATAGCCGCCCTTCAGCCAGGTCAGCAGGTCGGCATCGGCACAGCGCTTCGAGCAAAAGGGCCTGAAGGCCTCGGCGGCCGGCTGGCCGCAGATGGGGCACCTGGTGCCCCCCTTAGCGGACAAGACCCGCCCCCTGCAGCAGCGCCACGGTCATGGCCAGCGGCAGCCCGACCACATTGGAATAGCTGCCGGAAATGTCCTTGATCAGCGCCTCGGCCCGGCCCTGGATGGCATAGCCACCCGCCTTGCCTACGCCTTCGCGGCTTTGCACATAGCGGGCGATCTGCTCGTCGGTCAGCCGCAGCACCGAAACGCGGGTCATGGCCACGCGGGTGCGCAAGCGTCCATCCGGCGACACCAGCGCCACGGCCGTCAGCACCTGGTGGCGGCGGCCCGACAGCTTCCCCAGGCAGTCCGCGACCATGGCGTCGTCTTCGGCCTTGGGCAGGATGCGGCGGCCCAGCGCCACCGCTGTATCAGCCGCCAGCACATGGGCATCCGGCCTTTTGGCCGCCACCGCGCGCGCTTTTTCGATCGCCAGGCGCAGCACATAGGCGCGCGGCTGTTCGGCCTTGCGCGCGGTTTCGTCTATGTCGGCGGGAAGAACGGCGCCCGGCACGATGCCGGCCTGCGCCAGCAAAGCGAGGCGTCGCGGGCTTTCACTGGCGAGGATCAACTGTGCCATTGGACTACTTTAGCACGGTTCGGGCGCGAGGGATTTTGTGGCGTGAGCAGGAACGGCGAGCGGCGAGCGACGTGTACACTTCGTACACGAGCGAAGGCGCGACGAACTCACGACGCAAAATAACCGCGCCTACCGGAAGCGGTAGGTGATACGACCCTTGGTCAGATCGTAGGGCGTCATCTCGATCATCACCTTGTCGCCGGTCAGCACGCGGATGCGGTTCTTGCGCATCTTGCCCGCGGTGTGGGCGATGATGATGTGGTCATTGGCGATCAGCTTCACGCGGAAGGTCGCATTGGGCAGCAGCTCCTCGACGATGCCCTCGAACTCCAGCAATTCTTCCTTGGCCAATGGGTCCTCAAAGATCGGTTAGCGAGGGTGGGAAATAGGGGGGAAAGAGCCCCAGATCAAGGCTTTATGGCCGTTTTCCTCAGGTATCCGCCCCCTGAGGGGCCATAAACCGGGCTTTCAGCCTTTCCATCAGCTGGTCGCGCACCGCCCGGTAGGCCGACAGCCGCTGTTCGCGACTTCCTTCCACGGCCGTGGGGTCCATGGTGGGCCAGTATTCCACCTGGGTGGCCGCGGTCCGGGTCATCTCCACCGCCTTGTGCTGGGCTTCCGGCGACAGGGTGATCACCAGGTCGAAACTGCCGTCTTCCAGGTCCTCGAAGCGGCGCGGCCGGTGCTTGCCGATCTCCAGCCCGATCTCCTCCATGGCCTCCACCGCCAGGGGGTCCAGCTCGCCGGCCCGCACCCCGGCACTT
Organism: uncultured Hyphomicrobiales bacterium; assembly: GCA_966211925.1. Classification (GTDB taxonomy): domain Bacteria; phylum Pseudomonadota; class Alphaproteobacteria; order Micropepsales; family Micropepsaceae; genus Rhizomicrobium. The sequence goes on along the minus strand of CBIHOI010000007.1, from coordinate 69,042 downwards.
TCTATATAGACGTTCTGGGACAGGTGACGCATCAGCGCCGCCGCCATGGGCGAGCGCACGGCATTCATGGTGCAGGCGAACAGGATGGCGGACGCCATGCTCAACCCCGCATCTGCAGTACGCAGACCAGCGTGAACAGCCGGCGCGCGGTGTCGAAATCGGTTTCCACCTTGCCTTCCAGCCGGTGCTGCAGCTCGCGCGCGCCTTCGTCGTGCAGGGCCTTGCGCGCCATGTCGAGCGCCTCAATCTGGTAGGGCGGGGCAGTGCGGATCGCCTTGTAGTAGTTCTCGCAGACCAGGAAATAGTCCTTCACCACCTTGCGCAGCGGCGTCAGCGACATCAGCACCCGGCCATGGGGGGCGCCGCCTTCCAGGCTCACATCCAGCACCAGGCGGTTTTCTTCCAACCCCAGGGTCAGGTGATAGGGGCCACCGTCAGAGCCTTCCAGCCGGAAGCTGTTCTTCTCGATCAGGTCATAGATGGCGACCTCGCGTTCCTGCTCGATGGCGCGGCTGCGATGCACCACGCTGGCTTCGTCAAGGGTGATCGAAGCGAGCCGGAATTCCATCTTACCTGTTCAGCCTGGCCGCGATGGAGCGGGCATGCGCCTCCAGCCCCTCGGCCTCCGCCAGCACCAGCGCGTCGGGTCCGATGGCGGCGATGCTGCGCGCATCCAGGCCCAGAAGCGTGGTGCGCTTCATGAAATCCAGCACCGACAGGCCGGATGAGAAGCGCGCGGTGCGCGAGGTGGGCAGCACATGGTTGGGCCCGGCGATGTAATCGCCCATCGCTTCGGGCGTGTGGCGCCCCAGGAAGATGGCGCCGGCATGGCGCACCTTCTTCGAGAAGCCTTCCGGATCGTCGGTGGCGATTTCCAGGTGTTCGGGCGCGAAGGCATCGGCCAGCGGCGCGGCATCGTCCAGCGCCTTCACCACGACAATACCGCCATAGTCGTTCCAGCTTTTGCGCGCGATGTCCTTGCGCGGCAGGGTTGCGATCTGGCGCTCGGCGGCCTCGGCGACACGATCGGCAAACGCCGCGTCATCGGTGATGAGAATGCTCTGCGAGCTGGCGTCATGCTCGGCCTGGCTCAACAGATCGGCGGCGATCCAGTCCGGATCGTTGGCGCCGTCGGCGATCACCAGAATCTCGGACGGGCCCGCCACACTGTCGATGCCCACCTGGCCGAACACTTCGCGCTTGGCCGCCGCGACATAGGCATTGCCGGGTCCAACGATCTTGTCCACCGCCTTGAGGCTCTGCGTGCCATAGGCCAGCGCGGCCACGGCCTGCGCCCCGCCGATGCGATAGATGTCTGTGACGCCTGCCCGCCGCGCCGCGGCCATCACCAGCGGATTGATCCTGCCGCCGCTGGCCGGCGTCACCATTACGATGCGCGCCACGCCGGCCACCTTGGCCGGAATGGCGTTCATCAGCACGGACGACGGATAGCTGGCAGTGCCGCCGGGAACATACAGCCCCACGCTGTCCACGCTGGTCCAGCGCCAGCCCAGAACCGCGCCAGTTTCGTCGGTGAAACGGTCATCGGCGGGAATCTGGCGGCGGTGATAGGCTTCGATGCGGGTGGCGGCGGTTTCGATGGCCGAGAACTGCTCTTTCGATACCAGCTTCAGCGCGGCGTCGATTTCTTCCGCCGACACTTTCAGCGTTTCCGCCGTCACGTCGGCCTTGTCAAACCTGTTGGTCAGCTCGATCAGCGCGGCGTCGCCGCGCTTGCGGATGTCGGCAATGATGGCCTTGACCACCTGGGCGACATCTTCCTCCTCCTCGCGCTTGGCATAGAGAAGTTTCTCGAAGTCCGCCGCGAAGGTCGCGTCAGACGCATTCAGCCTGCGCGCCATTATTCGCCCTCGTGGTCCGGCGTGCCGATGGCCGCCCAGGGACCGCTCATGTCGGCCAGCCCGGCATCGACATATTCCACCGTCAGCCGCAGCGCCCCACCGCCGGCCAGCACGATCTCGATCATGCCGCCCGGATCTTCGCCCTCATTAGGCGTGAAGTTGATCGCCAGGATCGAGACCACGGCCTCGCCGGCACCGACCTTTACCTTGTGGGACTGCACCTTCAGTACGCCGTCGAAATGCAGGCCGCTGCGCACCCGTGTCTTGCCGCCGGATTCCCATTGCAGCCGGTTCACCACCGCCACGAACCGCCGCGTCCTGGGCAGCCAGACGAAATTCTTCAGCTTGACCACGGCATCCTGCAGTCGTGCCGACAGGATCTGCAGGTCTTGCGCATCGGCAGCCGCCAGCTTGATCATTCCGACACCCTTATCATTCGGAAACTCTGGCAATATCCGCGCCCACGCGGCTCAGCTTTTCTTCCAGCCGGTCGAAACCGCGGTCCAGGTGATAGATGCGGCTGACATTGGTCTCGCCTTCCGCCACCAGCCCCGCCAGCACCAGCGACACCGAGGCGCGCAGGTCGGTCGCCATCACCGGCGCACCCTTGAGCTTTTCCACCCCGCGCACCGTGGCGGTATCGCCGTCGATGCGCACATCCGCCCCCATGCGCGCCAGTTCCGGCACATGCATGAAGCGGTTTTCGAAGATCTTTTCCTTCACCACCGATGTCCCGTCGGCCACCGTCAGCAGCGCCATGATCTGGGCCTGAAGATCGGTGGGAAAGCCCGGATAGGGCGCGGTAGTGACGTCCGACGCCTTGGGGCGCGCGCCGTTCATGTGCACCTTGACGCCGCGCGGCGTATCGGTGACGTCCGCGCCGCTCTTGGTCAGCAGCGACAGCAGCGAGGCGATGGTGTCGTGCGATGCCCCCACCAGCTCAACGTCGCCGCCCGCGATCGCGGTGGCGATGGCATAGGTGCCGGCCTCGATGCGGTCGGCCATCACCCGGTGCGCCGCGCCGTGCAGTTTTTCCACGCCGTGGATGGTGATCTCGCTGGAGCCCAAGCCCCAGATCTCCGCGCCCATGGCCATCAAACAGTTGCCAAGGTCGCAGATTTCCGGCTCACGCGCCGCATTCACGATCTTGGTGGTGCCCTTGGCCAGCGTTGCCGCCATCATGACGGTCTCGGTCGCGCCGACGGACACGAAGGGGAACACGATTTCCGCGCCCTTCAATCCGTCCGGCGCGGTGGCGGTGACATAGCCTTCCGCCAGATCGATCCGGGCGCCCATCGCTTCCAGCGCATTGAGATGCAGCTCGACCGGGCGCGCGCCGATGGCGCAGCCGCCGGGCAGCGACACCTTGGCCTCGCCCATCCGCGCCAGCAGCGGCGCCAGCACCTGGAACGACGCGCGCATCTTGCGCACCATGTCGTAGGAGGCGAACACCGAGGAAATCTTGTCAGCCTGAAAGCGCATGGTGTCGCCTTCGCCGAAACCGCCGGCCAGGGTGACCTGCACATGGATGCCGAAGCTGACCAGCAGTTCGGCCATGGCGCGCACATCGGCCAGGCGCGGCACATTGGTCAGGGTCAGGGGGTCGGCACTCAGGATCGAGGCCGCCATGAGCTTCAGGGCGGCGTTCTTGGCGCCGCTGATGGGAATTTCTCCCGAAAGACGGTGGCCGCCCCGGATGCGAATTCTGTCCATGTTTCCCTTTGCAGCCTTGAAGGCAAGCGGGGGTGTTGTAGCCCGGCCAGGACGCCCGCGAAAGCCGGGCAAAAGGCAGGACTAGGCTGAGTTTTCCCCTGACTTTTCCGGGGGCATTTCGGGGGCCGGTTCCACCGAATCGGCAGGCGGCGGGGCGCCCGGTTCGGCGGTCCTGGCGGCTGGGGGCTGTTTCCTGCGCCTGAGGTTGGCGCGCAGCGCCTGGGCCAGTTTTTCGGGGGGGCGTTTGACCATGGAGAAATCGAAAAGGGGCGCTTTCCTTCGCGGAATCCTTACGTTATAGCAGCGCTCCCTCGACCTAGGCTCAGGCCAACTTCGGGTTAAGGGTTCGGGCCTAAAGTCCGGAAATACCACGGTTGCCGTAGTAGCGTAGTGGTAGCGCAATCCCTTGGTAAGGGATAGGTCGTGAGTTCGATTCTCACCTACGGCACCATTTTCCCAATGGCGTTTGGGCTTTTTCGGGCCGTGCAAAGCGGCCGCCGCTCGCGCCGCAGCCACCATGCAACGCAGCCTCAATTGGCGGCAAGTCTGGCCGTCTTCTTGCGGCCGTTGAGATCGATCACGATTGCCGTATAGCCCGCCTCCAGCAACTCGCCTAGTTGCTGGACGTTTTGCACCATCGTCACGCGCGGCGTGCCTCCGCCAGGCGACAGCAGGCCGATAACGGTGCCAGGCGGCAGGATCAGCTGGCCGTTGGCCGCGATCTGCGTCCCGGGCGGCAGGACAAAGCCCTCGACCACCAGTTGCTGCGGCAGGTAGTTGTTGGGGTTCGTTCCCACGACCCCGCCATTGAGAGGCACGCTGGAACTGACCTCACCCGGCGTGAAGTTGCCCGTCACAGCGCCATCCTGGGCTTTGACATTCAACGTGCCGGCATTCACCTGCCCGCTCACCGACTGGCCGCTCAGGCTGACGGTGCTGCCGGTGAAACTGCCGCTGATACTGTTTCCGCTGACGCTGGCGCTGCCCGATGTGTTCACGGCGGCATCGAAACTTCCGCTGACGCTGGCGACGACGGTATTGCCCGCCAGGGTGGCGCCGCCGCCGACCGAACTGCTGTTCACGGTCAGCGCATCGCCCTTGATATTGCCAGATACCTGCCCGCCCGCGGTCAGCGATACATTGCCGCCCGAAGCGATCTGACCGGAAACGTTTCCGGTCACGTTGGTGCTGACATTGCCCGTCGTGACAACCGCGGCGTTGAAATTGCCGGCGACGGTCGCATTCAAGCTGTTGCCCTGCAGCGTGGCGCCGCTGACCGACCCGCTGTTCAGGGTCAGCGCATTGCCGCTGATGTTGCCGGACACCCCGCCGCCCGCATTCAGCGACACATTGCCGCCCGAAGCAATCTGGCCGGAAAGATTGCCCGCCACCTTGGTCGTGACATTGCCCGTCGTGGCGACCGCCGCATCGAAATTTCCGGCGACGGTCGCATTCAAGCTGCTGCCCTGCAGCGTGGCGCCGCTGACCGACCCGCTGTTCAGGGTCAGCGCATTGCCGCTGATAGTGCCGGACACGCCGCCGCCGGCGTTCAGCGATACATTGCCGCCAGAAGCGATCTGGCCGGAGACATTTCCGGTCACATTGGTATTGACGTTCCCCGTGGTGGCGACCGCGGCGCTGAAATTTCCGCTGACGGTGGCATCGAGGCTGTTGCCCTTCAGCGAGGCGTTCGCGACGGACGCGCTATTGAGCGTCAGCGCGTTGCCGCTGATGCTGCCCGACACAGCCCCGCCCGAACTCAGCGACACATTGCCGGCCGCCACGATGTGGCCGGAAACATCGCCGACCGCGTTGGTGTTGACGGCGCCGCCTGCGTTGAGCGTATCGGCTGCGAAAACCTGATTGCCGGTCAGATGGGACGTGAACCCTCCCGCGATATCCACCGTCAGGGCCAGAAAATCGTCGCCGCTGATCTTGAGATCGCCAAGTCGCACGGATGTGGTGCCCACGTCTTTGAGGGTCAGATCGCCATTGGCCGACTTGGCGCCGGTACCCGGACCCGCAGCGAGCACCAGGCTCTGGCCGCCGTCCTTGATGCCGAAAATATCGCCGCTGAAGACGATGTTGCCGGCCGCGCTCGCCGAAAACGCGGTGTCGAGTGTGGTGATGGCCGCGGTGAGCGTGGTGGCGCCCAGAGCGAAGCTGCCGGCCTTGTAGCTGCTGCCGGTGAGCGTGGTGTCGCCCAAAACAGACACTGCACCCAGGCGGGTAGCGTCGCCCAGATTTCCCAGGCTGGTGTCAGTGGCAACAAGGGTCAGGTCATGGGCGCCATCAACCGACGCCAGGGTGACGGCGCCGTCGATATCCAGCGTCGTGTCCGACGCCAGAACGGTAGCGCCCAGATCGATGCTGCCGGCTTTGTAGCTGCTGCCAGTGAGCGTGGTGTCGCCGGAGACCGACACCGCACCCAGGCGGGTGGCGCTACCCAGATTGCCCAGGCTTGTGTCGGCGGCAACAATCGTCAAGTCATGCGCGCCATCCAAAGACACCAGCGTGACGGCGCCGTTGGCATCCAGCGTCGTGTCAGAAGCCAGGGCGGTGGCACCAAGAGCGATGCTTGCAGCCTTGTAACTACTGCCAGTGAGCGTGGTGCCGCCCGAGACCGACACGGCTCCCAGGCGGGTGGCGCTACCCAGATTGCCCAAGCTTGTGTCGGCAGCAACAATCGTCAAGTCATGCGCGCCATCCACCGACGCCAGGGTGACGGTGCCGGTAGTGTCCAGCGTCGTGTCCGACGCCAGAACGGCGGCGCCCAGATCGATGCTGCCAGCTTTGTAGATGCTGCCAATGAGCGTGATGTCGCCGGAGACCGACACGGCACCCAGGCGGTTGCTGTTGCCCACGTTGCCCAAGCTTGTATCGGTAGCAACAATGGCCAGGTCTTGCGCGCCATCCACCGACGCCAGAGTAATGGCGCCGGTGGCATCCAGCGTCGTATCCGATGCCAGAACGGTGGTGTCCAGAGCGAAACTACCGGCCTTGTAGCTGCTGCCGGTGAGCGTGGTGTTGCCCGAAACAGACACGGCGCCCAGGCGGGTGACGCTACCCAGATTGCCCAGGCTGGTGTCGGCGGCAACAATGGCCAGGTCATGCGCACCATCCACCGACGCCAGGGTGACAACGCCGGTGGCGTTCAGGCTCAGATCGCCGCCCAGCACCACGGCGCCCTTCAACGTCACGTTACCGGCCGCTACGTGGCCCGATAGGACCGCGCCGGCTGCCGCCGGGTTGAGGGTCAGGCTGCTCAGGCTCACGGCGCCAAAATCGATGGTGCGTGCCGTCGACAGCACCACATTTTCGGCATAGGTGCCGTCGGCCACTTGGATCACGCCCCCAGCCAGAGACTGGCCGAGTGCCGCATTCACCGAGAGGGCAGTGCCATTGATGCCGATGCCGACACTGAAGATGTTGTCGCCCGCGACGCTGTTGCCGGCATAGCCCTGCACCGTGGCAGCGACCGGTGCGGCCGCGGCGAGATCGATCGCGCCCTGCCGGGTTTTCTGGAACCAGGTATAGGCGCCCTCGGTGCCGCCGACATTGGCCTTGGCGACATACACGATGCCCTGCCCGGCCAAATTTATGGACCCGAAATCATGCAGCGACGACTGGTCCTGGGCGTAGATCCCGTTTGCTTCCGTGAAGGTGTTGGTGCCATCCACGGTGATGTTGTCCATCTGCGTGGTGTAGCCGGTGGGCGAATTGCTCTGATACAACGCCAGGCCGCCCCACAGATCGTTGCGCGTCGTCATATTGGTCAGGACGATATTCTGGCTGTCGGTCAGCGAGACGCCGTTGCCGTTGGTGGCCAGGCCGGTGGCGACGGAAGCGCCGTTGGCGGTCAGGTTGGTGAGCGTGGCGCCGATCACGCCGTTCAGATCGAACTCCGACTTGGCCGCGCCCTGGCTGGTGATGTTGGCCAAGGTCAGGCCATGGGTGGCTTCCGCCTTCAGGCCATAGCCGCCATTGGCGGTGACGCCATAGAGCGTCAGGTTGCTGATGCTGACCGGGCCGTTCGATGCGGTGACGCGCAGGCCGTACGTCGAGGCGTTGCGGGCATCGACGATCACCTGGCCTTGGTTCTGGCCGACAAGGTTCAGAGCCTTGTCGATGTTGATGTAGCCGGAAGAGATGACATATGTGCCGGCCTGGACATTGACGGTATCGCCGACGGCCGCGGCGCTGACACCGTTCTGGACGCTGTTCTTGGCCGCGGTCACATAAACCTGGCCGGCTTTGAGACGGACCAGGCTGTTGCCCACATTGTCCGTGCCGTCCAACAGGCGGTTCTCGATATTGAAGATCTGGTCCAGCGTTGCGCCGCCTTGCGCGACGCCGTCGAAGATATTGCCGGTCGTGGCATCGACCTCGACCAGACTGCCGCCGTCGGTGCCGACATATTTCTGGACGCTGCCGGCGAAGGTGGAATTCTTCACCGTCAGCGAGCCGGTCTTCGCCCCATACAGCAGTATGCCGGTCGCATTGGAATCCGTGCCGGTATAGGCGATATCGGAGAAGGTGGAATGATCGACCGTGGCTTTGATGGTGCTGCTACTGCCGCCGCGCTCCCACAGCAAGATGCCGTTTTGTTCGTTCAGGCCGGTCGCGCCCCGGCCGGCAAAGCTTGAGTCGCTGACGTTCAGCGTCACATTGCCGCCTCCGGAGATCGAACCGCCACCCGTCACCACGTCGATCGCGTTCTTGTTCCAGCTCGCAAACTGCACCCCGAAGACCGTCAGGGTCGAGGTCGTGCTGCCCGTGGCGTCAACCGCCAGGTCCTGGCCCGTCTGCGCGCCGTTGAAGGTCTGCGGATTCACGATCCGCGAATTTCTGATCGAGCCCGACGCATTGTTCCAGAACACGACGGCATTGTTGCCCAGATTGTTGCCATCGATTGTCAGGCCGCTGAGGTTCACGTTGCTGGCACCATTGACGAATATCGTCACCTTCACGTCGGCGTCATATTTGTGCGCCACGCCGGTGCTCAGCAGTGTGGTCGGCCGGATGATGGTCTGGCCGATGCCGGCGCCGGTGATGTCGACATTTTTGGTGATGTTCAGGGTTTCGGCATAGACGCCGGGCGCGACAGTGATGGTCGCACCGCCAGCGGCTGCGGCCAAAGCGGGGTTGATCGCCATCGCATTGCCGCCGGTGGCGCTGGCGACGGAGAACCGGTTGTTGGCCGCCGACCCCGTCCAGCCTTCCACATAGCCGGCGTTTACGGTCCCGATGGAGTCCAGATAATCTATCGCGCCTTGCTGGGTGCGCTGGAAATACTTGAAGGTGTCGGCGGGGTTGGAATCCTGGCCCGCGACAAAATCGAAACCGGCAATGGTCAGCGTGCCGAAATTGTTGGAGCCGGATTCGTCCTCCGTATAGACATAGTTGTAGTGCGCCGCGCCGTTTGCGTTGAAGCTGTTGCTGCCGTCGATCGTGACATTTCTGGTCTGATAGGTGTATCCGCTGGGCTTGTTGGACTGATAGATGCCAATGCCGCCATAGGCGCCGCCGATCACGGTCGAATTGCTGACCGTGAGATTCTGGCTGTCGGTGATCGCGATTGCCGCGCCCTTGGTCGAGCCGGCGCCCACGCCGTTGGGCGTGCCGTCCGCCGTGACGAAATTGACAGTGCCGCCGCGAACGCCGTTCAGGTCGAGCTGCGCCTTGTAGGCGCCCTTGCTGGTAACATGGTCGATGGAGAAATTCGTGCTGTCTTCGACCTTGATGCCATAGGCGTTTGCCGCCGCGACACCCAGAAGGGTGAAATTGCTCAGCGACACGTGATCGGTCCCGCCCAGCACCCGGATGCCGTAGGTCGAGGCATTGCGCGCGTCTATGATAACGCCGCCTTCGCTCTGGCCAACCAGCTTCAGGCTCTTGGCGATGCCGAGATAGCCGTTGTTGTAGCCATTGGCGGCGGTGATGACATAGCTGCCGTCCTTCAGATTGACGGTGCCGCCGGCGACGATGGCATCGATGCCAGCCTGGATGGTCGTGAGCGGGGAGCGCGGGCTGCCGTCGATATTCGACAGTGAGGCGCTCGCGTCGACCACGACCTGCGTGCGGTTGGACAGCGTATAGGCACGGTCCATGACGGACAGGCCATTGTTGGCATTGCTAGCGCCAAGCAGTGCTGCCTGCACCGCGGACGACGCCGTTCCGGCGACATTGTTCACGACCGTATTGGCATCCACCAGATGCTGGTTCAGGTGATAGATCAGGCCCCATTCGTTGCCTGCCGTCCCCTGGCGGTTGCCGGTAATGGCGATCGCACGGCCGAATTCGCTGCCGTTCGAATATTGGATGGAAATCGCGCTCTTGGTATTGTCTATGAAATTGTTTGTGACGCTGCCGGTGTTGCGGCCGTCGACCAGGATACCGTTGCGAATGTTTGTGATGTTATTGCCGGTGACGGCGAAATTGGTCGCACCCTGGGCAACCGCCACGCCGCGGCTGATGCCACTGCCAAAGGCGTAGTTGACATAGGAGCCGGTGATCTCGCCGACAATGGTAAAGCCGCTGACCGTGACGTGATCCGCGTTCCCCAGGATATTGATGGCATTGAGCTGGCCCGTACCCGGATTGACGTTGATCGTCGCACCCGATGCACCGATCAGCGACAGGCCTGATTTGTTGATGCTGACATTCGGCGCGTAAACGCCCGCCGCCACGTTCACGATTGCACCGCCGGCCAGCGCCACATCGATGCCGTTCTGGATCAGGCCGTTGGCGCCGACATTGACGATGGTACCGCCGCCGGACAGCACGCCCGCCCCTTTCAGGGTGATCGCCGCATTGAGATTGACGGTCAGGCCGCCGCCATCCTGGTCCGCCAGAGTCAGATTGTGCGCGACGCCATTGCCGGAGGCATCGATCGCGCTGGCGACGGTGATCGTGTTTTTGGCTTGCAGCGTGACATTGGTGGAGGCCAGCGCCGCCACCACCGTATCGGCACCAACGGTGCTCTGGGCATCGTCATTGACCCCGCTGCCGATCGTGCCGCCGCCGCCTGCCGTCACCGTCATATTATTCGGATCCAGCGTCCAGATGCCGGTCTTGCCCTTCGGCGCGCCGGTATTGACCGCGATCTTGCTGTCGATATGGACTGTTTTGCCCGACGTTTCGATCTGGCCACCATCGCCCTGGCTGCCCTGCGCCGAAAAGCTGCCGGCGTAATTGCCGGTCTTGTCGGCGACAGCCGTGATCTGGCCGCCACCGGTGCCGTCGGCCTTCAGGCTGGCGTTGCTGGCGACCGTGATGGTGTCGGCGCCGAGCACGATCCTGCCGCCCGCCGTCTTTACCGACGAGGCATCGATCACGCCGGACATATTGATGAGCGAATCCACCGCCTGCCCTGCGGCCTTGGCGGAAATGGCAATCACCCCGCCTTCGTTGACAATCTTGCCAGACTGGTCGACCACGGCCTTGCCGGAGCCAAGGCCGATTTCCACCAGCCGGTCGCCCGCCAGGTCCAGTGTATAGGTGTCGCCGGCCGCAAGCGTGACCCTGCCGACACGGGCGCGAATGGTACCGGAATTGCGAACCGACGGCGCGACAAAGGCGGCCATGCCGCCCTCGCCCACCGTAATATGGCCTTCATTGACCACCTGGCCGCTGTCGCCGCCGCGCATCTGCAGCCTGTTGTCGCCGGCCATGAAGGCCTTGTCGTCGATATGGGCGGTGGTGGCGACCACGCCGGCGGCGTCCACGCGCGCAGACTTGCCGAACATCACCCCGTTGGGGTTGAGAATCCAGACCTGGCCGTTGGCGTGCAGCCCGCCTTCGATCCGGGAAGGATCGGTCGACGCGTTGACGCGATTGACCGCGATGGCGCTGGCGCCCGGCTGGTTGAAGTTTGCCTGGGCGTTGGCACCGATGTCGAAACTGCGCCAGTCGATGACCGCGCGATTGGAGGCCTGATTCACCGTCAGGGTATTGCCCGAGGTCGCGATGGTCGCGGAACCGCCGGTGACGTTGCCGCCCTGCGGCAGCGAATTGGCATCGAAGGCGTGGGCCGGTCCGCCTGTCAGAATCGCAGAAGCCGCTCCCAACGCAAAAAGCGAACAGGAGTTGCGAAGCGTCAAGATGCGTTTGCTGGCCATGAAGAAAACCCCCGAGCGTTTTCAGCGCTGTTGCATGCGTAGGAGCCACTGGACCTAGAGGCTGACCCCAACGGAAAAGAAGACGCGTGAATTCTGATTGGCGCTGCCCTGCACATTGCGGTCCAGCGGCTTGGCCCATTCCAGGTCGGCGTTGACATGATCACCGACCAGAAATCGAAACCCCGCGCCGGCACTGCCGAGTGTCTGGGAGGAAGGCGAACCCGCCACGGCCTGGGCCTGCCAGATCTGGCCGCCTTCAAAGAAACCGTAGAGCTGCACATTCGACAGCAGCGCCAGATGATCCGCGACGTCGAAGCGCGGTTCGATGCGCCCCGCCAAGGCGGAATCGCCCGTCACCTCGGAGGGATCGAAGGCGCGGTCATAGCTGTCGGCCCCCAGCGAGAACCGTTCGGAAGCCAGCAGCGGATCGCCGAACGAAGTCTGACCGGCGGCACCCAGCATCACCGAGAAACGATCGGTCAGCGGCTGCAGATGCGTCAGTTCGAAATTGCCGCGGGTGAACTCCCCGCTGGCTCCAACCCGCGATTTGACGGGATCGCCCGCCTTGGTTGCGCCCAGCACGGGCAATCCGCGCGTGATTCCGACCGATGCCGTGGAATAGCCGCCCCAATCATCCAGCGCGTTCATGAACAGCGTCGCGCTCAGGTCGCGGGTATGGTCGGCGAACAGCGGATCGACCAGCGCGTTGCTGGAGCGGATATCGTGATAGGCCAGGCCCAGCGAGCCTTGCAGGTTGAAGTCGCGCGAGCGGATGACAGGATAGCTCAGCGCGCTGTTGGCGTTGGTGGCGCTGCCTTCGGTGCCGAAAGTCCGCAGGACCGAGCCCGGCTTGGTCGCGGCATAGCTGAAGCCGGAAAACAGCCGCAGCCCGTCGGTGCCCAGCGGCTGGTCGAAACTGACGCCGCCATAGGCCAGATCCGGGCCAATGCCGGGCGTGACGGCGCCGTTCAGGCCGAGCCGGCCACCGGTGTCGAACGCATCATTGAAGAAGATGCCGCCCTGGACTTGATAAGGACCCAGGAAGCGGGAGCCGCGATTGTCCACGCCGACAAAGGCTTCCACCTTCCTGGGTTCAACCACCAGCGTCAGGTCGGCGGCGCCCTGTGCGGTCTGCGACGTGGTCAGCACGCTGCGCACGTTCATGCCGGCCAGGTCGCTGGCCAGCAGCAATTCGCGCTCCAGCACCTTGGCGGTCAGGGGCCTGGTGTCGGCGATGCGCGCGCCATAGGCCTCCAGATAGGCGCGCGCGCCGCCGGCGTCGCCCTGTATCCGCACCTTGTCGATATAGCCCTGTAAAATCTGGATCCGCAGCGTGCCGCGGTCGATCTGCTGGGCGGGGACCACGGCGCGCACCAGGATATAGCCCGCGTCGCGATAGGCGGCCGTGACCTTGGCGGCCAGGTCATTGGCGTCGGTCAGGCTGATGGGATGGTCAATATAAGGTGCGGCGATGGCCTGGAGTTGCGCGCCCGGCAGGACCGTATTGCCCTCGAAGCTGACCGCGGTGACGGTAAAGGTAATAGCTGCGGCGCCGGATGGCGCGGCGGGTTTGGGCGTGCCGGGAATCTCCAGCGGCGTTCCCACCGACGGCGCCGCCGGGCGCTGCTGGAAACGCTCATCGATATGGCCGGGCTGCGCCGATGTCTGCGCAAAAGCCGGAAGACTGCAAAGTGAAACGGCCACGGCGCAGACATGGCTTTGCAGCAACCAACTGGACTTGGGTGCCATCACACTTCAGCCCCATGACGCCGTAGCCACCCCTTGCCCGACAGCCGCGATTTCATCCGTCCCCCTTCCTTGCGACCCGCCTGCCCGTCCCGGGCACCGCGGATCAGGCCCTTCTACGCAACGACCGGTCGTCCCTGGCGGTCAGCGCGTCATGCACAAATCCGATGTGCGTCAGATGCTGGACGCGCCGCCGCCGCGGCGGCCTGGGCCCCTCGTCGCCCAGCGCCATGCTGACGCCGATGATGCGGTTGCTGCGGGCATCGGCAGTCGTCACGGGTACCAGCACCGTCTCGAATTCGATTTTTTCGGAATCGCAGAACGACAGCAGGCACAACGGACGGCGGCTGTGCACCGCCAGGACCGAGAAATCCTTCACCAGGTCGCGATCGGATTCGGCCCAGTGGTCGAGGAAATTTGTGCCTTTCAGGCGAAGGCCGAGCGCGTGCTCGATAGCGCTGCCGGCGAGCCGATAGCGGGCATTGGCACCTTCCTCCATGTCGAGAATGAACAGGTGCGGTACCAGGCTGTTGATGATGGCGTCGTCGAATGCGCCATCTTCGGGGCACTGCCCTGCGGCATGCAGCCCGCCCCAGTAGCCCACCAGCAAATGGCTGTGCCTGTGCTTCATTTACGGCCCCGTTTCGCCGTCTTCCGTCCGCGCAGCACGCGGCGGCTCGCAGACGGCACACGATGGCCTTGCGCCGAAATGGCGCGATTTGAGGTCCTCATCTTGCAGGCCTTCATGCGATTGTATCCATTACGGATACTATATAGAAGTAAACGCCACAAGGACATAGACCGCAGCACGCCTGTCAAACTGAAGTTATAACCCTTAATTTTAGGGTCATTTTCCCGTTTCTGGACTGCGTACACCTTCTGTAAACCCTTCCAAAGTATCCATTATGGATACTTTGGAGGTAACGATGTCGAGTTTCGTTCCAGCGCCAGACACCGCCGCGCCGATCTTCGGGAGATCCCGCGCCACCAACAGCGCTGCGACCTATTGGAAATGCCATATCGGCAATCGCATCCACCTCGCCCGCGAAATGGCCCTTGGTGTGGGCGCAAACAACCGCCCCGTCCTGACGCGCGAAAAGCTGTCCCAGCGCCTGGGCATTTCCCCAAAGCGTCTGTGGGAGATCGAGGCGGGACTGCTGTCCATCGATGGCGCGGAAATCGCGCTGATTGCGGAAGCCCTGGATATCCACCCCGGATGGTTCTTCGACGACGACGCCCTGGAAGCGTGGTCGATGACGTCCCGTCGAACGCCGTCATGGTTGCTGGCAAACGCCATCGGCCGGTTGAGCAAGGGCGATCGCGACCTTCTGGAGACCATCGCGATCCGTCTCGATACCCCCGGCACGGGAGAGCGGGCTTGACGGGCAGAGAACCCGCGGCCGAGGTTTCAGTCGCTGTCGGGAAACGTCGCGGAGCGCTAGGCCTTGCGGCCTGCTGTGCGTCGCGCTGGACGCGGGGCCTCGGCAGTTTGGCGCGGTGCGCCCAGAAGTTCCTTGGCGATTCGCACCAGCAGGAACCTGTCGTCTTCCGGGAGACGCTGCACGATCTCGAGAATTTCTGTTTCCGCCGCAGTATGCTGGCAGGTGATCTCGTTGCCGGGCAGCAAGTCGGAGATCTTTACGTTCATGGCCCGCGCGAGCTTCTCCATCCACTCCAGCGAAAGGCGGCGTTCGCCGCGCTCCAGCTTCTGGATCTGGGCCTTGGTCGTGCCGGCAGCCGTCGCCAGGGCGGTCAGCGTCAGCCCCCTCTCCTTGCGAAGTATGGCGATTCTGTTTTTCACGTGGTTCCCGGAACGGTCAGTGAACCTGACCATGTTTCACGCACCTTAATATAGGGCTATGCCGCAAAGAACAGCGGATACCCCGCCCTTGGTAAATGGCCCGGCAAACGGCCGCCAGCCGCCGCTCCATGGCAATGTTTCCTGGGAATGCGGTGCTTTCCGCGCCGCAAAACGAGGCCGCGCCGGCGAAGAGGCTCGGCGCCTTTGCAGAGCCCCGAGCCTCCGGAAGACCGCGGCCGGTCGGGGCCAGGCCAGGGGGGCCTGCAGCGACCGCGATCCGCCAAGGCCAGGCAACCATAAAATATCCATTTTGGATACCCTTGCGTGCCTTCGGTATCCAATGCGCCGGTATCGCCCTCGCCCGGCAGCCGCCCGAATTGAACCAATTCCGTCAAACTCTAGCAGAGGCGTTAACGGGTTACTTGCCACGAGCCCAGCCTTCATTACGGCCCTGTCACCCACTTCGATACATTTTTGCGACCTTTTATCTAAAGACTCTCATGCCAATCGACCCTGTGATCTTGCTGATCAGCGAACTCCAGGAAAGCGAAAGGCGCCTGGTTGCCGAGTGCAAGTCCCAGGCACGATCTTATTGCCCCGACGGCGCCGAACGAACGACCTGGCTGCTGGACAGGATTCGCGCGCTCTACAATGAATTGCAGGAAACCGCGCCAACCAGTGCAGTCGGCGCCGGCAAACTGATCCGCATTGTCGTCCAGCGGCTGCCATCCTCCTGCGCGCGCTTTGGCCGGAGCCTGGAAGAGGTTG
This sequence comes from uncultured Hyphomicrobiales bacterium, assembly GCA_966211925.1. GTDB lineage: Bacteria > Pseudomonadota > Alphaproteobacteria > Micropepsales > Micropepsaceae > Rhizomicrobium. The sequence goes on along the minus strand of CBIHOI010000007.1, from coordinate 53,032 downwards.
CCGATCGCCTGGGGGCGGGACAACGGCATCATGGGGATCTTCTGTGGATTCGCGCCTTGTCGGAGACAATCGCTGAGGACGCCGATGAGAATAGCATCAGGACCGCGGCCTTGCTGAACCTCGCCATCCGGGGCGCCGCTCACCCCGTGATCATCCACCGCACGCTTGCCTCGGAGCCCGGCATCCAGCCGGCATAAAAAGGGCTTGGCGAACTGCCAATCCTGGCACCGTCCTTTTTCCCACTTGGCAGAGAAGACCTCGATGGCTTAGACGCTCAGCCGTCCAGATCTTCCAGCCGCAGCAACAATCTCCTGACAATACCGATCAGCGCCACCCGGTCCCGATCGGGAAGATGCGAAAGAATTTCCAGGATGGCGGCCTCTTCGGATTCCTGGGCCAACGCCACCTCTTCCGGCGGCAGAAGTTCGGAAATCTTCGTGTTCATCGCCTTGGCCAGGCGCCCCATCCACTCCAGCGACAAGCGACGGTCACCGCGCTCCAGCTTCTGAATCTGTGCCTTGGTCGTGCCAGCCGCCCTGGCTACGTCTTCAAGAGACAGACCTTTTTCTTTTCGAAGAAAAGCAATGCGCGTTTGCATATAGTCACCAATAACCCGCCGGACAGGCGAGACAGAACGCGGCGTTACCGCACCAGGCGCCTCGCTGGACGACACGGTAGAGAACGCACATACGGCAATTTAGCAGAGATAGACCATCGAGCGCCCGATATATCGCGCCGCTCCTTAAAGGAAGGCGTACTGCGAGCGCAAAAAAATCATCGAATTTAAGCCTTTAAAATCATGCGCCCGGACTTTGCGAATGATTATTTCGAGCAATTGCGGGCAACACTAATATTTTATGCGTCAAAATGTACCTGCAACTGCTGATACAGGCTCCTGCAAAAGCCGTGTTTTAAAACCTGTCTAAAATAGCCCGGTGAAATTTCTGTAGGAAAATCGCGGATTGTTTCTTCAACACGCAACGACTTGCACCTGAGGGAAGGTCAGCATTGGCGGTGAAAAACGACTCAGTACCGTGCGGCAAGGCCGGAGGCGGCACATTTACAATGCGACGCTAGAGCTGTCGCAGCAGCCAGCGGATCGATCGCTTCTGCAGTTCCAGATATTGCGGATTCCACATGGCGTGGATGGTGTGGCCCGCGGCCGTGAACACCACGCGCCCCTTGCCATAATCATAGGCCCAGCCGGCCGGCGATTTGGTGCCACGACCATTGTAAGTCAGGCCGTCCAGATTTTCCGATTCCAGGATCACGTATTTGGGATCCTTGTCGTAATCGACATAGTGCTGCTCGTCATTGACCATGAAAGGCTTCATGCCCGCGGTGATCGGATGGGCATTGCCGGTGGCATGCACCTGGAAGGGCCGCAGCGGCGGATGGCCGAAATAGGCGCCGCCCATCACGTCGCGATAATTTTTCGACGACAGCGAGATGTGGCTGGAATTGTGCAGCGGATAGAAACCGCCGCCCGCCGACACCCAGTCCTTGATCGCCTTGCCCTGCTCTTCGGTCATCCACATCACCGACTTGGCGGCGGGCCAGTCTTCCTTGTTCTCCAGCTCGGTCTCATAGGCGGTATAGGCATCAGGCCCGGAATAGCCGTCCGGCCACAGCATGCCGTCGCGCAGGATCAGCAGAAGCTGGTAGGGCTTGATCGACGCCGCCGACAGGCCCGCCGTGTCGATGGTGTAGTCGATGGGGATGTCCAGCGCATGGAAGACCTTGTCCAGGCTGGTGCGAATGTAATCGGGATTGTGATAGCGGTCGCCGATCAGCGCCAAAGCGCGCGGCCTGGTGGCGGCGCGGCCTGCCGCGGGCCCCAGCAGGGTGCCGGCCGATGCCAGGCCCGTGGTCTTGAGAAGATGGCGCCGCGAAATACCCCGGTTCAGAATTTTCATCCGTCGCTCCCTGTTGATGCAGGCGTTTTTGTTGGACGCCGGGACAATGCCACAAACAGGCTCCGGGGTCCTTATTTTCGCGCATCATCCCGCAGCGCAGCGAACACAAAATCTCCTTAAACGGCAGGCCATCAACCGCGCGGCCGCGACAACCCGTTACAGACACCCGCTTTTGTTCTGTGCTTAGATTGCGGCAAGGGCCAACAACAATCCCAGGGAAATGTGCGTAAATGAGTTCGATTAGCCGCAGAACGATGATGGCCGCCTCGTCGGCACTGGCCCTGATGGGCGCCAACCGGGCCCTGGCCCAGGCTGCACCGGCGGCCCCGGCCGATACCAACTGGCTGCACTATGCCAACGATCTTTCCAGCACCCGCTATGCGCCGCTGGACCAGATCAACGCGTCCAACTTCAACCAGCTGGAAATGGCCTGGCGCTTCTCGACCAATGCCCTGGGTCCGCGCCTGGACGCCGACTACCAGTCCACGCCGCTGGTGGTGAAAGGCCGTATCTATGTCACCGCCGGCTTCCGCCGCGACGTGGTCTGCCTGGATGCCGCAACCGGCGAGCTACTCTGGATGCACACTCATGACGAGGGCGAGCGCACCGGTTCGCGCGGCGGCCCGGGCCTGGGTGTCGGTTACTGGACCGACGGCTCGGCCGAGCGGATCATCTATGTCACGCGCGGCTACACCATGTTCTCGCTGGACGCCCGGACCGGTCTTCCCGATCCCGCCTTCGGCACCAACGGCTCGGTGGATCTGCGCCTGAACGACGACCAGGTGATGGACCCCAATCGCGGCATCATCGGACTTCATGCGCCGCCGCTGGTGGTGAACAATGTGATCGTGGTCGGCTCGGCCCCCACAGCCTTCGCCAAGGGCTATGTGCGCGGCTTCGACGCCAAAACCGGCACCCGCAAGTGGATCTTCCACACCGTGCCCTCGAAGGGCGAATTCGGCTATGACACCTGGACCAAGCCGGGCCAGGCGGAAGCCACCGGCAATACCGGCGCCTGGGCGCCCATGTCGGCCGATCCCGAGCTGAACCTCGTGTACCTGCCGGTCGAGCTGCCGCCCACCGACATGCTGGGCGTCACCCGCGCCGGCAATGCGCTGTTCTCCGAAAGCCTGGTGGCGGTGGACATCGATACCGGTGTGCGCAAGTGGCACTACCAGATGATCCATCACGGCCTGTGGGACCGCGACGTCTCCTGCGCCGGAATCCTGTGCGACATTCCGCACAATGGCAGGATCATCAAGGCCATCGCCCAGCCCACCAAGCAGGGCTTTGTCTATGTGCTGGACCGGACCAACGGCAAGCCGGTGTGGCCGATCCCCGAAAGGCCGGTGCCGGCGGGCAAGGTGCCGGGCGAAACCTATTCGCCGACCCAGCCCTTCCCCACCAAGCCGCCGCCGTTCGAAAAGCAGGGCGTCACCGAGGCCGACTTTGTCGACTTCACCCCCGCCATCAAGGCGCGCGCGATGGAGATCGCCAAGCATTATACCTGGGGCGGGCTTTATGAACCGCCGGCGGTGGTCAGCGACACCATCTTCGGTACGCTGAATCTGCCGGGCCTGCAGGGCGGCGCCAACTGGCCGGGCGGCTCCTACGATCCCGAAACCCACACCATGTACATCTATTCCAAGAACCAGTTCGAGATCACCGGTGTCGTGGTGGGCGCGGACGGCACGATCCGCCAGCGCGGCGGCCAGCCGGCGGCCGGCAGCGCCGATCCCAATGGCGGCACCTTTGGCGGCATCGCCAGTCTTAAGGGCTATACCGGCCGCGGTCGCGGTTCGGTGGGTGAAGATGGCTTCAACGATCCGATCGTGCCCGGCATGATCTCGATCGAGGGCATCCCCCTGATGAAGCCGCCCTATGGCAGCATCACCGCCATCGACCTGAACAAGGGCGACATCTCGTGGCGTGTCACCCATGGCGAGACGCCCGACGCAATCAAAAACCACCCGCTGCTGAAGGGCATCACCATCCCCAGGACCGGCCAGTCCGGCATCCTGGGCACCCTCACCACCAAGAGCCTCGTGATTTGCGGCGATTGCGGGTTGTTCACCGACGAGCATGGCAGGAAGGGCGCGCGCCTGCGCGCCTATGACAAGGCCAGCGGCAAGGAAGTGGGCGCGGTGTTCATGGACAAGGTGCAGACCGGCGCCACCATGACTTACATGCATGGCGGCAAGCAGTATCTGGTCTGTGCCATCGGCAGCAGCTTTGGCGCCGACCTGGTGGCCTTCTGCCTGCCGGGCGCGGCACCGGCAGCACCAGGCGCGCGGCCGATCCGCGAGGAACGCTAGCTCTCGGGGTTGCCGTCCAGTTCGGCGGCGCGGGTGAAGACATAGGACGGCGCGGCCGGTGCGAAGGGATGACTTCCCTTCAGCACCGTCCAGCCGATTCCCAGCAGCACCGCCAGGACCGGCAGGCCGATCAGGATGGTGTAGGTGCCGACGGGATAATCCATCGCCATCAGCACGATCACGCCCAGCAGGAATGCCAGGGTCAGCCAGGCCATGGGCCGGCCACCCGGCATGCGGAACGGCACGCGCGCGATCTCGCCGCGGTTCTGCGCGCTGCGCAGCTTCATCTGGCAGATCACGATGAAGGCCCAGGTCGAGACCACCCCCACCGACGAAATGTTGAGCACGATCTCGAACACCTTGCTGGGCACCAGATAGTTCAGCAACACACCGAACGCATAAATGACGAGCGTGACAAGGATGCCGCTATACGGCACGCCGCCCTTGTTCATCTTGGCCACCAGTTGCGGCGCCGAACCGCCCATCGCCAGGCTGCGCAGCACCCGGCCGGTGGAATAGAGACCGGAATTCAAACTCGACAGCGCCGCCGTCAGAACCACCAGGTTCATCACGCTGCCGATGCCGGGCACGCCCAGGGTGCCGAAGAAGGTGACGAAGGGACTGGTGCCGGCCTTGTAGGCCGTCCAGGGCAGCAGCATCACCAGCAGCACCACCGATCCCACATAGAACAGGCAGATGCGCCAGATCACGTTGTTGATGGCGCGCGGCAGAACCCCGCGCGGATTCTCCGCCTCCCCCGCCGCCGTTCCCACCAGCTCGATACCCGCATAGGCGAACACCACGCCCTGGATGATGATGACCGCATTGATGATGCCGTGGGGAAAGACGCCGCCATTCTCGGTGATCATGTGCAGCCCCGGCACGGCGCCCGCCACGGGATGGCCGATGGCCAGGATGGCCGTGCCCACCACCAGGAAAATCACCAGCGCCGCCACCTTGATCAGCGAGAACCAGAATTCCATCTCGCCGAAGAATTTCACCGCCAGCATGTTCATGCTGCCGACAAAGGCCAGTGCGATGGCCGCGAAGATCCATTGCGGCACGTCCGAGAAGCTGGCCCAGTAGTGCATGTAGAGCGCCACGGCGGTGATATCGACGATGCCGGCATGGGCCCAGTTGAGGAAGAACATCCAGCCGGTGACGAAGCTGGCCTTTTCGCCCAGGAATTCGCGGCTGTAGGAGACGAAGCTGCCGGCGGTGGGGCGATACATCACCAGCTCGCCCAGAGCGCGCAGGATGAAGAAGCAGAAAAAGCCGCACGCGCCATAGACCAGCGCCAGCGCCGGGCCGGCGATCTGCAGCCGCGCGCCCGCCCCCAGGAAAAGCCCGGTGCCGATGGCGCCGCCGATGCCGATCATCTGGATCTGGCGCGGCTTCAGCGCCTGATGATAGCCCACGTCATGGGATTTCAGCCATTCCTGTTTCAGGACGGCTTGCCTGGCCTTGCCCGCGTCCGTCGTGTCGTCCAGAGCCACAGTCCCACCTTGATGCGCAACGCAGGAACGATAGAGTATCACCCATAAAGAACAACAAGCGCGGAGCCGCGCGGGTGGGGAAGATGGCGAAAAAGATGCGGCTTTGGCCGGCACTGGCGACACTCCTGGCGCTGGGCGGCGCCGCTTTCGGGCAGGCTGCCCTGAAGGGCGCCACCGTCACCCCCCACCCCCTGCCCAGCTATGCGCCGGTCACCGACGCGGTGCTGCGCGCGCCCGATCCGTCGGACTGGATCATGATGCGCGGCAACTATCAGGGCTGGGGCTTTTCCAAACTGGACCAGATCACCAAGGCCAATGTGAAGGGCCTGCAGCTTGTGTGGGCGCGAGGCATGAAGCCCGGCATCAACGAGGCCGCGCCCATCATCTACAAGGGCGTGATGTTCCTGGGCAATCCCGGCGATGTGGTGCAGGCGATCGACGCTGCGACCGGCGAAATGCTGTGGGAATATCGCCGCAGCCTGCCGACCATCGAGGCGATGCACAACAACAACTGGGGCCAGCGCAAGCGCAGCATCTTCCTGTATGACGACAAGGTGTACACCCTCACCTGGGACAATTTCCTGGTGGCGCTGGATGCAAGGACCGGCAAGGAATTGTGGGAGACCGATCGCGGCGGCGATCTGCAGGTTACCAACACCAGCGGTCCCATCGTGATCGATGGGGTCGTGATTGCGGGCAGCGTCTGCCAGGAAGCGCCGCAGGGCTGCTATGTCACCGGCCATGACGCAAAAACCGGCAAGGAATTGTGGCGCAACAGCGTGATCCCGAAGCCGGGCGAAAAGGGCGACGAGACCTGGGGCGGCATGCCGTTCGACCAGCGCTGGGAAACAGGCGTGTGGGGACCGATCACCTATGATCCGGACCTGAACCTGGCCTTCTATGGCTCCAGCGGCGTGGGGCCGGCCTCCGATGCACAGCGCGGCGTCAAGGGCGTCGCCACCCTGGCGGGCACCAACACCCGCTATGCCATCGATCCCAAGACCGGCCACATCGCCTGGGCGCACCAGGTCCTGCCGCAGGACAACTGGGACCAGGAATGCACCTTCGAGATGATGCCCATCACCACCAGGGTCGCGCCCGATCCCAAGGCCAAAGGCATGATGGCGATCGGCAAGCGCGCCGCGTCCGCCAGCCGCAGGACCCTGACCGGCGTGCCCTGCAAGACATCGATCCTGTGGAGTTTCGATGCCGCCAAGGGCGACTTCCTGTGGGCCAAGTCCACGGTGTTCCAGAATCTGGTGAACGGCATCGACGCCAAGGGCAAGGTCACGGTCAATCCCGACCAGCTCATGACCGACATCCACAAGAGCTATCACCAGTGCCCGACCCATTCGGGCGGCCGCGACTGGCCTTTCAGTGCCTACAGCCCGCAGACCAATGTGCTGTATGTGCCGCTGCAGAATCTGTGCGGCGACATCGCGGTGCGCGCCGACAATATCCCCAGCAAGCCCAAGGACCAGTACAACACCCTCACCAAGCCGCACCTCGCCGACGGCTCGACCAATATCGGGCGGCTGGATGCCATCTCGGTGGAAACCGGCAAGACACTGTGGAGCTGGGAAAGCCCCGCTTCCAACTATTCGCCCGCGCTGGCGACGGCGGGCGGCGTGCTGTTCAATGGCGGCATGGATCGCTACTTCCGTGCCTTCGACCAGGCGGATGGCAAGGTCTTGTGGCGGACGCGGCTGGGATCGCAGGTGTTCGGCACCCCGGTCACCTTCCGCGTCGCGGGCCGACAGTATGTCGCGGTGGCGGCGGGCGGTGGCTATAACGGATTCTCGCCCACCCTGCGGCCCGACATCGACCAGCTCAGCGGCGGCAACATGGTTTATGTGTTCGCGCTTCCCGAAGAAAAGCCGAACTAGAGACTGCCCGAGGTATCGCAGGCATCCATGCCGCCCTGCGCCATGCCGCGCTGGAACCAGCGCATGCGCTGGGCGCTGGTGCCGTGGGTGAAGCTGTCGGGCACGACATAGCCCTGCCCTTCCTTCTGCAACGTGTCGTCGCCCACCGCCGAGGCCGCGCGCAGGCCTTCCTCGACATCGCCGCTTTCCAGCATGTGGAATTGCTGGTTGGCGCGATAAGCCCAGACCCCCGCATAGCAATCCGCCTGCAGCTCGGTGCGCACCGAGGCGCCGGTGGCGCCGCGTGCGCCGGCCTCCTCCCGCTCCATGTTGCCCATCAGGTTCTGGATGTGATGGCCATATTCATGCGCGATGACATAGGCGCGGGCGAAATCACCGGCGGCGCCGAAACGCTGGCTGAGTTCATTGTAGAAGGACAGATCCAGATAGATGTTGGAATCGCCGGGGCAATAGAACGGCCCGGCGCTGGACTGGCCGGTGCCGCAGGCCGTCGGCGTGACCTGGTCATAGACTGTCAGGGTCGCCGGCGTGAAGCGCACGCCCTTCTGCGCCAGCAGCGGCGCCCACACATCTTCGGCCGAGCCGATGACCCGGCGGGCAAAGGCGCAGTCCGCGTCGGTGCAGCCCGTCCCCTGCTGCTGCGCCTCGCGCTGCACGGGTACGGGCCCGCCCCCGCCCAGAAGCTGGCTGGGGTCCACGCCGAACAGCAGCGACACCACCAGCACCGCGACCAGACCCAGTCCGCCGCCGCCCATCACCATGCGCGGACCGAACCCGCCGCCGCCATAGCCTTCGCCGCGGCGGTCATCCACATTGTCGCTTTCGCGCATATCGTCCAGACGCATGCGGATTCTCCTGTTACCGGCAGGCTAGAATGTGGATAAAGCCTCTGCAACAGAACGGTTGCATGCGGTTGCGCGGCCAGGGCCTCGCGGTTAGCGTGCGCCGCTTTTTTCAGGCTTTCCCATGCGCGTTGCGTTCGCCGGTTGTGCCGGCCTGCTGATGTCCTGCCTCGCTGTCCAGGCGGAGGAATCGGTGATCGTCACCGCCACCCGGCTGGACGCCACGGCCGGCGCCAATATCAGCGTACTGGATGCCGCCACCATCGCCAGCCGCCATGCCGGCAGCATCGTGGACCTGCTGCGCGATTTTCCTGGCGTGTTCGTGCAGCAATCGGGCGGGCGCGGCAGCGTGGTATCCCTGTTCACCCGCGGCGCCAAGCCGAACTTCACACTGGTGCTGCTGGACGGGGTGAAAGCCAACGATCCCACCAACACCCGTGGCGGCTCATACGATTTCTCTACCCTCGACCTGAACGACATCGAACGCATCGAATTCGTGCGCGGCCCCGCCTCGGCCATCTATGGCTCCGACGCGGTGGGCGGGGTGATCAACATCATCTCGCGCAAGGCCGGCCCGGCGTTCGATGCGGGCGCGGATGTCGAAGGCGGTTCGTTCGGCTATGTCCGCGCGTCGGGTCATGTCGGCGGACCTCTCCATTTTTTGGGGGGCGGCGCAACGGCGAATCTCGGCATCGCCTATACCGACAATGGCATGCCGGTGGAGGGCAGCACCGCACGGGGCCTCAGCCTGGACGGATCGCTGGCGCTGCCGCAGATAGCGGGCGTGTCCCTGTCGCTGAACGGCCGCTTCGGCAGCAGCGTGGCGGGATCGTTCCCGGACAGCAGCGGCGGCCCGCGCCTTGCCGTGTTGCGCACGCTCGACCATCGCGACATCGACGAAAGCGTGCTGGGCGCCCATGCCCGTCGCGCCATCATCGACGGCTGGGACATGGCGCTGGACTATGGCTATTACGGCCGCCAGTCCGACGCCGTCTCGCCGGGCGTTGCCCCCAGCCCCCAGACCCCGACCGGCATTCCCGCCAATGGCGACAAGGCGCGTTTCAATCGTCACCAGGTCACCTGGACCAATCGCCTGCATCTGGGCACGGTGGACGCCGCCGTGGGCATCGACATGCAGGCCGAGCATGGCGTCGATGACGGCTATCTGAATTTCGGCTTCCGCCTGCCCACCCACTTCGCCCTGAACCGCACCCTGTGGGCCGGCTTCGGAGAAGTGCGCTGGCGGGTGGACGAGAAATTCAGCCTGTCGGCCAGCGGGCGTTATGACGACGCCGGCGGCAAAACCCATTTCAGCCCGCAGCTTCGCGCCGACTACGCCGTGTTCGACGGCACGGCGCTGCAGGTGTCATGGGGCCGCGCCTACAAGCTTCCCAGCTTCTATGCCCTGGGCAATCCCATTGTCGGTGATCCAAACCTGAAGCCGGAAGATGCCGAGACCTTCGAAGGTGGGGTCACCCAGGCGCTGGGCGATTTCGGATCCTGGAAGGTGGAAGCCTTCGCCACCGATTATTCCAATCTGATCGACTTCCAGCCCGGCGCGGTGCCCAAACTGGTGAACCTGTCGCGGGTGCATGTGCGCGGCATCGAGACCTCGCTCGCGCTGCATTGGGGCGACTTCACCGCGACGCCGCGCCTGTCCTATACCAACGCCCGCAACCAGGCGACCAATGCGGCGTTGCGCGATGTGCCAAGCTGGCTGGCGGGCGCGACCTTGCTGTGGCGGCCCACCACCGACTGGGATGTGAGCTTCGACCTCAGCCATGTCGGTGCCCTTGTGGACAATGCCGTGCCCACTGGCGATGTGCGTCTGGGGGGCCATGTCCGCGCCGATCTGGCGGCCAGCTATGCCCTGACGCAAAATATCAGGGTGCATCTGGGCGTAGATAACCTGCTGGGCACCCATTACGAAGACGTGGTCGGCTTTCCCGCGCCGGGCGCGGTGGTGCGCGGCGGCATCAGCGCTTCACTCTGATTCACCATGTGCGACCTTGAGCCGCCCATCCAACGTTTCATCCCGCGGCACCAAATTGAGTGGCCGGATCAGGCCCGGCCAAGGCGTCATGGGATAACAATGCGCCCCGTCAACCGCCGCAGCAGCTTGAAGGCATAGAGCATCTCGCGGGCATGAAAGGCCCTGGAAGGTCCGCTGGGGTTTGGCAACCCCAGCGCTTGCAACTGATGCACCGCGCCATCACCGCCATCATCGGGATGCATCGCAATCCAGTACAGGATCTTCGGCAGGTCGCGCGGCGGGATCACCGTTTGCAGCCGCGCAAACACCAGGCGCGGCACGAAGCGTTCGACCTGCTCCATCTGCATCAGGTCGGGCACCGCCGCCACCAGCAGCAGGTTGCGCGCCCGCTGCACCGGGTCGCTGACATTGCCCGGCGCCCAGCCCGGCAGCGCCGCCTGTATCCTTTCCAGTTGCGGCACCAGCACCGCATCAGGCTCTTCGTCAGGCCGCGCCACTGGGGAGACGATGCCGCTGTCCGGCGGCAACCGGTCGAAGGCGATGCGCGCAATATCGACCTCCGTCACATCGCGCCATGACCGCACCGCCTTCGGCAGCGGCGCGGCATAATCCGTCGCCCCGCCGACGCGCTGCGCATCCTTCACCGGCTGCGCCACCGCCGCCGGACGCGACTGGTTCCACACCCCGATCGCCACCCACATCCCAAGCGCCAGCGCCACCCAGGCGCGGTTGGGTCTGAATTGCCGGTCCCAGCGAAACAGGCCCGCCGCAGCGATACCGGCAGCCATCGCGATCAGCAGCAGCGCCAGCAATTCGAACGGCGCGCGGCCTGATCCGGTCGCCGCCGATTGCAGCGCCGCCACCGCATAGCGGCCGGGAAAGAAGGCACTGGCGGTCTGGGCCCAGCCCGGCAGGCTTTCCAGCCGCACCGCCACGCCGCCAATGATCAGCATGGGCAGGAAGATGCACTGGCCCAGCGCCTGCACCGCCGGCACATTGTCCACCAGCATGGCGATCACCATGCCGATGGCCATGAAGGCGATGGCCGTGACGGTGAAGGCGACAAAGAACGCCAGCGGATGCGCCGGCAACGGCATGCCGAAGGCCAGCGCCAGCGCGATCTGCAGCAGCGCCGCGGTGAGCAACAGCACATAACGCGCGATCAACACAGACACGACAAACAGCCAGCGCGGCGGCGGTGTCAGGGCGTAGCGTCGCCACACCCCGCGCTCGCGCTCGCTGACGATGGTGGTGGGCAGGCCGAAACAGGCGCCGCCCAGCACCGTGATGGTGACAAGCTGCCCCAGGTGCAGCGCCAGCGGCACCGGATCGTCGCGATACAGCGCCCAGAAAGCCAGCAGGAAGATCAGCGGAAACAGATAGCCGTACAGAATGGCCATGCGATTGCGGAAATTCAGCGTCAGGCTTAGCCCTGTCAGCGTCGCCAGCGCGCTCACGACGAAAAGCCCAGTACGACATCTTCCAGCGCGCCGCCCGCCGCCAGTTCGTCCGGCGTGCCGGTGGCGACGATGCGCCCTGCGCGCATTACCGCGATGCGGTCGCACAGCGTCTGCGCCTCGGCCATGTCATGGGTGGTCAGCAGCACGGCGCGCCCCTCCGCGCGCGCGGCGCGGATATCGTCATGCAGGCGGCGGCGCGCCTGGATGTCCAGCCCGGCGGTCGGCTCGTCCAGTACCAGCAGCCTGGGATCGCCGATGAAGGCCAGCGCCAAGGCCAGGCGCTGCTGCTGGCCGCCGGAAAGCGTGTCGTAACGGGCGCTCGCTTTTTCGGTCAGGCCGAAACGCTCCAGCAGATTGCCCACCGGCGCCTTGTGCAAAACCGAAAAAGCGTCCAGCGCCTCGCGCGGCGTGATCTTGGCGGGCAGTCCCGTCGCCTGCAGCACGGCGCCGAACTTCGCGCGGGCGTCACGCGGCGCAAGGCCATCTATCGTGACAACACCCGCATCCGGTGCCAGCAGCCCCAGGATGCAATCCACCGTCGTGGTCTTGCCGGCGCCATTGGGGCCCAGCAGGCCCAACACCTCGCCCGCGCCGACCGTCAGCGACACATCGCAAACCGCCGTAACAGGGCCAAAGCGTTTGGCCAAACCGGCGACGCGCAGCACCATCAGCGCGGCTGCTTTTCCAACTCCGCGTCGGTCCAGGGCTTCTTGCGGAAGGCGTAGAGCTGGCGGAATTCCTTGACCACCGCCGGATGCACCGCCGAGGCCGTATTGCCGAAGGCGCCGCGGATATAGGTCAGCACCGCCGCCAACTGGTTGTCGCTCAGCGACTGGCCCAGCGGCGGCATCTCGCCGATCTTGCCGTCCTTGCCGTTCAGCAGCACCCGCAGCGACATGTCGGGACGTCCCAGCACGATGTGCGAGCCCGCCAGCGCCGCGGCGGTGTGCGCCTGGCCTTCGCCATGCGCCTGGTGGCAGCCGGTGCAATTGGTCTCATAGACGCCCCTGCCGCTGGCGAACAGCTTGTCCTCTTCGGGTGTGCGCGTGTTCTTGGGCGCCGGCGGCACCGGCTTGCCGGGCCAGGTAAGATCATCCGCCACCGTCTTCGCCGCCGCAGCCAGATCGCCGCTGCCCGCCGCCAGCGCGGTCAACGCCACCGGCTCGCTCTCCAGCGCCAGCGGCTTCACCTGCGGCCGGGCGCGCGGGAAAGCGTCGGCGATGCCGCCGCCAGCCTTGCCGCCTGCCACGTTGCTGCCAAACCGGCGCGCATCGATCCCGATCAGGCCGGTATTGACGCCGTTCAGCATCGCCAGGCGCAGCGGCGCGGGCTGTTTTGCATCCGTGGCAAAGCCGATCACCTTCTCGACCTGCGCCACGTTGCGGCTCTTGCCCGCGGCGGCGGTCAGCATCTCCACCGGATCGGCATTGGCCCCGGGCTGGGCAATCAGCAGCGCCAGCGCGTCGGCCTCCTGGCCCTTCAGACCGCTGACGCTCGCATCCACCATGATGGCGTCATCGCCATAGCGATGCAGCAGGCCCACCACCGGCGCCAGCCGCGCGGCCGGCGGCAGTTCGCCCAGCGAGGCGGCCGCCTGGTGGCGCACCACGGCGTTGGCGTCGCCCGTCAGCTTCAGCACCGCTTCCAGCATACGGCCCTTCGCCAGGAAGCCTTCCGCACCGCGCACGCCCGCCAGCCGCACATCGGCGCTGGCATCGTCCAGCGCATGATTCACGGCTTCGGCATCCAGCGCGCCCATCCCTGACAGCGTCCACAGCGCCTGGGTCCGGGTGCGGGCATCGGGCGCGGTCATGGCCAGCGCCTTCAGCGCCGGCACCACTGTCTTGTCATTCCTCTGCACCAGCAACTGCTGCGCCGTATCGCGCCACCAGCCATTGGCATCCGACAGGTGCGTCACAAGCTGCGCCGGCGTCTCGCCGATCATCGTGGGCCTGGCGCGGGCGGGCTTGATGCCCTTGTACACGACGCGCCAGATGCGGCCCTTGTGGATGCCATCCCAAAGCCGGTGCTGCAGGATATAGTTCTTCAGGTAATCGGTCTGGATCGGCTCGTCCTGCGACACGCCGCGATACATATCGACAATAAGGATGCTGCCGTCCCAGTGCGGCGTCATCATCACCGGCCGGAAACGCTCGTCGGTCGAAGCCAGGAATTCGCCCTTGGGCCAGTAGTCGCCGGCCGTGATCATGCCCGCCGCATCGGTGTTCACCTTCAGCAGATGGACAAGATTGGTGGGGCTGTCGACCACCAGCGCATTGCCATACAAGGGCAATGCATCGCCGCGATAGAACAGCGGCGACGACACGCCCTGATAATAATAGGCGCTGCCGTCAGGCCTGGGCACTTCGGGGCGATAGCCGCGATTGACGCCCAGCGTGGGATGTACCGGCCAGACCGCGGACTTTTCCTGGTCCACCAGGTTTTCGTACAGGCCGCGCGTACGCGTCACATCGGGATTGCGGGTGAAATAGCGCGCCGGGATATAATCCACGAACAGCGGATCGGTGTTCACGTCGCGGAAGATCAGCCCCGCATCGTTCTGGGTGATGCCCCACTGGCCGCGATTGAGGTTGGGCACGATCTCGAACGCCCCGCCCTCTTTCGGCATCACATTGTAAGTGTGCTCGGAGACATTGATGGTGTTGTCCATGCCCCAGAACAGGCCATTGGCGGAGTGTTCGATATTGCCCAGCCGGCCGAAACCGTCCTTGATGATCTCCTTGGTGTCGGCCACCAGGTCGCCATTGGTGTCGCAGCTTTTCACCAGATTGGGCGGCTCGCCGATCAGGGCGCAGCCGTGATCTAGGATCTTCAGCGCACGCGGCAGCACCAGCTTGTCCTGGAACACGGTGCGCTTGTCGAAGACGCCGTCGCCGTCGGTATCTTCCAGGATGGCGATGTCACCGACCGGCTCGGTCATGTTGACCATCGCCCTGCCGACCGCATAGCCCTGCATCTCCACCACCCACAACCGGCCATTGCCGTCGAACTCGGCGAAAACGGGGTCCACCACCAGTGGCTCGGCCGCCACCAGCTCAAGCTGGTAGCCGGGCGCCATGTGGAAGGTTTTCGCCTCCTGCTCCGGCGACAAGGCGGGCGGGAATTTGGGCTGCTTGCGAACGACCGGCGCCGGCCAGGGACGGTTCGGCACCGACATCACCGGCCCCTTTGGCGCGGGCGCGGGTTTGGTGGCGGAGACGGCAATCGCGGCGGAGACAGCCAGCGCGACGCCGGCAAGAGCCAAAGTCCTGATACGCATGTGATCTTCCCGGAAGCGCTTGTTTTGCGCGGATCATAGACGGGGGGCAGAGCCGGTAAACCCCCTATAGGCGCGGCGCTTTGGGCGGCAAAAAGCCCCCGCGCCATGAAGCGCGGGGGCTTGTCGCAAAGTCTGTCAGAAAGGATCGGTGCGCTTGGTGAAGGCGCGGCCCTTGTCCGCCGCCGGGCTGTCGCCGCCGGTGCAGATCATCACGCCGTCCTTGAGCTGGTCGATCACGTTGCGCTCGTTGCAGGCATTGAGGAATTTGATCCCCGCCGCCTTGGTGGCGTCCAGCACGCGCCGGCGCACCGCCAGCATGTTGGCGGGATATTCCGCGCCTCCGCGACCCGCCACCGGCGCGCCCATGAGATAGAAGCCATGGTCGCCCGGACCCCATTCGGCAAAGGCGATGCCCGGCACCCGCACGCTGGATTCCACATTGGCGTCGGCGCGCGGGTTTTCGATCTTGAGGCCGAAGATCAGCTCGCCATCGGGATTGAGCGGCCAGGGCTCGGCCAGCTTTTCATACTCCTGCGGCGTGACGCCCCACATCTTGGACGCATAGCTCTGGCTGCCATTGCCGCGAAAGCCCTGGTTCAGGCCCGGCACCACGGGCGCAAAGGGATAGCGCGACGCCTCGATCATGATCCTGGCAGCTTCCGGCGATTCCGCATTGCACAGCAGGATGCCGTGCACACCCGCCGCCAGGGTCTGCTGGATCATCCAGGCATTGGCGCGCACCGCATCGGCGGTGCCTTGAATGGGCAGGGTGACGATCACGGCCGGGGTCAGGTGGCCGGTGCGGGTGGGGCCGGCTTCCTTCAGGCCGCGCATGAATTCGCGCAGTTCGTGGAAGTCCAGCGCGCCATGCTCCATCTCATAGGTGATGTAGTCGGCCTTGGTGGCCGCCATCTCCTTGCCCTTGTCATAGCCGGCCGCCTCGATCTGGGCGTAATAGACCGGCTGGCCCTTCAGCCACATGTCGATGATGCGGTTGATGTGCTTGCCGGTGCGGCTGGTCTTGGTAGGCATGGGCGGAAAGGTGCCCGGTCCGAAGGCCGGCGCATTGATCTGGACCTGTGCCGTGGCCGGTATGGCCAGCAGCGCGGCGGCGCACAGCCCCGCGAGCAGAAGCTTCTTCCTCATGACATTTCCCTCAATCTTTCCCTGGGTTTTCTTGACGGGCGCGATCCGCCCGTGACCCGAGGGTGCTATTAAAATCATGTCATGAAAAGCGTTTAATGTGTAAAGACCGCCAGCCTTGCTGCCATCTTCGCCCGCAATCAAAGCCCCGCCGGCAGGCAATGGGCGGTGTCCTGGTTTGGGCGTGTACGGCTGACACCGTCCGATACAATTACGGGCAGACGTCAGGATGCCCCGTGCGGCGCCGCGGGGCCATCCTTAACGCCACGCCATTTCTGGCCCTGCCATTGCAAGGCAGCGTGCGACCACCCGATGGATGTACCAAGATGAGATTGCTTCCCCTGGCCCTGCTTGCCGCCATGATCCCGCTTGCCGGCTGCGCCAACTATCCCGGCTTCAGCGCCGGCGCCTACAATGGTTATGACGGCAGCTTCGATTCCGGCTACCAGGGCTACCAGCGCCCTGTGATCTACGACTATTACAATCACGGCCCGACCTGGTACGGACCTTACGGCCCCTACTAGCGCGGCATCCGCCGGGCGGCGTCGTCCGGGCGCTGCTTCAAACCGGCATGGCCCCTACCAGGCCAGCAGCCGCTGCAGGTTGCCGCCCTTGACCCTGGCGATGTCGGCGGCCGCATAGCCTTTCATATGCACATCGGCGATCTTCGTGACGCCGCCGCTCCACACCATGCGATCGGCACCGAATTCCTTGATCAGTCGCGTGGTGAAGGGCAGCACGCTTTCATAGGTCGGTCCGTCGGTGGCGATATAGTCCAGCCCCGACATTTTCATGTACACGTTCGGCAGCTTGGCCAGCTCCAGGATGTTTGCATACTCGTAGGGATTGCCCAGCTTGGGCTCGGCCATGTGGTCGATCAGCACCTTGCATCCCGGGAAGGCCCTGATCGCGTCCGCCACCTGCAGCGCATAGTTGGGCCCGATGTGCAGCTCGATCACCAGCCCCAACTCCACCGCCTGCTTCCACAGGGCGCGCACATAATCGGCGGCAAACGAGTCCAGGTACATTTCCTTGCCGCGATGGGCATGGAAGCGGGTGGAGACGATGCGCGGTTCCTTCTTCACCAGCGCAGCCAGTTTCTTCGGCGCCTCCGGGTCCTTGGGATAGAACAGGCTGGTGCCCTTGAACCGGCCCTTGGTGCCGCGCTGCAGACAGTCCAGCACCAGCGTGTGATCGTCGCCATAAGGTTCGGGCTGCACGAACATCGCCTTGTCGATGCCGAACGTGTTCAGGTGCCCGACATAAGCGGTGAGCGGATCCGCCGGCAGCTTTGTGGCGTCGGGCTTGTAGACCGCCTTGGGGTGGAAGGGGAATTTCTGCACATTGCTGGAGAACATGTGCATGTTCCATTCGATCACCGGCGTGTCGGCAGCGTGGGCCGTACCCGTCGCCATTGCGCCCGCCAGGGTCGCGGCACCGGTCAGAAGTTCGCGGCGGTCCATTCCCATCGTCATTTTCCCTGGCCCCATTGCTTTTCGCTGTTTGCCCAGAGATACCATGCCCCGCGGAGCGGCGGAACATGAATAGCAAGACCTTGGCAGACCAGGCCCTTGCGCTGCACCGCAGCGGACAACTGGCAGAGGCCGAGACGCTGTATGTCCGCGCCGCGCAAGCCGATCCGCAGGACGCAAGTCTGCGCAACTCCCTGGGCGTGGTGCGCGCCCAGCAGGGCCGCGGCGCCGACGCGCTGGAAGCACTGGACGCGGCGCTGGCGATCCGCCCCGGCGATGACGAGATTATCCTCAACCGCGCCAATGTGCTGCAGATGCTGGGCCGCCCGGCCGAGGCGTTGCCCGGCTTCGACCATGTCCTCGCGGCAAAGCCCAACTGGCCACAGGTCCTCAACAATCGCGGCAGCGCGCTGGCCGACCTGGGCCGCACGGCCGAGGCGCTGGAATCCTATGGCCGCGCGATCGCGCTGGCGCCCACCTTCACCCCCGCACGCAACAATCGCGGCGGCGTGCTGCTGGAGCAGAAGCGCTTCGCCGAAGCGCTGGCGGATTTCGACAACGCGCTGCGCCTGAAGCCAGACGATGCGGTACTGCTGAACAATCGCGGCAACGCGCTGCAGGGATTGCTGCAATACGAGGATGCGGTGGCGGCCTATACCGGTGCCATCGCCCGCAACCCCGGCGCGGCGGAAACCTTCAGCAACCGCGCCGGCGCGCTGCAGCAGATGAAGCGCCATGCCGAGGCGCTGGCGGATTTCGAAACCGCGATGGCGCTCGACCCGGCGCAGCCGCATGCCTTTGGCGGCGCGGCGATGGCGGCGATGAACCTGTGCGACTGGGATCGCATGGCGCGGTTTGCAGCCCAGATGCCGGCGCGCCGCGCCGAGGTGCCACCCTGGGTGCTGCTGGGATACAGCGGCGACGAAGCGCTGCAACTGGCATGCGCCCGCGCCGCGATCGCCAAACGCTTTGCGACATGGCCGTCGCCGCTGGCCGGCGATGACTATGCCCATGACCGCATCCGGCTGGCTTATATCTCATCGGATTTCCGCCATCATCCCGTGGCGGCGCAGGTCGCGCGCGTCATCGAACTGCATGACCGCGCGCGTTTCGAGGTGATCGGCATATCCACCGGACCCGATGACGCCAGCCCACAGCGGCGGCGGCTGATGGCGGCGTTCGACCAGTTCCACGACATGCGTGGCCGCAGCGCCGCCGCCATCGCGCACACCCTGCGCCAGATGGAAGTGGATATGCTGGTGGACCTGAACGGGCACACCGATGGCGACAATTTCAACATCCTGTCACACCGCCCGGCGCCGGTGCAGGCGACCTGGCTGGGCTATGCCGGCACCACCGCCGCGCCGTTCATCGACTATCTCATCGCGGACCCTATCGTGGCGCCGGACGATGCGGCCTTCTCTGAGAGGCTGGTGCGGCTGCCGCACGGCTTCTTTCCTGCCGACGACACCCTGGCGATCGGCACGGCACCGACGCGCGCGCAGGAAGGCCTGCCCGATGACGGCTTCGTCTTCTGCTGCTTCAACAACAACTGGAAATTCACCGCCCCCGTTTTCGTCCTCTGGATGCGACTGCTGGCGGCGGTGCCTGGAAGCGTGCTGTGGTTGAAGCAGGCGGGGGAAGCTACCGAAAACCTGCGCCGCGCCGCGCAGGACGCCGGCATCGATCCCGCGCGGCTTGTGTTTGCCAAGGGCGCGCCGCTGGACGTGCATCTCGCCCGCCACGCCCTGGCCGACCTGTTCCTCGACACCCTGCCCTACAATGCCCATGCCACGGCCTGCGATGCGCTGACGGCGGGCCTGCCGGTGCTGACCTGCCGCGGCACTGCCTTTGCCGGGCGCGTGGCCGCCAGCATGCTGACCACCAGCGGCCTGTCCGAGCTGATCACCGAAACGGCGGAAGACTATGAAGCGCTGGCCCTGGTGCTGGCCCGCGATCCGGCGCGGCTGAAAGCGTTGCGCGAAAAGCTCGCCGCCAACCGCGCCCTGTTCGACACGGCGCGCTTCACCCGCGACCTGGAAGACGCCCTTACTTCGCTGCTCTGATCTTTTCCACGACGCCCGCTTCAACGGCTGGCGCGCTGTTGCCCCAGTTGTTGCGGATATAGGTCAGCACATTGGCGACCTGGGCATCGTCCAGCTTCCAGGCAAAGCTGGGCATTCCCGGCCCGGTGGGCGCGCGCGGCGTCGCCGCCGCCTGCGATCCCACCACCACCATGCGCGCGGCCGTATCCGCCAGCGCCTGGGTGACATTGGCGTTGCCGGCCAGGGGCGGGAAGATGGCGCTGCCCTTGCCGTCCATCCCGTGACAGGCGGCGCAGTTCATGCGGTACACCCGCGCCCCCGCCTGCATCTGCATGTCCCGCCTGTCCACGCCGCCGCCGGGCCCGGGCGAGGCCGGCAGGTCCTTCACATAGGTGGCAATGGCGACCAGGTCGCTGAACGACATCTTCATGGTGGAGTTCTCCACCGCCTCCGCCATCGGCCCGGACGCGATGGAATGCGCGTTGCGGCCGGTCTGAAGATATTCGATCAGGTCGGCCTTGTTCCACGTCCCCAGCCCGGAGTCGCGATTGGATGTCAGGTCGGGCGCGTACCAGCCCTGCAACAGCCCGCCGGTCAGCTGGGGCCTGTCCGCGCCCAGGAAATTCTTGGGACTGTGACAGGCGCCGCAATGGGCCGCGCCTTCCACCAGATAGCGCCCGCGATTCCACATCACGCTCTTGGCCGTGTTGGCGCCCAGCGCCGTGGGCCGGAAGAAGAGCAGGTTCCAGCCCCGCATCATCAGGCGCAGGTTGAAGGGAAAGCGCAGCTGGTTGACGGTGACGCTGTGCTTCACCGGCCGCACCGTCTTCAGATACGACCATAGCGCCGCGACATCGCCGTCGCTCATGCGCGCATAATAGGGATAGGGCATAGCGGGATAGAGCCGCTTGCCGCCCGGCCCCACACCTTCCTTCATCGCCTTGCGGAAATCCTCCAGCGTGTATTTGCCGATGCCGGTTTCAGGATCCGGCGTGATGTTGGGCGTCACCAGCTTGCCGAAGGGCGTTTCCAGCGCGACCCCGCCGGCCAGGGTCTTGCCGTGACAGGCTTCGCAGTCGCCCAGAACCGCCTGGTATTTGCCCGCTTCGTTCTCAGCGAATGCCGGTGACGCCATCAACAGCGCCGCGAGGATCACAAACCGCTTCATGCCGGCACCAGCGCGCCGGGCGACTTGATATACCTGGATGTGATCGCTTCCGCCGCCCAGAAGGCCAGCGCCCCCACCGTGCCGGTTGGGTTCATCCCGGCATTGTGGGCAAAGGCCGACGCGCCGATCACGAAGACATTGGGCACGTCCCAACTCTGCAGATACTTGTTCACGGCGCTGGTTTTGGGATCGCTGCCCATCACCGCCCCGCCGGTATTGTGCGTGCTCTGGTAGGGCACGGAGTCCCAGCCCTTCTTGATGCGCGACACGGTGGTGACCTTGGCGCCGAACGGCTTGGCGATCTTCTCCATCTGGTCGGAGAGATAATGCGACATGCGCAGGTCGTTTTCCGGAAAATCGAAGGTGACGCGCAGCAGCGGCCGGCCATGCCGGTCGGTATAGGTGGGGTCGAGATCGAGATAGTTTCCCCGCACCGGATAGGACGAGCCCTGCGATGAGAACCCCATGGAGGAATTGTAGCCGTCCACCGTCGCCTGCTTCCATTTCGCGCCCCAGCGCGGTGTGCCGGGCGGCGTCGGCCGGTTGCCGATGGGCCGGCCGTTGGTCACGACGCAGTTGATCCCCGCACCGCCGACGAAATCGAGGTGGCTGTGGTCGAAGGCGTCGCCGTTGAAGTCGTCCATGGTCTGGCCCAGGGTGCCCGAACCGATGAATGGGTTGAAATGCCTGCCCTCAAAGAACATGCGCGCGGCACTGGAGGTCTGGTAGCAATAGTTGCGCCCGATCGTGCCCTTGCCGCTGATCGGGTCATATTGCTGGCCGATCTTGGACAGCAGCAGCATGCGCACATTCATCAGGCCATAGGCGCAGACCAGGACAATGTCGCCCGGCTGCTCATATTCCACCCCGTCGCTGCCGATATAGGTGACGCTTTTGGCCATCTTGCCGTCGGCATGCAGGTTGATCTTCAGCACTTCGGACTCGGTGCGCAATTCGAAGTTCGGCTTCTTCATCAGCACCGGGAGGATGGTGGTCTGGGCGCTGGCCTTGGAATAGTTGCCACAGGCGAAACGCTCGCAGAAACCGCAATAGGTGCACTGCCCCATCCGCACGCCCAGCGGATTCACATACGACGTCGAAAGATTGGCCGAAGGCGTGGGAAAGGGATGAAAGCCCTGCTCCCGCACCGTCTGCGCAAACAGCGTCGGCGCATAGCTCATTTTCATGGGCGCCGTGGGATATTCGCGGCGGCGGGGGCTTTCGAACGGATTGCCGCCAGGTTGTATCTTGCCGCCCAGATTGCCCGCCTTGCCGGAGATGCCGCAGAGATATTCGAACTGGTCGAAGGAATGTTCGATCTCGTTCCAGGTGACGCCCCAGTCCTGCAACATCAGGCCGGCCGTCTTCTTCTTGCCGTAGCGCCGGTCCAGATGGCTCTTGATCGAAAAATCGCTGTCCCAGAAACGCCAGGTGTGCCCGTTCCAATGCACCCCGGCGCCGCCCACACCGTCGCCCGGCAGGAAGCTGCCATAGTCGCGCATCGGCATCGCGGTCTGGTCCATGGCGTTGCGCATGGTCATGGCTTCCACCGACGGCTTCAGGAACAGATCCTTGCGGATCGCATAGCGCAGCTCGTCCTGCATATAGGCGATGTTGAAATCGGTGGCAGTGTCGCGCCACGGCCCGCGCTCGATCGCGACCACGTTGAGGCCGGCATCGGTGAGCTGCTGCGCCAGGATCGATCCGGTCCAGCCCAGACCGATGATCACCGCGTCACGCTTGGGAAGAAGCCTGGCCATCTCAGCCCTCCGCCGAATAGATCGAGACCGGGCCGCGCGGATACGGCACGTTATGCCTGTCGATATGATCGCGGTAATCGTAGCGCGCGCCCGGAAAGCCGATCATCTTCCAGCTCGCCATGTTCCTGTTGCCGCCATAGAGCGGGTCGGCGAAGAAACCCTCCATCGTACCCTGCAGCACCAGCTCGAAGAATTCCTTGGTGCTGAAGCCCGGCTTCAGCTTCAGCGTGATGGTGCCGCCATCGAGCCCCGCCAGCACCGCGTCCTGCTGCGCCGGCGTCAGCGCCACGAAATCCTTTTTGTAGGTCGCGTGCGTGTAATCGGCCAGCGCCCGCAGCCCCAGCCGGTAGCGTCCCGCCGGCGTCAGGTCGCCCTGATAGCCCTGCGTCGGCAAGCCCTTGGCGAAAGGTCCCTTGGTATAAAGCCGTTCCGCCTTGCCAAAGCTGCCCGCAAGCTGGCGGTCGATATAGACGGCGCAGCCGCATTCCTTGCCGCCGGGTGACAGATGATCGGCGGGGATCAGCCGGTCGGCGATGGCTTCCACGGCGGCGGCCTCGCCCGGGGTGAAGAAGTACCAGCCCAGCGGGTTCACCGGCTTGGGCGGATCGCCAGCGAATGGCGACCAGGGCAGGCTGCCCGAAATATTGCGCCCGTCCGCCGCGGTGGACAGGATCGCCAGTGCCGCGGCGCTGGCCAGAAGGCTGCGGCGGCTCACGGTCCGCGAGTGATGCATCTGTCTTCCCCAGCCCAGGCGATTCTTGATCTTGTTGGAGTGATCCTAGGCGGGCTGTTCCACGCGATCAAACCTGGACAATGGAACCGGCCCGCCCGAAAAATCCGGACCCCTTCCGTACCATGAAACCTTTGGAACTATTGGCTTTTCGCGGAACGCCGCCGGGCCTTGAGGGTTCTCTAATCAAGGCTGGGACAAACCATTCCATGGAGGACAAGACCTTGAACAATCAGGATCAGGACCGCAACAAGACCCAGAACCAGCCGCAGACCGGCCAGCAGGCCGGCCAGCAGCAGAAGCAGGGTGGCCAGCAGGGCCACGATGCGAACAATCCGAATGCCAACAACCAGAACAAGCCCGGCAATCCGTCCGGCACCAACGACCAGAACAAGCAGCGCTAGTCGCGCCGCGTGAAATCGAGCCCGGCCCACCAGCCGGGCTCTTTTTTGCCTTTTGGGCACTGCCGCTGTTCTTTTATGGCGTGAATACGCCCAACCGCGCACCCACATTTCCGAAGCCGCGCGCTAGATTGAGTCCGTTCCCCCAAACGAGGCTTTCATGCGCATCGGTACCGTCCGCGAAATCAAGACCCTGGAATTCCGCGTCGGCATCACGCCGGAAGGGGTGGCCGAGCTGACCCATCATGGCCATGAGGTCTTTGTGGAAAGCGGCGCCGGCCTCGGCATCGGCCTGGGCGATGACGCCTACAAGGCCGCGGGCGCCACCGTATTGCCCGACGCCAGGTCGGTGTTCGACAAGTCCGAGATGATCGTGAAGGTGAAGGAGCCGCAGCCGGTGGAGATCGCCATGCTGCGCCCCGACCACACGCTGTTCACCTACCTGCACCTGGCCGCCGACCGCGACCAGACCCTGGGCTTGATGAAGTCCGGCGCGACCTGCATCGCCTATGAAACCATTACCGATAATTATGGCCGCCTGCCGCTGCTGGCGCCGATGAGCCAGGTGGCGGGGCGCATGGCCACCATGGTGGCGTCGCAATACATGATGAAGCCGTTTGGTGGACGCGGCCTGCTGATGTCCGGCGTCCCCGGCGTGCCGGGCGCCAAGGTCGGCATCCTGGGTGCGGGCGTGTCGGGCATGCATGCCGCCGAGATCGCGCTGGGCATGCGCGCCGACGTCACCATCTTCGACATTTCCGCCGAACGGCTGGCGGCAGTGGACGCCCAGTTCGGCGGCGCCGTGAAGGGCGTGCATTCGTCGAAGAAAGTGCTGCAGGATTATCTGCCGATCGCCGACGCCATCATCGGCTGCGTGCTGGTGACGGGCGCTGCCGCCCCCAAGCTGATCCGCCGCGAAGACCTGAAAAGGATGAAGCCCGGCGCCGTGCTGGTGGACGTCGCGATCGACCAGGGCGGCTGTTTTGAAACCAGCAAGCCCACCACCCACGAACATCCCACCTTCTTGGTAGACGGCATCATCCATTACTGCGTCGCCAACATGCCCGGCGCCGCGCCGCTGACCTCCACCTATGCCCTGACCGCCGTCACCCTGCCCTTCGTGCTGCGCATGGCCGAAAAGGGCGTCGCTGGCGCGCTCGCCGCCGATCCGCACTTGAAAAACGGCCTGAACGTGCAGGCCGGCAAGATCACCCATCCGGCGGTGCAGGCGGTGATGGAAGCGGCGTAGGCGCGAGCCGGAGCGCCAAAATCAGTAGATGTCGCGCCGGTAAAGCCCGTCCTGGGTCATCCGGTCCAGCTTCTCCTGGCCGCAGATCGCCACCAGCGCGTCCTGCACACCAGCCGCCATCTCCAGCCCGCCGCACACCATCAGCGAGGCGCCGCGGTCGAGCCAGGCGCAGATCTCCGCGCCTCGCTCGGTCACAAGATGCTGCACATACCGCTTCGGCTGAGCATCGCGTGAAAAGACCAGGTCGGTCTTTTCCAGGGTGCCATCCGCCTGCCACGCCTTGATGTCATCGGCATAATACAGATCATGCGCCGCGCTACGCTCACCCAGCAGCAGCCACGCCCCGCCGATCTTCTTCTGCTGACGATTCAGCAGATGCGCACGAAGACCCGCCATGCCGGTGCCGGCGCCGATCAGGATCATCGGCGCTTCGCCATTTTCTTTGGCACCCGGCGGCTGGAAATTGGGATTGGGCCGCAACCGCAGCTTCACCACACCGCCGAGCTCCGCCACCCGTGTCAGCCAGCCCGAGCCCAGCCCGATGCTGCCGTCATCCTTCACCGCCTTGCGCACCAGCAATTCCATCCGATCCGGTAGCGAAGCAATGGAGTATTCGCGCGGCGCAAACCCTTCCAGCCGCTGCACCAGCCATTCCAGCGCCACGCCTTCCACTTCGTGATCGTTCGGCAAGCGGCTGTGGGCGATGATGTCGCGCAAAAACGTCCAGTGGCCATGCCACTTGAAACTCAGTTCGCCATTCAGCTTGTGCCGCGCCATGAACGCGTCCACCGCGCCCTGCGCATTGCGCGGCCACACTTCGGCAATGTCGCCGGCGGTCCATGTGGCGGCATCCTTGGGCGTCAGCGCGACATGCCAGGTCTCGCCACCGGGGCTGCCCGCATTCAGCAGCCGGCGTTCGGCCAATATCCAGTCCTTCGGCGCTCCGGGCATCAGCGCCGCGGCGCTGGTGGCCGCGCCCATCTGGTTCAGCTGCGTGGCCCACTGGCCCATCGCGATGTCATCGTCATCCCCGTTGACGCAGACGATCTCGAACAGCCGCTTCGCTTTGCCTTTTGCCAGCCAGCGATCCAGTTCGCGCCCGAAGCCGCAGAAGGTGGCGTCATACTTGCGGTCGCCCAGCGCCAGCACGGCATAGTCCAGCCCCTTGAAGGCCGGCGCCAGCGCCATCTCTTTGCGTACAAAGGCCCGCGCCGTGTCCGGCGCCTCGCCGGCGCCATAGGTGCTGGTCACCACCAGCAGGGTGCCCGCCTGTGCCATCTCCGCCGCCGTCAGCCCGCCAAGGGCCGTAACGCGCACCTGCCAGGACGACGCCAGGGCATTGGCGGTCAGCCACGCAATCCGCTCCGCCGCGCCGGTCTGGCTGGCAAAGGCGACCAGCACCTTTCCGCCCGGCTTGGGACGGCTGCGAAACAGGGAAAAGACCATGCCCAGCCCCTAACACGCGGAATTTCCGGGGGCAAACCCGCGCTTTGCCTCACTTTTTAAAGGTCACGGAACTTTCACTGCCACCGGGAACCGGTCTCGCGCGTTCTACAGCCAGACACCAACCGGCCGGAGAGCCCCGATGCATCTCGACATCATCATGATTCAACCCCTGGTCGCCCTGCTGTTCGGGATACTGATCCTGATCCTGCCGCGCCTGCTGAACTATCTGATCGCGATCTACCTGATCTTCATCGGGCTGACCGGTCTCTTTCCCCACATGTTCACCACCGTTACCTGAAGGATCACCGCCATGACCGTGCAGCCCCAGAACCAGAACCTCAACGAGACCCCGCCCCCGAAAATGCCGGAGCATCATTCCACCGACAAAACGCGCCCGACCAAGGAAGACAAGATCGACGCGCAGATGGAAGACAGCTTCCCGGCCTCCGATCCGCCGTCCTTCTCTGGCGGCAATCACACCATCGGTGCGCCGACCGGGCGCGAAAGTGAACCGCCCAAGGCGGACTCGCCCGACGTGCTGGATGCCGAGAAGAAGGTGAAGGACGGCAAGGCGCCGGAACCGAAAACTTACTGACCATTTTGGTACAGCCAAGTACCTGAAAAGCCGGAGTTCCGTTTGGAACTTCGGCTTTTTTTGTCATTCCTTTTACCCTGCACGCCTAGTCTGGCGCTGCTGGGGGCGGTCACAGGAGCCGCTCATGAAACACTATACGGCAAGGTACAGCAGTCACGTCATCGGACCCGATGGCGATGTGCTGACGGCGGAGAATCTTCCGCCAAAAAATCTCAAGCGCTGGGTCGCACGCCGCAAGGCCGAAGTGATCGCCGCCGTGAATGGTGGCCTCCTCACAATGCCCGAGGCCTGCGCCCGCTACAGCCTTTCGGTGGAGGAACTGCTGGAATGGCAGCGCCACTACGAGGCCGACGGGCTCGAAGGCTTGCGCGCTTCGCACCATCGGCATGACGAGCTGCCGCGGGACAGGCTGCACTAGCCGCCCAAATTATCCACCGAGCGCGGCCGTCACATTCGCATCGGTGAGAATCTGCGGCAGGATCACGGGCTTGGCCGCACCGGGCGCATAATACAGATACATCGGCACGCCGGAGCGGCCATTCTCCTTCAGCAGCGCCGTGATTTCAGGATTCTGGTTGGTCCAGTCCGCCACCATATAGACGACATTTTTCGCCGCAAAGGCGGCCTTGATGTTCGGTTGCGACAGCACGGCTTCCTCATTCACCAGGCAGGTGATGCACCAGGCCGCCGTCGCGTCCACGAACACCGGCCGGTTCGCGGCCCGGTACGATGCCAGCCTGGCAGCGGTATAAGCCTCGCCCTTGGTCGTGGCGGCCGCAGGCACCGACGCCTGGCCATGCAGCAGCGTGATCGCGTAGAGCGCGCCCGCCAGCACCAGCAGCGCCGCCACGGCGCCGATGCCCCGGCCGCGCGCCTGAAGATCGCGCGTCACACCCCACAGCCATGCCGCCAGCGCCAGCGCGATCATCGCCGCCAGCACGAGGATGACCCCGCGTGGCCCGGCTTCCTGCGCCAGCACCCACACCAGCCAGGCCGCGGCCGCATACATCGGGAATGCGAGAAACTGCTTCAGCGTCAGCATCCAGACGCCAGGTTTCGGCAGGAAGGAAAGCGCCTTGGGCCATATGCCCAGCAATATAAACGGCAGTGCGAAGCCCACGCCCAAGGCCACGAACACCAGCAGCGCCGGCAGCGCGCCCTGCGTCAGGGCAAAGCCCAGCGCCGCCGCCATGAAGGGCGCCGTACATGGCGCAGCAACCGCCACCGCCAGCACGCCGGTGAAGAAGGCGCCAGTGAAGCCGCCCTTGCGCGTCAGGGTTTCGCCCGCGGTGATGGAGCCGACTTCGAACAGGCCCGACAGATTCAATGCCACGGCAAACACCAGCAGCGCAAAGCCCGCCACCGCGATCGGCGATTGCAGCTGGAAGCCCCAGCCCACGCTTTGCCCGCCGGCGCGCAGCAGCACGATGGCCAGCCCCAGCACGGCAAAGCTGGCAATCGCGCCCAGCGCATAAGAGAAGCTTTCGCCGCGCCCCTCATCGCCGTGCCGCGCCACCGCCATCGCCTTCATCGCCAGGATGGGCAGGACGCACGGCATCACGTTCAGGATCAGGCCGCCGATGAAGGCGAACAGCATCGCCGCCCACAGCGACAGGTCATCGCCGCCACCCGCAGGCGCGGTGAATTCCGCGGCTGGTACCGGCCCCGGCGGTGCGTTGACCTCCAGCGCCTGCACCGAGCCGTCCGTCCCGGTCAGCACCAGCAGACCTTCCAGCAAACCACCCACCTTGGCACCCGGCGTCAGCCGCAATACCAGCCCGTCTTTCGCATAGCCCACCAATTGCGGCGCGGCGTTCTTGATCAGGCCGGTGCGGCCCGGGAAGAAATCGGCCGAGGTCGGATGCGCCTGCGCCAGCATGGGCGCGGCCACGAACAGGTCGAGCGTGTTGCCCGGCGCACCCCCACTTCCAATCGCATATGTGATCTTCCACGGCGAGGACACCGGCAGCAGCGCCCGCGCCGCCGCGAAATCCTTGGCCACAGCCGCATCGGGTGTCGCCGCCCCGACTGGCACCGTGATGGTCAGCGCCGCCTCTTCGGGAATGCAGATATTCTTGCAGACCAGCCAGTTCACCGCCGCCTTGATGACTTGCGGCCCTTTTGCATCGGCCGGCGCCGTCAGCCTGGTCAACAGCCACAGCCTGCCTTCGTAGCCGTAATCCATCAGCGGCCCGACCGGCACGCGCCTTGGGCGCGGCCACTGGATGGCGTCAGCCTTCCAGCCCGGCGGCAAGGTCCAGGTGATCTCGGTCGGCGCCCCGGCATCGCCGGGGTTTTTCCAATAGGTATGCCATCCGGGCGCAATCTGCTCTTCCAGCGCGATGGTGACGCTGCCGCCCGGCGCGACCGCCGCGGCCTCCGCAATCAGGCGGGCATGGACCTTGGGACCGTCATCCTGTGCCCAGACAGGATTGGCGGCGGACAGCAGCAATATGATCAGGAGGAAAATGCGTTTCATCTACTGCCCTATAGACCCTGCCCATGCTATTCGCCAGTTGGGGCGGGTTGTTACCCATATTTACGACAGGGATTTCATGCGGATCACGGGGGGCACATTTCGCGGGCGGCTTCTGGCCACACCAAAGGACATGCGCGTGCGTCCCACCAGCGACCGCACCCGCCAGGCCATCTTCAACATGCTGCAGCACAAGGATTTCGGCATCGACTTCACACTGGAGGACGCCGCGGTGGCCGACCTTTTTGCCGGCACCGGGGCGCTGGGTATCGAAGCGCTGAGCCATGGCGCGCGCTGGTGCCTGATGGTGGACGATGATGCCGACAGCCGCGCCCTCCAGCGCGAGAATATCGAGGCCCTGAACCTGACCGGCGCCACTCGCATCTGGCGACGCGACGCGACGGATCTGGGTCCCATCGGCCCGGCGGCGGGCGGCCCCTTCAATCTGGTTTTCCTGGACCCACCCTATCGCAAGGGACTTGTGCCTCGCGCTCTGAAAAGCCTGAAGGATGGCGGCTGGCTGGCGCCCCAGGCGCTGATCGTGGCGGAGACCGAAGCCATGGAGCCACTGGAGGCGCCTGACTTCACTTTGGTCGACGACCGGGACTATGGCGACACGCGGGTGCGGTTTCTGACACCCATATAGGGTGCCTCAGGCGGCCACCGCATCCGGCCCGAGCGCGAACCAGCAAGCCCCCTCGGCGATCAGTTCCAAGGGCGCATAATCCGGATTGGCTATTGCATATTCATAATCGGAGGCTCCGATCAGCCCGTCACCGTGCACGCCATCACCGGCCAGCGGCAGTATAATGCGCTCACCGATGCCGGTGCGATCGCCCTGCCGGAACAGCGGCCCGCTGCATCTGTAAAGGGCTGGGCCTTCCACCACCCGTCGCATGTTCGCAACAATGCTGGGAAGCACTTCGGGCGCATGAAGCGCTTCCAGCTTGATGCCGCGAAAATTCTTTCCATAGTGGCGCGCGATCCGGTCGCCGGCGAGGCGACCCACAAACTCCTGGGTGTGGCGATCATATTTGTAAGCCCAGATGATCGGCAGCTGTGCCGCAATGCGCGAAGGCTTAAGCTGCTGCCACGAAGGCATCCTGCGATCGCCGCGCGCCGCATTCCAGTGTGCAGCAACTGCCTGCAGGGCGGGAGATGTGATGGACTTAAAATAGGTTTCAAAATTCATGGTGGGCAATATCGCATGCAACGCACCCATGTTGCGCCGCAACCGTTAAAGTTTCCTTGAATTATTGCAGGCGCTAAGCACCCCGCAGGCTGTATCAAAGCCGAACAGAAACTCACCGCCGCCCGAACAGCTTTTCAATATCCGCCAGCTTCAGTTCGACATAGGTGGGGCGGCCATGGTTGCACTGGCCGGAATGCGGCGTGGCTTCCATTTCGCGCAGCAGCGCATTCATTTCTTCGCCCGTCAGGCGGCGGCCGGCGCGCACACTCATGTGACAGGCCAGCGTGCCGGTGATCTCTTCCAGCCGCTCCTTCAGCGACAGCGCATTGCCGGTTTCGGCGATCTCGTCCGCCAGGTCGCGCACCAGCGCCTTGACGTCCAGCTTGCCCAGCATGGCGGGCGTCTCGCGCACCACCACGGCATCCGGCCCGAATTCCTCCAGCACCAGGCCCAGCTCCGCCAGCTCGGCGGCGCGGCCGGTCACGCGCACGACTTCCGACGGATCAAGGTCCACCACTTCGGGGATCAGCAGCGGCTGACGTGTAACGCCGCCATTGGCCAGTGCCTTCTTCATCCGCTCATAGACCAGCCTTTCATGGGCGGCGTGCTGGTCGACGATGACAATGCCGTCGGCGGTCTGGGCCACGACATAGGTCTCGTGCAACTGCGCCCGCGCAACGCCAAGCGGTGTGTCGGCGACGGCTTCCACCGGCGCTTCTTCCATCCGCACCGACATCGGTACTGCGCCGGCATAGGACGGCGCCGCTTCACGCACGCCGACAGCCGAGAAAATATTGGGTGGCTGGAACGGCATTGGCTGGCGCGCAAAGGATGCCAGCGCATCCGCCGCCACGGTGGTCGAGGCGCGATGCCCCGCCGCATTCAGCGCCTGCTTCAGGGCACCCACGATCAGGCCGCGCACCATGCCGGCGTCGCGGAAGCGCACTTCGGTCTTGGCGGGATGCACGTTCACATCCACGAAGCTGGGATCGCACTCCAGGAACAGCGCCAGCGCCGCGTGCCGGTCGCGCGCCAGGAAGTCCGCATAGGCCCCGCGCACCGCACCGATCAGCAGCTTGTCCTTCACCGGCCTGCCATTGACGAACAGAAACTGCATCGCCGCATTGGCGCGGTTGTAGGTGGGAAGCCCGGCATAGCCCGACAATGTGACGCCCTCGCGCCCGGCTTCCACCGCCGCAGCATTGTCGCCGAAGTCCCGCCCCATGATGCGGGCCAGGCGCGGCAGCCGCCCGTCCATCAGGTCGGGCTCGGCGGCAAGATCCAGCGCCCGCCGCCCATCCAGCGTCAGGGTGAAACCGATATCGGGCCGCGACATGGCCAGCCGCTTGATGATGTCGACGATCGCCAGGTCTTCCGACCGCGCCGACTTCAGAAACTTCAGCCGTGCCGGGGTGGCATAGAACAGCTCGCGCACTTCGGCGCGGGTGCCGTGCTGACCGCTTGCGCGGAAGGCAGCCGGCATGGGTCCGGTGATCTTGCCGCCATCCACCCTGATCTCCGCCGCCTCGCCATCCGCCATGCGGCTGGTCAGGCTCAGCCGCGCCACCGCGCCGATGGATGGCAGCGCCTCGCCGCGAAACCCCATGGTGACGATGTGCGACAGGTCATCCTCGCCGCCCGGCTCATTGCCGACCCGGGGCAGCTTGGACGTCGCATGGCGCGCGATCGCCAGCGTCAGGTCGGCGGCCGACATGCCAATGCCGTCATCCTCCACCAGTAACAGGTCGGCGCCGCCATTGGTGGCGGCGATGTCGATCCGCGTCGCGCCGGCATCGATGGCATTTTCCACCAGCTCCTTGATGGCGGCAGCGGGGCGTTCGACCACCTCGCCAGCCGCGATGCGGTTGACGGTGCCTTCGGACAGTTGGCGGATTCGGCTCATGCGCCCAGTCTATCAGACCGGGGCGCCCGTCCGCCAAAAGCGGCCCGCCATCAACAGGCTTCAGGGCTTCTTGGCGGTTCCCGGCCCGGGCGTGGGGGTCGTCACGGGCCCCGTCAGCGGCTTTTCCGGCGACTTGCGCACGGGGGCCGGGCCATGCGGGGCCGCGGAAGCCGGCTGGGCCGGCTGCACCGGGGCTCCCGGCGGCAGAGGCCGCGCGGGACGCTGGGGGCGGTTGTCGGCGGGACTGCCCGCGATCACCACCGTCAGACGGGCGGGATCGAACAGGCGTTTGGCCACCCGCTGCACATCGGCCAGCGTCACCGCCTGGATCAGGGAATTGCGCCGCGCGACATAGCCGATATCCAGGTTCTGGCGCTGGAAGGCGCCAAGCTGAGCCGCCGTGCCGCTGTTGGACGCAAAGGCCAGCGGGAAGGAGCCCGTCAGATAGGTCTTGGCATCATCCAGTTCGGCCTGGGTCGGGCCATTGTCCGCAAAGGTCTTCATGGTGTCCTTCACCACCTGCACCGTCTGGCGAATGGCGTCGGCGCGCGTCGCCACCGAGCCCACCCAGACGCTGGCCTTGTTCATCGAACTCAGCGAAGTGGAAACACCGTAAGTGAGCCCGCGCTTGACGCGGATCTCGTCGGTGAGGCGCGAGGAGAAACCGCCGCCGCCCAGGATATAGTTGGCGACATAACCGGGAATGAAATCTGGATCATGGCGCATGATGCCCGGCAGCCCGAAGGTGGCGGTGGCCTGCGGCACCGGCAGCGGTATCACATGCACCCCCGGCTGGCCCAGCCGGCCGACCGGCGGCAAGGGCGGCGGCACACGCCCCGCAACCGGCGAGAAGGTGGCCCCCAGCAGCTTCTGCAGCACCGGGGCAGAGATGTCGCCGGCGACGGCGACCTTCAGGCCATGGCTGACCCAGTGGCTTTTCGCAAAGCCGCGCAGGTCGGCGGCGCTGATGGCCGAGATGCTGGCGATTTCGCCGTTAGTGGGATGGGCATAGGCGTGACCGCCGAAAAACGCGCGCATGAAGGCACGGCTGGAAACGCTGGGCGGTTCGGCCGCGTCCTGCTGCAGCGACTGGACGATCTGGGTACGCACCCGCGCCAGCGGTTCGGCATCGAAACGCGGATGGGTCAGTGCCAATTGCAACAGGTGCAGCGCCTCGGGCGCATTCTCCTTCAGGGTGGAGATCGAGATCACCAGATAGTCGCGGTCCACCCGGGCCGAAAAGCCGATTGCCTTGTCGGCCAGCGCCTGGTGGAAGGCCTTGGAATCCAGGTTCGCCGCACCTTCGTCCATCATGGCGCCGGCAAAGGCAGCCAGCCCCGCCTTGCCCGCCGGGTCATAGGCCGATCCCGCCGGCAGCGCGATACTGAAGGCGACGATGGGAACGGTGTGATCTTCGGTGAACCAGACCTGCGCATTCTTGCCCAGGTCGATATTCTGGATCGTGGCTGCCCGCGCCGGGACCGGCGCAAACAGACAAAGCACGGGCAGCGCAAACATCACAGCGGTAATGGCGATCAGGAAGCGCTTCATTTCGCGCCTCCGGGAACAAGCCAGGCCGTGACGGCTTCCTTGCGCGACAGGCTGCGCGCGGCCTTCTGCACGGCGGCCGCGGTCACGGCGCGAATGCGGGCGGGCCATTCATTCACATCGTCCACCGTCAGGCCGATGGTCAGCGCCTGGCCATAGGCGCTGGCCAGCGCGAACTGGCTGTCGCGGCGATAAGTGACGCTGGCGACCAGCCCGGTCTTGGCGCGGGTGAGATCGTTGGCGGCAGGCGGAGTGGCGGCGGTGGATGCCAGCACCTGATCCATCGCCTTTTCCAGCGCTTCCAGGCTGACGCCGGGGCGCGGCACGGCATAGACCGAGAACTCCGCCGCATCGCGGGTGTAGCCGTCATAGCTGGCACCCGCATCGCTGGCGAGTTTCTTCTGCTCCACCAGCACGCGGTACAAGATGGACGTCTGATCGCCACCAAGCCCCTGGGCATAGACCTCCAGCGCCTCGGCAATGCCGGGGCGCGCGGTGGAATAGGACGGCACGCGGTACAGCCGGTTGACCAGCGGCACCTTCGCGTCGGCGCGGGTGATGGTCATGCGGGTTTCGGCCAGGCGCGGCGGCTCGGCCGGCTCGCTGCGCGGCTGCAGCTCGCGGCTCGGCACCTTGCCATAGGCATCCTGCGCCATCCTGCGCACTTCGTCGGGGGTCACGTCGCCCGCGATCACCAGGATGGCGTTGTTGGGCGCATAATGATGGTCATAGAAATCCTGCGCCGAGACGCGGTCGATGCGGCGCACTTCCTCGGCCCAGCCAATGACAGGGCGGCCATAGGGATGGGACAGATGCAGCGCGGCGCGCATCTGTTCGCCCATCAGCGCCTGGGGTTCATTGTCCACCCGCATGCGGCGCTCTTCCAGCACCACGTCGCGCTCGGGGCCTACATGGGCGTCCGACAGATCGAGATTCTGCAGCCGGTCGGCTTCCAGCTTCATCGCCAGCGGCAACCGGTCCTTGGCGATCTGCTCATAGAAAGCCGTGTAGTCGTGATCGGTGAAGGCATTGGTCTCGCCGCCATTCTTGGCAATGGTCTGGGAGAAGGTGTCGTTGGGATTGGCCTTGGTTCCGCGAAACATCATGTGTTCGAAGAAATGGGCGAGGCCCGAAATGCCCGGCGGATCATCGACGCCACCGACCCTGAACCACAGCATCTGGGTGGCGACGGGGGCGCGGTGATCGGGGATCACCAGCACCTGCATGCCGTTGGCGAGCGCGAACTGGAAGGTGTTGTTGCCGGCCTGGCGGACATTGACCGGCGCCGGCGCCGACAGCTTGCTGCGGTCACGGCTTTGCGCCGCGGCCGGCAGCGCGGCGATCAGGAGCGAAAGCGAAACAAGCGCCAGCCGAGACTTCAAATCAGAACCAGTCAAACCAGCCGCCGCTTTCTTTCTTCTCGGCGGGAGCGGCCTTCTTGGCGGAGCGCTTGCCAATCTCGCCGTCGGCATTCACCGGCTTGCCGGTGTCGGGCGTGGCGGACGCGCCCAGCACCCGGTCGGTGAAGCTGCGATTGGCGTTCTGCACCGCGCGGCTGTCGGCGGCCAGCTTGCTGCGTACACCCGGATCGGCATTCTGCGCCCCGGCATGGGCCAGCAGCAGCTTCTCGGACATGGAATAATTGCCGCGCATGCCGTTGGCCACGGTCTGGGGATCGGAATTGTTGAACAGCGCCTGTTCCGCGGTGGCGGTGGGATCAAGCTGGTTGGTGGGCGGCGCGCCGGGGGTGGGCGGGCGCAGGTTGAAGTCCGGCGGGATCACCAGCGGCGCCTTGGTGGTGACGGCGAATTCGTCGGGCGACTTCTTCTGCAGGCCCGCCATGTCGCGCAGGCTGGAGCAGCCGGCCAGAGCCAGACCACTCAGGGCAATCACCGCAACTGTATTCCTATGCATCGTCAAACCTCATGCCCCGTCTCGGGCGTCGCTTCCGGCTTCAGCACGTCATAAATGATCGCGATGGCGCCCAGGGTGATCGCCAGGTCGGCTATATTGAAGACATACCAGTCATAGCCGAAGCCGTAAAAGTGGAAAAAATCGGCCACCCGGCCATAGATCACCCGGTCCACCAGATTGTTCCCGATCGCCCCACCGATCACCAGGCCATAGCCGATGGCCAGGGCGCGGCTGGTGGTGCGCCACAAAAGCCAGCCCAGCACGGCAATCGCCGCCAGCGCCACCAGCACCAGGACCCAACGCCCCGAGGGGCCGGAGGCGGGAAACAGGCCGTAGGAGACACCCTGGTTCCACACCATCACCAGGTTAAAAAACGGCAAGACCGGGATGCTCTGGCCCGGTCCCATCTGCGCGAACCCCGCGCCATGCAGCATGAACAGCTTGGAGCCCTGGTCGGCGATCAGCGCGAAGGCCGCGGCGACCAGCCCCACCTCGCGCGGTTCAAGACGGATCATGCCGTCTCCAGCCGCGACACCGCATCGGTGCAGCGGTCGCACAGATGGGTATCGGGGTGCTTCTTCACGTCTTCCAGCACCATCCAGCAGCGCACGCACTTCTCGCCGGAGGCGGGCACGAACCTGGCGGCCGCACCCTTCACATCCTGCACGGTGTAGAGCCCATCCAGGTCGGCGACCACCTCGATGCTTGCGCCCGAAGTGATGGCGATCTCCGCCAGGCTGACGGTCTTGAACAGCGCGCGGTCGGCGGGATCGGTGAGATACAGCGTCGGCGCCGCTTCCAGGCTGGAGCCGATATCCTTGTTGGCCCGCGCCACTTCCAGCGCCCCGGTGACGACGCGGCGCAGCTCGCGAATGCGGGCCCATTTGGCAACCAGCGCGGGATCGGCCCATGCGGCCGGTACGGCGAAGAAGTCGTTGAGATGCACACTGCTGTCCGCACCGAAGCGCGTCGTCCAGGCTTCTTCCATGGTGAAGCACAGGATGGGCGCGAACCAGGTGACGATGCGGCGGAAAATTTCGTCCGTCACGGTGCGGACGCTGCGGCGGCGAACGCTGGCGGCCGGGTCGCAATAGAGCGCGTCCTTGCGGATGTCGAAATAGAAGGCCGACAGCTCGTTGGTGCAGAAGTTGAAAAGCGTGGAATTGACCAGCCCGAAGTCGAACGCCTCATAGGCCTTGCGGACAACGGCATCCAGCTCGGCCAGCCTCGCCAGCATGAAGCGCTCCAGCTCCGGCATCTGGTCCACGCCAATGCGCTCTGCCTCGTCGAAGCCCGCCAGATTGGCCAGCATGAAGCGGATGGTGTTGCGCAGCCGGCGATAGGCTTCCACGTTCGACTTGATGATGTCCTGGCCGATGCGCAGGTCTTCGGTGAAGTCGGAATTGGCCGCCCACAGGCGCAGGATTTCCGCGCCGTTCTTGTCGGCGATCACCTGCGGCGCCAGCGTGTTGCCCAGGCTCTTGGACATCTTGCGGCCCTGCTCGTCCAGCACGAAGCCGTGGGTCAAGACGCCCTTGTAGGGCGCGTGCCCGGTGGTGCCGACACTTTCCAGCAGCGAGGACTGGAACCAGCCACGATGCTGGTCCGATCCTTCCAGGTACAGGTCGGCCTGCTCGGCCCTGGGCCAGTTGGGATCGATCGGGTCTTCCACCACGAACACATGGGTCGAGCCGGAATCGAACCAGACATCGAGAATGTCGGT
Source organism: uncultured Hyphomicrobiales bacterium (assembly GCA_966211925.1). Classification (GTDB taxonomy): domain Bacteria; phylum Pseudomonadota; class Alphaproteobacteria; order Micropepsales; family Micropepsaceae; genus Rhizomicrobium. The sequence continues at coordinate 15,079 of CBIHOI010000007.1, read as the reverse complement.
GACCTGCTCGAAATCGTCCGGATTGCGCTCGCCCAGGAAGCGCGACGCGGGCGAAGTGAACCAGGCATCGGCGCCTTCGGCCTCGAACGCGGCCTGGATGCGGTCGAACACCGCCTTGTCGTTCAAAACCTCGCCCGTCTTCTTCTCGACGAAGATGGCCAGCGGCACGCCCCAGGCGCGCTGGCGCGACAGCACCCAGTCGGGGCGGCCTTCCACCATCGAGCCGATGCGGTTGGCGCCGCGCGGCGGATACCATTTGGTCTCGCCGATTGCCTTGAGCGCCAGTTCACGCAGGGTCTTGCCGTCACGATAGGGCTTGTCGATGGCCACGAACCATTGCGGCGTGGCGCGATAGATCACCGGCGCCTTCGACCGCCACGAGTGCGGATAGGAATGGCGCAGACTGCCCTTGGCCAGGAGCTTGCCGTGCACGATCAGTTCCTTGATCACCGCGCCATTGGCATCACCGTCCTTGCCCTCGTCGGTCAGGATTCGCTTGCCGGCAAAATGCGGCACGTTCGGCGCAAATGAACCATCGGGCAGCACGACATTGAAGGCGTCCGGATTCTTCGCCGCATAACCGGGGAAGGTGGACATCATCAGCTCAAAGTCTTCCTCGCCATGCCCCGGCGCGGTGTGGACAAAGCCGGTGCCGGTATCGGCGTTGACATGGGCGCCCGGCAGCACCGGCACCTCGAAGGTGAAGCCCAGGCTGCGCAGCGGATGCGCCGCCACCAGCGACTTGAGCTCGTCGGCGCTGACGTCGCGCACGCGCGACACCATCATCTTGGCCTGCTTGGCGACATTCTCGGCCAGCGCGTCGGCCAGCAGCAGGTTCTCGCCCGCACGCGCCAGCGACCCGTCGGTGGCGTCGGCCACCTGGTACAGGCCGTAGGAAATATCAGGCGAGAAAGCGACGGCGCGGTTGCCCGGAATGGTCCAGGGCGTGGTGGTCCAGATCACGATAAAGGTGTGCGCCAGCCCCTCCTCCGATAAAGAAGAGTGCGACGACTTCACCAGCGGGAATTTCACATAGATCGCGGGCGAGGACTTCTCATGATACTCGACCTCGGCATCGGCCAGCGCGGTCTTTTCCACCGGCGACCACATCACCGGGCGAAAGCCGCGATACAGCAGGCCATTCTCCACGAACTTCATCGCCTCGCGGGCGATCTTGGCCTCGGCCTTGAAGTTCATCGTGGTGTAGGGATGCTCCCAGTCACCGATCTGGCCCAGGCGCTTGATCTGCTCGCGCTGCACATTCAGCCAGTGCGAGGCGAACACCCGGCAGGCGCGGCGCAGCTCGTCCTTCGGAATGGAATCCTTGGCGCGCCCTTCGGTGCGGAATTTCTCCTCCACCTTCCATTCGATCGGCAGGCCGTGACAGTCCCAGCCGGGAACGTAAGGCGCGTCCTTGCCCAGCATGCCCTGCGAGCGGACCACGAAGTCCTTCAGGATGTGGTTCAGCCCGGTGCCGGAATGGATGTCGCCATTCGCATAGATCGGGCCATCATGCAGCACGAACAGCGGCTTGCCTTTGGCGCGGGCGCGCATCTTCCCGTACAGGTCGATCTCGGCCCAGCGCGCCAGCCACCTGGGCTCGGCCTCCGGGAGCCCCGCCTTCATGGGGAAATCGGTCGCGGGCAGGAACAGGGTCGCCCGGTAATCGGGCGCGGCAGCGGGTTTGTCGGACATGGGGACGCTTCTAACAGGGGGGGGCGGAACCGTCCAGCCAGCCCGCCGCAGGCGCGATCAGGGCGTTTTTGCCAGTATTTCCCGCGCCTTGGCGGCGTCCACGGCGATCTGGGCGATCAGGGCAGGCAGGCCGTCGAATTTCGCTTCGGGCCGCAGATAGCGCACCAGCTCCACCGACAGGTATTTCCCATAAAGGTCGCCGTCAAAGTCGAACAGGTGCGTCTCCATCAGGGGCACATTCACCTGGTACATGGGCCGGATGCCGAAATTGGCGACACCGTCATGGCGGGACACGATCCTGTCATTGTCCAGGATGCTCACCCGCACGGCATAGACCCCGAAGGCCGGCGCCAGGCAGTGGCCCAGATGCATGTTGGCCGTGGGAAAGCCCATCTCGCGCCCGCGCGCATCGCCATGCTCCACGCGCGCCTCCACCGCCCACCAGTGGCCCAACAGCCGTGCCGCCTCCTCGGGCCGGGCCTCGCGCAGCAGCTTGCGGATCAGGGTGGAGGAAATCTTTTCATCCCCCCATTTCTGATTGGAAGAGAGGGCGGTCACGGTATCGAAGGCGGTGACGGAAAAACCTTCCATCTCGCCCATATAGGCCAACACCGCCAGGTTGCCGGCCCTGCCCTTGCCGAATTCGAAATCGTGACCGACCACGGCGCCGCTGATGCCCAGGCCTTCAACCAGCACGGTGGTGACGAAATCCTGCGGGCTCATCCGCGCCATGTCTGCGTCGAAGTTCAGCGCGTACAGCGCGTCCACGCCCAGGTCCGACAGCGCACGGGCCTTGGCGCGCAGCGGCGTCAGGCGAAAGCAGTCGGGGTCCGCGGGCGAAGGCCCGCTCTTGTCTTTAAGCGACTTGAAAAACTCCTGCGGATGCGGCTCGAAGCTCAGCACCGCCAGCGGCACCTTCCTGGCATCAGCCTGCACCTTGGCCTCCGCGATCAGGGCGCGATGGCCCCGGTGCACACCGTCGAAATTGCCGATCGCCACCACCGCGCCGCGCAGGCTCGTGGGCACGTCAGCAAAATGGCGGAAGATCTTCATTACGTCTTTGCGGCCGGACGGCGCGGCGCCAGTAACCGCGCCTCGGACGACAGCACCTGCTTGCCGGCGACAGTACAGGCGCAATCCATGATGACCTCGCGGCCCACCACTTCGCGCACCGTGGCGGTGGTCACAACCGTATCGCCGATCCGCACCGGCAGCTTGAAGACGATGCTGGCCGACACAAAGATCGAGCCGTCGCCCGGCAGCTTGGTGCCCAGCAGGCCCGAGATGAAGCCGATAGACAGCGCGCCATGGGCGACGCGGCCGCGGAAGATGGTCTTGCGCGCATACTCCTCGTCGAAATGCACCGGGTTCATGTCGCCGGTGGCCTCGCCGAACAGCTGCACGTCCTTTTCGGTGACGGTGCGCTCGATGCTGGCCGTCATGCCGGGCTTCAGTTCATCGAGATAGACGCTGGTCATGGCGTTACCATTTCAGGGTGCGGGTGACGGTGGCGGCGTGCGCCCCGAAACGGGCGAACAGGTTGGACAGGTGAACCGCAGTATAGGGCTCCACGTCCTCGCCATGAACCCCATCGGCGATGAACAACACGTCCAGCTTTGCGGCATTTGCGCCCTTGATGTCGGTATAAAGCCCGTCCCCCACCGCCAGTGGGCGCTTTGGGCCGCCAGCAGCCGCCAGCGCGGCGGCATAAACCGGCAGGTGCGGCTTGCCGTAATAGATCACCTGCCCGCCCATGCCCTCATAGGCCTGGGCCAGCGATCCGGCGCAATAAACCAGCTTCTCGCCCCGGTGCACCACCAGGTCGGGATTGGCGCAAAGCATGGTCAGCCCCCGCGCCCGCATGGCTTCCAGGCGGCCCGTGTAATCGGCCGGGGTCTCGGTCATGTCGTCCACCAGCCCGATGGCCAGAACCACCTCCGCCTGGTCAATATCCGAGCGCACAATGTCGAGGCCCGCGATCATGGTCAGGTCGCGGTCGGGCCCGATATAATACAGTGGCAAGGTCCGCAGCGCCGAGCGCCGCGCCAGTTCGTCCCGCGCCGCGCCGCCAGACGACACGATGGCGTCATAGCAGCCGTCCGGCAGGCCATAGCTGCGGCACTGGGCAGCGACTTCTTCGGGCACGCGCGGGGCATTGGTCAGCAGCACCACCGGGCCGTGCTTTTCCCTGAACTTGAACAGGGCGTCGGCGGCTTCGGGATGATGGGCCTGGCCGTCATGGATCACCCCCCACACGTCGCAGATCAGCGCGTCATGGTTTGGGGCGATCTCGGAAAGGCCGGAAATCAGGCGGGGAAGAGACATGGCGCAAACGAGGTATGCCGCCCTGCCCGTCCGGTCAACCCGCTCTGCGAAGGGGGATTACTGTCGCCTGCTCCACGGCATTGACCTTCTGCAAGGTATCCTCGCGCACCGCGCGCGGCTCGCCGAACAGATAGCCCTGGGCATAGTCCACGCCGTAATCCAGCAACTGGACCACGGTCTTTTCGTCTTCCACGCGCTCGGCGATCAGGTTCAGGCCGTGGCGGGTGAGCAGTTTCTTGAAATCTTCCGCCGCCACGTCGGCGCCGCCCATGCCGCGCGTCAGGGTGTGGCTGCGCACCTTGATGTGGCGGAAGCCGATGGCCTTCAGGCGCAGGAAATCGATCTTGAGATATTCGACATGGTCCATCGACAGCGCAAAGCCCATGGTCGCCAGCGCCGACAGGTTCTTTTCGCCGATCGGGCCAGCCTTCATGACGGCCTCCTGGCTGAATTCGAAGATGATCTGGCCGGCCAGGTCGCGGTTGGTCGCCATGTAGTCCAGGAACTGCGGGAAGAACTCGCCGTCTGCCAAAGTCTCGCCGGAGATGTTGCAGAAGATGCCGATGTCGCGGTTCTTCTGGGTCAGGCGGCGCACGATCTGGACGCAGCGGAACAGGAGCAGATTGTCCACCACCGACATCAGCCCGGCGGCGCCGGCCACGGCAATATACTGGGCCGGCATGATGACATCGCCGTTCTGCGCGCGCAGGCGCGACAGCGCCTCGTAATAGCGCAGCTTGCGCTGCGGCAGGCTGACGATGGGCTGCAAATACAGATCGACGCGATTTTCTTCGAGGCTGCTGCGGATGGTTTCCAGCAGCTCGCCCTTGTTTTCCAGCGTGTTGAGATAAGCGCTGGCGGGGCCGCGCTGCGGCTTTTCGGCTTCCGCCACCGGCACCATGGCGGCCTGCCGCGAGATCTTGCCGGCGAAGTCGCGCATCAGCGTTTCCAGCACCCGCAGCTCGGCGACGATCTTGCGTTCCTGCGCCCCGGCGCGGGTTTCGATCAGGCCGCTGAGTTCGGTGATCTTCTCCTGCGTGCCTTGAAGGGCGGTCTGGAATTCCATGTGGCTGTTGCGCAGGTGCGCCAGCTCCTTCGACACCGCCTGCTTGTCCCGGCGGCGCACGAAGCTCGCCGTGACCTGCTGCACCACGACAAAGCCGACAATGCCCGACAGGATCGCCACCGGCCAACCCGTGAACAGGGCCATGCCCGCGCCCAGCGTGGCGCAGGAGAAAAACACGGTCAGGGTCAGCAGAACGCGCGTGACGGAGGAAATGCGGTCTTTCATGCCCGCGACTATGGCGGGCGGCCCATTTCCAATTTGTTAACGATGAAAAACCGGCTGGCCCTGCGACCAGCCGGTTAACAATGTCTTACCCAGATCACGGCCCAGATCAGGGCCGGTTGCCGGCGCGCGGCGGCGGTGCGTCTTCGGGCGCGTCCTCCGCCTCGGGCGCCGCGACCCGCGATACGGTGCGGCCGCCCTCGATCAGGCGGACCACCACCCGGCGATTGCGCGGCTCGCGCACCTCGTCGCCGGTCTGCACCGCAAGCTGGCTCTCGCCCAGGCCTTCGGTGGTGATGCGGTCCCGCGCCACCCCGGCGCGGACCAGCACCGTGGCCACGGCCCGCGAACGGGCGTCGGACAGGCCCTGGTTGTGCTCCCTGGTGCCGCTGGTGTCGGTATGGCCTTCCACCACCAGGCGCGCACGCGGCTGCGCCTTGGCGGCGTCGGCGATTTCCTTCAGCACGGCGTCGGCGTCGCTCGAGATGGTCGCGGAGTCGAGGGCGAACAGCACACTGTCCGGCAGCTCGAAATCGGTCTCGCCATCGCGTCGCGTGACGCGCCAGGCACCGTCATCGCGCGGCGCATCGCGATACGAGTCGTCATCCAGGTCCTCGCTATAGCTGTAGCTGTAGCTGGGGCCATAGACCGGCGGATAGGCATAGTAATAGGGCGAATAGGCCGGGCCGTAGTAACTCGGCCCGTAATAATAAGACGGGTAATAGGACGGGAAGCCCAGATAGAAGCCGCCGCCGCCATAACGGTAGCCGCCGCGATAGCCGCCACCGAAACCGCTGTGATACCCGCCGCGATAACCGCCGCCGCCATGGAAGCCGCCGCCGCCGTGGCCGAAGCTGCCACCACCGTGGAAGCCACCACCACCATGGCCGCCGCCGCCGTGACCGCGCTGCGCATAGGCGGGCGTCGCCACCAGTATTGCGGCCATCGCCGCCAGTCCCAGGATCGTCTTCATGTCACCCTCCCCGGATGATGTTTTCGCCGGAGAGACTGGCGTCGCCTGGCTGAACCGCACCTGAACAGGGCGGGATCTTTCCCGCCCGTCCAGAACGCCATCAGTTGCTGGCGATGCGCACCACCACGCGGCGGTTCTTGGCTTCATCCACCTGGTCGGGGGTGGCCACGGCCAGCTCGCGTTCGCCAAAGCCGCGCGCCGCGATGCGTTCCGACGGCACGCCATTTTGCGCCAGTTCGCCGGCCACCGCCTTGGCGCGGGCGATGGACAGCTTGTCGTTGTGGCGCTTGTTGCCAACGGTGTCGGTGAAGCCGTCCACCTCGATGGGGCCGGATTCGTGCCGCTTCGCCACGTCGGCGATTTCCATCAGGATCTTGTGACCCGCGGGCAGCACCTCCGCCGAGTCGGTGGCGAAGAGCAACTGGTTGGGCACGGCATATTCGGTATTGGTGGCGTGACGCGTGACGGTGTACTGCGCCTCGGACGCCTGCGGTGCGGCGGGCATGTCATGCGAACAGGCCGACAGGACACCGGCGGCCAGCAGGGCCGGCAAAATGATGACGCGATTCATGATCCTCTCCTCAGGAAACGCCACCCACCCGGCGCGATGAGGCCGCCCAAATGGGGCGATAGCAGGGCGGGACCTGAGCAAAAGAAAGAGCGGATAAACAAAAGGCCCCGGCGATCGCCGGGGCCCCTGTTCACAAGTTCCGCCTAGTCGCGGTTGCCGCGACCACCACGGTCACCGCGGCCACCGCCATCGCCGCGTCCGCCGCCGTCACCGCGGCCACCGCCATCACGGCCACCGAATGACCGCTGCGGCGCCGCCTGCTGCGCCGGTGCCGCCTGCGGCTGGGCATTCTGGCGACCCTGCCAGAAATTGCCGCGCGTCACGCGATCGCCGCCACCAAAGCCGCGCTGCTCTGCGCCGCCGAACGAGCGCTGCGGTTGCGGCGCCGCCTGCTGCTGCTGGACACCGCGCTGGCTATAGCCGTTCTGGCCGAAGCCCTGGCGATTGCTCCAGCCCGAGCGCCAGTCATTGCCGCCGCGATTGAAGTTCTGCGAGCCCTGCGACTGGAAGTTGCTCGAACCGCCAAAGCTTCTCTGGCCGCCGCGCTGGCTGTAGTCGCGATAGTTGCCATAGTTGCGATTGCCGAAGCCGTTCTGCTGGCCGCGCCAGCTGCCGCCATAGCCGCGATTGCCGCCACGATTGTACAGCCCGCGGAATTCGTTGCGGTGCGAGTTGTACCAGCCACGGCCCAGCGCCGGCCCGAAGTGGCCGCCGCGATACTGGTTGGTGTAGCGCCAGCCGCCATGGATCCAGAACTGGCGGCGTCCGCCCCAGTCGCGATAATAGATCGGGCCGTCATACCATTCATCGCCCCAATAGACCTGGCCGTAATAGAGCGGCTGGTCATAGTAGTCGTCCGGGCAGCCATAATAGGGATCGCAATAGCCGTAATCCTCGTCGTCGCCATAGCCGTCGTCACCATAGCCATTGTCGTAATAGCCGTCGTCATAGGGCTGCGCGATGGCGGGCACGGCCGACAGCGCGCCGGCGGCACCGAAGACGACAATCGCGGCCTTGAAGATGTTCCTCATGTTTCGCTCCACTGGTGGCGCGATGATCCGCGCTTGATGACGACACTGATCGTCCCGCGCTGAACCATATCTGAACGGATTACGTTTTGTTTGTGTTCGATGCGGCGCAAAAGAAAACGGCCCCGGCGATGACGCCGGGGCCGTCTTTCAATTCATGCGATACGCCTAGCGGTGATGCCAGCCGCCATGGCCATAACCGCCGCGATACCCACCGCGATAATAGCCGCCACGCCAGCCGCCATAATAGCGCGGGCCGTAATAGCCATAATAGGACGGGTAGTAGGCCGGATAGTAATAGGGATCATAGGCCGGGGCGTAATACCCGCCATAATAGGGACGGCCATAATAGCCGCCATAGTATCCCGGTCCGATGCCGATGCCGATCGACACGCGCGCTTCCGCCGGCGTGCTGACCGCGGCGGTGGTCGCCACGGCGGCGCCCGTCACCATCAGGGCACCCAGTGCAGCTTTCACGAACTTGTTCATCTCTGGTCTCCTTTGAGTCTCGCAGTCCCCTCTGCCGGTGTGCAGATTGAAAGGGGCCGGCTGAACCGCACATGAACAACGTGAAGCCCCGGCGGCGCGTTGCGGCGCGCGCGCAAATACCCTGAAAATGCCCCAGACCTGAGCATCCGTTCATCCGGCGGAGCCGCCCCCCAATCACGCCTGTCCACCTTGACCGGCGCCCTCCCCCTGCCTACATACCGGCTGCAGCTTTTGGCACTCACCGGGTGCGAGTGCTGCAACCTTATCTTTATTCAATAATATCAATCTCTTAGGAAAGAGGATTCCAATGAAATTCCGTCCGCTTGGCGACCGCGTCGTGGTCCGCCGCATCAAGGAAGATCAGAAGACCGCTGGCGGCATCATCATTCCCGACACCGTCGCGGAAAAGCCCCAGGAAGGCGAAGTCATCTCCGTCGGCCCCGGCGCGCTCGACGAATCGGGCAAGCGCGTGCCGTCCGAAGTGAAGGCCGGCGACTATGTGCTGTTCGGCAAGTGGTCGGGCACCGAAGTGAAGATCGATGGCGAAGATCTCCTCATCATGAAGGAGAGCGACATCATGGGCGTGCTCGAAGGCAAGAAGGCGAAGAAGTAAGCCACCGCGCTTCCTTCCAAACTCACAAACAGAATTCAGGAGACTAGTACAATGGCAGCCAAGGACGTGAAATTCGGCGCCGACGCCCGCGAGAAGATGCTGCGCGGCATCGACATCCTCGCCGACGCCGTGCAGGTGACGCTGGGCCCCAAGGGCCGCAACGTCGTGATCGACAAGTCGTTCGGTGCCCCGCGCACCACCAAGGACGGCGTGACGGTCGCCAAGGAAATCGAACTGGCCGACAAGTTCGAAAACATGGGCGCCCAGATGGTGCGCGAAGTCGCCAGCAAGACCAATGACATCGCCGGCGACGGCACCACCACCGCCACCGTGCTGGCCCGCGCCATCGTGCGCGAAGGCAGCAAGTCGGTTGCCGCCGGCATGAACCCGATGGACCTGAAGCGCGGCATCGACCAGGCGGTGGAAGCCGTCGTGGCCGACCTCAAGAAGCGCTCCAAGAAGGTCAAGTCGAACGACGAAATCGGCCAGGTCGGCACCATTTCGGCGAACGGCGACAAGGAAGTCGGCGACATGATCGCTCAGGCGATGGCCAAGGTCGGCAACGAAGGCGTCATCACCGTTGAAGAAGCCAAGGGCCTGGTGACCGAGCTGGATGTCGTCGAAGGCATGCAGTTCGACCGCGGCTATATCAGCCCCTACTTCATCACCAACCCCGACAAGATGGTCGCCGAGCTGAACGACGCGATGATCCTGATCCACGAAAAGAAGCTCTCCAGCCTGCAGCCCATGCTGCCGGTTCTGGAAGCCGTGGTGCAGTCGGGCCGTCCCCTGCTGATCATCGCCGAGGAAATCGACGGCGAAGCCCTGGCCACCCTGGTGGTCAACAAGCTGCGCGGCGGCCTCAAGGTTGCTGCCGTCAAGGCGCCGGGCTTCGGCGATCGCCGCAAGGCCATGCTGGAAGACATCGCCATCGTCACCGGCGGCCAGGTCATCAGCGAGGACATCGGCATCAAGCTCGAGAATGTGAAGCTCGACATGCTGGGCAAGGCCAAGACCGTCAAGATCGACAAGGACAACACCACGATCATCGACGGTGCCGGCCAGAAGAAGGACATCCAGTCCCGCGTCGCCCAGATCAAGGCCCAGATCGAAGAGACCACCAGCGACTATGACAAGGAAAAGCTGCAGGAACGCCTGGCCAAGCTGGCTGGCGGCGTTGCGGTCATCCGCGTCGGCGGCGCCACGGAAGTCGAGGTCAAGGAGCGCAAGGACCGCGTCGATGACGCCCTGAACGCCACCAAGGCCGCGGTCGAAGAAGGCATCATCCCCGGCGGCGGCACCGCCCTTCTCTACGCCGCCAAGGCGCTGAAGGACGTGACCGGCGACAATGACGACCAGACCCAGGGTATCAACATCGTGCGCCGCGCGATCCAGTACCCGATCCGTCAGATCGCCAGCAACGCCGGCCAGGAAGCCTCGATCATCGTGGGCAAGCTGAACGACCAGAAGTCGAACACGTTTGGCTACAACGCCCAGACCGGCCAGTATGTCGACTTCATCGAAGCCGGCATCGTGGACCCGACCAAGGTCGTTCGCGTGGCCCTGCAGAACGCGGCCTCGGTCGCCGGCCTGCTGATCACCACCGAAGCCATGATCACCGACCGTCCCAAGAAGGACGCAGCCCCGGCCATGCCCGGTGGCGGCGGCATGGGCGGCATGGGCGACATGGACTTCTAGTCCAGGCGCCCAGCCACTACGGAATGCGAAAGGCCCGGTGTTTCCCACCGGGCCTTTTTGCTGTGTGCACCGCCGGCCCAGTAACCATGACGCGGCTGTAACCTTTCAAACGCCGCGCCCGTCCTTAAGTCGCCATCAAGCTTTCAGGGATAGTTTCGCACCATTGCGTACGATCCTTGAACCGAGCTCATGCATGCCTCTCAAACCCATCTCGGCGGCGTTGACCGCCCAGCCCCGCGCGCTTCACGAAAATGGCTGCCTGACCGATGGCTGAACCCGCGTCACGCTTTGCCCTTCTCAAGACCCTGAACGACGAAACCGACAGCGACACGCGCCGCGAACTGTTGCGCAAGGTCACCGACGCGCTGGGCAGCCAGGCCAGGCCGCCGTCCGACGCCGAGTTCGCCGAGCTCGACCAGGTGCTGGCCGCCGTGGCGCAGGAATACTCGCTCCAGGTCCGCACCGAATTTTCCCGCCTGGTCGCCGCCAGCGTCACCCGCTTCTGCCACACCAGCGAGCGTTTCGCGCTGGACGACCAGATCGAAGTCGCCGCCCCCGTGCTGCGCCATTCCCAAGCGCTGAGCGAGGACGTGCTGCTGCGCGTGGTGAAGGAAAAGTCCCAGGCCCACATGATGGCCGTCACCCAGCGCAGTATGGTCCCCGAACGGGTCAGCGACGTGCTGGTGGAACGCGGCGACGACGCCGTGGTCACCTCGCTGCTGAAGAACGAGCGCGCCCGCATCGGCGACGCCGCCTATGAAAAAATCTCCCTGCGCTCCGATGCCAGCCCCGCCCTGCGCCCCGCGCTGGTCGGCCGCAAGACCGTGCCGCTGGACGTGCTGCACGGGCTTTACCAGAAGGTGGAAGGCGACCTGCGCCGCGACATCCTGAAAAAGTTCGAAGGCGCCTCGCCCCAGGATCTGGACAAGGCGTTCGAGCGCAGCCGCGCCCGCCTGACCGATGCCTATCGCAGCATGCCGCCGGATTTCGACGCCTCCAACCGCCGCATCATGGCGCTGCAGGCTTCGCAAAAGCTGAACCAGCCGACTTTGGCGGCGCTGCTGCGCGAAGGCGCCCCCTCCCGCACCGCCTTCAAGCTGGCCTTTGCCAAGCTGACCGACGTGCCGTTCGAGGTGGTGGACCGCGCCGTGGAGCAGGACGACCTCGACACCATCGCCCTGCTGTGCCGGGGCGCGCGTTTCGATCGCGGTCTTTTCGTTTCGCTGGCCATCGGCCTGGACAAAAGCGACCGCGGCCTCGCCGCCGCCGAACAGTTCGGCCACCTCTACGAAAGCGTCCCCATCCAGGCCGCCCAACGCGCCCTGCGCTTCTGGAAGGTCCGCGCGGCTTAGGAGCAGAGGCCGGGCGTCGGCATGGACGTCCAGTCCTTCGGCCCGGCTTGTCAGGCCAGCCCTGACAGCCAGTCAGTATCTAAAAGCAAAAGGGCGGAGAAAGCCGGCCCTTTTGCTTTTGGGTAAAAGATCTGTTGGAGTTCTAGCGCCAGCGGCATTTTTTCCAGGCATCTGCTTTGTTGGAAAAACTTGGCGGCAAGCTCTTGGCCTATGCAGTCACCAATCTGCACTTGACCGAATCATCTTCATTCCCGATCCTCACAAGCATGATTTCGTTTGCGACTGAATTTCCAGTCAATCCAGTTCCCGATCAAGCGGCCTTTATTGCACAGGTAGTTTCCTGGCTACGTGGAACGACGTACAGCACGGTGTTGGACGCGCACAAACCCGACCTAGAAACGGACATGGCGTACTTGCGGTCAGAGACCGGAGAAGAATTGCGCCTCCGGGAATTTTCTCCGACCGACGCCTTTGAAGCCATCGGATTTCGTCACGACTTTCCAGATACCGCAGGGCGCCTTTGGCGCACTGAGACAGTTCTGCGCCGGGCAGCGTCGACCGGAGGGCAAGACCTCGTTCGACTTCGCACTCAATGCATAGCCCAAGAGGCAGGTGCGCGGCTTGACCCACCTCGAAAGCCCTATCTTATCAAAGCAATTTTACAAGATGGTTGGGGCGGCCAAGACCATGAACTTCTTGTCAGCGATAAGCCCCACTGGCTAGCTGACGACGAACAGTCGTTAGAGATTGCTAGAGCGATTACGAGTGGTAACGCCACCTATCATCTGCCTGTCATCTATCTGTCAGCAATCGGGTCCGAGCGCTGGCTACTGGAAAGCGTTCAAATCGAGAGGCTTGCTTACGCCCTTGGCGGCATTGCGCATATAGTCGCTGAGCCGAACCGCGCATTTTCCTTTCGACTTCGTAATCTCACTGCCAATACAAATGTGTACGGAGGAACAATAGCCATTGCTTTGCCTAAACGCGGCATTGTGCGCCAGTTTTATCTGGGCCTCCGGATGGCGAACGAAGATGATTTGTTTGCGGCACTAAGCAGCTCCGCGATCGGAATTCGCAGCAACATGCCTGCCGACGGCTGGGATTGGACCGAGCTGCAGGAACAGGCATTACGCTTCCAACGCGAGCGCGACAAGAAACGGCTAAGCGAGAAAGAAACTACAGACCTTTATCAGGAAGAAATAGACAATCTAAAAGACCGAATCGAACAACTTGAATCGCAGATTAACGCTCGCGCACCTGAAGAAGCATTCGATGGCGATGAGGGTTTCTTTCCGCCGTCGCTCGCCAAGAAGCTCGGCCCTGAGATCTACTTGGGTGAATATTCAGATAGATTTCGCTTCGCTTTCAGAGAGTGCTCAGCGCGCGCTGATCAAATCGGGCTCGATCCGAGAACAAAATTTTTCCTAGATACAGTTGCATCCAATATCCCAAATTCCCCCGCATGTGCCGAATTAATCGAGGACTTGAAGCGCGCCACAAAGGACCCGAAACACGTCGCCGCAGAATTAAAAAATCTTTTGCGTCAACACGGGTATCAAGAGAAGTCCGATAACAAACATATCCGACTGGAAGCAAAAAATGGCTATGGCGGGTTAGAAACAGTGACCGTACCTAAAACTCCAAGCGACGGTCGCGGGTTGATTAACCTGAGAAAGCAAATCGAACGTACCTTAGGTATCGGAAAACTTTTGTAAGGCGCGTTGAACCTGGAACGCGTTTTGCTTGCTCCTGAGATATCTATCGCGTTCATCGAAGATGGGCACGCGATCCGCGCATGAGACACTCTGAATTCCAGCGGCAACATACTAGCTCCTTTCTGCGCGTTGCGCGCGCCAGTCGCGGCGTTGATATTCGCCCTTGCTTTTGACCAATGACCGGCCTTCCCCTTGGTGCACCTCCCGCGACAGACGTAGGATGCCCTCATGTACCTCGTCCAAATCCTTCTCCCCACACACGACAATGACGGCAAGCCGTTCGGCGAACCGTTGCTGGCGGCCATCCATGGCGACCTGGTGGAGAAGTTCGGCGGCCTGACCGCCTATTCGCGCGCGCCGGCCAGGGGTACCTGGGCGCCCGCGGGCGCCAGCACCCTCGATGATATCGTCGTCGTGGAAGTCATGACCGAGCTGCTGGAAACCCGCTGGTGGAAAGACTTCCGCACGAGGCTGGAACAGACATTGCGCCAACACCGCATCATCGTGCGAGCGCATCGGATCGAAGTAATCTGAAAACGCCCTGCGGAACGTCGCCCGCACCGCCGCGTTCCCGCATCCTGCGGGCGACTCCGCCCGCGCTCAGGAGACAGCCATGACCGACAAGACCAAGACCCCGGATACGGCCAAAAAGCCCGACAAGCATCCCGGCATGATGGGCGACGGCACCGAGGAGCAGAACCTGAACCAGCCCGGCAACCCCGACGCCCGCATCAAGAAAGACGAAGTGGACGCCGCTTTTTCGAAGAAGAAGTAGCGGAAAAGAAGCCCCGCCAGAGGGGGAACCTGCCGGCGGGGCCTGCCTTTGACAGGCTGTCCGCCCGGCTGCCGCAGGCGGCATGCGCCAAGGCTACGCCCGCCCCGGCCGGCTTTTCAAGCCACCCCGGACAAAGAACCAACCGGACAAAGAAAAAGGGCGGACCGCGAGGCCCGCCCTTTTCCGATTCAAGTCCGGGCTGATCAGCCGCCCAGGTCGATGACCGCGCGGCGGTTCTTGGGCTCGCGCACGCCCGGGCCGGTCGGAACCAGCGGGTCGTGGAAGCTCTTGCCCTCGATGGCGATGCCATCGGCGCCCAGACCCTGGCGGACCATTTCGTCCTTCACGGTCGTGGCGCGGCGAACCGACAGCGCCTGGTTGTACTTGTCCGAACCGACGGTGTCGGTATGGCCGGTGACCATGATCCGCACGGAACCCTGGCTCTTGGCAGCCGCAACGGCCTCGGTGACGGTCGCCTGCGCTTCAGCCGTGAGGTTCGACTTGTCGAAGTCGAAGAACACGATGAACGTCTTGGCCGGCGGCGGCGGAGGCGGCGG
>CBIHOI010000006.1:0-81149 GCA_966211925.1 uncultured Hyphomicrobiales bacterium | reverse complement strand
GCCATGGTCGCGATCGGCTTCATCGGCTTCCTGGTCTGGGCGCACCACATGTACACGGTGGGCCTGACCGTCGATACCAAGGCCTATTTTGTCTTCGCCACCATGGTCATCGCGGTGCCCACCGGCATCAAGGTGTTCAGCTGGATCGCGACGATGTGGGGTGGCTCGATCGAGTTCAAGACTCCCATGCTGTGGGCCATCGGCTTCGTCTTCCTGTTCACGGTCGGCGGCGTCACCGGCGTGGTGCTGGCCAATGCCGGTGTCGATGTCGTGCTGCAGGATACCTATTACGTGGTGGCGCATTTCCACTATGTGCTGAGCCTGGGCGCGGTGTTCGCGATCTTCTCTGGCTTCTACTTCTGGTTCCCGAAGTTCTTCGGCTACATGTACAACGAGACCCTGGGCAAGTTGCACTTCTGGGTCACCTTCGTGGGCGTGAATCTGGCATTCTTCCCGATGCACTTCCTGGGTCTTGCCGGCATGCCCCGCCGTTATGCGGACTATCCGGATGCCTATGCCGGCTGGAACTATGTGTCCTCCATCGGCGCCTTCATCGCGGGTTTCGGCGTTCTGATCTTCCTGGTGATGATCGCGGAAGCCTTCGCCAAGAAGCGCAAGGCGCCTGACAATCCCTGGGGCGTTGGCGCCACCACGCTGGAGTGGACCCTGTCGTCGCCGCCGCCCTTCCATCAGTTCAACGAGTTGCCGAAGATCAAGTAATGTCGCTTTCGCTCACACAGCCCAGGGTTACGACTGTCGGCGACTTTTTCGCGCTGCTGAAGCCGCGCGTGATGTCGCTGGTCGTATTCACGGGACTGGCGGGTATTGTGGCCGCGCCGGGACAGCTTCACCCGCTCACCGCCTTCACTGCGCTGCTTTGCATCGCAGTGGCGGCGGGTGCTTCGGGCTGTCTCAACATGGCCTATGACAGCGACATCGATACCTTGATGACCCGAACCGCCACCCGTCCCATCCCGATGGGCCATGTGGCGCGGGAGGATGCACTGGCGTTCGGCTGGGTTCTGTCGGTGATGTCGGTGGCGGTGATGTTCCTGTTCGTGAACACCCTGGCCGCCGCCCTTCTGGCCTTCACGGTCTTCATCTATGTCGGCGTTTACACCCTTTGGCTCAAGCGCCGCACGCCGCAAAATATCGTGATCGGCGGTTTGTCGGGTGCGCTGCCGCCGGCCATCGGCTGGGCCGCGGTGACCGGTGATCTGCCCCTTGCTCCCGTGTTGCTGGTGGCGATCATCTTCATGTGGACACCGCCACACTTTTGGGCCCTGTCGCTGTGGCGTTCGGATGACTATGCCCGCGCTGGCGTGCCCATGCTGCCGGTCGTGAAAGGCAAGCCCCATACCCGCCTGCAGATCCTGCTTTACACGCTGGTTCTGGTGCCGCTGGGCGTGGTGCCGGCCATGATCGGTGTCGGTGGTCCGCTCTATCTGGTGGCATCCGGCGGCATCGGTCTGTGGTTTCTTTGGGAAGCCATCGCCACCTATCGCGAAAAGAATGATGCCAAGGAGCCCGCGGCGCATCGCCTGTTCGGTGTGTCGCTGCTCTACATGACGGCGCTGTTCGCCGCTCTGATCCTGGAAAAGCTGATCGGGCTGCCCGCACTTTCCCTGACGCCTCTCGCGGCGTTCGGATCGTGAGGCCCGATGAAGATCGCGCTTTCCGCGAACGTCGCAAAAGAAACATCGCTCTCGCGCTCGTCCTTGGCGGGCTCGCAATCCTTGTCTATCTCATGTCCCTCGTGCAGTGGCGCGGCGGGCACTAATCCTCGTTTACACTTAAATCCTCACTTGGGGGCCTGACCAAATGTCCAGCGAAGCAAAACACGATTACCATCTGGTCGATCCCAGCCCCTGGCCGGTTGTCGGCTCAGCCTTCGCCTTCCTGATGATGGTCGGCGCCGTGTTCTGGATGCACAAGGATTATACAGGCTTCTTTGGTCTGCCGGTCGGCGGCACCAAGTGGATTTTCCTGATCGGCCTCGCCGGCGTGCTCTACACGATGGCCAGCTGGTGGCGCGACGTCATCCAGGAATCGGTGGTGAAGGGCAATCACACCCCGGTGGTGAAGCTGCACCTGCGCTACGGCATGCTGCTGTTCATCGCTTCGGAAGTGATGTTCTTCGTCGCCTGGTTCTGGGCCTATTTCAACGCCGCCATTTTCCATGCCGATGTCGGCGTTGCCGCCTGGCCGCCGGCCGGCATCACCACGCTGGACCCCTGGCACTTCCCGCTGCTGAATACGCTGATCCTGCTGACCTCCGGCACCACCGTCACCTGGGCCCATCACGCCATTCAGACCGGTGACCGCAAGGGCGCGATCCAGGGCCTGTTGCTGACCGTGATCCTGGGCCTCTCCTTCACTTGCGTGCAGGCCTATGAGTACATGCACGCGCCGTTCACCTTCGGCATGAACAATCTGGCCTTGGCGCCCTTCACCGATCCCGATCACATGGCGCTGGCTTCCGGCGCGGGGAATTTCGACGCCATCTACGGCTCGACCTTCTTCATGGCCACCGGCTTTCACGGCATGCACGTGATCATCGGAACCATCTTCCTGATCGTCTGCCTTTTCCGCGCCATTGCCGGCCAGTTCACCCCGACCCGCCATTTCGGCTTCGAGGCGGCTGCCTGGTACTGGCATTTCGTGGACGTGGTGTGGCTGTTCCTGTTCGCCTGCATCTATGTCTGGGGCGAAGGCCCAGTCATCGCTGGTTAAGTTGATACCGCCAAACACTGCCATCGCCATTCTCAGGGGCCTCTGTCCGCGCTGCGGGCAGGGGCCTTTGTTTCATGGCTACATCGCTGTGCGGAAGTCCTGCCCGGCCTGCGCACTGGACTATGCCGTGTTCGACACCGGTGATGGCCCGATGGTGTTCGGCATACTTATCGTGGGCGCCATCGTTTGCGGACTGGCCTTGTATGTGGAGTTCACATTCCACCCGCCGCTCTGGGTCCACGCACTGCTGTGGATTCCACTGATCTGCATCCTGACAGCGATCTTCCTGCGCCTGTCCAAGTCTGCATTGCTGGTGCTGCAATACAAGCACGCGGCCGGCGAGGGCCGCATCGAATGACGTTCCGGCCCTATCCTGGCCTGACCATTGCCTGTGTCCTGCTGTTTGCGATCCTGTGCGGCCTTGGGTTCTGGCAGCTGGAGCGGCTGCAATGGAAGCTGGCGCTGATCGCGCGGGTGGACAGCCGCATGGCAGCCTCACCTCTGTCGCTGGATCACGTGCTCGCGCTGCCGCCCGATGACGCGCAATACCGCCGCGTCACGCTGACGGGGCGCTTCGACCATGCCCGCGAGGCTTATGTCTTCACCACCGCTGAAGGCGCGGCCGTTTATCACGTGCTGACGCCGCTGCGGACAGACGATGGCCATACCCTGATGGTGGATCGGGGCGAGGTGCCAAAGGAAAAGCTTGATCCCGCAACCCGCGGCGCGGGCAATGCCGCGGGTGAAGCCAACGTCACGGGGGTCTGGCGTATCCCCGACGCGCCCGGCGCCTTCACGCCCCAGCCCGACATTGCGCACCGCGTCTGGTACGCTCGTGATCTCAAGAGCATCGCTGCCGCCGACCACCTCGCTTTGTCCGCGCCCGTGGTAATAGAGGCTGACGCCACCCCCAATCCCGGCGGCTGGCCCAAAGGCGGGCAGACGGTGGTGACATTCCGCAACCAGCATCTGTCCTATGCCGTCACCTGGTTCGGACTGGCCTTGGGCCTTCTAGGTATCTGGTTTGCCTATCATTTTTCGCGCGGACGGATCGCCTTCAAATAAGTGGTTTGGGGGCGAATCCGGCCCTATAACCGCCGCCATGAACTTTCTGTCGACCCGCGGCCACACGGCCAAAGCCAGTTTTTCAGACGTCCTGTTGGCAGGTCTGGCGCCAGACGGCGGCCTCTACCTCCCCGAGAGCTGGCCCAACATCCCGGCCGATGAAATCGCCGGCTTCAAGGGCGCGCGCTACCAGGATGTCGCATTCGCGGTCCTGTCGCGCTTCACGTCTGGCTCATTCAGCGACGCCGAACTGCGCGAAGCCATCGAGGCTGCTTACAGCGACTTTGACGCGCCGGAAATCGCACCTCTGGTCCGGACCGGCGACAACCAGTACCTGCTGGAGCTGTTTCACGGCCCCACGTTGGCCTTCAAGGACATCGCGCTCCAGATCCTGGGCCAGTTGTTCAGCCGTGCTCTGGCCAAGCGCGGTGGACGCGCCACCATCGTGGCGGCGACCAGCGGCGATACGGGGTCGGCGGCGATCGCGGCACTAGGCGGCCTTCCAAACATAACTGTCTTCGTAATGCACCCCAAAGGGCGCGTCAGCGATGTGCAGCGGCTGCAGATGACCACCAGCACCCATGCCAACGTTCACAACATTGCGCTGGAAGGTAGCTTCGACGACGCGCAAGGCATCGTGAAATCGCTGTTCGCCGACACCGCCTTTGCCGATCAGATCAGCTTGACGGCGGTCAATTCCATCAACTTCGCGCGCATCGCCGCGCAGTGCGTCTATTACTTCACCGCCACGGCGGCCCTGGGAACGCCGGCCACCTTCGTCGTGCCCACCGGCAATTTCGGCGACATCTTTGCCGGCGAGGCCGCCTTCCGCATGGGGCTGGACGTGGCGCGGCTGGTGATCGCCACCAACGCCAATGACATCATGGCCCGCGCCCTGAACGACGGCGTGTACGAGGCCGGTGCGTCGCACGCCACCCTCAGCCCGTCCATGGACATCCAGGTCGCCTCCAATTTCGAGCGCGCATTGTTCGAAGCCTGCGACCGGGATGCCGATTGGACCGCCGCCGCCATGAGCGATTTCATGCGGGAACGACGCCTGGGAATCCCACAGGAGGTGTTGGCCAACCTGAGCAGCCGCTACAGCGCCTTTGCCTGTGACGATGAGGAAACCCGTGCCGCCATTGCCGCCACCTACAAGGCAACGGGCCGCATCATCGATCCGCACACTGCCGTGGGCGTGGCCGCCGCCATGCGTTTGGGCCGGCCTGCTTCGCCGGTGGTGGTGCTCTCCACGGCCCACCCGGCCAAGTTCCCCGATGCCGTCACTCAGGCCATCGGTGCGCCGCCGCCCGAGCCCAAGCGCTTGGCCGGGCTGAAGAATCTGCCCGAACGCCTGGACGTGTTGCCCAACGACCTGGCTTTGATAAAGCAGTTCATCTCTTCTAGACTGACGGCATGAGCTTGGAAATCTCCAAACTTTCCAACGGCTTGACGGTCGTCAGCGACCCCATGCCCCAGTTGGAAAGCGCCGCCCTCGGCATCTGGGTGAACACCGGAAGTCGCAACGAAACGCCTGCCCAGATGGGGGTCTCCCACATGCTGGAGCATATGGCATTCAAGGGTACCGCCAGCCGCACGGCGCGCGAGCTTGCCGAAGAGATCGAGGCGGTGGGCGGCGTGATCAATGCCTATACCAGCCGCGAACAGACTGCCTTTCACGCGCGCGTGCTGAAGGAGGACGTTCCGCTGGCGCTGGACATTATCGGCGACATCCTCACCAACCCGGCCTTCGAGCAATCCGAGCTGGAGCGTGAGCGCCAGGTGGTGCTGCAGGAACTGGGGCAGGTGCGCGACACGCCCGACGACATCGTGTTCGACCACCTGCAGTCCGAAATCTACCAGGGCCAGCCGCTGGGCTGGCCGATTCTGGGCGAGGAAAAGACGGTCAACGCTTTCGACCGCGAAATGCTGAAGGGCTACATGGCCTCGCAGTATCGCTGCGAAGGCATGACCCTGATCGCATCCGGCGCCGTCAATCATGCCGACATTGTTCGCCTGGCGCAGGAAAAGTGCGGCGGCCTCAACACCGGGCTGGCGCCCGCGCCCATTTCGTCGCGCTACACCGGCGGCGACTTCCGCGACAACCAGGACCTGGAGCAGGCACACATTGCCTATGCCTTTGAGGGGCTCAGCAATTCCGATCCCGATTATTTCGTGGCGCAGGTTTACGCCACCGCCCTGGGCGGCGGCACCTCATCGCGGTTGTTCCAGGAGGCGCGCGAAAAGCGCGGCCTGTGCTATTCCATCTACGCTTTCTCAAACGGCTTTCAGGATTCGGGCTTTCTGGGCATCTATGTCGGCACCGGCGAAAAGGAAGCGGCAGAAGTTTCTGCCGTTATCGCCGGCGAGATGGAAGCCATTGCCGGCGACCTGACCGAAGCCGAAGTGCAGCGGGCCCGCGCGCAATTGAAAGTTTC
Organism: uncultured Hyphomicrobiales bacterium; assembly: GCA_966211925.1. GTDB lineage: Bacteria > Pseudomonadota > Alphaproteobacteria > Micropepsales > Micropepsaceae > Rhizomicrobium. Next base: position 74,913 of record CBIHOI010000006.1, on the reverse strand, counting down.
ACTGCTGATGGGGATGGAACGCCCCGGCACCCGCGCCGAGCAGATTGCGGGCCAGTTGTTTGCGCTGGGCAAGGTGCAGTCCGCCGCCGAAATCGTGGCGCATCTGGATGCGATTGATGCGTCGGTCGTGAAAAACTACGCCGCGCGGGTCATGCAGGGCGCACGGCCCACCATCGCCGCGGTCGGTCCCATTGCAAAGCTTGAGAAACACGCCGTGTTTGCCCGCCGTTTCGGCGGCCCATTCGCGGACGCGGCGGAATGATTCGATGGTAAAGGCCGCCTTCGCAAAAACATCGCCGATCGCATTCATGCGCGGGCTCACTTTCCCGGGTGGCCAGCAGCCAGTGATCCGGGGGCAGGGCATCTATCTGCGCTATCCGCGCATCGCGGACTATCCGTTCTGGGCGAAACTGCGGGGCGAAAGCCGGGATTTCCTGACGCCATGGGAGCCGGTCTGGGCCGATGACGAGCTGACACGCGGCGCCTTTCGCCGCCGCATCAAGCGCTACCAGAAAGAGACGCGACAGGATTCCGCCTATGTCTTCTTCGTGCTGCGCGAAAGCGACGATGCCCTGCTGGGCGGATGCACCTTGTCGAATGTCCGGCGCGGCGTTACCCAGTGCTGCACCCTGGGGTACTGGATCGGGGCGCGTTTCGCCCGCCAGGGCTACATGACGGGCGCGGTGAAGGCGCTGGTGCCCTTCATCTTCAAGACACTGGGCCTGCACCGCATCGAGGCGGCGTGCCTGACCGATAATGACGCCTCGAAAAGCCTGCTGGCCCGCACCGGGTTCCGCCAGGAAGGCATCGCGCGCCGTTATCTGCTGATCAACGGGGTATGGGCCGATCACCTGCTATATGCTTTGCTGAAAGAGGACGCGCAGCTAGGTTAGCCGCGCCTGTTCAAACAGCCCAAAGGACGCATGAAAATAGTTCGCCACTTCATGTTGGTATGCGCCGCCCTGTTGCTGGCAGCAGGCACCGTGTGGGCGGCCGGCAAGGCTGCGCCGCAGGCCCCTCAGATCAACTTCGGCAGCGCCCAAAACATGCTGGAACTCAAGCCGGCGCTGTCGCCCTATCGCGCGCCCGGCGGCGCCGAGGCTGATGGCTCAAGCTGGTACATCGTGCAGGTCACCAACGATTCCGTGCGTCCCGCCACGCGTGTGCTCATCGCGGGCCAGCCGCCGCGCGCAGCCCTGTCGTTGCTGCCGCAGCGCATGCGCCCCTCCATCCTCGCCATCGCCAGTTCGGATTCCGGCACGGTGGTGGAAACCGCGAGCGCCTATGGTCGCCGCGCGTGGCGGGTGATCGTGCCGCCTGTCACCACGGTAGGATTGGCCATCCGCGTCGGTGCCGCCGCGACGCCTCCGGCCTTGTATGCCTGGACGGAACCGGCGCTGTCTTCACACAATCGCCAGCTTGCCATCTTCATCACCGCCGTGGCCGCGCTCATCGGTGCCGCCATGCTGATCACGGGCGGCCTGGCTGTGCTGATTGGTCATGCCGCGCCGCGCTGGGTATCGGTGACCCTACTGCTGCTGCTGCTGGCCTGGCTGTCGGGCAGCGGCATGTTCGATGCCAGTCTCGCCACCCGCATTGGCGGGCCCTATGGTCTGTCGGCTTTCCTTACCATGCTGGCGCTCTGCGCCGGCGCGCGGCTGGCCAACGCAATCATTCCGGTGCGCGAACTCTTCCCGGCGCGTGAAAAGCTGTTCCACCGCACACTGTGGGGTTTGGTGCTGCTAGGTTTCCTTGCCTATATGGGCCTGCCGGGTGCAACGCTTTTGACAGACGTGGCCATCGTAACGGGCAGCATGTTGGTCGCCGTCTATTTGTTCATGGCAGGACGACGCGGCCACAAGGCGGCACAGGTAATCGCGCCCAGTGCTGGCGCCTTTGCACTTGTCGCTGTCGCCGCCGCCGTCATGGCTTTGGGTGGGCTTGGCGAAAGTCTTACTGGCCCCGCCGCCACAGGCGGTTTCGCAGCGGCGGGTGCAATCCTGCTGGCGCTCGCGGTGATCGCCAGCGAAGAGATCGCCGTGTTGCCGTTCCTGCACGGTTCCTATGCCGCCAAGCTGCTGGAGGCCCAGGCGCCGCAGACGGCGGAATCGCCCGTCGATCCGATGGCGCCGATGAACAGTCTGGCGCGCGCTGCCATCGGTGCAGCGCACCAGGGCGTTTTCGACCTGGATTTCCGGGCCGGCCTTCTCACTTTGTCACTGGAAGGTGCGCAGATGGTGGGCCTGTCGGTACACGAGACTACGCTCAGCCATGGAGACTGGCTGAACCACGTGCATCCCGAGGATCGCGAGATCTACAGCAAGGCGTTGGAGGAATATCGCCATCGTCCCGGTCTCGCCTTCCGGCTGGAATTCCGCGCCCGCGGGGCGAGTGGTCCCTATCGCTGGCTGGAACTACGCGCCACCATCGTCAGCGAACAGGATGTGCCATCCGATTGCCTGGGCCTGATCTCCGACATCACCCAGCGCAAGGAAGCCGAATTTGCCACCGCCCAGGCCGAAGCCGCGCGCAAGCACGAAGCCAGCCTGCCGCGCGATGCGCTGACGGGGCTTGGCAACCGCGTGGCGCTGATGGAGGCGCTGGATGCGTTGGGCGAAGGTTTCGACAAGGCACTTTTCGCGCTGCTGGACATAGACCGATTCAAGGCCATTCACGCCAGCCTGGGCGACAAGGGGGCCGATACCCTGTTGCAGCAGGCCGCCGAGCGACTGAACGGCCTTGGCGAGCCGGCCCAGATCTTCCGCGTAGGCGGCGACAGCTTTGCTTTTCTGTTCGCCAATCCGCGCCGCGCGCCGCAGCCCATAGGCAATGCGCTGGCCGAAAGCCTCAGCAAGCCTTACAGCGTCGATGGCCGCGAAGTCTTCGCGCCCTGCAGCATCGGGCTGGCAACCGGCGCGCAAAGCGAAGATCCCTTTGCCCTTATCAAGAATGCCGAGCTTGCCTTGATCTCCGCCAAGAAGCAGGGCGGTGCCTGCGCGCGGCTTTATACCAGCGAGCTGGAAAACCTGGCCCCCGGCGACAGCGTCGCGCTGGAAAGCGAATTGCGTCACGCGCTGGCCGCCGATCAGCTTGACGTCTTCTACCAGCCCATCATCCGGCTGTCGGACCGCAGCGTGGCGGGCTTCGAAGCCTTGTTGCGTTGGCAGCATCCCGTCAAAGGCTTGGTCTCACCTGGGGACTTCATCGCCCATTCCGAGGAAACCGGACTGATCGTCGCGCTGGGACGTCTGGCGCTGGAACGGGCAGCCACAGACCTGGCGCACTGGCAGCGTTACTTCCCGCTCCGGCCGCCACTGTTTGTCAGCGTCAATTTTTCCCGCCGCCAGCTGAAGGACGCCGGCTTCGAGGCGCTGCTGAAGACCGTCCTGTCGGGGAGTGGCATTGCCGAAGGCACGCTCAACCTGGAAATCACCGAGAGCATCATTGCCGCCGATCCCAGGATGCCCCAGATCATGGCGCGCATCCGCGAGGCGGGGGCCAGCCTTTCGATCGATGATTTCGGCACTGGCGCGTCCAGCCTTAGCGAGTTCCGCACCCTCCCGGTGGACACGGTGAAGATCGACAAGAGTTTCCTAGCGCGTCACGGCGGCACCGACCTCGACACCGACGGCGAAGTGGTGCTGTCGGGGATTGTCGGCATGGCCCATGAACTGGGGCGCGCCGTCGTGGCAGAGGGTGTGGAAAGCGAGGCGGATGCCCAGTTCCTCGCTAGAATTGGCTGCGAATTCGGCCAAGGCTATTATTTCTCGCACGCGCTCGATGGTGCGGCGGCGCTGGATTATATCGCCAGGCATTACAATACGGCGGCCGCACCGGAAATCGGCTGATTTTTTCAACGGAGAGCAAAATGACGATCAAAATCGGCGACAAGGTCCCTTCCGCCACCCTGATGGAGATGGTGGACGGCAAGCCCACCCCCGTTCCCACCGATAGCTTCTTTGCCGGCAAGACCGTGGCGCTGTTCGCGCTGCCGGGCGCTTTCACGCCCACCTGTTCGGCCAAGCATGTGCCCGGTTTCGTCGCGAACTACGACACCTTGAAGGCCAAGGGCGTCGACGAGATCGCCTGTGTCAGCGTCAATGATGCCTTCGTGATGGGCGCCTGGGGCAAGGACCAGAAGTCCGACGGCAAGGTTCACATGCTGGCCGACGGCAATGGCGATTTCACCCGTGCGCTGGGCCTGGAAATGGATGGCACCAAGTTCGGCATGGGCAAGCGCAGCCAGCGTTATTCGATGATTGTGACAGACGGTGTCGTGAAGTCGCTGAATGTGGAAGAGCCCGGCGCATTTGAAGTGTCCAGCGCCGAATATCTGCTGGGCTCGGGCCAGCTGCCCTAATATCGACCCGGAATGGCCGAACGCGCCAGTTGATCGGCGCGCTCGTTCTCCGGATGTCCCGAATGGCCCGCGACCCAGATCCAGCGGATCTGGTGCCGGGCCATTTCGTCATCCAGCACCCGCCACAGGTCTTCATTCTTCACGGGCTTCTTGTCGGCGGTCTTCCAGCCCTTTTTCTTCCAGCCCAGGATCCACTTGGACGCGCCATCCATCACATACCGGGAGTCGGTATGGATGGTGACGGCCTCGCCCTTTTTTAGCGCCTTCAGCCCCTCGATCACCGCCATCAGTTCCATGCGGTTGTTGGTGGTCGCAGTCTCGCCGCCGGAAATTTCCTTCTCATGGCCGCCGCTGCGCAGAATCGCGCCCCAGCCGCCGGGACCAGGATTTCCCGAGCAGGCGCCGTCCGTGAAAAGATCAATCACAGGCCATATTCCCGCGCGTGCTTCACCTTGTTGTGGAAGCGCAGTTTCTTGGAATATTCGCGCGGGTCTTTCGGCCGCACCAGCGCATTGGGATCGGGATTGAGCCAGTCATAAGTGCGCGTCAGCAGGAAGCGCAGCGCCGAGCCGCGCATCAGAACGGGCAGGGCGGCGATCTCATCCTCGCTCAGGTCGCGCTGGGCGCGATAGGCGCCGATCAGCGATTGCCCCTTGGTGATGTTGAAGCTGCCATCGAGCTCGAAGCACCAGCTGTTGAGCATGATCGCCAGATCGTAAATGTAGAAATCCTGGCAGGCGAAATAGAAGTCGATCACGCCGCCCACCTGGTCCTGCATGAACAGGACATTGTCGGGGAAATAGTCGGCATGGATCACGCCACTGGGCAGGCCCGTGGGCCAGGCCGGCACCACCGTCGCCAGGCTGCCCTGAATCAGGTCCGTCAGGCCATCCTCGATGCTGTCCGCGCCCACGATCATGTCGGCCAGCGGCTTCCAGCCTTGTGGTCCCAGCGCATTCGGGCGGCTGAGCGCAAAACCTTCACCCGCGCGGTGCAGGCGGGCCATTGCCGCGCTGGCGGCAGCGCAATGGGCAGCGTCGGGCCGGCGCAGCGCGATGCCGGTCAGGAAGGTGACGATCGCGGCATGCCGACCGTTCAGGCTGACCAGCGAGCGGCCATCGGTGGTCTTGACCGGCAGCGGGCAGTGGCAGCCGCGCGCCGCCAGATGCTCCATCAGCCCCAGGAAGAACGGCAGGTCCGACGCATCGACGCGCTTTTCATACAGGGTCAGGATGAAGGCGCCGCGGTCGGTCTGGAGGTAGAAGTTGGAGTTTTCGATCCCCTCGGCGATGCCTTTGAAAGACAAAGGCGTGCCGATGTCATACTGCTCCAGCAGCCGCTCCAGCTCCTCGAAACTGACCTCCGTATAAACCGCCATTTTTTGTCAGGCCCCGGCCTTAAAACCGCGAAACACTTGGCTTTTTCGCATGACTATGCTTTCCATCCCCGGTCCGCTTGGCTATGGTCCGCCCCCAAATTGACGGCTGGCGAGAAGTCGGGCCGGGGCGGCCAAAAGTCAAGCGCCGCCGCACGTTAAGGAAGACCCGTCTTGATGAGTCTGCGCCCCGTCCGCCTGTTGATCCTTGCCGCCACAGTTCTGGCTGCAGCCGGGTGCAGCCAGAAGATCGTGCTCTGCCCGGTGCCCGCCATCCTGGCCGATACCGCCCACGTCACCGTGATGCGCCCGGGTGCCGTTCCCGACCTCTCCAACGAGCTTTACTCGGTGACGCTGGTCGATGCCGTGGGCGACTGCGCCTACAACCAGCGCACCGCCGTCATCCGTGCGTCGCTGGAGTTGACCTTCCGCGCGACCCGCACCCCGACGGCCGATGGTGCAACCTATTCGGTGCCGTTCTTCGTCGTCGTGCATGATGGCAACAAGCTCTATTCCAAGCATGTCTACAATCTGCGCTTCTCCTTCGCGCCGGGCGCGGCCGTGGCCGTCATCAAGCAGTCGCCTGATGACACGTCCATCCTGCTGGAGAATGGCAAGCTGCCGTGGAACTACCAGTTGCTGTCCGGCTTCCAGCTGACGCCGGAGCAGATCGCCTACAACGCCAAAAAGGGCCGCTACCTGCCATGACGTCGTTGGCAGGTGAACTCTCGCGCATCGCGGGGCAGGCCTTCGCGGCGGAGGGCTTGGCGGAGAGCTTCGGACGCATCCAGATCGCCGACCGGCCGGACCTGGCGCAGTTCCAGTGCAACGGCGCGTTGGCGGCCGCAAAGGCGGCCAAGTCCAACCCGCGCGCCATTGCCGAAAAAATAGCGGAGCGACTGAAGGCCAATCCGATTTTTTCCAAGGTTGAAATCGCGGGGCCGGGGTTTCTCAATCTCGATCTCGCCGATGAGGCCCTGGATGCGCGCGCTGCATCGCTCGATCCTGGCAAGGGCGCAGACACGGGCGCCGGCAAGGCGGTGGTGATCGATTTCGGCGGCCCCAACGTCGCCAAGCCCATGCATGTGGGCCATTTGCGCTCCTCCATCATCGGGGATTGCCTGCAGCGGCTGTACCGCGCCAATGGCTGGAAAGTCGTCAGCGATGTGCATCTGGGCGACTGGGGCCTGCAGATGGGCCAGCTTATATCGGAGGTGGAGATCGAGGGAACGGCTCCCATCTATTTCGATGTGAATTTCGTCGGTCCTTACCCAGATGAGCCGCCGGTCACGATGGATGAACTGGAAACGCTTTATCCGCGGGCCTCTGCCGCCTGCAAGGCCGATCCGGCGCGGCTGGAAGCGGCGCGCCGCGCGACCGTGGACCTGCAGGCCGGCCGCCCCGGCTATCGCGCCTTGTGGCGGCATTTCGTGAAGGTGTCGGAGCACGGCCTTCAGCGCGAATTCGGCAGCTTGGGCGTGACGTTCGACCTTTGGAACGGTGAATCCAGCGTTGATGCCCTGATCGCGCCCATGATCGACGATCTCAAGCAGCGGGGCATCGCGGAGATCAGCGAAGGCGCGCTGGTTGTGCCGGTTGCGAAAGATGACGACAAGAAGCCGCTGCCGCCGCTGATCCTGGTGAAGTCCGAGGGCGGTGTGCTGTATGGGACCACCGATCTGGCCACAATCATCGAACGGGTGCGCGAGCAAGACCCCGACCTGATCCTCTATGTGGTGGATCACCGCCAGCATGGTCATTTCGAGCAGGTCTTCCGCGCGGCTGCCAAAGCCGGCCTGTCCGGCAAGGCGCAGCTGGAGCATGTCGGCTACGGCACCATGAATGGCGCTGATGGCAAGCCCTTCAAGACCCGCGCCGGCGGCGTCATGAAGCTGCATGACCTGATCGCCATGGCGACGGCGGAAGCGCAAAAGCGCCTGGCCGAACAGAATATCGGCGCTGATTTTTCAGCGGAGGAGCGCGCCGAGATCGCGCGCAAGGTCGGCATCGCGACCATCAAGTTCGCCGACCTGTCGCACATGCGGACCACCGACTACATCTTCGACCTGGAGCGGTTTTCCACTTTCGAAGGCAAGACCGGGCCTTACCTGCAGTACGCCGCCGTGCGCATCCAGTCGATGCTGCGCCGGGCCCGCGAGCAGGGCTTCACCGTCGGCACTCCCGCCATTCATTCCGCCGAGGAGCGCCGACTGATCCTGCAATTGCTGTCGCTGCAGGACGTTCTGGCGGCGGCCGAAGACAAGCGGGCGCCCAACATGCTGTGCGAGTTCGCCTTCGAGCTGGCGCAGAATTTCAGCCGCTTCTACAGCGAGCACCATGTCCTGTCCGAATCGGATGCGGGCCTGCGGGCGGCCCGGCTGGGTCTCTGCACCCTGGTCCTGGCGGTCCTGACCCGGATTCTGACCCTTTTGGGCATCGAAATACCCGAAAGAATGTGAGTAAGTTCCATGGGTTGTGGTGTCGCGTTGACTCCCTTCAACCCCCATTTATGATGCTATGCAACATTCCGCCCCGCCGTGAGGCGCGCCGGAATGGCCAGCACACGACCCCGCGCGGGAGAGACCGGAGTTTGCCACTGGCAAAGCCGGCGCCGAAGGAGCAACCGCCCCGGAAACTCTCAGGCAAAAGGACCGCGATCGGGTGATGAACTTCTGGAAAGTGATTCCACCTCAGTGGACTCCGCCGAAGGGGTAACCTGCGCGCTTTTCGGGTGGCGGGGAAAACTCTCAGGTCCCATGACAGAAGGGGTACGCGCATCACTCCGGCTGCGCGCACTTTGCCATGGGAACGAGCATGACCGACGAAAATCTGCGCCGCACGCCGCTTTACGCCCTCCATCTGGAGCTGGGCGGCAAGATGGTGCCTTTCGCCGGCTATGAAATGCCGGTGCAATATCCCGCCGGCGTCCTCAAGGAACATCTGCATACCCGTGAAAAAGCCGGGCTGTTCGATGTCTCGCACATGGGGCAGGGGTTCCTCTCTGGCGACACTGCTGCGCTTGAGCGCGTCACGCCCGCCGATGTTGCAGGGCTGAAAGAGGGCATGCAGCGCTACGGCCTGCTGCTCAGCGACCAGGGCACCATCCTGGATGATTTCATGTTCTCGCGTCTGACAGGCGAGCCGGACCTCTATCTCGTGGTCAATGCTGGTACCAAGGAAGCGGACTTCAACTATATCTGCGAAAAGCTGAAGGGCGTCGCCACCATCACGCCGCGCTTTGATCGTGCCCTGCTGGCGCTGCAAGGCCCCGCCGCGGCCGCGGCGCTGGAACGCCATTCGCCGGGAATTTCCGATCTCACCTTCATGCAGGTCAAGCGCACCACCGTGGCGGGCGCGCCCGCCATCATCAGCCGCACTGGCTATACCGGCGAAGACGGCTTCGAAATCTCCATCGAAGCGGCCGATGCCGAGAAAGTCGCCCGCGCCCTGCTGGGCGAACCGGAAGTGCTGCCCATCGGCCTGGGCGCCCGCGACAGCCTGCGGCTGGAAGCCGGCCTATGCCTGTACGGCCACGACATTGACGACACCATCAACCCGGCCGAGGCCAGCCTGATGTGGTCGATCGGCAAGCGCCGCAAGGAAGCGCGGGATTTCCCGGCCGGCGAAAAAATCATGGCGGGCGGCTTTGCCAAGAAGCTGGTTGGCATCCGCCCCGAAGGCCGCGCCCCCGCCCGCGAGGGCACGGAAATTGCCGATAAAAGCGGCAGGGTGATTGGCAAGGTGACGTCGGGCGGCTTCGGCCCCAGCCTGAATGGCCCTTTGGCCATGGGCTATGTCGAAACCGCCTTCGCGGTTGCGGGAACCCCGATAGACCTGTTGGTACGTGGCAAGGCGATGCCCGCCGCTGTATCGCCGATGCCGTTTGTCCCCCACAATTACCGCCGTCCCCAGAAGTGAATTGATCAGGAGCTTTCCATGTCCGAAGTCCGCTACACCGACCAGCATGAATGGATCCGCCTGGACGGCGACGAAGCCACGGTTGGCATCACCAAATATGCCGCCGAGTCCCTGGGCGATGTCGTGTTCGTGGAGCTGCCCACCGCCGGCAAGTCCGTGACGGCGGGCGGCGAGGCGGCCGTGGTGGAAAGCGTCAAGGCGGCCAGCGACATCTATTCGCCGGCCGGCGGCACCGTCTCCGCCGCCAACCCCGACCTCGAGGCCGCGCCCTCCAAGGTCAACGAAGATCCCGAAGGCGCGGGCTGGTTCTTCAAGCTCAAGGGCGTCAACAAGGACGACTTCGCCAAGCTGATGGACGGCGCCGCCTATGCCAAGTTTGTGGAAAGCCTGTAAGACATGCGTTACCTGCCGCTGACTGCCGACGACCGCCGCGCCATGTTGGCGAAAATCGGCGCGCCCGATGTGGATGCGCTGTACCGGGACGTCCCGGCTTCGGCGATCGTGGGCCTGTCGGCCTTCGACCTGCCGGACACGCAAGGCGAGCTGGAGGTCGAACGCGCATTGTCCAGGCTTGCCGCGAAGAATACCGCGGCGGGCGCCGCGCCCTTTTTCTGCGGCGCGGGCGCCTACAAGCATCATGTCCCCTCCGCGGTGGATCATCTGATTCAGCGCTCGGAATTCCTCACCAGCTACACGCCATACCAGCCGGAAATCGCGCAAGGCACGCTGCAGTATCTGTTCGAGTTCCAGACCCAGGTGGCGCTGCTGACTGGCATGGAGGTCGCCAATGCCTCACTGTATGACGGTTCGACCGCCACCGCCGAAGCGGTGCTGATGGCCCAGCGCATCACCAAGCGGCCCAAGGCCATTCTGTCCGGCGGCCTGCATCCTCATTATGCCGAGACGGTGGAAACGGTCGCAAACCTGTCGGGCGTCGTCACGCGTGCACCGGTCACGCCCGGCAATGTCGAAGACATCATCGCCCTGATCGATGACGAAACCGCCTGCGTCGTCGTGCAGTCGCCGGACGTGTTCGGCCTGATCCGCAATCTGCGTCCCATCGCCGACGCCGCCCATGCCAAGGGCGCGTTGCTGGTCGCGGTGGTGACGGAAGTGGTTTCGCTGGGTCTCCTGGAATCTCCCGGTGCGCAGGGTGCCGACATCGTGGCGGCGGAAGGTCAGTCGATCGGCAATGGCCTGAATTTCGGCGGTCCCTATGTCGGGCTGTTCGCCACCCGCGAAAAATTCCTGCGCCAGATGCCTGGCCGCCTGACGGGCGAGACAGTGGATGCCGAAGGCCGCCGCGGCTATGTGCTGACGCTTTCGACCCGCGAGCAGCATATCCGCCGCGAAAAGGCGACCAGCAACATCTGCACCAATTCCGGTCTGTGCTGCCTGGCCTTCACCATCCATCTGTCGCTGCTGGGCGAGGAGGGCCTCACCCGTCTGGCGCGCATCAACCATGCCAAAGCCTCGGCGCTTGCCGACCGGCTGTCGGCGTTGCCCGGCGTGGAGGTTCTGGTGCCAGCCTTCTTCAACGAATTCACCGTCAAGCTGCCGAAGGCCGCTGCGCCCATCGTGGACGCCTTGGCGGCCAAGGGCGTGATCGCCGGTGTGCCGGTGTCGCGCCTGTTGCCGCGCGATGCCAGTGTCGCCAACCTGCTGATCGTGGCGGCGACAGAAACCAACACCGACGAAGATTTTGATGCGCTGGTGGGCGCACTGAAAGACGCAATCTGATGAGCATGAACAATCAGGGCCGCCCGACTTCCCCCACGAACGATCTTGGGCCAAACCGCCGGGCTCCCATCGCGCCCGGCACCCACACGCCGGAGGAATTGTCTACCATTTCCGGCGACCGTGGCCTCGACCATGAAGAGGCACTGATCTTCGAACTGGGCCATGGCGCCATCGGCGTGGACTTGCCTGATGTGCAGATTTCTGGCGACCGCCTGGGCGGCATGCGCCGCAAGGATGCGATCGGCCTTCCGGGGCTCAGCGAACCGGAAGTGATCCGTCATTATGTGCGGCTGTCGCGCATGAACTACGCCATCGACAGCGGGCTTTATCCGCTGGGCTCCTGCACCATGAAGCATAATCCGCGCCTGAACGAAAAGATGGCGCGGCTGCCGGGCTTTGGCGACCTGCATCCCCTGGCGCCGCAGTCGGTGACCCAGGGCGCGCTGGAACTGATTTCCAGTCTCATGAACTGGCTGACCACGCTTACCGGCATGCCGGCCGTCGCCATGTCGCCCAAGGCGGGCGCCCATGGCGAGCTCTGCGGAATGCTGGCGATCCGCGCAGCCATTCAAGCGCGGGGCGAAACCCGCAAGCGGGTGCTGGTGCCGGAATCGGCCCATGGCACCAATCCCGCAACGGCTGCGTTCGCCGGCTTCACGGTGGACGAAGTTCCTGCGCTGCCCAATGGCCGGGTGGATTCTGCGGCACTGAAGGCCAAGCTGGGTCCCGACGTCGCCGCCATCATGCTGACCAATCCCAACACCTGCGGCCTTTTTGAAAGCGAAATCGTCGAGATTGCCAAGGCGGTGCACGCGGCAGGCGCCTACTTCTATTGCGATGGCGCCAATTTCAACGCCATCGCGGGCAGGGTGCGTCCGGGCGATCTTGGCATCGACGCCATGCACATCAACCTGCACAAGACTTTCTCCACTCCGCATGGCGGCGGCGGTCCCGGTGCCGGTCCTGTTGTGCTGTCGGAACGTCTGGCGGCCTATGCCCCCGTGCCGCTGCTGGTGGCCGATAACAAGGGCCTGCGTCTCATCGAAGACCAGGGCGAGGTGCCGGAAGGCGCCAAACCGTTCGGCCGCATGTGCGCCTTCCATGGCCAGATGGGCATGTTCAGCCGTGCGCTGACCTACATGCTGAGCCATGGTCGCGACGGTGTGCGCCAGGCAAGTGAAGACGCTGTGTTGTCCGCCAACTATGTCCTGGCCTCGCTGAAAGATGTGATGACGGCGCCGTTCGGCGACGGCCCCTGCATGCACGAAGCCCTCTTCGACGACAGCTTCCTCGACAATAGCGGCGTCACCACCCTTGATTTCGCTAAGGCGATGATCGACGAGGGCTACCACCCCATGACCATGTATTTCCCGCTGGTGGTGCATGGCGCGATGCTGATCGAACCCACGGAATCGGAATCCAAGGAATCGCTGGACCGTTTCATCCATGTCCTGCACACCCTGGCGACCGAGGCGAAGGCCGGCCAGACCGCGCGCTTTGTGGGCGCGCCGCACCTGGCGCCGCGCCGCCGCCTGGACGAGACCGCCGCCGCCCGCAAACCCGTACTGCGCTGGAAGCCGGCGCCGCTTAAGGAAGCAGCGGAATAGCGGCCAGCCAAGTCGAGAGCAACCTGCTGCGCGCAATCATCTACATGTCGCGGCCTCGGCTTTCGCGGCGCAGTCCGGTCAAGGCAGGGCTGGTTACTGGCAGGTGTGGATGCGCAGTCCCGGCGGAAGCTGGGTCTTGGCGTCGCCGCAGGCCACGTCCAGCTGCTTCTGGGTCAGACCCTTTACCTTGCGCAGGTCAGTGCCGAGAAACGAGGTGATGGAGGTCCTGGCGCCCGTCAGGTCCGCCCCGTCCATCTTTGCACCCGCCAGGTTGGCGGCGGAAAGCTCGGTGCCCCGAAAACTGACATTGGTAAAGTTCGCAAACGACATGCACATCAAGGTGGCATTGGCGCCGGTGAAATCCGCGCCGTGCAGGTCATGTTCCTTGACGCAAGTGTTGGTCAGGTCGGCCCCCGAAAGGTCACACCCCACGCAATCCACGATTCCGCCATGGATTTTGGCAACAGCAGCGGGGTCCGCCGCGCCCGCGGGCGGCGAAAAAAGAACGGCAGACATGAGGGCGCCAAGGACAAGCACGGCTTTCATGCGCGGCAGGTTGGCCCAGCGGGCTTACCAATCGGTAAATCCGTGTTTGCCATCGCAAGATAGCCCGCCGAAACCTGAGGGAAACTCCGGCGCTAACCGCCCAATTCCTCGAAATCGAAGCGGTCGCGGATATGGGCATTGAAAAAAGTGCCGATGGAGTCGGCGAAAATCAGCCCGTCGTACACATCCTGCGGAACCCCGCGATAGATATAGGTCCGCCCGCTGTCACGAAAAGTCGTGCGCAGGGTGAGGGCTTGCGGGTCGTAGGTTACCTGCTCGAGAGCGCTGGATTGCACATAAGCCATGCCCTGTTAACGACAAAAGGCGCGAGGGTTTCCCCTCGCGCCCCTGAAACAGGCTGTCAATCAGCCCGGAACCAATCGCGGCTATGAACAGCCCGAAGTCGAACCGCAGGTGTTGCACTTCATGCAGGTGCCGTTGCGCACCAAGGTGAAGTTGCCGCAGGCACCGCAATTGTCGCCTTCAAAGCCCTTCAGCCGCGCCTCCGCCGCCCGCACCGCGCGGGTTTCGCGCGCCGCCGCCTTGGGGTTCATGGCCGCTTCCAGATGCGCCACCTGGGCATTCACGGTGCTGAGCGTAGCTTCCACGCTGGCGCGGATTTCCGACAGGTCCAGGGTGTCGCCCTGCACATCATTGTCGGCTTCAAAGCTGCCGAATTGTTCATGCTCGTCTTCGGCATGCGCAACCATCTTCGGTGCTGCCCCGCCTCGTACCACCGCCATCTGGGTTCGGCCTCGCAGGTAGCCGCTGGAGGCCAGCCGGGAGATCGCAACTTCCTGCGTCGCGCCCCCGCCGTCGCGTCCCAGATCCTCGTCCGCCGCGGGCACGACATGCGCCAGGTCGGTACGGCCCAGATAGGAAACGCCCAGCTCCCGGAAGATGTAATCCAGCACACTGGTGGCGTTCTTGATGGAGTCGTTGCCAATCACCAGGCCTGCCGGCTCGAAACGGGTAAAGGTGAAGGCGTCCACGAATTCTTCCAGCGGAACGCCATATTGCAGCCCGACCGAGATGGCGATGGCAAAATTGTTCATCAGGCTGCGGAAGGCGGCGCCTTCCTTGTGCATGTCGATGAAGATCTCGCCCAGCCGCCCATCTTCATACTCGCCGGTGTGCAGGTAAACCTTGTGCCCGCCCACGCTGGCCTTCTGGGTATAGCTCTTGCGGCGATGGGGCAGGCGCTCGCGCTCGTGGCTGCGGACCTTCTCGATCACCCGTTCGACGATACGTTCGGTGACGACGGTCTGCTGTGCGGGCGCGCGCGGCGCTTCCAGCTCGTCATCTTCCTCGTCGGCAAAGGCAAAGACCTGGCTGGACAAGGGCTGTGACAGCTTGGAGCCGTCACGATACAGCGCATTGGCCTTGAGCCCCAGCTTCCAGCTCATCATATAGGCTTCGCCGCACTCCTTCACCGCGGCGCTGTTGGCCATGTTGATGGTCTTGGAGATGGCGCCCGAGATGAAAGGCTGTACCGCGGCCATCATGCGGATATGACTTTCCACGCTCAGGGAGCGCTTGCCGGTGCGGCCGCACGGATTGGCGCAGTCGAACACCGCCAGATGCTGTTCCTTCAGATAGGGCGCACCTTCCAGGGTCATGGCGCCGCAGACATGCAGGTTGGCGGCATCGATGTCGGCGCGGGAAAAGCCCAGGGCCTTCAGCATGTCGAAGTCGGGCGCATCCATGGTGGCGGCATCCAGCTTCAGCACCTCGGTGCAGAACTTGGCGCCCAGCGTGTACTTGTTGAAGACAAAGCGGATATCGAACGCGGATTCCAGCGCGCCCTCGATCTCGGCAATCTGCTCCTCGCCAAAGCCCTTGGCTTCCAGCGAGTCATGGTTGATGCGGCCCTGATAGTCTTCCAGGGTGCCATGGCCCACGGCATAGGCGACGATGGCGTCGATCTCCGCCTGGCCATAACCCAGGTTCGACAGCGCTTCGGGCACACAGCGGTTGATGATCTTGAAATAGCCGCCGCCCGCCAGGGTCTTGAACTTCACCAGCGCGAAGTCCGGCTCCACGCCAGTGGTGTCGCAGTCCATCACCAGGCCGATGGTACCGGTGGGCGCAATCACGGTTGCCTGCGCGTTGCGGAAGCCATGCTCCTTGCCAAGTGACAGTGCATCGTCCCAGGCACGCTGGGCGGCCTCGGCCAGCGCTTTGTCGTCGATCGCCTTCAGGTCCAGTGACACGGGCGGGGTGGCAAGTTTCTCATAGCCCTTGTCTTCGCCATGGGCGGCACGGCGATGGTTGCGGATCACCCGCAGCATAGCGTCCTTGTTGGCGGCATATTCCGGGAAGGCGCCCAGTTCGCCCGCCATCTCGGCAGACGTGGCATAGGACACGCCCGTCATCAGTGCGGAAATCGCGCCGGCGATGGCGCGGCCTTCGCGGCTGTCATAGGGAACGCCCGCCGACATCAGCAGGCCGCCGATGTTGGCGAAGCCGAGGCCCAGGGTGCGGTAATCGTAGGAGAGCTGCGCAATTTCCTTGGACGGGAACTGCGCCATCAGCACCGAGATTTCCAGCACCATGGTCCACAGCCTGACAGCATGCTCGAAGGACGCGACGTCGAAGGTCTTGACGCCGTCGCCCTTGCGGAACTGCATCAGGTTCAGCGACGCCAGGTTGCAGGCGGTGTCGTCCAGGAACATGTATTCGCTGCACGGATTGCTGGCGCGGATTTCGCCGCCGGCCGGGCAGGTGTGCCAGTCATTGATCGAGGTGTGAAACTGCACGCCCGGATCGGCGCAGGCCCAGGCGGCATAGCTCACCTTGTCCCACAGCTCGCGCGCCTTGATGGTGCGGGCAACCTTGCCGTTGCCGCGATTGGTCAGTTGCCAGTCGCCGTCTTCCTGCACGGCTTTCAGGAATTCGTCTGTGACGCGCACCGTGTTGTTGGAATTCTGGCCGGCGACCGAGGTATAGGCCTCGCTGTCCCAGTCGGTGTCATATGTACGGAAGTCGATGTCCTTGAAGCCCTGGCGCGCGAAGCTGATGACGCGCTCGATCAGGTTGTCGGGGATCAGCGACTTGCGTGCCGCCTTGATCTCGCGGCGCAAAGCCGGATTCTTCTGCGGGTCATAGCAGTCGCCGCCCGAGCCTTCGCAGTTGACACAGGCCTTCAGCACCGCCTTCAGGTGCCGCTCTGCCAGTTTGGAGCCGGTCACCAGGGCCGCGACCTTCTGTTCCTCGATCACCTTCCAGTCGATGAAATCCTCGATATCGGGATGATCGATGTCGACAATCACCATCTTGGCGGCGCGGCGCGTGGTGCCGCCCGACTTGATGGCGCCGGCGGCGCGGTCGCCGATTTTCAGGAAGCTCATCAGCCCCGACGATTTGCCGCCGCCCGACAGCTTTTCATCCTGGCCGCGCAAGGGCGAGAAATTGGTGCCGGTACCCGAGCCGTATTTGAACAGGCGCGCCTCGCGCGTCCACAGGTCCATGATACCGCCGTCATTCACCAGGTCATCCTTGACGCTCTGGATAAAGCAGGCATGGGGCTGCGGATGTTCATAGGCCGATGCCGACTTGGTCAGGCGGCCGCTCTTGTGATCGACATAGTAATGGCCCTGACCAGGGCCATCGATGCCATAGGCCCAGTGAAGACCGGTGTTGAACCATTGCGGCGAGTTGGGCGCGCATTTCTGCGACGCCAGCATGTGGCAGAGCTCATCATAGAAAGCCTGGGCATCGCTCTCGGCATCGAAATAGCCGCCCTTCCAGCCCCAATAGGTCCAGGTGCCGGCCAGGCGATCAAACACCTGCTTGGCGGATTTCTCGCCCGTGGTTTCCTTGCTGTCCTTCGATGCCGCCTGTTTGCGCCACAGGAATTCCGGCACGCCTTCCTCGGGCACCGGCTTCAGCGCCTTGGAAACGCCCGCCTTGCGGAAATACTTCTGCGCGAGCACGTCGCTGGCGACCTGGCTCCAGGCTTCCGGCACTTCAATGTCGGTCTGGGCAAAGACGATGGAGCCGTCCGGGTTGCGAATTTCGCTGGCGGCGCCGCGAAAGGCGATGCCCTCATAGGGCGAGTGGCCTTCAACCGTGAAATGACGGGGAATACGCATGGTCTGATCCTGCGATTGCGTGATGAACTCGGCCCCAGCCCTCCGCCAAACCACCTTTCCGGGGACAGCTTCCCGCCCGCGAAAGATGTCTTTCGCGGCGGGGCCTGCTCGCCAGATGTGGTGGTCACGGGAGGTGACTGGCCCAAAGTATGGACACGGCGGAAAGGGGCGCGCAAGCAAATAGTGGTTAGAGAAGCTTTAAACACCAGCTCTGGTAGGCCAGAACTCGCCGGAAAAGCCGCGAGTCAAGCGGGCTTCGGATTAAGGCTCCGAAATATTTTTCGCGCCGTTTCCACACAGCGTCGCAGCCCCCTTGGGGCGGATTGGGGATAACCTCAAAACCCCATTTCTCACGCATTGCAGCATTGGCGTAAATCCAGCCCGGCCCTATAGTCCGAGCGAATCCTCACAGCGGTTTTCTATGCTTTTCTCGTGGTGGAAATCCCAGACCCTCGGTACCTGGGTACAGACCAAATTGTATGGCAGCCCGGTGGGCACCGACGATTTCGGCAACCGCTACTACCAGAACAAGGACGGCTCGCGCCGCTGGGTGGTTTACAACGGCACCGTCGAGGCCAGCCGCGTGCCGCCCGACTGGCATGGCTGGATGCACCATACCTATGCCGAGCCGCCGACCCGCGCGCCGTTCAAGACCCGCGGCTTCGAGCAGCCGCACCAGCCCAACCTCACCGGCACCGAAGGCGCCTACAAGCCCAGCGGCAGTCTCAGCAAGGGCGGCGCCCGCCCGCCCGCGACTGGCGATTATCAGGCCTGGAAACCGGACTGATGAGCGCACGGCAGCAGAACAATATCGCCGAAACCCTCATCGGCGCGGTCGTCGTGGCCGTGGCGGTTGGCTTTCTGGCGTTCACCTATATGCGCACCGGCTCGGGCAGCCTGTCGGGCTATGAAGTGCTGGCGCGCCTGCCCAAGGTTGACGGCCTGGGCATCGGCACCGATGTGCGTGTTTCCGGCATCAAGGTCGGCTCTGTGTCTGACCTGGTGCTGGATCCCAACAACTATCTCGTGACCGTGCACATGAACGTCCGCAGCGACATCAAGCTGCCGACCGACAGCTCCATGATGATCACCTCGTCGGGCATCCTGGGCAGTTCGTATCTGTCTATCGCGCCCGGTGGCGACGACAAGATGATCCCGCCGGGCGGTTATATCGAAAACACCCAGGCCGCCAATTCGGCGGACCTGATGAGCCTGGCGGGCCGTTTCATCGGTGGTGACAGCGGCAAGCCGAAGGCCCCTGCGCCCAAGCCGCAAGACCTGGGCGACGGACCTTGAGGCACCATTTGAAATGGCTGCTCGCGCTGCTGCCCCTTGGCGGCGTGGCGCTGGCGCAAAGTGCAACCAAGGTCATCATTCCCGATCCGCCGCCGCCCAGCACCGCTCCTGCCGGCGCGGGCTCAGACGTGGTGCCGCCGCAGCAGATCACGCCGCAGGGCGGTACCTCGCTGAAGATGCTGGGCCTGGACAAGATCACCGGCCGCCCCACCAGCATCACGGCCCCTATCGGCCAGACCGTAAAGTTCGCCACCCTGACGATCACGGCACGCTTCTGCTATTCGACCCCTGCCAGCGAGACGCCGGAAACGGCTGCCTTCGTGCAGATCGAGGATCACCGTCCTGACCAGAAGCCGCGCAGGATATTCTCCGGCTGGATGTACGGCTCCAGCCCCGGCCTCAACGCCGTGGAGCATCCGCTCTATGACGTGTGGGTGCTGGGCTGCAACAACAACGCCGCCACCGTCGCCACCAACACCACCGCCGCGGTCAAGGTCGCGGCGCCGGATTCGTCCGATAAGGAACAGGTCCAGGCTTTGCCGGAAGGTGCCGGCCTGTAGTCAGAAACGTGGCCAGACCGCTTCGCGGTTCAGCGCCTGGTTGAGCAGCGCCAGATACTGCAGCCGTGGAATTTCCATCGCGCCGAACCCGGCCAGATGCGCGGTCAGGAATTGCGTGTCCAGCAAGGTGAAGCCGCCGCGTCGCAATGCCTCCACCAGCCAGACCAGCGCCACCTTGCTGGCGTCGCGCGCCCGGCTGAACATGCTCTCGCCAAAGAAGGCCGCGCCCAGCCGCACGCCATAAAGCCCGCCCACCAGTTCGCCACCCTGCCAGCATTCCACCGAATGGGCGTGGCCACCGGCATGCAGCGCGATGTAGAGCCGCAGGATTTCGTCGTTGATCCAGCTTTCCTCGCGCCCTGGCGCCGGCGCGGCGCAGGCGCGCATCACGTCGGCAAACGCCTGGTCGGCGGTGACGGTAAAGCGCCCCGAACGCACCGTGCGCGCCAGCCGACGCGGCACATGAAAATTGTCCAGGGGAATGATGCCGCGCATTTCGGGCGACACCCAGTACAGCGTCGGATCGCCCCGCCGCTCCGCCATGGGGAACAGGCCCTCGGCGTAGGCGCGCAGCAGGATTTCCGGCGTCAGATGCGGCGTACCGTGCATGCCAAAAGAATAACGCGCGGCGGCAAAACCGTCGCGCGTTATTTTAATCGGCAGGACGTTGCTACTTGTTGTTGATCGCCAGGCTGCCCGGACCGGCCGCGGCCAGGTACAAAAAGACGAAGCAATAGACGATCGCCAGTTCCCCGCCGTTCAGGATCGGAAAGAAGCCCTGGGCGAAATGCACCATGAAATAGGCGACCGCCATCTGGCCGGAGCAGATGAAGGCCGCGATGCGGCTGAAGAAGCCAAGCGCCACCAGCGCACCGCCGACAAGTTCGATGATGCCTGACGCCAGGATCATCGGCGGCAGCGAACCACTCGCGAACATCGGCACGACGGGAAAATGCAGAAGCTTGGCGGTGCCATGCTCCAGGAACAACAGGCCGACCACGATGCGGGTCACGCCCAAAATCAGCGAACCATACTTGTCCAGAAAGCCCATGCGAAACCCTCCCAACGGTTGAGCAGGAAACCTAGCCGGGAAATGACGGTGGGCCTAGTGCCGGCGCCGCAGCCTAATATCCAAGACTGGCCAGATACTTCTCCAGCCAGTGGATGGAATAGTCGCCGTTGATGATGTCCGGCTCGCGCACCAGCTTCTGGAACAGGGGGATGGTGGTCTCGATACCGCCCACCACCAGTTCGTCCAGCGCACGGCGCAGGCGCAACAGGCATTCGTTGCGGTTCTTGGCGTGCACGATCAGCTTGCCCGCCAGGCTGTCGTAATAAGGCGGAATGCGATAGCCCGAATAGATCGCGCTATCGAAACGCACGCCCAGGCCGCCGGGGGTATGAAACTGCTCGATGGTCCCGGGCGAGGGGCGGAAGGTGAAAGGGTTTTCCGCATTGATGCGGCATTCGATGGCGTGGCCCTCGAACACGATGTCCTTCTGGGTGACGCCCAGCGGCGCGCCCGCGGCGACGCGAATCTGTT
Organism: uncultured Hyphomicrobiales bacterium; assembly: GCA_966211925.1. GTDB lineage: Bacteria > Pseudomonadota > Alphaproteobacteria > Micropepsales > Micropepsaceae > Rhizomicrobium. Next base: position 53,874 of record CBIHOI010000006.1, on the reverse strand, counting down.
CGCGCACAATGTCGATGCCGGTAATGGCTTCGGTGACCGGATGCTCGACCTGCAGGCGGGTGTTCATTTCGATGAAATAAAAGCGGCCATCCTCATACAGAAATTCGATGGTACCGGCGCCCAGATAACCCAGCTTCTTGAGCGCCTTGGTCACGATGCCGCCGATATCGTCGCGCTCCTGCGCGTTCAGGGCCGGGCTGCCGGCTTCTTCCCACACCTTCTGGTGGCGCCGCTGCAACGAGCAGTCGCGCTCGCCCAGATGCACGACATGACCATGGCTGTCGGCCAGGATCTGGATTTCGATGTGGCGCGGCCGCTGGAGATACTTCTCCATATAGACGGTGTCGTTGCCGAAGGCGGCCTTGGCTTCGGTGCGGGCCTGCGACAGCGCGAAGCTCAGTTCACCGGCATTCTGCGCAACCTTCATGCCGCGCCCGCCACCACCCGCAGTGGCCTTGATCAACACCGGATAGCCAATCTCTTCCGCCACGCGCGCCGCATCGGCGTCGCTGACTTCGCCGTCCGAACCCGGCACGGTGGGGATGCCAAGCTCCTTGACCGTCTGCTTGGCGGTGATCTTGTCGCCCATCATGCGGATATGTTCTGGCGTCGGCCCGATGAAGGTCAGGCCGTGTTCCTTGATGATGTCGGCGAACTTGGCGTTCTCGGACAGGAAGCCATAGCCGGGATGAATGGCCTCGGCGCCCGTGATCTCGCAGGCCGCGATGATGGCGGGAATATTCAGATAGGACTGGCCGGCGGCGGGCGGACCAACGCACACGCTTTCATCGGCCAGGCGCACATGCATGGCGTCGCTGTCGGCCGTGGAATGAATCGCCACGGTGGAGATGCCCATCTCCTTGCAGGCGCGGATGACGCGAAGGGCGATTTCGCCGCGATTGGCGATGAGAACCTTGTCGAACATCAGGCGATGACGGCCAGCGTCTGGCCGAACTCGACAGGGCTGCCATCACTGACGCTGATTTCCTTCACCGTGCCGCCATGCGGCGCGGTGATGGCGTTCATGGTCTTCATGGCTTCCACGATGAACAGGGTATCTCCGGCCTTCACGGTCTTGCCGACGCTGATGAAGGCCGGCTTGCCGGGTTCCGGCGACAGATAGACGGTGCCGACCATGGGCGAGGGCACGGTGCCCGCCACGGGGCCGGACGGCGCAGGTACGGCGGCAGGGGCAGGCGGCGGTGCTGCGACGACCGGGGCAGGGGCGGCCGGTGCGGCGGCGGCAACAGCCGTCGCGCCACGGCTGACGCGAATGCGTGCGCCGTTATGCTCGATCTCGATTTCGGTGAGGCCTGTTTCCTTCAGCAGCTTGGCCAGCTCGCGCACAGCGTCCGTGTCAACGCCGGGTTTCCCGGCGGCTTTTGCGGCAACCGCCTTCGCGGGCGTTTTGGCAGAAGCTTTAAGAGGCGTTTTGTTCTTTTTCATTTCGAACCCTTGAGAATTTCGGCGACTGCATCCACGGCGCGCAGGTAACCCTGCGCCCCCAGGCCCATGATGATGCCGGTCGCGCCCTTGGAGACATAGGAGAGGTGGCGATAAGGCTCGCGCTTATGAATGTTCGACAGATGCACCTCGATCACGGGAATCTTCAGCGCCTGGATGGTGTCCAGGATGGCGATCGAGGTATGGCCATAACCGGCAGGATTGATGATGACGGCGCTGCCCGAGGTGCGCGCCTCCTGCAGCTGGTCGACGATTTCGCCTTCATGATTGGACTGGCGGAAGATGATGGAAAGGCCATGTTCGGCAGCCTGGTCGGCGCACATCTTCTCGATCTGCGCCAGGGTCGTGTACCCATAAACCTCAGGCTCGCGGTGTCCCAGCAAATTGAGATTGGGGCCATTGAGGATATATATAGGCAAGGTCTTGGATTTGCTGGTTTTTTTTGCCATAGACTTTCCGTGGGCGAAAGCGATTCAAGCCTTATAATCTCTCCCGGCACGATACGGAAATGCTTAAGGTCACAGGCAATATGACATTGAAAATTACCCTGAACGGCGAAATCCGCCAGCTGGATGAACCGGCCAACCTGCGCCTCTTCCTGGCCGGGCTCGGCCTGGACCCCGCCAAGATCGCGGTGGAGCGCAACCTGGAGATCGTGCCGCGCTCGACCTATGACCAAGTGCAGGTGAGCGATGGCGACCGGCTGGAAATCGTCCATTTCATCGGCGGGGGCAACGCACCGGTGGAAGTCCCCCGCGAGGACAAGCCCTTCGTGGTGGCCGGCAAGACCTTCAAGTCGCGTCTCATCATCGGTACCGGCAAGTACAACGATTACGCGATGAACGCCGCCGCGCTGGCCGCATCGGGGGCGGAGATCGTCACGGTCGCCGTGCGCCGTGTGAATCTCACCGATCCAGGCCAGCCCATGCTGGTGGATTTCATCGACCCCAAGAAAGTCACTTACCTGCCCAACACCGCCGGTTGCTTCACCGGCGAAGATGCCGTGCGCACGTTGCGCCTGGCGCGCGAGGCCGGCGGCTGGACCCTGGTCAAGCTGGAAGTGTTGGGCGAGAAGAAGCTGCTCTATCCCGACATGATCGAAACCCTGCGCGCCACCGAGATGCTGGCCAAGGACGGTTTCCAGGTCATGGTCTATTCCAGCGATGATCCCCTGATGGCCAAGCGGCTGGAAGATGTGGGCGCGGTGGCGATCATGCCGCTGGCCTCGCCGATCGGATCGGGCATGGGCATCCAGTCCACCGTGAACATCCGCATGATCATCGAGGATGCGAAAGTCCCGATCGTGGTGGATGCCGGCATCGGCACCGCCAGCGACGCCGCGGTGGCGATGGAGCTGGGTTGCGACGCTGTCCTCACCAACACGGCAATCGCCCATGCCCGCGATCCCGTGAAAATGGCCAGCGCCATGAAGCTGGCTGTGCAGGCTGGACGCGAAGCCTGGCTGGCGGGCCGCATGCCCAAGAAGGCCTATGCCGATCCGTCGAGCCCGCTCAGCGGACTGATCTGACCGAAAGACGATAGTTGACACGGAAACTACTCGTGACTATATAGTTTCCATGGAAATTAAATCCGCAGCATTGAAGGATCATTTGGGCTATTGGCTGCGGCTGGTGTCCAACCATGTCTCCGGTGCCTTTGCCCTGAAGCTGGCTGCCCGCAATGTCACGGTGGTGGAATGGGTCATGCTGCGGGAGCTGTATGACGCCGCCCAGCCTCCCAGTGCGCTGGCAGAGCGGTTGAACCTGACGCGCGGGGCCGTCACCAAGCTGGCCGACCGGCTGGCGGCGCGAAACCTGGTGCGGCGCCAGGCCAGCGCCACGGATGGCCGCGCGCAGACCCTGGAACTTACGGTCAAAGGCAGGGCGCTGGTGCCGCAACTGGCGGCGCTCGCGGACGGCAATGACGCGGAATTCTTCGGTCCTCTCAGTGCACAGGAACAGGCGATGCTGCGGCAGCTTTTGCAGAAAATCGTCAAGGACCGGCAACTGCGCGGCATCCCCACCCAATAGGAGAAGACCATGGACCAGTCCGTCAGGATGTTTGTCGAAGAGCTGACGCGCGCTTCGGATGCGGAGAGCATCACCTTTCCCCAAGTGGTGCAGTCACTGCTTGCGGCCGGCGTGGAGCGCTATCACGCCGACCTGATGCGCAGCGAGCGTGTCTATTACATGCCGGACGGGATTTCCTGCAGCATCGCAGTGCATGTCGTGCGTGACATTGCGCGGGATTTTTCGGCCACCGGGGTGGAGGCTGCTGTACGGTCAGCCCAGTGCGGCGACATTCAATATCGCGAATTCTGCCGACGCATCGCGGCTGCCGGTTGCGTGGGCTATTTCGTGACCTTGGCGGGCCAGCGAGCGGTCTATTATGGCCGCACCGGCGAGACCCACATCGAGCATTTTCCCGCGTCGCGCTGACTGTCGTCAGCTCTTCATCCCGTCGGCAAGGCTGGTGTCATCCACCATGCCGGGCGCAAGCCTGCCGTTGAGGATGAAAGTCGGCGTACCGTCGATGCCGGTCTTGTGGGCCAGGGCGATGGATGCCTCCAGCGATTTGGCAATCTCCGGATCGTTCATGTCGGTCTTCAGCTTGGCGATATCCAGCCCGGCTTTGGCGGCGTCGGCATAGATCATCTGTTCGGTGATCGCGCCTTCCTCGCCCAGCAACAGGAAGTGGAAGTCCATATACTTGTTCGGCTGCTTGCGCGCCGCCAGCGAGGCATGCGCCGCCAGGATGGCGCTGGGGCCATGCAGTTCCTTGATGGGGAATTCAATGAAGGCGAAGCGCGTGTCGTTCTTGTGCGCCTCGTAATACTTCTTCACCGCCGGCAGCGAGGCGCGGCAGTACGGGCAGTCGTAATCATAGAATTCCACCAGTGTGTTCTTGGCATCCACCGGTCCGGTCACGAATGCGACCTTGGGATCGAAATAGGCGGCCTTGCCGATCTTGCGCAGCACCGCGGTCTTCTCCAGCTGCGCCTTCTGCTCTTCCAGCATCTGGTGACGGCCCATCATCGCAGCCGCCAGTTCGGGATGCGTCATCAGATAGGTCTGCATCTGCCGGTCATTGATCGGCATCCGGCCGCTCTGCGCCAGTGTCAGGATGATGGCCACGGCCAGTGCTGCGCCGCCGATGGCGCCGGCAACCGTGATGACGAACGCTCGCATGTCAGCCCCCTCGCTGCTGGGCTGCCAGCGGTCCTGCCGCGCCCACAATATCGCCAGCCCGTTCCCAGTCGGCGCCGCCTTGGGGCAGCTTGCCGCGCGCCCGGGTGGCGAAGATGAGCGCCTTGCGCATATCGCCGACGCTGTACCACTGTTCCGCGGTGGCCAGGTTGGCCATCGGCTCGTTGCCCAGCGTGCTGTAGGCCTTGGCAGCCTGGTACCAGCTCGTCGGATCGTCATCCTCCACCAGCAGCGCGGCTTTCAGGTTGACCAGCGCCTTGGCGGCAAGGGGGGCATTGTCCGTGGCGAGCTCGGCGGTGGCCAGTCCCAGCCGCAGCTGCGGTGCGTTGGGCCGCAGGTCCACGGATTTCTGATAGTCGGGAATGCCAAGCGCAGGCTTGGCCATGCTGACATAGATCTGCCCGCGCACTTCATAGAAATAGGGATTGTTGGGCTCTTCGGCAATCAACCCGTTCACTTCGGCCAGCGCCTTCTGGAAATTGGGCGCGCGCATGTAGATCATGGTGCGGGCATAGCGCGCCGGTTCCGACTTGTCAGAATCCGGAAAGCGGTTCAGTGCATCCTTCACCGGCAGCACGAAGCCCGCCAGCTTGGCCTGCACCATCTGGAACTGGTGCAGCGCCTGCGGGCTGTCCTGCACTTCGCGGTAGGGCGAGGCTTCCACCATGTCGTTCAGGTCGAAAACGCGGTCCTGGCCCGACGGATGGTCCACCGCGAACTTGTCCATCTTGTAGGCGCTCATCGCCTCTTCCTGCGCGAAACGCTGGAAGGTCTTGTACATGCCCATGGGCGACTGGTGCGTCGCCAGCAGCAGTTTGGCGGCGATCTGGTCGGCGGTGGATTCCTGCACGCGCGTGAAGGCCGCCATCTGGCCCATGGCGACGGCCTGGCCGATGCCCATGATCGCCATGCCCGCTTCGCCGGCGCCCGCGATGATGGCGCCGATGCCCAGCACCATCGACAGCAGCATGGGGATCATCGCCTTCTGCATGCCATAGGCGCCGCGCGACAGATGGCCCGCCGACAGATGCCCGGTCTCGTGCGCCATCACGCCGATCAGTTCATTGGGCGTGTGCAGCCACAGCAGGATTCCGGCGCAGATGAAGATGTCTTCGGGATAGGTGGCGAAGGCGTTGATCTCGGTATCGCCCGCCAGATAGACATGCACCGCATTGAGATCGAGACCCGCGGCGCGTGCCAGCGGCATCTCGTAACTCTTCAGCATTTCCTCGGTTTCGGTGTCGCGCAGCGCGAAGATGCGGTTGTTCTGCGCCAGCGCGGGGCCGGTGACGGCCGCTAGCGCCGCGGCGAAACCGGCGGCGAAAACGAGCTTGCGAAGGGCGGAATTGTTGGGTTTCAGCGACACGCCGATGATACTCCTATACCCCGCCCGATCCCCGTCGGACCGTAGGGGCGGGGCGGCAAAAGGTCAAACAAGACGTGGCTTTCTCAATAGCGGGGCCTGCGCGCATCCGCTGGCTTAACCCGCGCGGCTGGGGCATAAAGGCGCCCCAGGAAACCTTCAAGACAGCCCTTCAGGATTAAAGCAGTTTCATGCGGTCCAAGCGTCTCATTGCCTTGCTCGCCCTTCCCCTGATGATGGGCGGTTGCACCACCGTACAGTCTCTCGGCAGCCATATCGGCTCCGCGGTCGGGCTCGAGGATGACGTGCCTCAAAGCTATACCTCCAGCGCCGAGTCGGAACCGGCGCGCGCGGGCATCGCGGTGAGCGACGAACCGTTGGCGGCGCGCGCTGGCGCGTCAGCCCTGGCTTCGGCCGGCAGCGCCGTGGATGCGGTCACCGCGATGTTCTTCACCCTCAGCGCCACTTATCCGGTCGCTGCCGGTCTTGGCGCCGGTGGCATCTGCCTGGTGCGCGACACCGGCGGGCAGGTCACCGAGTATGATTTTCTGACCCGCGCGCCCGCGCGCGGCGGCGCCTATGCGGTTCCAGGCGCGGTGCGCGGTTTCGCCGACATGCAGAAGGCGTATGGCGCGCTGCCCTGGCAGCGCGTGGTGGCGCCTGGCGAAGCCTATGCCGCCACCGGCTTTCCCATCTCCCAGGCATTGGCCGTGCGCCTGGCGGGCGCGCAGAATGCAATTCGTCTGGATGCAGGCCTGGCGGCCGAATTCCTGGACGAGTCCGGGCAGGCCCGCGCGGCCGGCACCGAAGTAAAGAACACGGCGCTGTCCCAGACGCTTTCGGAGATTCGCATCAACGGCGCCGATGGCTTTTATCGCGGCCTGGTCGCAGCCCGCATCGAGAGCTGGTCGGCGGCCCAGGGCGGCGCGGTCGATCTCAATGAACTGGCGGCGGTCAGAAGCACGAACGGCGCGGCGCGTTCGCGCGCCATGGGCAATCTCACCACCTGGCTGCCGGCTTCGCGAACGGGCGCGGGTGTGTTCACCGCATCGCTGCTGGACAATCTTTCACGTTCAAATGGCCGCGACGTGTCGGGCGCCGTGCGCCAGTCGCTGACCAGCTTCGGTGTCACCGCCTTGCCCCATGACCTGGGCTCGACCGGCTTTGCGGCGGTGGACGCCAGCGGCCAGGCTGCTTCCTGCGCGGTCACCCTCAACGGCCCATTTGGCGCGGGCCGCACGGCGGCGGGGACCGGCGTACAGCTTGCGGCTTCGCCTGCGGGGCAGGGTGGCCTGGCCAGCGCCTTCCTGGCACCGCTGATCGCCACGGATGGCAATGGCGTTGCCATCGCGGCGGCCGGCGCCGGCGGACCCAACGGCACGGCGGCAGCGGTCTCTGCGGTGCTGGACACTGCCGGCGGCCGGCGGCTGGGACGCCGGGGCGATCTTCGCGGCACCGGCGCGGCGCCGTTCGACACCGTAAATGTGATCGCCTGCGACACGACCGCCTGCGTGGGCCTGTCCGATCCCGGCGCCCATGGCGCAGGCGCGTCCGCGGAAGTTGCCAGCAACCCGTAAGCATCAAGCGGACATGAACAGGCGGACATGAAAAAGGCCGCGAGCATCGCTCGCGGCCTTTTCGTTTGTATGCAAGGCGCCGCTATTCGGTGCCAAAAGCCTTGGACCACCAGCCCTTTTTCTTCGGCGGTTCTTCCTTGGGGGTGGTGTCCAGTTCATCGTCCTTCAGCGACCAGACCGGCGCGGACGGCGCGCCAGGGGCATGGCTGCCGCCGATGGTGGGCGTGGTGTCTATCTCGTCCGGGGCCGCGCCAAAACGGTCGGCTTCCGCGACAAAGCCGGGCTGCTGATTTTCCGTGCCTTCGGGTTGATCGGCGCGATCGCGGCCGCCACGACGGCCACGGCGGCGACGGCGCTTGCGGCGCGGCTCGCCATTCTCGCCGAGCGGCTGCCCGGGCTGGGCGTGTGCAAGTTCCGTTTCGTCACCGTCCTCGCGGTCTTCGGTTGCTTCCGCGGCTACAGGCGCGACACCGGTATCGGCACCCACTGGACGCTGGCCTTCACGATCGCGGTTGCGGCCACGGCCGCCACGGCGACGGCGCTTGCGGCCATCGCCGCGTTCGCCGCCCCGGTCAGAACGTTCGCCTTCCGCGCGCGGCGCACGTTCTGCCGCTTCTTCGCTTTCGGCAGGCGTATCGCCTTCGGCCTCGAAGACTTCCTCTTCTTCGTCGATCTCTTCCACATAATCCGGCTCAGGTTCGTAAGGCACGAAGCCAGCCTCGATGCTGACAGCGGAATTGCTGCGCGGGCGCTCGCCCGGTTCGCGGGTCCTTGTGCGCTCGATCTCGAAAGCGCCACCGGCCATGCCTGGCTTGGGATCAAACGTGATCTCCATGCCGTTCTCGGCTTCGATGCGCGACAGTTCGTGGCGCTTCTGGTTGAGAATGTAGAGCGCCACCTCATTGTCGATCTTGACGCTGACGGCGGCGGCGCGGTTCTTCTCGCCTTCCTCTTCCAGGCCGCGCAGCACGCGCAGGGCCGAGCTTTCGGTGGAACGCAGCAGGCCGGTGCCGGCGCAATGCGGACAGGTGACGGTAGACCCGGCAATGACGCCGGCGCGCAGGCGCTGGCGCGACATTTCCATCAGGCCGAACTGCGAGATCTTGCCGATCTGTACCCGGGCGCGGTCATCCTTGACGGCATCGCGCAGGCGCTTCTCGACCTCGCGGTCGTTGCGGCTTTCCTCCATATCGATGAAGTCGATAACGATCAGCCCGGCCAGGTCGCGCAGGCGCAGCTGGCGGCCGACTTCGCTGGCGGCTTCCAGGTTGGTCTTGCGCGCGGTTTCCTCGATCGAGTGTTCCTTGGTGGCGCGGCCGGAATTCACGTCGATCGCGACCAGCGCTTCGGTCTGGTTGATGACGATATAGCCGCCCGACTTCAGGGTGACGGTGGGCGAGAACATCGAGTCCAGCTGGGTCTCGATATGCATGCGCTGGAACAGCGGCACCGGGTCTTTGTACTGATGCACATACTTGGCATGCGTCGGCATCAGCATCCGCATGAAGTCCTTGGCGTTGCGATAGCCTTCCTCGCCTTCCACCACCACGTCCTGCACGTCCTTGGTATACAGGTCGCGGATGACGCGCTTGATCAGGTCGCCTTCCTCATAGACGCAGGCCGGGGCGTTGGACGACAGCGTCTTTTCGCGGATCGTGTCCCACAGGCGCAGCAGATAGTCATAGTCGCGCCGGATCTCCAGCCGGGTGCGATTTTCGCCGGCGGTGCGAATGATCAGGCCCATGCCTTCGGGCAGCTCCAGGCCCTGGGCCGCGCTCTTGAGGCGCTTGCGGTCGGCGGCGTTGGTGATCTTGCGGGAGATGCCGCCGCCGCGCGGGGTGTTGGGCATCAGTACGCAATAGCGGCCGGCCAGCGAAAGATAGGTGGTGAGGGCGGCGCCCTTGTTGCCGCGTTCTTCCTTGACCACCTGCACCAGGATGATCTGGCGGCGCTTGATCACTTCCTGGATCTTGTAATGCTTCTTGCGCACCCACTTCTGGGGTGGGCGACCGGCGTTCAGCGCTTGGGCTTCCCCGCCCTCGGCTTCCACGGCCGCCTCATTATTTTCCGAGGCGGTTTCTGCAGCCGCAATCCCGGCGTCGTCCGCATCCTGGGTGCCAACCGGTTCGATCTCGCCTTCATTCTCCTCGGCCGCCTGGGCCGCCGAGACGTCCGGGTCGCCCTGATAGTCGGTCAGCGCCTCTGCGGAGGCTTCCGATTTGGTGGCGGGACCCTCGTCTTCCTCGTCATGGTCGTGCTCGTCCGCTTCGCGGACGGGCGCGCCGCCATGATTGACGAAGACATCGTCATGCTCGTCGGCTTCGGGGGAGGCGTCGTCGCTTTCCGTTTCCGAGGCCGGTTCCGGGGCTTCCGGGGCCGCGTCCAAAGGCACCAGCGGCGCCATCTCGGCGGTTTCCTCGCCGTCGGTTTCTTCGTCGGCCTCTTCCTCGGCGTCTTCTTCGCTGTCCTGGCCCTTGGGACCGGTGATCTCGAAGGACTCGATATCGTCTTCCGAACGGCGGCGGGCTTCGGCCTCCTGCTCGGCGATCAGCGCGGCGCGGTCGCTGGCCGGGATCTGGTAATAGTCGGGATGGATTTCGGCAAAGGCCAGGAAGCCCTGGCGGTTGCCGCCATACTCCACAAAGGCCGCCTGCAGGGACGGCTCAACGCGCGTCACCTTGGCGAGATAGATGTTGCCCTTGAGCGGCCGCTTGGAAGCAGCCTCGAAATCGAATTCCTCGACCTTATTTCCGTCGAGAATGACGACCCGGGTTTCTTCCGGGTGGTTGGCGTCGATCAGCATGCGCTTGGTCATGAAAGTCTCCGGCGCGCGCGCAAGGATTGCCGGCGGCACGACGTGCGGCGGGCAGGGTGGGGCGGCGCGAATTGTGGGTTGAAAACATGCGCGCAACCCCATCCGTCGAAACGGTCACTTCATTACTGAAGCCAAGCCTGAAATCAGGGACCGGGACAGCGTCGGAGGGGAGCGCAAATTTGACAGTCATTGTTACTTCGAGAGGCCCCGAAGGCCCCATTGGCGATCCTGGCGGCCTTTGTGCTCGCGTTGGTCGCGGGGCGTACCGGGCCTGGTCAGGGGTGTCCGGGCTTGCGAGAATCGCGAAAAGCACTGCCGGACCCAGTTTTTGTAGGGTGCCAGCAAGGTTTCAACAAGCGATTAATCACGCGCCAGGCTTGCCCAGCGCGGCCTATCCAGCCGATTTTTGAAAAAACATCTATAATTCAGAGGCTTACTAGCTTCCAGGCCGGGAGAACATGCCGCCGCGCTGCTGGCTATTGTCGATTTCGCGGCGGGCGTCGCGGGCCTGCTGCTGCCAGACACTCTGCTTCTCGCAGATCCGGCGACCGCCGATGCGCGAGCCGGTGTCCGCCTTCAGCTGCTTGCAGACGATCGGGTCATCGGTGGGTTCCGCGGCCGGAGCGGCCTGGGCCGAGGCCGGTGTTGCGTCGGTGGTGGTCTGGGCCAGGGCGGGCGCTGCCCAGCCGGCGAGGGCACAAACAGCAATCACGATCATCCCACTGCGCATGAAAACCCCTTGCTCGATGTCAGCGGCTTTTAACATGCTGCAACGCGGCGGTCAAAAAATGCGTCCCCATGGACATGCACCGATGCCGCAACCATGCTGGCGTCGAAACCGCATAGCAAAGTCCCGGATGAGACTTTCGCATCCCTTTTACCGTTTTCCGTTCCGCTTCGATGTGCAGCGGCTGGTTCAGGAAGTGTCCGCCTTTCCGGATGACGCCTGGCGCCGGCATCCCAGCGATCTGAAGGGCAACAGTTTCCTGCCGCTGACCGCGACACGCGGCGACGCCTTTGACGCCTTCGATCCGCCGATCCAGCCGACACCTTATCTGGACCAGTCGCCCTACCTGCGCCAGGTTCTGGCCGAGTTCCGCACCCTGATTGGTCGCGCCCGGCTGATGCGGCTGGAACCAGGTGATGGCGTGCCCACGCATGTCGACAACCAGCAATATTGGCGCCGCCACACGCGGGTGCATGTTCCCATCGTCACCCATCCTGACGTTCAGTTTCATTGCGACGGTACCGCGGTTCACATGGCGGCGGGCGAAGCCTGGACCTTCGACAATCGCCGCCAGCACAAGGTCGTCAACGAGACGCCGGTCCGGCGAATCCATCTGACCATGGACACCTATGGCAGCACCGAATTCTGGCGCATGGCGACACCGCTCGGCGGCCCGGCGCCGGTATTCCGCCCGGTGCCTTTTCGCCCGGGACTGCAGCCGGAACTTCTTTATGAGAGTTATGTCGGCGCGCCGGTGATGTCCGCGGCGGAAGTTGACCTGGAAGTGGGCGAGATCGTGGCCGATGCCGCCGCCTTTGCCAACGATCCTTCCGCCATGAAAGCGCTGCTGGCCTTCACGGACCAGTTGCGCGACGAATGGCGCACCATCTGGTATCTCAAGGGCCCATCCGAAGGTCTTCCCCATTTCGCCGCACTGGCCGATTGGGCCCGGCAGAACGTGGCGCTCCTGCCCCCCTCGCTGAAGATTGCAAGCAGCGCATCACCCCTGATCCCCGCATTGTCGGAAACCGTTGCGGCGCTTGTCCGCAAGCCGCAGCCTGCCTTCGTGCAGACGACGCAGTTCGAGCGTCCAGTCTTCATTGTTGCAGCGCCGCGCTCAGGCAGCACATGGCTCTTTGAAATGCTGGCGCAGAATCTGGCGTTGAGCACGCTGGGCGGGGAGGGGCACCAGCATGTGGAAAGCATCGACTCTCTCAGCCCGCGGCAACGCAACTTCGAGTCCAACCGCCTGACCGCCGAAGACGCGCGTCCCGATATCGCCGCGCAGTTGCGTGCGAACTATCTGGCGACCATGCGCGACGCAGCCGGAAACCTGCTGCGCGAACAGGCGCAGATGCCCCAGGCCATCCGCTTTCTGGAGAAGACACCCAAGAACGCGCTGCGCATCCCGTTCCTGAAACGCGTATTTCCGGACGCCCGCTTCATCTTCCTGCACCGCGCGCCGCGCGCCAACATCAGCGCCATCATGGATGCCTGGCGTTCGGGCGGCTTTGTCACCTATCCGGGACTTCCCGGCTGGCAGGGACTGCCCTGGTCGCTGTTGCTGATACCGGGCTGGCGCGCGCTGATCGGGGCGCCGCTGCAGAAGATCGCCATGCGCCAATGGCGTGATACCAATGACATCATACTAACGGACCTTGCAGCCTTGCCGCGCAGCGACTGGACCAGCGTCGATTACGATGCGCTGAAGGACGACACCGAAGGCACATTGCGCCGGCTGTGCGATTTCGCGGGCATTCCCTTTGGCGATGCCATGCGTCATGCCGTTGCCAATCGCGGCCGGGTTTCGCGCCACACCATAACCCCGCCCGATGCGCAGAAATGGCGCCGGAACGCTGCGGAAATCGAGCCGTTGCTCGCAGAAGCACACAGCGTGATCAGCGGGTTGGATCGCCTCGAGTCGGTGGCTGAATCCAGCGCTTTCTGAGGCCGGAATCGGTTTTTCGCAGTCGCGATAATCCGTGTTGGCACTGTCCGCGCCAGAAGCGGTGCGCATATAGGCAGTTTGCCCAATGTAATGGCGTATTTTTGGGCGGAACTCGCCAAGCACTCGCGAAATATTATTTCTCGGCCTAGGGTTTCCCTTGTTTTTTATGTCTTAGATATTGGGCAATGCGCATAAAAAAGCCGATTGCCAACAAATTCGACACCTAAATATCACAACACAGTCCTGAGTTTGTTGCGGCGTAGCAATTCCTTTGACCCTGCAGCCATTGTGACCCTACCGTGACGTCAAGCGCCAAATGCGGGGTTTTACCATTTGGCTTTCTCGCGATTTCGCATCGCGGCACAAATCAGAGGGGTTCCTTCGTGTTTCAATCAAAAAGCCTGAAAGTTGGTCTTTTCCTCAGCGCGGCGACCGTCGCCACCGCTGGATTTTCCGCCTATGCCCAGGCCCAGAGCGCTGGCAACACGGAAACTGTTGTCGTCACCGGCTCGCGCATTGCGCAGCAGGGCGTGATTTCGGCCAGCCCCATCACGGTGGTCGGCCAGCAGGAAGCCCAGTTCCAGGGCACGACCAGCGTTGAGAGCCTTTTGAACAACCTGCCGTCGGTCTTCTCCGGCCAGCAGAACTTCACCGGCAATGCGTCGAGCGGCACCGCGACCGTCGATCTGCGCGGCCTCGGACCGTCCCGCACCCTGGTGCTGGTTGACGGCCTGCGCCTCGCCCCGGGCGACCCGGTCGTTCCGTATGCCGACTTGAACCAGATCCCCACCGCCCTTGTGGACCGCGTTGAAGTTCTGACCGGCGGCGCCTCGGCCGTGTACGGTTCGGACGCCGTTGCCGGCGTCGTGAACTTCATCATGCGCAAGGATTTCGAAGGTGCCGAGTTCGACGTCACCTATGGCGGCTACCAGCACGACAACGGCAATTCCTTCTATTCCGGCCTGCGCAGCGCAGCCGGCGGCAGCGCCGCTGGCTTCAAGGATCCGCCGTCCTCGGTCTGGGATGGTCAGCAGCTCAACGCCACTGTCGTCCTGGGCGTCAACACCCCGGACAGCAAGGGCAATATCACCACCTATCTGAGCTATCACCAGACGGCCCAGGTGCTGCAGAGCAAGCGCGATTATTCGGCCTGCTCCATCTCCAACGTCCGCACCAAGCCGACCCAGGCGAACGGCCAGCGTCCCTATGACGGTTTCAAGTGCGCGGGCTCGGCCAACTATGACCTGTTCTACGGCACGACCGGCCCGTCTGCCGGCACGTATCTGTTCATGAACCCCGGCGGCGCCCTGGTGCCGTTCACCGGCGCCTCGACCCAGTATTACAACTACGGCGCTGCCAACAGCATTCAGCGCCCCGACACGCGCTGGGCTGGCGGCTTCTTCGCCCACTACCAGATCAACCCCATGGTTGACCTGTATTCCAGCCTGATGTTCACGGAAGATCATACCACCTGGCAGGCCGCTCCTTCGGGCCTGTTCCTGGGCTCGGGCCCGCTCTCGGGCGCGCACACCGTCAATTGCAACAACCCGCTGGCGGCCGGTACGTCCTTCGTGGCGAACTTCTGCGATACGCCCACCTCGACCGCGACTGTCTATGTCGGCCGTCGTGACGTCGAAGGCGGGCCGCGCATCACCGATTTCGGCCACACCACCTATCGCTTCGTGTTCGGCGCCAAGGGCGATCTGGGCGAAGGCTTCAGCTACGACGTCTCGGCGCAGCATTCCAAGTCGCTGTTCAACCAGACCTACAGCAACGACTTCTCCAAGTCGAAAGTGCAGAACGCCCTGAACGTCGACCCGGTCACCGGCAAGTGCACGAACGACGCCGCCAATTGCGTGCCGCTGGATCTCTTCCACGGCGTTGGCGGCTTTACGCCGAAGATGCTGGGTTACATCTTCACCCACGGCCAGCAGGCCGGTTTCACCGAGGAAAATGTCATCACCGGTGCGGTCACCGGCGACCTTGGCGCCTATGGCGTCAAGTCCCCCTGGTCCTCGCAGCCGGTCTCCTTCTCGCTGGGCGCGGAATATCGCTCGGAATATCTGGCGCTCACCACCTCGACGGCCGACCAGAACAACGATCTGTACGGCGCCGGCGGCGCCAATGTCGGCCAGCCCAAGTCGGGCTTCGACGTTCGCGAAGGTTTCGGCGAAGTGCGTATTCCGATCGCGGAGAATATGCCGCTCGTCCAGAGCCTGAACTTCGACGCCGCCTATCGCTTCTCCAGCTACAGCACGGCGGGCGACACCAACACCTGGATGGTGAAGACGGACTGGCAGCCGATCGACCTGTTCCGCCTGCGCGCCAGCTACAACCATGCGGCGCGCGCGCCCAACGTGGTGGAACTGTACACCCCGCAGAGCGTGCTGCTGGGCAGCTTCAACGATCCTTGCGGCGGCACGACCCCGTCCGCGAGCCAGGCGGCCTGTTTGAACACCGGCCTCCCGGCCGCCCGCTATGGCAACACGCTCAACTGCCCGGCTTCGCAGTGTAACGTCCTGCAGGGCGGCAGCACGGCCCTGAAGCCCGAAAAGGCCGATACCTACACCGCCGGCATCGTGATCACGCCGACGGAATGGATCAGCAACTTCTCGATGACCATCGACTATTTCAACATCAAGGTGAACAACCAGATCGGCACCATCGACCCCAGCATCGCGCTCAACGGTTGCTTGAACGGCAACCAGGCGCTGTGCCCGCTGGTCCATCGTGACGCCAACGGCCTGCTGTTCACCCAGCCCAACGGCTATGTGAGCCAGCTCAACGTCAACACCGGCTACCAGAAGACCAGCGGCGTCGACTTTGAATCCAACTACAACTTTTCGTTCGACGATCTGGGCCTGAACAATGCCGGTGGCATGTCGTTCAACTATGTCGCCACATGGCTGACCGACTACTCGACCCAGCCCTATACCGGTGCCTGCCAGGCGCTGGCGGGTGCAAAGGTTAGCTCCTGTATTGCAGGCGCACCGGCTCCGGCGGGCGCGACTGTGTACACCAGCTATGATTGCAACGGCCTCTATGGCCAGGCTTGCGGTTCGCCGAACCCCGAGTATCGCCACAAGCTGCGTGCGACCTGGGAAAGCCCGTGGGACTTCTCGCTGTCGCTGGACTGGCGTTATCTGAGCGGCGTCGGCTTTGCCGGCAACGTGACGAACCCCTTCCTGCAGCGCAGCGGTTATGCGCCGAATGCCGGCTTTGCGCCGTTGCAGCCGGTCATCGCGGGCGGCCACATCCCGGACTTCAGCTACTTCGACCTGGCTGGAAACTGGTCGCCGACCCCGACCCTGACCTTCACGGCCGGCATCAACAACCTGTTCGACAAGGATCCGCCGCTCATCGCCTCGGGCGGCGTGGTTGGCGGCCCGACCGGTCCGCTCAACGGCAATACCTTCCCGGGCGTGTACGACCCGCTGGGCCGTTATGCCTTCGTGTCGGCGGCCATCAAGCTGTAATCGACCTACTTTCTCTGAGCGAGCGGCGGCCCAAAAGGCCGCCGTTTTGCTTTTCAGCATTTGAAAAGCTGGCGGCCTCCGCCGGATGGCGATAGGAAGACCCATGGACACGACCCTGGACGAGCAGGATCGCAAGACCGCCCAGGCGGTGCAGCAGGCAACCGCCGTCATGCGCCGCGGCGACTTGCCCGGCGCACGCCGCATCGCGCGAGCGGCGCTGGATGACGGTCTGGAGCATCCCTTTCTGATCAAGGTGGAAGCGCTGTGGCTGCAGCATGCCGGCGAGCTGCAGGAATCCCTGCGCCTGTTCCATCACGCCCGGACTCTGGACGAAACCGATCCCATGATCCTGAACAGTATCGCCGGGATCATGGGCATGATGGGCGAGCCCCAGGGTGGGCTGAAGATCCTGGAAGCCTCCGTCGCGCTGGCGCCCGACATGGTGACGACGCACTATCTCTTTGGCTGGACATACGAAGCCCTGCGCGATTATCCCGCCGCGCGCCTGGCCTATCAGAAGACGGTCCTGATGGACCCCCGCCATGCCCAGGCCCATGCCGGGCTGGCCACGGTCTCGGTCCGGCTGCAGGATTATCCAGCGGCCCGCGCGGCAGCCGCCAAGGCGCTTGCGCTGGTGCCCGGCGAGGCCACCGCCACCATCGCCCTGGCGATGGCGGACCTGGCGGAAGGAGCGCCCCAGGGCGCCGAGACATTGGCACGGCCGCTGACGCAAGCGCCTGCCACCACGGTGCTGACCAAAGCCATTGCCTTCGGTGTTCTGGGTGACGCGCTGGATGCCCAGGATCGCACCGGCGACGCCTTCGAGGCCTATGCGCGGGAAAATGCGCTGCTACAGGAAATCCACCAGGCCAAGCGCGCCCGGTCGCAGGAGGCCTACACGAATTTGCGCCGCCTCGCAGATGCCTTGGCGGCGCAGCCCGCCGCTCAGCCCAGCGCGCCGGATGCCGTGCCCGCGCCGGCACGCCAGCATGTGTTCCTGCTGGGATTCATGCGGTCAGGCACCACCTTGCTGGAGCAGGTGCTGGCATCCCATCCCGACGTGACGACCCTGGAAGAAACCGATCTGCTGGGCGAAGCTGCCGCAACATACCTGATGAGCCCTGAAGGCCTGGCGAAGCTGGCCGCGGCAAGCCAGCAGGAGCTCGACGCGCTGCGCGAGGCTTATTGGCAAGGCGTGGCCGCCAAGGGGTGCGACGTGGCGGACAAGGTCTTCATCGACAAGCAGCCGCTGCACACCGCCAAGCTGCCGCTGATCGCGCGACTTTTCCCCGGTGCCCGCATCCTGTTTGCCGTGCGCGATCCGCGCGACGTGGTGTTCAGCTGTTTTCGCCGTCACCTCGATGTCGGTGCGGTCACCTATGCCTTCCTGGACCTGGAAAGCGCTGCCCGGCTGTACGATGTCACCATGACCATCGGCGCCTGGTCGCTGGACAACCTGCCGCTCAATGCGCTGCTGGTTCGCCATGAAGCGCTGGTCGAGGATTTCGAGACACAGACCAAGACGGTCTGCGCATTTATCGGCCTGCAATGGGATGACAATCTTCGCGATTTCGCGGCACGGGTCGCCCAGCGCCAGATCGCCTCTCTCAGCGCCCCGCAATTGTCCAAGGGACTCACCCGGGAAGGCGTGGGCCGCTGGCGCGCTTATGCCCAGCAGCTGCACGCCATTGTGCCGCTGCTGTCGCCCTGGGCTCGGCGTTTCGGCTACGGCGAGAACTGACCGCTAGTCGATTTCCGCGCCACCATCACGCAGGACGCGGATGAGGGGCTGTAGCTCTTCTTCGTAATTGCGCCACTGTTCCAGCGAGGTGCGATAGATGGGCTGGCGCACCTGTGCGGCGCTGGCGGTCAGGCTGGGGCTGGCATTCTTTTCGAAGGACAGCACCGCGTCTTCCCAGTCCAGCCCGCACCAGGCGATGATGCGGCGGCTTTCTTCCTCCTGGTTGGCGACCAGCGCTTCATAATCCACGTCCAGGAAGCGGCCGGGCAGCACCTTGCGCCAGTGCGCCATCAGCTTCAGGTAACCCAGATAATATTCGCCCATCTCTTCCAGATTGTAGGAAAAATTGTAGCCGGAGCGGAACAGCGTCTTGTAGACGGCATAACAGTTCGCCACCGGGTTGCGCCGCAAATGGATGATCGGTGCATTGGGCAGCGACGCGGCGATCAGCCCGATCACGTAGAAATTGCTCGGCGTCTTGTCCAGCGCATGGGGCACGCCCGGCAGCAGGCCTGCCATGGTGTTGCAATAATCCTGTCCCAGCGCAGCGAAATCCAGGGTGCGTGTCTGTTCATAGGCAATGTTGCCGCGACCGTCCTGGCCGCCACAGGCACGCAGGATGCTGGCGGCGAACTCGCTGGATTCACCGGCGCTTTCCACCTGGCTGTGGGATGACAGGATGCGATCGACCAGGGTGGTGCCGCTGCGCGGCATGCCTAGCACGAAGATCGGCTTGCCGGCCGCAAAGCCGTGGTTGGGGCGGCGAAAGAAATCCCCGTCGAAGATCTTCGCGATGGTATCCAGAGTGCCCAGCTCATATTGCCGGTCATAAGGGAAATAGCGCCGGTGGGCGTCCGCGCCGCGCCGCAGATACTGGAAGGACCGCTTCCAGTCCTTCATGTCCTCCAGTTCCTTGGCCAGCGAATAGCAGAGCGTCTGCTCGCCGCTTTCCTTGCGCATCGGCTGGGCGAGCACCCTTTCCATTTCGGCGACGTGATTGCTCTGCGCCGTCTGTTTTCGCAAGGTCGCGCGATTGTAGTAGGCGTCATATTCGTGCGGCGACTTGCGCAGCAGCGCGTCGAAGAGCTGCTCGGCCTTGTCTAGCTGCCCCATCGCGACATAGGCGCTGGCAAGGCTGTAGATGGTGCTCGCGTCACCGGGCAGCAGCACCTTGACCCGCTCATAGCAGCGCGCGGCCTCGGCATGGCGGTTGGTCTGGGCATAGAAATTCCCCACCTGTCCCAGGATCGCGGCGTCGAACTTCCTTTGCGCTTCCAGAAGCTTGGCGGCCTCGAACGCTTCCATGGCGCGGCCATTGGCCAGCAGCGCCTGCACCATCAGAAGCTGCCCCAGTGGGTTCGCCGGATCCAGCACCTGTGTCCGCTGGGCGGCGTCCAGCATGGCGGCGAATTCCGACGTGAGCTGCAGGGCCCGGCCGCGAAAAATCCAGCCATCGATGTTGTCGGGATATTCCGTCACGAAGTCCGCGGTGAGGTCCAGGACTTCCGGCGCGCTGGCGCGCAGCGCATCATCAATGCGCTCAAGCTTCTGCGGAATCGAAATCATGCTCTCCATGGGCCGTCAGCGGACGCGCGAAACCTTGTAATAGGCACCCGAACCGTTGATCACCATGTTGTAGCTGCCCAAGGTGCCACGCGAGATCGTCGCCGTCTGGTCGGACTTGCGGTAGAATTTCGCGGCGACATCCCCTTCCTTCTGCCGCCAGACCTGGCCATTGGCCAGGGTGACGGTGAACTTGCCCGTTATCGAATAGGTGATGTCGGTGATGGGGGAGGTGATTTCTTCCACCGCCCGGCGCGCGGCCTGTGCCTGCGGCAGGCGTTCGGCGCCAAAACCTTCCGTTGCGCTGGCGGCCCTGGGCGCCGGCGGCGCGTTCAGCGCCGTGCGGGGCGGCATCGGCGCCATTGGCGCTGCCGCCACGGGCGCGCGTGCCGCCGTGGTGATGCCATTGCCCTTGGCGACGCTGTCGTAACAAGCCAGCCGCTGCAGCACGCCGGGAATGGCCAGGCAGCTGCCGAGCTGCGCCCGGATGCCATCCTGCGCCGCCGCCGGTGCGGCCAGCAGGGCCAAGGCGGCGATCATCATCGTCCTGTTCATCAACGGCTCCACAAGCGTAAGAGATTGTTGCGTACGGCATCCAGGCGGACGCGGTTTTCCCAGCGCATGTTGAGGCCCTCCAGTGCGGCCACTTCGCTGAGATCATACAGCTGGGTGCGCAGATGTTCCTCCGGGATCATGCTCTCGATGAAGGTGATCGACACCAGGCGCGTGCCGCGCCGCACGGCGGTCACTTCATGCAACTGCGTCGAGGGATAGACGATCACGCTGCCGGGCTGCCCCTTAATGACCACCGGCTGGGTGCCCAGATGCACCACCAGTTCGCCGCCGTCATAGCTGGCGGGCGGCAACAGCCAAACCGTCGCCGACAGGTCAGATCGCCTCATGACGTTGCCGAAGCGCATGTGCGCGGTGTCGGCATGCGCGCCATAGGTCATGCCCACCTCATAGCGCGCCAGCAAAGGCGGGGCGACGTGGGCGGGATAGGCGAAGTCGCGGAACGCCTCCGACCGCGCAAAGGCGCCGGCCACCAGCGCCGAAGACTCCGCATACCCCGGATCGGCATGGTCGGCCTGCAGGTTGTTCTTGGCGATGTTGGCCGGGTTGGAAATACGCCCATCGACAAAGTGCAGCTTGCCGGCAAGTTCCACCAGCCGGGCCACTTCCGCCGGGGTTAAAAAATCTTGTATTTCCAGAAACATGGACCCATTCCCTTGGGTTGCAAGCCTAGCAAAAGCGGGCCGGTGAAACAAATCGCCATGCTAATGTGCAGGGCACAGATTCGGAGCTTTCTTGCGCCCTTTGGTCCTCCTGCTGTTCGCCGCCGCCGTGCTGGTGCCGGGTGTCCTGCTGGCCCAAAATGAGGGGAAGGGGGGCGACGACGCCATCAGCCGGCTGCTGCACCAGCAGGACGGATCGAACCTTCCCGTCGCGCCGCCCAAGCCGGTGCCGCAGCCGGTCGCAGGACCGACCGTTGGCGCAAAACCCAATGGCCCGCTTCCCATCGTGATGAGCGCGCGCATCGGGGAACATGAAGATCGCACCCGCCTGGTTATCGAACTGTCTGATCCGGTGAACCTGCGAGCCTTTGCGCTGTCCAATCCCGACCGTGTGGTGATCGACATGCCGCAGGTGGCCTGGCGCCTGGGCGCGCCGCCAAAGCCGTCCGGCTTCGGCCCGGTAAAGTCCTATCGCTATGGCCTGTTCCGCACGGGCAATTCTCGCATGGTGATCGACCTGAACCAGCCGGTCACCGTGGCGGACGCACTGGTGATCCCGCCTGCCGCGGGCTTCGGCTACCGGGTGGTCATCGATCTTTTCCCCACCAACCGCGCCAAGTTCGACGCACTGGCAGGCTGGCCCGCCGACCTCAAGAAACGCGAGAGCGATGCGGAGAAACTCGCCGCCATGATCGCGGCCCAGCAGTCGCCACCCGCCCGGGGCGGTGGCAAGAAGATCATCGTGATCGACCCCGGCCATGGCGGCCTGGATTCCGGCACGGTCGGCGTCAACGGGCTGATGGAAAAGGACCTGGCGCTGGCCGAAGGCCTGAAGCTGCGCCGCGAGCTCCAGTCGCGCGGTTACACCGTGTTCATGACCCGCGCCGACGACACGTTCATTCCGCTGCGCCAGCGCGTCGCCATCGCGCGTGCCGACAAGGCCGATCTGTTCATCGCCCTGCATGCCGACTCCAATCCCGATCCCAGCGTGACGGGGCTGTCGATCTACACCCTCAATGACGGTCGCTCCGACCGTGAGGCGGCGGCCCTGGCCCGGCGTGAAAACCAGTCTGACGTCATCGCCGGCGTGGACCTGTCGGGGAACAGTCCGGTGGCGCCCATTCTGATCGACCTGGCCCAGCGCGACACCATCAACAAGTCCTCCCGCTTCGCCACCTCGGCCCTGTCCAGCCTGGCCCCTGTCACCGATATCCTGGCCCGCAGCCCCCACAGGAGCGCCAGCCTGGCGGTCCTGACCGCCCCGGACGTGCCCGCCGTGCTGATCGAGCTGGGCTACCTGTCCAACGCCCACGACGCCGCCCAGATGAATTCCGACACCTGGCGGGGGCGGGTGGCGGACGGTATTGCCGACGCCGTGGATGCCCAATTTGCCTCAAAGTAATCCCGCGCATCCCTTTCCAAGCCCCTGTAATCCCTTTATGAATTCGCCACGCCCATGGAAAATTTTCTCCCCCGTCTGCTGAAATGGCTTGGTCTGGCCGCCGCCGCTGTCGTGGTGGTGGTGATCGGCTTCAGTGCGTTCTGGATTTTCACCCTGACGCGCGACCTGCCCAGCGTGGAGACGCTGCAGGACTATGCCCCGCCCGTCACCACCCGCGTCTATGCCGGCAATGGCACCGTGCTGGGCGAGTATGCGCATGAGCGGCGCATCTTCGTGCCCGCCACCTTCATTCCCAAGCTGGTCAAGGAGGCCTTCACCAGCGCCGAGGACCGCAATTTCTACAACCATCCCGGCATTGACCCGTCCGGCATCCTGCGCGCCATCATCAAGGATGTCGGCCTGGTGCTGCAGGGCCGCCGGCCGCAGGGCGCTTCCACCATCACCCAGCAGGTGGCGCGCGGCTTCCTTCTGAATTCCGACCTCAAGATGGCGCGCAAGGTGCGCGAAGCCATCCTGGCGGTGCGCATCGATGCCACATACCCGAAGGAAAAGGTGCTGGAGCTGTACCTGAACGAGATCAATCTCGGCCAGAACAGCTATGGCGTCGGTGCTGCCTCGCTGAACTATTTCGGCAAGTCGCTGGACGAGCTGACCGTGCCGGAAGTCGCCTTCCTGGCGGCACTGCCCAAGTCGCCCAGCCACTATGATCCGCGCTTTCACTTGCAGGCCGCCACCGATCGGCGCAACTGGGTGATCTCCCAGATGGCCGACAACGGCTACATCACCGACGCCCAGGCGGCAGAGGCCAAGGCGACACCGCTGGTCACCCAGACCCGCGCGCTGGGCAGCCAGGCCGCCGACGTGGACTACTATGTCGAGGAAGTGCGCCGCCAGCTGATCGCCAAGTACAAGGCCAAGGGCCTGTACGACAGCGGGCTCCAGGTTCGCGCCTCGCTCGATACCCGCCTGCAGAACTACGCCGTCAGCGCCTTGCGCTCGGGCCTTGTGCGCTATGACCGCCGTCACGGCTGGCGCGGCGCCAAGCTGCATGTCGATGTGAACAACTGGAAGCAGGAACTCGCCAAGCTGGCGGCCGATCCCAATCACCAGTCGGGCATCGAAACCTGGCGCATCGCCGTGGCGCTGGACTATCAGGGCAAGGCCATCCGCATCGGTTTTGCCGACGGCACCACCGCCCAGATTCCCTATGACGGCTACAAGTGGGCCCATCGCCAGTTGCCGGGCGCGGTGTGGGGCCCGACCCCGTCCAAACCGCAGGACGTGGTGAAACCGGGCGATGCCTTCTTTGTCGAACCGCTGGATCCGCCGGCCGCGCCGGGCGATTTCGGCCTGCGCCAGGTGCCCGAGGTCAATGGCGCCATCGTGGCGATGGATCCCCATACCGGCCGCGTGCTGGCCCTGTCGGGCGGCTTCTCCTATGCCTCGTCGCAGTTCGACCGCGCCATGCAGGCGCAGCGCCAGCCGGGCTCATCCTTCAAGCCCTTCGTCTACGCAACGGCACTGGACAATGGCTATACGCCGGCCAGCAAGGTGCTGGATGCACCGTTCGAGATGGACCAGGGCCCCGGCCTCGGCATCTGGCGGCCCGACAATTTCGAAAAGGGCGAATTCCTGGGCGACACCACGCTGCGCCGGGGCCTGGAGCTGTCGCGCAATGTGATGACGGTGCGGCTGGCGCATGACCTGGGCATGAATCTTGTTGTGAAGCTGCCCATCCGTTTCGGCGTCTATGACAAGCTGCCGCCGCTGCTGGCGAATTCGCTGGGCTCGTATGAAACCACGCTGCTGCGCATGGTCACCGGCTATTCGGAATTCGTGAATGGCGGCAAGAAGATTTCCGCCTCGCTGATCGACCGCATCCAGGACCGCAACGGCAAGACCATCTGGCGCCATGACGAGCGCAAGTGCGATGGCTGCAATGACAGCAGCTGGCACGGTCAGGAAGAACCGCTGCTGGCCGACACCCGTGAGCAGATCATCGACCCGCGTACCGCCTACCAGATCGTCTCGATGCTGCAGGGTGTGGTCCAGCGCGGCACCGCCGCCTATTCCGTCGGCGCGCAGATTCCCAAGCCGCTGGCGGGCAAGACCGGCACCTCGCAGGATGCGCAGTCGGTCTGGTTCATCGGCTTCTCGCCCGATCTTGCGGCCGGCGTTTATGTCGGCTTCGATACCCCACGCACCCTGGGCCCCAAAGAGCAGGGCGCCACGGTGGCCGCGCCCATCTTCCGCGACTTCATGAAAGGCGCGCTGGCCGACGCCCCGCCCACGCCATTCCGCATCGCGCCCGGCATCGAGGAAGTGCCGATCGACTGGAAGAGCGGCAACCCGGTGCCCGCCGGCACCCCCGGCGCCATCATGGAAGCCTTCAAGGCCGGCACCGCGCCGGGCGAAGCCAACGCGCCCACGCCGGGCGATGACAGTGCCCCCGGCGTTGCGGGCGCCCAGCCCAGCACCAGCGGCCCGGCCCCTACTGTCAGCGAGGGCACGGGCGGCATCTATTGATTTACATTCCCGCCCCCTTCTTTTAAGCAGCCGCCATGCGCCCCGAAATTGTCCGCACCTCCGAAGAAATCGAGCAGGCTATCGCCCTGCTGAGGAGGCATCTTTGACTGGGATGTCGCCAACCGACGCCTCGACGAACTGAACGCCAAGGCCGAAGATCCTTCACTCTGGAACGATGCCCAGGCCGCGCAGAAACTGATGCGCGAACGCCAGAAGCTGGAAACCTCGCTCACCGCCGTCGGCAGGCTGGGCCTGGAGCTGGCCGATACGCGCGAACTGATCGAGATGGCGGAAGCCGAAGGCGATGCCGCCATGGTGACGGATGCCGAGAACGCGATGTTCGCGCTGGCCAAACGCGCCGAACAGATGCGGCTGGAATCCATGCTGTCGGGCGAAGCCGATGGCAATGACACCTATATCGAGATACATGCCGGCGCCGGCGGTACCGAAAGCCAGGACTGGGCCTCGATGCTGTTTCGCATGTACACCCGCTGGGCCGAGCGCCATGACTACAAGCTGCAGCTGATCGAAGAGAGCGAAGGCGAGGGCGCCGGCCTGAAGTCGGCCACGCTTCTGGTCAAGGGCCCGAACGCCTATGGCTGGCTGAAGACCGAAGCCGGCGTGCACCGCCTGGTGCGCATCTCGCCCTTCGATTCCGCGGCGCGGCGGCATACCTCCTTCTCGTCCGTCACCGTCTATCCGGTGATCGACCAGTCCATCAACATCGAGGTTCCGGAAAAAGACGTTCGCATCGACGTCTATCGCGCCAGCGGCGCCGGCGGCCAGCACGTCAACAAGACCGAAAGCGCCGTGCGCATCACCCATATTCCAACCGGCATCGCGGTGGCGTGCCAGACCGAACGCAGCCAGCATCAGAACAGGGCCAATTGCTGGGACATGCTGAAGGCGCGGCTTTACGAGATCGAGCTGCAGAGGAAGAAGGCCGAAACCGGCGCTTTTGTCGGCGAGAAATCAGACATCGGCTGGGGCCACCAGATACGCTCCTATGTGCTGCAGCCCTACCAGCTTGTGAAGGACCTGCGCACGGGCGTGGAAAGCCGCACGCCCTCCGACGTGCTGGACGGCGACCTCGATCCCTTCATGGCGGCGGCGCTGGCGCAGGAAGTCGGCGGTAAGCCGAAGGAAAAGATTTCGGACCTCGAATAATGGTGACGCCGCTTAATGATTGATCGGCGCTCCGCGCCGCGGCCGCGCCAGGCCGGCCGCGCAATCCTGCGTGATGCCAGCGGGCGCGTGCTGCTGATCCGGTTTGTCCTCCCCAATATGACCTTCTGGGCGACGCCGGGCGGCGGCGTCGAGCCGGGCGAGACGGCACTGGAAGCCGCGCACCGCGAACTTCATGAAGAGCTCGGCATCGCGGTAGCATTGAAAGGCCCGGTGCACCATGCGGTCGGCATCTTCGAATTCGAAGGGGTGCTGATCGAAAACAGCGACACGTTTTTCACCGGCCGTTACGAGGGCAACCCCAGACTGACCGGCACGATCGCAGCGGAAAGCGCCTCGCTGCAGGAGGTGCGCTGGTGGACGCTGGACGAGATGGACAGCACGGCGGAAGATATATTTCCGCGCGACCTCGCCCAGGCGATCCGGCGCCTGGACTAGCTGACGGCCGGCAGCAAAGGCGCAAACAGCGCGGCGGGCGTGCTGTTGTCCGGCGGCGGCGTATAGCCGGCGGCAGTCACCGGTGTGCGCTGCGCATCACCCAGCGGATTATCGCTGTGGCGGCAATTGCCTTCGAAGAAGGCGCCCGACTCCACCGCAAAGGCTTCATGCAGGATGTCGCCTTCGACATGGCTGGTGGCTGCCAGCAGTACCTTGCGGGCACGGATGCGGCCCACGACCTTGCCGCGTACCGTTACATCCTCGGAATAGATCTCGCCATGGACCTCGGCCTTCTCGCCGATCACCAGGCCGACGCTGCGCACATCGCCTTCGACGCGGCCATCGATCTGGATATCCCCGGTCGAGGCCAGCGTGCCGTTGATCACCATGTCGGCGCTGATGATCGAAGGCGCCGAAAGCTGGCGGGCGCGCTTGGGTGCGGATGCGGCGGGCGCCATGACGGGGGCAGGGGCCGGAGCGGTGTCCCTGGACTTGCTAGAGAACATGGCGACCTGCCTCGATGAAGTTGTTGGGGTTCTTCACGACGTCATCATACCAGACTTCGTAATGCACATGCGGTCCGGTGGAACGGCCGGTGGAACCGACACGGCCCACATTGCCGCCCTTGCCCACTTTGGCACCGACCTGCACGGTGATCGCCGACAGGTGGCCATAGCGGGTGTGAATGCCATAGCCGTGGTCGATCTCGACCATGTTGCCATAGCCGCCGCGATAGCCCGCCGCCACCACCGTGCCCGGCGCGGTGGCATGCACCACGCTGCCCCAGGGACCCGCGAAATCGATGCCGGGATGGAAGGCATAGCGGCCGGTGAAGGGATCGACGCGCGCTCCAAAGCCGGACGTGCGGTCGAAGCTGGCCGAGCTGACCGGCATGGCCAGCGGCACGTGATCCATCGCCGCGGAAAGCCCGTTCAACTGGTCCAGCACCGCGGCGGCGCTGAGATAGGCATGGGTGAACTGGGGGTCGGAAATGCCTTCGATGCGCACCTGGTCGAGCGGAATATCGGGACCGCCCACGCCTTCGCTCTGCGCCAGCTTGCGTGCGAAGCTGTCGGGGTTGATGCCGGTGCGGCGCATCACATTGCGCAAGGACCCCACACCCTGGTCCAGCGCGCCTTCGGTGCGCGCCATCAGGACATTCTCGTCCCGGCCCAGGCGCGCCACCCGCGCGGTCTGTTCCGCCAGCGCGCGCAGCGCGGGATGCTGGGCATAGGCCGCCGGAATGTCGCGGGCCCTGCCGGGCGTGGCGATCGCCAGGTGGATGCGGTCACCGACGGTGTGCCACAGCGCGGCGAAGCGCTTCAGGGCGCCGTCCAGGAATCCGGTCTTCACCGGCCGCGCCGTGCGCGGCTGCGGCGCCGCCGGCCCCGGCATGACGATGAGCTGCGAGGAACCGCCATCATCGCCATCGCTGACGTCAGCCGGCGCTTCGACATCCATGTTCTGGCCCGGCGCATTCTGTGCGGCAGGGGCGGCATGCGCCATCGCCGGCATGGGCGACAGGGTGGCGACATTGCGGCCACCCACGGCCGCCTGCACCTGGCCGGCGCGATTGAGGAACCCGGAGATGGCGTTCTGCTTGGCGGTCAGGGCGTCGGCGGTTGCCTTGAAATGGTCCTCCGCATTCACCAGCGCCCCATTCAGGTCGTCATAGGAACTCTGCAGGTCGGCGACCCGGTTCTCATAGGCCGTCTGCATCTGCTGGTAGCGGTGATCCTTGGCGGCAATGATGCGATCCTTGAAGATCACATTCACGGTCGCGAACGCCACCCAGCCCAGGAAGATCAGGGTCAGGCCGGCCAGCGTCGCCTGCAGCGACGGGCCGAAGGTGAAGAACTGAACCCGTCCGTCGCTGCGGATATAGATCTGTCGTTCCGGGAAGGTCGCATGAATCCAGGCCCAGACACGTTCCAGGAAAGCCTGCGTTTTTGATTTGGGAGTGTCGCCAGCCATGTCGCCCTTGCCCGGCGGCATTTCACCCTGCCCAGCCTCACCGGGCAACCTTTTGTGCCAGAAAAAGGACGCTGAGGTTAATCGCGGGGCCAGTGTGCGGCGAAACGGATTTTTCATGACGTTTTCACAGCGTCCAGCACCGCTTCGACATGGCCGGGAACCTTAACCTTGTGCCAAGCCTGTTTGATGACACCTTTTTCATCCACCAGGAACGTGGCGCGCTCCATGCCCATATATTTGCGGCCATAGAGGGTTTTCTCGCCCCACACGCCCCAGGCCTGCGCCATCTTGAGTTCGGGGTCTGAGCCCAGCGCGACCTTCAGATTGTGCTTCTTGCGGAATTTGAGATGCGATTCCAGGCTGTCCTTGGACACACCGATCACTGGCACGCCCAGTTTCCTGAACTTGGCCAGGTTTTCGGAAAAGCCGATGGCTTCCTTGGTGCAGCCGGAAGTGTCATCCTTGGGATAGAAAAACACCACATAGGGCGCGCCCTTCAGGCTGGCCGAGGACAGGGCCCCGCCATCATCCGTCGCGATCCTGAAGGATGGGGCCTTGTCGCCCGCTTCCAGCCCCATCAGAGTTCCCAAGTCCTGCGCGCCGGGATTTAAGCAATATCGGCCAATGAACGCAATCGCAGCATAAGTTCCCCAAAGAATTGGAACATTTGCCCTTTTTAAGCCTAACAGTTGAAATACTGGACCCGCCCAAGCCGGACGCGCCGTTGAAGCTGCCTTTCACGAATTACATCAAGGCTCATCACATCAGTCGCGCCGCGCTCACCGCCGGGGTGCTGGTGGCGGCTATCGTTTTTTTCGTGGTGGGGGCAGGGCTGCGGCTGCTGTGGGGGCCGGTTTCCCTGGGCCCGCTGCGGGGCACATTGGCGGGCGCGATCCATGACGCGCTCCCCGGCATCGCGCTGGATTATGACACGGCCGCCATCGAATGGACCCGCGACCAGAACCGGGTGAATCTGGTGGTGTTGGGCGCGCGGCTTTACGACAGCCACGGCAAGGTGGTGGTCACCGCCCCCAAGGCCGACATCGATCTCGCCGCTGCCCCCTTCCTGCAAGGCCAGTTCGTGGTCAAGCGCATCACCCTGGTGGGCGTCGCCTTCGAGCTGGTTCATATGAAGACCGGCCGCATCCGGCTGGGTAGCGAAAAAGATGCCGGCGACGACGACATCATCCGCCGCATTCGCGACGTGATCGACGCGCGGGGCAGTTCGTCCTCGACCCTTGAGAGCTTTGCCGTGCGCGACGCCAGGCTCGCCATCTTCGATGAAGTCACCGGCCTTTATGCCACCGCGCCCCATGCCAGCGTCATCATCCGGGCGCGCGGCAAGGCCACTGCCGCAAGCTTTGATTCCGATGTCATGACGGGCGGCCGCACCAGCCACGTCACTGCCGACATCACCCTGCCAGAGGGGCGCGGCGCCATTCAGGGCAATGCGAACATCATGGGCCTTGATCTGCGCGGGCTCGGTGCTGCGGGCGGGATATTTTCAAGCCTGAAAAATCTTCCCGTGCTTCTCGGCGTTTCCACCCGCTTCACCGTGGCCCCCGGCGGCGCTTTGGCCGCGGCGGTTTTCGACGTCAACGCCAGCGGTGAAATCCCCTGGAGCGCTCTGAAGGGCAAGCTGCTGCATCTGCAAACCCTGCGCCTGAATGGCCGTTATGACGGCACGCCCCGCCACCTGGTCCTGTCCAGCATCGCTGTGAATGCACGCGAGGCGCACGCTACGCTGAAAGGCTCCGGCGATTTCTTCCTTGATGCTGACGGCAAGCTGGAGCGCGTGCATGGCGAGCTGTCGGGCAAGGACATTGCGCTGAACATGCCGGGCGTTTTTGCGCAGGCGGTTGACTACCAGGCGCTGACCGTCGCGGGCGACTATCTGGCCGGTCCGCGTCAGTTCAACGTCGCAAAACTGTCCCTTTCCGCCAAGGGATTTGCGCTGGACGCCAGCGGCAGCGTCACATTGAAAGATGCCGGCGCGCCGGGCTTGGTGACCAAGGCAAGGATCGGCGCGCTTCCGATACGCACCCTGCTGCATTACTGGCCGCTGCCGGTGGCGCCGGGGGCACGGGACTGGATCAACACCAACATCTTTGCCGGCCAGATCGGTCCCCTGGAAGCGCAGACCGATTTTTCCCCCGGCATGCTGGACCAGGCAATCTTGCCCGAGGATTCGCTGAAGCTGACCTTCGCGATGCGTGACGTTGAAGGCGCGTATGTGAATGGCCTGACTCATGCCACCGGCGTGCGCGGTGACGCCATGATGACCGGCGATACTTTCAAGGCCGTATTCGATGGCGGCCATATCGGACCGCTCAGCCTCAGCAACGGCACGGCCCTGATCCCAACCCTGCACAAGGTCGGCACGGTCGGCGAGTTCGGCGTGCATATCGAAGGCGCCATGCCCGACGTCATGGCCCTGATCGACATGAAGCCGCTGAACTATCCCACCAAGTTCGGGATCGACCCCAGGCAGACGGGTGGGGCGGCGAGTGCCGATCTGATGTTCAAGGTGCCGATGCTGGCCAACCTGCCGGTGGACGATGTCGGCATTTCCGTCAAGGCGCACGTGAACGACTTTGCCGTCACGCTGGGCGGTCATACCCGCATCACCAACGGCACGGTGGATTTCGACATCGACAATGCCCATCTGCACCAGGTCGGCCAGGTCAATCTGGCGGACTCCCGGCTGTCGATGGACTGGACCGAGGATTTCCGCACCAAGAGCCCGCTGACCACGAAGCTGGCTGTGAAGGGCGCGCTGACCGAAGGCGGCCGCGCCGCGCTCAATATCGGGCTGGCGCGCTACCTGCGCGGCACTGTGCCCATCAGCGCCGACATCACCGGTCGCAGCGGCAGCCTGGCCCATGCCGATGTGACGGTGGATTTCACGCCCGCGCTGCTGAGCATTCCCATCGTCAATCTGGAGAAGCTTCCGGGCCAGTCCGCCAGCGGTCGCATCCAGGTTAATTTCGCGCCGGGCAATATTGTTCAGGACGAAGCCATCAAGATCAGCGGTCCGGTGCTGAATGCCACAGGCACCGCGAATTTCGACAAGGAAGGCGAGCTCACCATCCTCAGCTTCCCCTCCGTCAAGATGGGACCGCTCAACGACCTGTCGTTCCTGCTGACGCGCAACGGCGGCAGCAATGACTATACCCTGCGTGGCAAGTCACTGGATGGTTCCAAGGTGGGACGCAATGGCACCAATGAAGCGCCGGGCGGCGCCAGCGCCACCGTCGCGGCGCAGGACGACACCCCCGAAGGCCATTTCCACATCAACGCCAGGCTGGACAGGCTGGCAATGCGCGACGGCGTATCCATCGCGCCTTTCAATCTCGATCTTGCCGGAGTGGGCGTGAGGCCCGCAGCGCTGACGCTCAGCGGCGCGCTTGCCATGGCCGGACGCACCGCGCCCATTGCCGCCAATCTCGAAACCTCAGCCACCGGGCGCAAGGTCACGCTCACCGCAGGCGATGCGGGTCTTCTGGCGCGCGGCCTGTTCGCCTTTGAAAGCATGCGCGGCGGCGCGCTGACGGCGGTGGTCAACCTGCCGGGCCAGGCCAGCGACATCGTCAATCCGGGCCTGCTGCCGGCCGATTTCACCGGCACCCTGACGGTGAAGGACTTCAACATGGTCAACCAGCCCCTGCTGGCGCGGCTGTTCAGCGCCGGTTCGCTGACCGGTGTCGGCGACCTTCTGGGCGGCGACGGCATGACCCTGGAGGAGCTGAACATGCCCTTCACGTCCAAGAACAACGTGATCAGCGTGAACGGCGCCCGCGTCGTGGGCCGTGCCATCGGCGCCAGCGCGGACGGCTATATCGACCGGCCCAAGGGCGTCATCGCCCTGAAAGGCTCGCTGATCCCGGCCTATGGCCTGAATTCGATCATCAGCAACATTCCGCTGCTGGGCGATCTCCTGGCGTCAAAGAAGGGTGAGGGGATATTCGGCATCACCTATTCGCTCACGGGCGCGTCCGATCATCCCGATCTATCGACCAATCCGCTGTCGATGCTGACGCCCGGCATCCTGCGCCGCATCTTCGAAGGCCACATCCCGACCAAGGCGGACGCGCCGACCAACAAGGCCGATGCCCAGTCCAAAGCCCAGCCCGCGCCCAGGCCGGTGCAATAGTCGTCAGCGATAACCCTTGTCCTCAGCCCGGCCGAGATCGACGCCGTTCAGCACGCCGATCGTGACGACGGCATAGGTGAACACCTCCGTGCCGCTTTCCAGATGTCCGGCGATGGTCTTGTCGCCGGTGCCCAGTACGATATGAGCATGGACCTTGCCGTTGATGACATAGCCACTGACGCTGTCCAGGTCGGCCGGTACATTGGGTTCGGTCGTGAATATGTTCTTGGTGGGCAGGTCGCGGTTATAGACCTGGTGGACGCGATAGCCCCGCACCGAGCCGATGCCCGACAGGATAACGCCATTCTGGATGTGCTCGGCCTTCACGCTCTTTTCGATATCGGCCAGAAGGTCGGTGCCAAACTTCATCCGCATCACCACCACCCGCTCGAACTGGCCGG
This sequence comes from uncultured Hyphomicrobiales bacterium, assembly GCA_966211925.1. Taxonomy (GTDB): domain Bacteria; phylum Pseudomonadota; class Alphaproteobacteria; order Micropepsales; family Micropepsaceae; genus Rhizomicrobium. The sequence continues at coordinate 20,680 of CBIHOI010000006.1, read as the reverse complement.
TGGAGGTGTAAACGTCTGGCACCGACGGATCGTTGGGCTTGCTGTCGCTGGGCGCGGTGGGCGTTGTCGTGATGGTCTGCGTCGCAAACGCCGGCGCGAGCATCAACAGCAACAATGCGGCAGGCAACTTCATGACGCGCTCCTTCAGGCTGGCTTGACCAGCACGTGCTTCTTCTTGCCGCTCGACAGCTTCAGGACGCCATCGCTGTTCAGCGCCGATGCATCAACGGTCAGCTTGGGATCTGACACCGCCACGTCATTCAGCTTCAGCCCATTGTTGGCAATCAGCTTGCGCGCTTCGGAGTTCGAGGCCGCCAGCCCTGCCGCCACGGCAAGGGTGAGAATACCGTCGGGCAGGGCGGCGGTGATGGTGGGCAGTCCAACCGCCGAGGCGCCGTCTTCAAAAGCACTGCGCGCTGTTTCTTCTGCCGCCGCCGCCGCGGCGCGGCCATGCAGGATGGCAGTGGCTTCGGTCGCCAGCACCTTCTTGGCGTCGTTCAATTCGGCGCCCTGCAGCGCTTCCAGCCGCGCCACCTCCGCTTCCCGCATGTCGGTGAACAGTCGCAGGAAGCGCCCCACATCCTTGTCCTCGGTGTTGCGCCAGAACTGCCAGTAATCATACGGCGACACGCGGCCGGCATTCAGCCACACCGCGCCCGCCGCGGTCTTGCCCATCTTGGCGCCGGAGGCGGTGGTAATCAGCGGCGTTGTCAGCCCGAAAAGCTGCGCCTGTTCCATGCGGCGGCCCAGCTCGATGCCCGACACGACGTTGCCCCACTGATCCGAGCCGCTGGATTGCAGCTTGCAGCCATAGCGCTTGTACAGCTCGACAAAGTCATAGGCCTGCATGATGGAATAGTTGAATTCCAGGAAGCTCAGCGGCTGCTCGCGGTCCAGCCGCAGCTTGACGCTTTCCATGGTCAGCATGCGGTTGACCGAAAAGTGCCGCCCGACATCGCGCAGGAAGGGAATGTAATCCAGCTTGTCCAGCCAGTCGGCATTGTCCACCAGGATGGCGTCGCTGGGGCCGTCGCCGAACTGCAGCAGGTGTTTGATACCCGAGAGAATGGACTGCTTGTTGGCCTCGATCTGTTCGTTGGTCAGGAGCTGGCGTGTCTCGTCCTTGCCGCTGGGATCGCCGGCCTTGGTGGTACCGCCGCCCATCAGCAGGATGGGCTTGTGCCCGGCCTGCTGGAGCCGGCGCAGGGTCATCAGCTGCACCAGGCTGCCGACATGCAAACTGTCGGCGGTGCAGTCAAAGCCGATATAGGCCGTCACCCGCTCGCGCGCGAACATGGCATCCAGTTCGGCGGGCCCCGAACAGTCGTAATAAGCCCCGCGCGCCACGAAAGTGCGGAGGAATTCGGACTGGAATTGCGGCGCGGCGGGCATGTTGTATGGTCCTGGAAAGAGGCGCGGTCTTTAGCACAAATGTCCAAGATATATAAAGTCATCGGCCTGATGAGCGGCACCTCGCTGGACGGCGTGGATGCCGCCCTGATGGAGACGGATGGCGAGGCCGTCGTACGTCCTGGCCCCAGCCTGATGATCCCGTACGACCCCGAAACGCGCGCCATGTTGCGGGCGGCGCTGGACGATGCGCGCACTGTGGCGGAGGGCGGCCCCGTCCCGCACAGCATCCGCGAGGCGGAGCGCCGCCTGACCGAAATCCACGCCGAGGCCGTCGCGTCACTGGTGGAAAAATCCGGCATCCGCGACGTGACCCTGCTGGGCTTCCACGGCCAGACCATCCTGCACCGCCCCGAACGCCGCTGGACCTGGCAGATCGGCGATGGCGCGCTGCTGGCACGGCTGACCGGCATTGACGTGGTCAATGATTTCCGCAGCGCGGATGTGAAGGCTGGCGGGCAGGGCGCGCCGCTGGTACCGCTGTATCACGCGGCGCTCGCGCGCAATTCGCCGCTGGCCCAACCCCTGGCGGTGGTCAATATTGGCGGCGTCGCCAACATCACCTATATCAACGACGACAACGTACTGGCCTTCGATACCGGCCCCGGCAATGCGCCGATCGACGACTGGATGCACCGTCACACGCAGACACCGGTGGACATGAATGGCGCCTTCGCCGCCACCGGCAAGGTGGATGATGCGGCGCTGGACGCCATGCTGGCCAACCCGTTTTTTGAGCGCCTGCCGCCCAAGTCGCTGGACCGGATGGATTTCGGCGTCGCGGCGGTCGAGGCGCTGTCGCCTGCCGATGGCGCGGCAACTTTGACAGCCTTCACCGCCGCCTCGATCGCACGCGCCCGCGAACATTTCCCCGATCCGGCCACCACCTGGATCATCTGCGGCGGCGGACGTCACAACGCGACCTTGATGGCAATGCTGCAGGCCCGCATCAATGCGCAGGTGCTGAAGGCGGAAGGCGCGCGCTGGGATGGCGACGCGCTGGAAGCGGAAGCCTTCGCCTATCTGGCGGTGCGTTCGCTGAAAGGCCTGCCGCTGTCTCTGCCGACCACGACAGGCGTGGCGCAGCCCATGACCGGCGGAAAATTCTGGAAGTCCTAATGCGGCGGCAGGGCGCCGTGTTCGTTCACCCGCACGCAGACATAGCGGCGTTCGCCGCGGTCAAATTCCGCGCGTGATGGGACGTCCAGTTTCGCGGGGATTGCGGCCTTGAGCGCTGCCGCGCATGCGGCCTCGGACTTGAATGTGCCCGCATCGGTGATGGGAAGGGCCTGTGGTCCGCTCAAAAGACCCAGATGCACGACAACGATCGCCCACATGGTCTCAGCGGCCCTCGCGCGGCTTGCTCATCATGTTGGAGACGTATTCCTTCACCGTCTCCACCACATCGGCCTCGTGCTTGTCGAAGAAGTGGTTGGCGCCGTCGATCTTGTTGTAGGTGATCTTGATGCCCTTCTGGGCGGTCAGCCGGTCCACCAGCTTCTGCACATCGGGCTCGGGCACCACATTGTCGCGTGTGCCATGCACGATCAGGCCGGACGCAGGGCAGGGCGCCAGGAAGGCGAAATCATACATGCTGGCCGGCGGGGCGATGGAGACAAAGCCGGTGATCTCCGGCCGGCGCATCAGAAGCTGCATGCCGATCCAGGCGCCGAAGCTGATGCCGCACACCCACACATTCGACGGGTTGGGATACAGTGTGTTCATCCAGTCCAGCACGGCAGCGGCGTCGGAGAGTTCGCCCGCGCCATTGTCGAACGAACCCTGCGACCGGCCAACGCCGCGGAAGTTGAAGCGCACGGTGGTGCAGCCCAGGCCGTGGAACATGTGAAACAGGTCATAGACCAGCGGATTGTTCATGGTGCCGCCGAACTGGGGATGCGGATGCAGCACCAGCGCCATGGGCGCACCGGGGTTCTTCTGGCGCTGATAGCGGGCTTCGATGCGGCCAGCGGAGCCGGGCAGGATGATATCAGGCATGGATTTTTTGTCTTTCCCAACCGGCCGTCTGCGAGCGAAATACTAGGTCTTTTCCGGCGGTTGGCCCGAATCAAAACCCTGACATTTCAGATGCTTACAGAGGGACCCACCTATGCGTCGCGAATACTTGACCAAACTACTCGGGAACTCTATATCCCGCCCATCAGGCGACCCTGACGGCTTGGCCCTCTCTACACCGGCAGGGGGGGCGAAAAGCAAGGAAAAACGCCCGATTTACGAGGAGACGCAATCATGCGGCTAAGCACCAAGGGACGTTACGCGGTCATGGCCATGGCCGACTTGGCCGGCAATGCCGCCGGGCCCCAGCTTGGCGAGTCCCGCCCCGTGGCGCTGGCCGACATTGCGGCGCGCCAGGACATTTCCCTTTCCTATCTGGAACAGCTCTTCGCCAAGCTGCGGCGCGGCGGCCTGGTCACCAGCGTGCGCGGCCCCGGCGGCGGCTATCGCCTGTCGCGCCCCAGCGGCGAACTGCGTATCGCCGACATCATTCTCGCGGTGGACGAGCCTATCTCCACCACCCGCTGCAAGACCGGCGGCAGCAAGGGCTGCACCAAGACCGGCGCACGCTGTGTCACACACGATCTGTGGGAAGAACTGGGCCAGCAGATACATGTCTTCCTGTCGTCGGTATCGCTGGCCGATGTGGTGGAGCGCCGGGTACTGGGCCGCTCCAAGCCCTGTAACGACGCCGACTTTTCCGACGCTGTCGCGGATGTGGTCGCGGCCGAGTAACTGTCATGCATTATCTTGATCACAATGCCACTTCGCCGCTGCGGCCCGAATCCCTGTCCGCGATGACCCACGCGCTATCGATCAGCGGCAATCCATCCTCCGTTCATGCCAATGGCCGCGCCGCCCGCGCCATCGTGGAAGAGGCGCGCGAGCGCGTCGCCGCCCTGGCCGGTGCACGTGCCGAGCAGGTGATCTTCACCAGCGGCGCCACCGAATCCAACAACCTGGCTTTGGTCGGCGCGGCGGAAGGTTCGCTGTCGGATGACAGCCGCATCACCCGCCTCTTTGTTTCCGCTATCGAACACAATTCCATCCTGGTCGCGGCCGATCGCCTGGCCGAACGCTTCCCTTGGGTCCGCGTGGCGCGCCTGCCGGTCACCGCCAACGGCGTGATAGACTTGGAGGCGCTGCGCGTGGCGTTGCGCGAAGGCAAGGGCCGCACACTAGTCGCCATCATGGCCGCCAACAATGAAACCGGCATGGTCCAGCCGGTAGCGGAAATTTCCAGGCTGGCGCGTGAAGCAGGCGCCCTGCTTCTGGTCGATGCGGTCCCCGCCGCCGGCAAGATGCCGCTGGATTTCAGCCTGTGCGATTACATGACCTTGTCGGCTCACAAGCTGGGCGGACCCCAGGGCATCGGTGCGCTGATCGTTGCCGATGGCGCGCCGCTGGCGCCGCAGCTCGTGGGCGGCGGCCAGCAGAAGGGCCTGCGCGCCGGCACCGAAAATCTGTCGGGCATTGCCGGCTTCGGCGCCGCGGCGCATTCGCTGCGCGACGCCGAAGGCGAACGCGCCCGCCTGGCGCATCTCACGGACCATTTCGAACAGGCGCTGAAGCGCGCCATCCCCGAGGCGACAGTGTTCGGCGAGGGGGCAAAGCGGCTGTGCAGCACCACCTGCTTCGCCGTGCACGGCGTGACGGCGGAAACTGCGCTGATCGGGCTGGATCTCGACGGCGTGATGATGAGTTCGGGCTCCACCTGTTCGTCCGGCAAGGTCGCGATCAGCCATGTGCTGCTGGCGATGGGCGTGGACGAAGCCCTGGCCGCCTGCGCCCTGCGCGCCAGCTTTGGCTGGTCGTCCACCATGGATGACGTCACCGCGGCGGTCGCGTCGCTGGTCAAACTTCATGAGCGCATCCGCGCGAAAGAGGCCGCATGAGCAGCGCCGCCCAGCAGGACACCAAGAAGCAGGTCGCCGATCTCGGCGAGAAATACAAATACGGCTTCGTCACCGACATCGAAATGGACATGGCGCCAAAGGGCCTGTCCGAAGACACCGTGCGCTTCATCTCGGCCAGGAAGGGCGAGCCGGAATGGATGCTGGAATGGCGCCTGGGCGCCTTCCGCCGCTGGCTGACGATGAAGGAGCCCAAATGGGCGCGGGTGCATTATCCCGATATTGATTACCAGAACGCCTATTACTACGCCGCGCCCAAGAACACCCCGCTGAAGCAGAGCCTGGACGAAGTCGATCCTAAGCTGCTGGAAACCTACAAGAAGCTGGGCATCCCGCTGCATGAGCAGATGGCGCTGGCCGGCGTCGCGGTGGACGCGGTGTTCGACAGCGTTTCGGTCGCCACCACCTTCAAGGGCAAGCTGAACGAGGCGGGCGTGATCTTCTGCCCCATCAGCGAGGCCATCCGCGACTATCCCGAACTGGTGCAGAAATATCTGGGCAGCGTCGTGCCGGTAACGGACAATTTCTTTGCCACCCTGAACGCGGCGGTGTTTTCCGACGGCACCTTTGTTTATGTGCCCAAGGGCGTGCGCTGCCCGATGGAGCTGAGCACTTATTTCCGCATCAATGCCTCGGAGACGGGCCAGTTCGAACGTACCATCATCATCGCGGACGAGGGCAGCTATGTCTCGTATCTTGAAGGCTGCACCGCCCCCAAGCGCGACGAGAACCAGTTGCACGCCGCCGTGGTCGAGCTGGTGGCGCTGGACAATGCCGAGATCAAGTATTCGACCGTCCAGAACTGGTATCCGGGCGACGAACACGGCCTGGGCGGCATCTTCAACTTCGTCACCAAGCGCGGCGACTGCCGCGGCGCGCATTCCAAGATCAGCTGGACCCAGGTGGAAACCGGCTCGGCCATCACCTGGAAATATCCGTCCTGCGTCCTGCGCGGTGAAGGCAGCGTCGGCGAATTCTATTCCATCGCCATCGCCAACAATTATCAGCAGGCCGATACCGGCACCAAGATGATCCATATCGGCGCCAACACGAAATCGCGCATCATCTCCAAGGGGATTTCCGCGGGCAAGGCGCAGAACACCTATCGCGGCCTGGTCAGCGTCCTGGGCAAGGCCAGGAACGCCCGCAACTATACCCAGTGCGACTCCCTGCTGATCGGCGGGGAATGCGGCGCCCATACCGTGCCCTATATCGAGAGCCGCAATCCCACCGCGCGCATCGAACATGAGGCGACCACCTCCAAGATTGCCGAGGACCAGCTCTTCTATTGCCTGGCGCGCGGCATCCCGCAGGACGAGGCGGTATCGCTCATCGTCAACGGCTTCTGCCGCGAAGTGCTGCAGCAATTGCCGATGGAATTCGCTGTGGAAGCGCAGAAGCTTGTCGGCATCAGTTTGGAAGGCTCCGTAGGTTAGTCATGCTTGAGATCAAGAATCTCCACGTTTCCGTCGGCGACAAGCCGATCCTCAAGGGCCTGACGCTCTCCATCCAGCCGGGGCAGGTCCATGCCATCATGGGCCCCAACGGTTCGGGCAAGTCCACGCTGTCTTACGTTCTGGCGGGCCGCGCCGGTTATGACATCACCGAAGGCTCGATCATTTATAACGGCGAGGACCTGACCGCCCTGCCGCCGGAAGCGCGCGCCGCCAAGGGTATTTTCCTGGCCATGCAGTACCCGGTGGAAATTCCCGGCGTCACCACCATGACGTTTCTCAAGACCGCGCTGAATTCCCAACGCCGCACCCGCGGTGAAAGCGATCTGGATGCCATCGGCGTGCTCAAGCTGGTGCGCGCCAAGGCCAAGACCCTGAACGTGTCGGAGGAAATGCTGAAGCGCGCCCTGAATGTGGGCTTTTCCGGCGGCGAGAAGAAGCGCCTGGAAATCTTGCAGATGGCGCTGTTCGAGCCCAGGCTGGCGATCCTGGACGAAACCGATTCCGGCCTCGACATCGACGCGCTGAAGCTGGTGGCGGAAGGCGTCAACCTGCTGCGTGATCCCACGCGCGCCATGCTTGTGATCACCCATTACCAGCGCCTGCTGGATTACATCGTGCCCGACCGCATCCACGTCCTGGCCAAGGGCCGCATTGTCGCCGAAGGCGGCAAGGAACTGGCGCTGGAACTGGAAGCCAGGGGCTATGAGCACATCCTGAAGGATGTCGCATAATGGCGGGCCTTGTCCTTGGCATTCCCGAACCCCGCCGCACCGAAGCGGCGGCCCTGTTTCGCGCCCGCGGCGTTCCGCATCGCAGGGTCGAGCAATGGAAATATTCCGACCTGAAAGCCGCGCTGGGCGATGCCGGCGTTGGCGCTGGCACCGCGCAATGGCGCACGGATGCTCTGCCCGCCGGGGTCGAGTTGTTCGACCTGGCACAGGGCAACCCGCCGGATTGGGTGCGCGAGAATTTCGCGCATGCCACCGACAATGTCATGAGCGCCGCTTCGCTGACCTTGGCGACCGGCGGTGTCGCCCTGCGCGTGCCAAAGGGTGTCACCGATCCGCTGACCCTGGAATTCTCCGACGCTGGCCATGTCCGTGCCCTGCTGGTGCTGGAAGCGGGCGCTGCTTTGACCTTGGTCGAAGGCGTGGGTGTTGCCCGCTTCCGCAATGTCGGTCTTGAGATCGTGCTGGGCGAGGGCGCGGCGCTGGATCATATCCGTGTTTCGCCCGCCGATGACGCCGCCGTGCTGGTGGAAGAAGCCGATGTCCGCCTCGCTGCCCATGCCCAGTATCGTGCCCACTTCGCCAGCTTCGGCAGCAAGCTGTCGCGCATGGAATTGGAAATATTTTTGGCCGGCGCGGGTGCCGCAGCGCACCTGTCGGGTGTTTCGGTACTCGACGCAAAACGCCACAGCGATGTCACCACCCATGTCACCCACGCCCATGGCGACACGGTCAGCACACAGTTGTTCCGCCATGTCGCGGGCGGAACGTCTCGCGCGGTCTATCAAGGCAAGGTGACCGTGGCCCAGGGTGCCAACGGCAGCGACAGCAACCAGTCGGCCAAGGCGCTGTTGCTGGGCGAAAGTGCCGAAGCCAATCTGAAGCCGGAACTGGAAATCTTCGCCGATGACGTGAAATGCGCCCATGGCGCGGCGGTTGGCGACCTGGATGCGGATTCGCTGTTCTATCTGCGCGCCCGCGGCATCCCGGAATCCGAAGCGCGCGGCCTGTTGCTGCACGCCTTCCTGGAAGATGCCGTGGCGGAAATTTCCGACGCCGACCAGCGCGAGCGCGTCCGTACCGAACTTCTGGCCGCGTTGAAGGGCATCGGATGAACGCGCCCCTTAAAATGGAAGCGGCCAACATCAAGGCTTTTAACGCCGACGCCGCCCGCGCGGACTTCGAAATCCTGTCGCGCACCGTCTATGGCAAGCCGCTGGTCTATCTCGACAGCGGTGCCAGCGCGCAGAAGCCGCGCATCGTGCTGGATACCATGCGCGACTTCGCCCAGACCGATTACGCCAATGTCCATCGCGGCGTGCATTACCTGTCCGCCGCCGCCACCGACCGCTACGAAGCCGCGCGCGAGACGGTGCGCAAATTCCTGGGTGCCTCGTCGGTGGACAATATCGTCTTCACCAAGGGCGGTACCGAAGCCATCAACCTGGTTTCCTATTCCTGGCTCGCCCCCATGATCCAGCCGGGCGACGAGATTGTGCTGACGGTGATGGAACATCACTCCAACATCGTGCCCTGGCACTTCCTGCACGAACGTGCCGGCGCCGTGCTGAAATGGGTGGATGTGCGCGATGACGGCAGCCTCGACATCGAGGCCCTCGATGCCGCCATCACGCCCAAGACCAGGCTGGTCGCCGTCACCCACATGTCCAACGTGCTGGGCACCATCACCCCGCTGGCCGAGATCGTGAAGCGCGCCCACGCCAAGGGCGTGGCCGTGCTGGCCGATGGCTGCCAGGGGGCAGTGCATGAAATTGTCGACGTCCAGGCGCTGGATATCGATTTCTATGCCGTCACCGGCCACAAGCTCTATGGCCCCACCGGCATCGGCGTGCTGTATGCCAAGAAGGCACACCTGAAGGCCATGCGCCCCTTCAATGGCGGCGGCGAGATGATCCGCGAAGTGTCGAAAGACCGCGTCACCTATGCCGATCCGCCGGCCCGTTTCGAAGCCGGCACCCCGCCCATCATCGAAAGCATCGGCCTGGCCGCGGCGCTGGACTATATGTCCGGCTTCGACCGCGCCGCGGTTGCCGCCCACGAACATGATCTTCTGTCCTATGCCCGCGAACAGGTGCGCCAGTTCAATTGGCTGCGCGTCATCGGCGATGCGCCGGGCAAGGGCGCCATCCTGTCCTTCGAAGCCGACGGCATGCACGCCCACGACCTCGCCACCATCCTGGACCGTGAAGGCGTGGCGGTGCGTGCCGGTCACCATTGCGCGCAGGTCTTGATGGAGCGTTTCAATGTCGCCTCCACCAGCCGCGCCAGTTTCGCTCTTTACAACAATCGTGCCGATGTCGATGCCCTGGTTGCGGGCTTGGCCAGGGCGCGCAGCATACTTACATGAGTATTTTGGCATGAGCTTGGCATGACCGATCACGCGCTCAGGGAACTCTACCAGGAAGTGATCCTCGATCACTCCCGCCACCCGCGCCATTATGGCGTGCTGGAAGGCGCCAACCACAAGGCCGAGGGTTTCAACCCCCTGTGCGGCGACAAGGTCACGGTCTATCTGCAGCTCGATGCGGACAACCGCGTCGCTGACATCAAATTCGAAGGCAAGGGCTGCGCCATCAGCCAGGCATCCGCCTCGATGATGGTCGACATGCTCAAGGGCCGCAGCCACGCCGACGCCGAGAAATTGATGACCGGTTTTCTGCACCTTGTGAAAGGCGAAGATGCCAGCGACCTGCCCGAAGACGACCGCGAGCGGCTGGAAGTGATGGGTGGCATCAGCGAATTCCCCATGCGGGTGAAATGCGCCACCCTTGCCTGGCACACCTATAAAAATGCCGTGGACGAGGGTGCCCAATGAGCGACGCCGCACAGACCCAGACGCAAACCCAGGCCTCTGCACTCAGTCCCGAAGAGCTCGACGCCTTCACCAGCAAGCTGATCATCGCGCTGAAGACCGTGTTCGACCCGGAAATCCCGGTTGATATCTATGAACTCGGGCTTATCTACAAAGTCGATGTTGCCGACAACAAGGACGTGACTGTGGACATGACCCTGACCGCGCCCAACTGCCCGGTGGCCGGCGAGATGCCGATGAACGTCAAGTCGGCGCTGGAACTGGTGGACGGCATCGGCGAGGTCACGGTCAACATGACCTTCGACCCGCCCTGGACGCCCGACCGGATGAGCGAAGAAGCCAAACTCGAACTGAACATGTTCTGATGGAAATCCAGACCGCAAAACCCCGCCGTGAACGCCCCAAGCCGGTGAAGTTGAGCGACGCTGCCGCCGCGCGCATCGCCGCCATCATGGCGAACGCCCCGGGCCAGTATGCAGGCGTGCGGGTTGGCGTCACCAATGGCGGCTGCGCCGGCATGAGTTACACCATGGATTACGCCTCGGAAGCCAAGCCCTTCGAGGAAGTGATGGAGGACAAGGGCGTCAAGATCTTCATCGATCCCAAGGCCATCCTGTTCCTCATCGGCACCGAGCTGGATTTCATCCAGGAAAAACTGGGATCGCGCTTCGTCTTCAACAATCCCAACCAGACGTCCGCCTGCGGCTGCGGCGAAAGCGTGCAGATCACGCCGGCCCAGGCCTAGGCGGCGCTGATTTCCATCGCCGCCATGCGCGGGTCATCCTGGGAGATGACCAGGTTGCGGCCATTGTGCTTGGCGCCGTACAGGCAGGCATCGGCGCGGCGGATCACCGTTTCGGCCGATTCACCCTTGTCGAACTGGGCAACGCCGATGGAGATGGTGATGGCGCCCAGCACGTCGCCGGTGGATTTCTTCACCAGCTTCTTGGTTTCCACCGTCTGGCGGATCTGGTCGGCGACGCGCACGGCGGCATCCAGGGGGGTGCCACGCAGCAGCACGGCGAATTCCTCGCCGCCATAGCGCGCCGCGGTATCGCGGCCCTTGACGTTCTCGGCCAGGCACGAGGCCACCAATCGCAGCACCTGGTCGCCGGTCTGGTGGCCCCAGGTGTCGTTGAATTTCTTGAAATGATCGATGTCGCACAGCAGCAGGGTGACATCCTCACCGTCCGCCACCGCCTCCAGCGCCGTCGCGACGGCATCGTCGAACCCCTTGCGGTTGGCGATGTTGGTCAGGGGGTCGGTCAGGCTTTCCTTGCGCACATCATCCAGCTTGCCGCGCAGCTCGCTGACCTGGGCGGACGAGGCCTGCAGTTCGCCTTCCAGCGACCGGGTGCGCTGTTCCATCGCGCGGGTGGCGGAGATCAGGTTTTCCACCAGCTTGCGCACATCGGCGGGGCTGCGCTCGGCGCCCAGTTCGCCGGTCGCGGCCGACAGCGTGTCTTTATAGGTCGCGGTATCCTTGCCGGCTTCCGCCAAGCGGCCCAGCACATCGTCAATCACCGCGCTCATGTTGCCGCCCAGGGCTTCCATGGCCAGCGCGGCGCGGGCGCCCGACAGACAGCGCAGGCGCAGGTCCTGAAGCAGTTCGGGTGTGAAGGGCTTGCGCGCGTTGATGATCGCCGTCATCACCTGGATGACGGCCGGGTTCTCGCCCGAAGCATAGGCGTAGAAAAGTTCGAAATTGTCGGGCGTGGAAACGACATTGCACTCGCCCATCAGGGCAAGGGCAGTCTTCGCAAAGCTCTGCTCGCGATCCGGCTTGAACACAGTATTTCCCCTGACCCGCACATCGAGGCCCACAGGTAGTGTGCCCGCCGGCCCCGTAAAAAAGGGTTAAGTGGCGCGACTTTTCAAGCCTGAAATTTCAAGAAAGCTCAGGATTTCCGCACGCCTGCGCCCGCAAACATCGGCCGTGGGCACTGACGAAGGATCAGCGGGAAAGGCCTAGTCCGACTGCGGCTCGGGCTTCTTGACCGGCACCGGGCGGAACAGGAAGGCGGGAAGCTGGCTCTTGTCCACGGCTTCCGGCTTGGCTGCCTGCTCATTGTACTGGCGCTGGCCGCCGCGCTCGCGCTTGTCATTGCGCGGTTCGCGGTTCTCCTGACGATTTTCCGGGCGAGGCTCATTGCGCGGACGCTGTTCCTGCCTGGGCTTGTCGTTGCGCGGTGCCTGGGCGGGGCGCGGCGTGTCAGCCTGGGGGCGGGGCGCCTCCACGGCAGCGGCTTCGGCCGCCACGGGTGCATTTTCCACCGGTTCCATGCTGGCAACCTGGTCGTGGAATTTTCCGCCCGGCGGGCGACGATCGCGCTGCTTGCCGTCACGGCCGCCACGGCCACGATCCCGGCCGCCGCCCTTGCCACCCTTGTGATCGTCACGGCGCGGGCGCACGTCTTCGCGCACCTCGATATCCATCATCTCGCGGCGCGGCAGCTTCTGGCCGGTGATCTTCTCGATCGCTTCCAGATACTTGCCGTCGCGGTGGCTGGCCAGCATCAGGGCTTCGCCCGACCGGCCGGCGCGGCCGGTACGCCCGATGCGATGGACATAATCGTCGGCATGAATCGGCACATCGAAATTGAAGACATGGCTGACGGCCGGAACGTCCAGGCCGCGCGCCGCCACGTCGCTGGCGACGAGAATTTTCAGATCGCCGGCGCGGAAACGCTCCAGCGTGCGCGTGCGCAATGACTGGTCGAGATCGCCATGGATGGGGGCGGCGTCGAAGCCGTGCTTGACCAGGCTCTTGGCCACTACATCCACGTCGCGCTTGCGATTGCAGAAGACGATGGCGTTGTTCAGGGTCGGTTCGGCTTCGCGGATCAGCCGGCGCAAGGCTTCGCGCTTGGCCCAGTCATTGGCGGGGATCTCCACCACCATCTGCGAGATGTTGGTGCCGGTGGTGGCGGGACGCGAGACTTCGATGCGCACCGGATTGTGCAGGAACTGCTCGGTCAGGCGCGTGATTTCCGGCGGCATGGTCGCCGAATAGAACAGGGTCTGGCGCGTGAAGGGCAGCTTCTTGCAGATCTCTTCCACGTCGGGAATGAAGCCCATGTCCAGCATGCGGTCGGCTTCGTCGATCACCAGGATATTGACCTGGGACAGCAGGATGCGGCCGCGGCCAAAATGGTCCATCAGGCGGCCGGGGGTGGCGATCAGAACGTCGACGCCGCGGTCCAGTTTCTTGATCTGCTCGTCCATCGAGGTGCCGCCGATCAGCAGCGCATGGGTGAGCTTGGAATATTTGGAGTACTTGTCGAAGCTTTCCGACACCTGGTCGGCCAGCTCGCGGGTCGGCTCCAGCACCAGCGCCCGGGGCATGCGCGCCTTGGCGCGGCCCTTGGACAGCATCTCGATCATGGGCAGGGTGAAGCTGGCGGTCTTGCCGGTGCCGGTCTGGGCAATGCCGATCACGTCACGGCGCTGCAGGGCTAGCGGGATGGTTTGCGCCTGTATGGGCGTAGGGCTGGTATAGCCGGAATCCGCCACGGCCTTGAGAAGTTCGGGGGAGAGGCCCAAGGTCTCGAAGCCGTTCTGCACGGCCTCTGTGGTGGGGGCTTCGCTCGTCAAATTCTGGGTCGAAGTCTGAGTGTTTTCAATAACTTCGTCTGATCCGGCTTCCGCGCCGGAGATCGTCACACTGGTCGTAGCACGCTCCTGAGAAAGGGGCGCGACAGGTGGCGCCCGGGCCGCAGGCCCGAATGGCGTGCGACTCTTATCCGGCCGATACATAGGGATATTCCCTGGAAATGCAAGTTATGGCTGTATTTGCACGAGTTCCGGGGTTGGGCATGGTCAGGATATGGAGTTTTGCGGCCCTGGCCGTCGGCATTTGGCTGCTGGGTGTCTATGGCGTGTCGCGGCCCCCGGCACTGGGTCTGGATGCGCCCGCTGTCCAGTTCTCCGCCGCCCGCGCCAGTGCCGCGCTGGGCCGTGTGCTGGGACCCGAGGTGCCGCACCCCGTTGGCTCGCCGCAAAATGCGCAAGTGCAGGCGCGGTTGCTGAAAGAGCTGGAGGCGATGGGCGTCCAGGCTCGCACCGTGCGGCAGATGAGCTGCTACAGCGAGATGCGCTGGGGCGCGGTGGAATGCGCCACCGTCACCAACGTCATCGCCGGCGTCACGCCCGGCCAGAAAAATCCGGACGATGGCAAGGTGGTGCTGCTGATGGCCCACATGGATTCGGTCGCCGCCGGCCCCGGCGCCTGCGACGACGGCTGCGGCGTCGCCACGCTTCTGGAAACCATCCGCGCCTTGCGCGCGCGCAGCGCGGGCGGGGCGCACCCGATCATGGCGCTGTTCACCGACGGGGAGGAGGCGGGGCTGCTGGGCGCCGCCGCCTATCTGCGCGATCCGGTGGCCCGGGCCAGGACCGGCGTGGTGATCAATGTCGAAGCCCGCGGCAACCAGGGCCAGAGCTTCCTGTTCCAGACCAGCGCCGGCAATGCCGGGCTGATCGATCTGTATGCGCACAGCGTGCCGCGCTTCGCCACCTCATCGCTGTATGGCGAGATCTACAAATTCCTGCCCAACGACACGGACCTGACGCCGTTCCTGCGGGCCGGCACTCCCGGCTACAATTTCGCGCTGGTCGGCAACGAGGCGCATTATCACACCGCACTGGATCGGCGCGCCAACATCGATCCGCGCAGCCTGCAGCAGCATGGCGACAATGCGCTGGAGCTGGCCACGACCCTCGCCAACGCCGATTTTGCGGCACTGAAAAGTGGCGACGCGATCTATCTCGATATACTGGGCCGCTGGCTGCCGCGCCTGCCGGTGGCCTGGGCGTTGCTGCTCAGCATTCTTGTCTTCGCCGCCATCGCACTGGCGGGATTTTATACGCGGCGCGAGCGGCGCGAAATTCGGCGACCCTGGCTGGCGCTGCTGATGCCGCCTGTGTTCCTGGCTGGCAGCGTCGGCATTGGTTTCGGGCTGCACATGATCGCGGCGGCCATTTCCGGCCATGCCCAGCCGGCTTATGCCGACCCGCTGTGGCTGCGTCTGTCGCTGGCCTTTGGTGTCTTCGCGGTGGCGCTGCTGGTGTCGCGCGGCGCCGGCGCGGTGGCAAGCTGGCTGTGGTTCGCCGCGCTGGCGGTCGCCTGCGCGATCTTTGCACCCGGCGTGACGCCATACTTCCTGTTCCCGGCGCTGGTCGCCGCGCCGCTGCTGCTGGCTACGATGCAGGGCGGGCGCACGGTGGCTGTCTTCGTCGCCGCGCTGGCGGCGATGGTGATCTGGCTCAGCCTGTGCGCCCTGACCGAGCCCTTGCTGGGTATCGACACGCATCCGCTCTTTACCGTCACCGCCGCCTTCGGGCTGATGACCTTGCTGCCACTGCTGGGCAAGGCGCTGGAAGGCTGGGGCCTGTCGCTAGCTTTTTGTGTGGTGGCGGCGCTGGGCTTCGCGGTGACGGCCGGCTTCCAGCCCGCTTTCAGCAGCGCCAAGCCGCAGCGGCTGGACCTCAAATATGCCGAGCAGGACGGCAAAGCCTGGTGGCTGGCCAGCCCGGTCGCACACCTGCCGCCATCGCTGCGCGCCGTCGCCGGGTTCTCTGCACAACCGCAGCGCCGGATCGAAACGGCCTATGTCGCGCCCGCCGGCGCCGCTCGCAATGCGGCGCCTGGCGTCACTGTGATGCGGCAGGGCGATGACGTGACTTTGGCTCTGCACGCGCCCGGCGATGGCGTGGTGCTGCAGGTGCCGCAAGAGGCTGGGCTGCGATCGGTGACGATTGGCGGCATTACGGTGCCCGCGCCGCAGCGCCGCGTTTCGATCGTCTGCGCCACACAGGATTGCGGCACGGCGCCCATGACGTTGAAACTGGGATCGCCAGAGGCAACCACGCTGACCTTGCTGTCCTTCAGGCGCGGTCTGCCGCCGGATGGTGCGAAGCTGCTGAAAGCACGTCCCGCGACCGCCGTGCCGTCACAGGCAGGCGACCAGACTGTGCTGGCGGCGTCTGTCGCGATACCCGCCCGCTAGACGTCCACTGCTTCGCGGGCGAATTCCGCACGAGCGTAGCCGCGAGGCGGAGCGATGAATAAACGCAGCCGCTGCGATTGTCAGACGTCAACCACTTCGCGGGCGAATTCCGCATTCTCCTGGATGAACTGAAACCGCAGTTCCGGCTTCTTGCCCATCAGGCGCTCGAACAGGTTCTCGGTGGTCTTGGTGTCGCCCTCGGGAATATGGACCTGCAACAGGGTGCGATGACCGGGGCGCATGGTGGTTTCTTTCAACTGCGCCGGCATCATCTCGCCCAGACCCTTGAAGCGCGACACTTCCACCTTGGCGTTGCTGCGGAATTCGGTCTTGAGGAGGCGTTCGCGGTCGGCATCGTCGCGGGCATAAACCGTCTTGCCCCCCTGGGTCAGCCGGTACAGTGGCGGCATCGCCAGGAACAGCTTGCCGCCCGCAATCAGCCCCGGCATCTCGCGATAGAAGAAGGTCAGCAGCAGCGAGGCGATGTGCGCCCCGTCCACGTCGGCGTCGGTCATGATGATGACGCGCTCGTAGCGCAGCGCCTTTTCGTCGTATTTCGAGCCGGTGCCGCAGCCCAGCGCCTGCACCAGGTCTGACAATTCCTGGTTCTGCTGCAGTTTGCCCGCCGCGGCGCTGGCCACGTTCAAAATCTTGCCGCGCAGGGGCAGGATCGCCTGGGTGCCCCGCTCGCGCGCCTGCTTGGCGCTGCCGCCGGCGCTGTCGCCTTCCACCAGGAAGATTTCGGTGCCTTCGGCGGAATCCCGCGAACAGTCCGCCAGCTTGCCCGGCAGCCGCAGCTTGCGGGTGGCGGACTTGCGCTGTGTTTCCTTTTCCTGGCGCTTCTTCAGCCGGTCCTCGGCGCTGTCGATGACAAAGTCCAGCAGCCGCGTGGCGTCGTTCGGGCTTTCCGCCAGCCAGTGGTCGAAATGGTCGCGCACCACATTTTCCACCAGCCGCTGGGCGTCGGGGGATGACAGCTTGTCTTTTGTCTGACCCTGGAATTCCGGCTCGCGGATGAAGACCGACAGCACCGCGCAGGCGCTGTCCATCACATCGTCGGCGGTGATCAGCGCGGTCTTGCGATTGTTGGTGCGCTCGCCATGGGTGCGCAGCGCCTTGGTCAGCGCATTGCGCAGGCCCTGTTCGTGGGTGCCGCCCATGGCGGTGGGAATGGTGTTGCAATAGCTGCGCATGATGGGATCGCGCGACGGCGCCCAGGTCACGGCCCATTCCACGGCGCCGCGCCCGTCCTTGTTCTCGGTCTTGCCGAAGAATTCGCGCGGCGTCACGGTGGCCGCCTTGCCGACCTCGCCGCGCAGGAAGTCGAGCAGCCCGCCCGGGAATTTCAGCACATCCTCGGCCGGGGTCTCGTCCTTGATCAGCGAGGGATCGCACGACCAGCGGATTTCCACGCCGCGGAACAGATAGGCCTTGGACTTGGCCATGCGGTGCAGCCGGGCAGGGGAGAATTCGATGTCACCGAAAATCTTCGCGTCCGGCTTGAAGCTGGTAATGGTGCCGCGCCGGTTGACCGGACCCATGTCCTTCAGCTTGCCGATGGCATGACCGCGCTCGAACCGCATCTTCCAGGCATGCTTGTCGCGTGCCACTTCCACTTCCATCCATTCCGACAGCGCATTGACCACCGACGCGCCGACGCCGTGCAGGCCGCCCGAAGTGTCATAGGCCTTGCCGTCGAACTTGCCGCCGGCATGCAGCGTGGTCATGATGACTTCCAGCGCCGACTTGTTCTTGAACTTGGGATGCGGGTCGACAGGAATGCCGCGGCCATTGTCGCGCACGATCAGCACATTGCCGGGCTGCAGTTCCAGCGTGATGGTGGTGGCGTGGTTGGCCACGGCCTCGTCCATCGAATTGTCGAGGATCTCGGCCGCCAGATGATGGAAGGCGTTCGCGTCGGTGCCGCCGATATACATGCCGGGGCGGCGGCGCACGGGCTCCAGCCCTTCCAGCACCTCAATGTCCTTGGCGGTATAGGCCTTGGAGGCGGCAGAGCCGGCATCAAACAGGTCGCGTGTATCTTTTGCCATCACAACTGAAGGTAGAGGGTTACGGCACAAACCGCGAATCACGGCCGGCCACGCCTATTTTTACGGTTCCTCAACCATGAAAAGCGAGCCCCAAGGCGATGTGTCCGCCGGGAACAGCTCAGTAAATTTTAAGGCCGCAGCGCGATACTTGTGCCCGTGAACCTGCCAATTTCAGGAACCTGCGTGTTCGGGCTTCGAAACTCACTCCAGATCGACCAGCGCATCCTGATGGTGCAGCTGGCGCTTGTGGCGCAATCGGCCCGCATGGCGCGGTTCGCTGCCCCCGTCTGGGGTCTGGTTGTGGCGCTGCTTTCCTCCTATGGCCCGGTGGGCCATGTGCCCGCCGCTCGCAGCCTTGTCCTGCCGGTGATCCTGATTTTCTCCGTCAGCGTCTGCGCGCTGGCGATGTTCGCCTGGGACCGTTACGGCGCCACGGCGCGCGATGTCCGAAAATGGCTCTGGCTTTTCATCGCCACCCAGGTCCTGGTCAGCGGTTCCTGGGGCCTGATGCCGTGGCTGTGCTGGGAGCCCGGCAATGTCGTCAACCACCTGTTCCTGGCTGCCGGCAGCATGGCGGTCCTGGCCGGCCTCGTGGTCGTGCGCGGCAGCAACATGGTGATGTATGCGGCCACCATCATGCCTCTGGTGGCGATCGGCGGCGCACGCTTCCTGCTCGGCGACCTTCCGATCGACCGGGTGACAGGCACCGTGGCGCCGTTCGTGGCGCTGCAGCTCTGGGTCACCGGAGCCCCGCTGGTCCAGCGGATGGCCGAGGATGCCCGCCTGCGCTTCAAGGTCGAGGACTTGGCCCACGAGCTGGAAGACACCCGCGACGAGGCGTTGAAGAAGCGGTTCGAAGCCGAAGCCGCCAACGCCTCCAAGACCGCCTTCCTGGCCAACATGAGCCACGAACTGCGCACGCCGCTGAACGCCATCCTGGGCTTTTCGGAAATCATCTCGCAGGAATGTTTCGGGCCGGTGGGCAATGAACGCTATCGCGACTATGCCGGCGACATCCATTCCTCCGGCGCCCATCTGTTGTCGCTGATCAACGACCTGCTGGACGTCGCCAAGATCGAGGCCGGCCGCATGGACCTTGCGCCCCATCCCCTGGACGCGGCGCGCACCTTCGACATCGCCCTCAAGCTAATCGGCACCAAGGCGCGCGAAAAGGACCAGGCGCTGATCATCGCGGTGGACGACAATGCGCCCGAGCTGTGGGCGGACGAACGCGCGGTCAAGCAGATCCTGATCAACCTGGTCAGCAATGCCGTCAAGTTTACCCCGTCAGGCGGGTGCATCGAGGTGATTGGCGGCCGGGCGGCCAATGGCGACTTCCAGATCCTGGTGCGCGACAATGGCCCCGGCATTGCCGCGGACAAGGTGGAGAAGGTCTTTTCGCCCTTCAACCAGGTGGATAATCGCTTCGATCGCCAGGCCGGCGGCACGGGTCTCGGCCTGGCGCTGGTGCGCGGCCTGGCCGAACTGCATGGCGGCCGCGCCTGGATGGAAAGCGAATTCGGCCATGGCTGCAGCGTGTTCATCACCCTGCCGGTGCGGCGTGCCGATGCTGCGATGGCCGCGGCTTAAACAAAAAGGGCGCAGCTTGCGCCGCGCCCCTTTCGCCAAATCTGAAAAAATCAGACCGAATAGTACATCGCGAACTCGACCGGATGGGGCGTGTGCTCGAAGGCGTACACGTCCTGATACTTGAGGTCGATATAGGCTTCGATGAAGTCCTTGTCGAACACGCCGCCCTTCAGCAGGAAGGCATGGTCTTCCTTCAGGCTGTCCAGGGCTTCGCGCAAGCTGCCGCAGACCTGCGGAACCTTGGCCAGCTCTTCCGGCGGCAGGTGGTACAGGTCCTTGTCCATCGGGCCGCCCGGATGGATCTTGTTCTCGATGCCGTCAAGGCCGGCCATCAGCATCGCCGCGTAAGCGAGATAGGGGTTCGCACCCGGATCGGGGAAACGAACTTCCACGCGCTTGCCGTAGGGCGAGGAGGAGTGCGGGATGCGGCAGGAGGCCGAACGGTTGCGGGCCGAATAGGCCAGCAGCACCGGGGCTTCAAAGCCGGGGATCAGGCGCTTGTAGCTGTTGGTCAGCGGGTTGGTGAAGGCATTCAGCGCCTTGGCATGCTTGATGATGCCGCCGATGTAGAACAGGCACAGGTCCGACAGGTCCGCATATCCTGAACCCGCAAAAAGCGGCTTGCCGCCCTTCCAGATCGACTGGTGGACATGCATGCCCGAACCATTGTCGCC
>CBIHOI010000005.1:0-82529 GCA_966211925.1 uncultured Hyphomicrobiales bacterium | reverse complement strand
TGTGGAAGGCGCAGCGATATCTTTGCCTGGCGATGGGTGTGCTGGACGACTGCCGCGGATCAGAGGATCGGTCCGAAATTGTCCAAACCCTGGCGCCAAACCTTTTTCTGCTGCTGCTGACACAGCTCAGATCGGGCCGCGAAACGTTCCTGGAAAGTTTGGCCATGCGGCTGACGGCTTCCGATCGCCGCGAAACTCCGGCCCCGGTCTACGCGCACAACTGAGAATTTTGCAGCGCTGCCGACGCCGCAATATCAGCCTCGTCAGAACATAGAAAAAGGGCCCCCGTTTCCGGGAGCCCTGGTTCCTGGTTGTGACTTTCGTCTAGTTCGCGAAGCGCACACCGATGCGGTACATGCGACCGACAACATCGTACAAAGTGTTGTTGGCGTTCTGACCACCCGTGTCCGGCGGACGGATATTGGTCAGATTATCGACCTTCGTGTACAGCTGCGTCTTGTCGCTGACATTCCAGTTTGCGCCGATATCCAGATACAGGACCGCATCAACATTGTTGAAGTTGATGGTCGGGGTCTGGGTGGTCGGGACCGGACAGGTACCCGGCGCGCAAACCAGGGTGTTCTTGTTGGTGAACACGCCGCCTGCGTACCAACGCTCCGTGACGTTGAAGCCCCAGACATCGTTCTGGTAGCTCTGTGTTTCCTGGAGCTTCCAGGTCAGCACGTTGCCGCCCGTCTGGTTGTAGGTTTGGCTGTTGCCACCACCGCCGAGCGCGCCAGCCAGTTCCTGATTTCTCTGCGAGCCGGGAATGCCGGAATCCAGGATGTATTTGCTGGTGTGATTGATCAGCGAACGCAACTGGAAGGCACCCGGTACGTCATAGTCCTGCAGGTCGAACTGGTAGCTGGTTTCGAAGTCGAAGCCATCCGTCAGCAGGCTCGCAGCATTGAACGCCTTGGAGTGGATCTGGAAGACCTGGTTCGGAACCGATCCCACATAGGCCGGACCCGGAGGACCGCCGGGATTGGCAGCGCTCTGATTGACGCCATTGGCAGTCGTGATCGCGTCCTGGCCGCAATAAAGCTGGATGCCGCGGAAGCAGAAGTCTTCAATCGTCTGCTGGCCCAGCGCCTGCACCACGCCCTTCACGCCGATACGGTAATAGTCGACCGACGCCTGGAAGCCCGGGATGAAGTCCGGCTGCCAGACAATGCCCAGCTCAGTCGTCTGCGAGGTTTCAGGCTTCAGCAGCGTGTTGCCTTCGTTGACGGAGATGATCTGCTGGTTCGGCTGACCCGTGAACTCGTTGGTGAAGCTGCCGTTCAGGCCCTGCGGGGGCGAGAACAGTTCCGACAGGTTCGGGGCGCGAACGTCACGCGACTGCAAAGCGCGCAGGCGGATGCCGGGGATCGGCGTATCCCAAGTCACGCCCACCTTCCAGGTGTTGGCGTCACCCGCCGTCGAGTACCGCGCATGGCGGCCCGCGAGGTCGAGGTCAGCCTTGCCCCAGAAGCTGTCGTTCAGCAGCGGAACGCCCAACTCCAAGAACACTTCGTTCACGTGATAGGTGCCGCGGCCGTTGTGATAGTTGCCGGCGTTCCAGGCACCCAGGCTGCCCGCGCTCGTCAGGCCGCAGTCGATGGCCGGATCCGTGCAAGGTTCGTTGACGGTCGCCGGCGTGGACGCGGAAACACCAGCCGCGTAGGGGTCGGCACGCTGCGAGTAATGCTCTTCGCGATACTCGTAACCAGCGGCAACCGCGATCGGGCCGGCCCAGTCTTCAATGGGCGAACCGTTAACGGCGAAGCTGAAAGCTTCCTGGCGGACGGTCTGGATCGTCGTCGGTCCAAGCGTGGTGCCGCCAGGACCGTTCTGGTTGTCGAAATATGCGATCTGGCTGGCCGTCAGGTCGCCGCCGAATGGATTGAAGGGCACGCAGCCATTCAGCTGGGCGACGGTATTGCGGCAGACGATATTGCCCGCCGAATTGACCACGGCATCCTGCGCCAGGTTAAAGCGCGACAACGCGCCATTCACCTTGCCCGTGGCCGGATCGACCGGGGCGTTCGACAGGGGCATATTGTAGATCTTGATCGAGGTATCGGTCTCGCCGTGCTGGAAGTAGGAGTCCCAGTTCCAGCTCTTGCCGAACAGGTCAAAATTGCCGTCGCCACCCACCACGAAACGGCGCTGAGTGCGCATCAGGAACATCTGCTGGTCGACCGGGATGTTTGCCCAGTCGCTGCCATAGCTAATGGCGTTGCCCGGATAGGCTGCAAGGCAGGCGTTCTTGGTATCGACCGCGTTCAAGCCGGAGCCGAAAAGGCCGGTCGAAGGTAGATAGGCGTTGTCGCACCGCAGGGTCATGCTGGACTTGGACGAGTTGCCCTGCGCCGGCGTGTTCTGGGTACGGCTGACGCCATAGTTCAGGGTGGCGTAGATTTCCGTGGTCGGCGTCAGATCATACGACAGGCGCATGTAAACGTTGCCGCGCGTCAGGGGATCGTACAGGCCCTGGGTGAACTGGTGCGACGCATTCTGGTCGCCAGGCTGCGACGCCGTTCCGAAGCAGGTGCCGCCAATATTGCCCGATAGGGCGCCCGTCGCGCTCTTGGTGCAACTGCCGCCGAGCGCATAGGGGACCGCCGAGCCATCGGAGAAGGTGGTATACGCCTTGGGGCCGCTGGTGATCAGGCCATAAGCCGCAGTGCTCGTGCCCTGCGTCAGCTGGCCATAAACCGTACGCGGCTGGCCGGCAGGCGTGACGCTATCGGAATTGTAGCTGGACGTACCCGACTGGCGCGCGATGGTGCGCCCACCGATGTTCGGCTGGGCGGTATGCTGTCCCGCCACCGGATAACGCGGCAGCAGGCCATCGCTGTAGGAATATTCGCCCGCGACTTCGAAATGGGCGCGGCCGCCGGCGAAGCTGGTACCCGCCGCAGCCTGGAAGGTGGCATTGCCGACATCGCCATAGGTGGAAAGGCCCGCCTGGGCGTTCATCTTGAAGCCTTCGAACTTCTTGTCGGTGACGAAGTTGATCACGCCGGCAACAGCGTCCGAACCCCAGGAGGCGCTGGCACCGCCGGTCACCACGTCAACACGCTGGATCAGCATCTGCGGCATCTGGCTGACGTCAACCGCACCATTGAAATTGCCGCCGACGACCCGCTGGCTGTCGAGAAGGACAAGCGTACGCAGCGGAGACAGACCACGCAGGCCGAGGGCCGACAGGCCGGTCAGGCCGGTGGTCGTGGAGCCGGTATTGTAGCCGACACCGGTGGAGCCCTGCAGAGCGGGCAACTGGGTGATTGCGTCAAAGACGTTCGGCTGCGCCGCGGCCTGCAGGTCGGCAGAACTCACGACCGTCGTCGGGGTCGGAGCGTCGAAACCGGCGCTCTGGAGGCGGGTCGAGGAAACCACGACCTGCTCTACGCCCTGCTGAGCCAGAGCGCCCGTAGCGCTCAACGCCACGATGGCAGCGCCACCGGCAAGGCGGATGCGCGTCTTGGATTGATAATTCATTCAGTAGTTCCCCTCTGATGTAATCGGCTGCCGGTATGGGTCCAGCTTGGTTCGGCCTTTTGGCACCGCCGGGGGAGAAGACATATATGGACTTTGGTCGAGTGTTGCAGCACCTCCACAACGTGCAGCAAAAAGTTCGGCGGTGTCCCCCTGCCAATCTGCACGGGGACACCGCCCACCGTTAAGGAACGGCTTCCGTGGAAAGCATTTCGCCCCGGAAAGGCAAGTCCAGCGGCACTTCCTGAAGCAGGAGCAGAGCCTGTGTCCTGCTGTTCACGCCGAGCTTGCGATACAGAACGCTCATGTAGGCTTTCACTGTCTTTTCCGCCAATCCCAGCTCAAAAGCGATTTCCTTGTTTCTGAGACCGCGCTTCAATCCCCGCAAAACCCGCAACTGTGCCGGTGACAGCGCGGCGATCGGGTTGATCTGATTCTCGCCTGCGATAATGGGCGCCGGCGTCCATTCCTTTTCCGACAGCGTGGCCTTGAGCGTTCGCTCAATCACGTCGCAGGGCGCGGATTTTGAAATATACCCCGCCGCGCCGAACGCCAGCGCACGGCTGACGGATTCAGGGTCCGCGCTGGTGGAGAAGATAATGATCGGAATCCGCGGATATTCGGTCCGTAGCTGGAACAAGCCGACAAAACCACCGCAATCAGGGACTTTTATGTCCATCATGATGACCGCGATATCCGGCCATTCGCGCAGCAGCGAACGGGCCGAGGCATAGCGATTTGTTTCGAGTATTTCCAACTCAGGCCGCACCGTGCGGACCAGTTCACGAATGCCCAGTCGGTAAAGCTGGTTGTCATCGACCAGCAGCAATCTTCCCATGAATTCCCCCCGTTTTTGAAAATGTATTGACCTACAGATCAGATGGTGGAGCGGCGTCCTCTCTGTGGAGCCTCTCCAATTCGGGCTGAAAACGCCTGCAACGCTCCATACGGACGTCTGCACTCCGACGCAGCAAGGCTAGGCCTGTCGCATAAACGAGACTTTCGGGAAGTATTAAGAAGCGTTCATAAAAATTCATTTCCGGAAATATGGAATGCACCTCAACCGGATGACGGTGGTTGGTATGTCGGATGATAGTCGGTAGCAGCGTCCGGTTGCGATGCACCACGAACCACTTCGTTGCATTGCCCGAAACGAAAAGGCCGGCAGAGATTTTCTCTGCCGGCCTTTCCTTAAGGCAAATAAAAGAACTGTCGAAAGGTTTTACATTCCGGAGGTCTGGATATCCTTCCAGCTGGCCTCGATCGCCTTCACCGCATTTTCCGGCAGAGGGACATAGTCGAGACTGGATGCCATGGCATCGCCCTTCTCATAAGCCCATTTGAAGAACTTCAGGGTCTCGCCGGCCGCGGCGGTATCCACGGGCTTCTTGTACATGATCACCCAGGTCGCGCCGGTGATCGGCCAGGCTTGCGCGCCGGGCTGGTCCACCAGGACCATGTTGAAGGCCTGGTTACGCGCGCCGACCCAGTCGGCGCTGGCGGCGGCTGCCTTGAAGGTCTCGATCGAGGGCGACAAGGTCTTGCCGGCCTTGTTGACCAGCTTGGTGTAGGTCAGATGGTTCTGCATCGCGTAGGCATACTCGACATAGCCGATCGAACCGGGAAGCTGCGAGACTGAACCCGCAACGCCTTCATTGCCCTTGGCGCCGACGCCCGTCGGCCAGTCAACCGCCGTTGCCGCACCGACCTGGCTCTGCCATTCCGGGCTGACCTTGGAAAGATAGTTGGCAAAGATATAGGTGGTGCCGGAGCCGTCCGAACGATGTACAACGAGGATGGCATTGCTCGGCAAGGCGAGCTTGGGATTAAGCTTCTTGATTGCCGCGTCGTCCCACTTCTTGATCTTGCCCAGATAGATATTCGCCAGGGTGGGGCCATCCAGTACGAGCTGGCCAGCCGCGATTCCCGGCACATTCACCACCACGCTCTCGCCGCCCACGATGACCGGAAACTGGGTCAGGCCCACGGCGCCCAGATCCGCCACGCTCATTGGCATGTCGGAGGCGCCGAAGGTCACGGTCTTCGCCTTGATCTGGGCGATGCCACCGCCCGACCCGATCGACTGATAGTTAATCTTGCTGCCGCCGGTATAGGAGGCCGACCACTTCGACAAAATCGGATAGACGAAGGTCGAACCCGCACCGGTAATGTCGGCCGCCATGGCCGATGTCGCGATCCATGCGCTCAGCGCGGCCCCACCAGCCATGCGCATGGCCGTCTTGAAAGCAGTGTTCATGTTGTTTCCCTTCAGTGTCGCACGCAGACATTTGCGTGCGGTCTTCCTTGCGGAAGTCATGCAGCGGATAGGCCCGGTTTGTTGCGGTACCGTGACAACAGGAACTGCATTTGGCGCTGCCCTGCGAATACTTCCCTATTGAATGAAAGCAAACTAAAGGCTGCATTAAAATACACTTATAAATCTGCGCTGTTGCAAAACCGTCGTGCAGCACGACTACCCACGCGCGTAGCGGCCGCTGATGGCCGCAGAGTGGGAATGGGATACTCCAAATGACGATCAGAATTTCGAAACGCACAGGCGCGAGCATTGGCGCGATCATGGCGATGATGGTGGCAACGCCGGCGTTTGCCGATGCCAGCGAAGACTTCGGCCCCGTCAAGGTGACGCTGGGCGGCTTCCTGGCCTCGGAAGGCATTTACCGTTCGCGCAGCGAAACCGCCGATGTCGGTTCCAGTTACAACGGCATTCCCTTCGGCAACCAGCCCGCCGCGCATGTGTCGGAATCGCGCTTCACCGCGCGCCAGAGCCGCCTGTCGCTGCTGGTCCAGGGCAACATCAATGCCAACACGCACGTTGCGATGTATGACGAAATGGACTTTCTGGGCGCGGCGCAGAGCGCCAACTCCAACGAAAGCAATTCCTACAATCTTCGCATTCGCAACATCTATGGCACCATCGACTGGGACGCGGAAGGCCTGGAAATCCTGGCCGGCCAGAACTGGTCGCTATTGACCTTGAACAGCAAGGGTATCACGCCGCGCAATGAAGTAGCACCGGCCACCATCGAAGCGCAGTATGTCGTGGGCTTCAATTGGGCCCGCCAGCCGCAGCTGCGCATCGTGAAGAACTGGAATCATGAACTTTGGGCCGCCTTCTCGATCGAAAATCCCCAGACCACCTTCGCGCCGAATTCGGCCACTGCAACCGGCGTTAGTGTGACCAACGTCCATGGCGGCGGCTCGCTGTTCAACAGTGCCAACAATTATTCGCTGAACCACATTCCCGACCTGATCGGCAAGCTCGCCTGGGAGCCCAAGATCGATGGCGCCCAGCCGCTGCATGTCGAAATTTTCGGGCTGTATCGGGACTTCTATGACCGCATCAACGTCAACGCCACCAATGCGCTCGCCCTGCCCGCCCATATCGGCAACAACGACCAGTCGGGCGGCGGGTTCGGCGGCTCGATTGCCTGGACTGCAATCCCCAAGACCCTGGACCTGCAGATCACCGCGATGACCGGCACTGGCATCGGTCGCTATGGCTCTGGCCAGCTGCCCGACGTGACCTTCCGCCCGGACGGCACGCTGGCGCCGGCCCAGGAGACCACCATGATGGCCGGCGCCACCTGGCACGCCTCGTCCAGCTTCGACCTGTACGGCTATGCCGGCCAGGAAGCGCAGAAGAACAAGTACTTCGATGTCGGCGCCCAGCATCTGGGCCTGGGCAATCCCGCCTACACGCTGGCGGGTTGCCTGGTGGAAGGCGGCGCCTGCTCGCCCAACCTGGAAACCGAGAACCAGGCCACTGTTGGCTTCTGGTGGAAAACCTATCAGGGCCACTTCGGCCAGGTGCGCGTTGGGGCGCAGTATTCCTATACCCACCTGACGGCTTTCGGCGGCGCCGGCGGCATTAAGCCCACCACCGACGACAGCATGATCTTTACGAGCCTGCGTTACTATCCGTTCTGAGCCATCAGCTCTTGCGGGAATGATTGGCCGCCGCGGATTCCGCGGCGGCCATTTTTCTTTCCGCACCCAGCAACGGGAATTCCACCCGAAAGCAGCTTCCGAACTCCGGCATACTGCGCAGCGTCACCGCGCCACCATGGGCGTGACAGATCGACTTGACGATCGCAAGGCCCAGCCCCGCGCCGATATCGCCGCGGTCGGGCAGGACGCGATAGAATCGATCGAATATCCGTTCCTGATGCGCGAGATCGACGCCGATACCGCTGTCTTCGACCGCGATGAAACCCATGTCGCCGTCGATACCGGTTTCCACGGACACCTTGCCGCCATTGGGGGTATATTTGATGGCGTTGTCGATGAGATTGACCAGCACTTGCTTTAACCGGTCGCGATCTCCGGCCACCACCACCGGCGCACTCACCGGACGCGACAACACGATCTGCTTTTCCTCCGCCATCAGGCTCATCTGCTCAATGGTTTCCTCAGCCAACGCCTGAAGATCGACCGGAGCATGGGAGGTCTTGCCCCACATGCTCTCCATCCGTGAAAGCGTGATCAAGCTGTCCACGATTCCCGAAAGCCGCGTCATTTCCTCCAGCGTATTGCTGATGGCGTTGGCGATGTCCGGCGAAAGCTGAGGACCGGCAGCAACCAGCTCCAGTTCGCCGCGAATGATGGTCAAGGGCGTTCGCAACTCATGGGCGGCGTCGGCGGAAAAGCGGCTGACATGGGAATAGGCGGCGTCCAGGCGGTCCAGCATGCGGTTCAGCGCCAGCCCCAGCGCCTCGATCCGGGGCTCTGTTCCCACCATGGGCAACCGCTTGTGCGGATCGTTGAAGGTGTAGGTTTCCGCAGCGTTGATCATCACCTCGACCGGCGTCAACGCGCTGCGCATCAGCACATAGCCCGCCAAGGCCGCCAACAGCAGCAGTACGGGTAATCCGACGAACAGCGTCGTGGCCAGGCGCGACTGGGCACCGCGGGCGAACTGATAGGATTGCCCGGCATCGACAATGAATTTTCGTCCCGCTGAATCCGTGAAGCCACGGGTGTAGAGGATAAGGCTGCCGATCAGGCGAGCCTTTGGCGATGACTCTGTATCCGCCACGGGAAGATTTGGCACCGTCGAAGGCACGAAGTCGCCACCGCCCGGCGGGCCGGAGCGGTATATAAGGGTATCGCCCGCGCGGATGCGGATAAAGCGGTCCTGGGATTCCGGCGAGAAGCGGCGGTTGACAATGTCTGCCAGCCTGTCGGGACGATCCAACGAGCCTTCTGAAAGATTCCAGATCTCCTGCGCACGGATGGCCAGAGTCTTGGCGATGGATTCGCGGGTGTAATACTGAAAGCTGGTGACCGTGAATGCGAGGAATGCACCGCCCAGCAACACCAACAGCAGGCAATAGGAAAATACCAGCCGCGAGGTGATGGAGCGAAGGATCATTGCAATTGTTCAGTATCGAGCATGTAACCAAGGCCGCGCACGGTGCGGATCATCTTGGGCTCATGCCCTTCATCGATCTTGCGGCGAAGATGGCCGATATAGACATCCACGATGTTGGTCAGGCCTTCAAAGGACTGATCCCATATCTTTTCGACGATCATGTTGCGCGATAGGATGCGGCCGGAATGCAGGAAGAGATATTCCAGCAGGGAATATTCCCGGGGGCTGAGCTCTATGCGCTTGCCGTCGCGCCGGACTTGTCGCGTCAGCCGGTTCATTTCCAGCGTTCCTGCCTTGAGCACATTTTCCTGCAACGCAGGCCCGCGGCGCAGCAAAGCCTGGACGCGAATGGACAGCTCCGCCATCGCCACCGGCTTGATCACGTAATCGTCTGCCCCGGCCTGGAAATTCGTCACCTTGCTTTCGAGGTCGCTGCGTGCGGTGAGGATCAGTGCCGGCATGCTGTGTCCCATTTCCCGCATCCGCCGCAGCAGGCTCGTACCAGTCCCGTCAGGAAGCTGAAGGTCCAGGATCACCAAGTCATAATGATAGGTCTTGATGTAATCCAGACCTTCGGCGGCGGTACTGACGCCATCGACAGTGTAGCCCTCAGACTTCAGGCTGCGCTGCAAAATGTCGATCAGCTTCTTCTCGTCTTCGACGATCAGGATACGCATGCAACATCCCTTTCCCGCGCAAGAGGCTTTCCACCGGCCGTCTTCATAAAAGTGTCACAAAAACGGGCTTACTTTATGAATTCGCTGTACGCCACGCTTTCTCATTATATTTCAATATGTTAACTAGGGTTCTCAACTCGAACGCGGTCGCCGGTTGCCATCGAATCCAGCGGATTGTTCACGACCCGGTCATGCGGCGAGAGGCCAGAAGCGACGATCACATTGGTGCCCAGATCGGTGCCGATCGTGATCGGCTTCATCACGATCCTGTCGTCCGGTCCCAGAGTCGCCACCTGCAAGCCCGCAGCGCGGAACATCAGCGCACTCGCGGGCAGGCGCAGCATGGACGACGCAGCCGGCAAGCCGAGACTGACCTGCGCAAACCCGCCGGGCTTCAGTAGTCCGTCCTGATTGTCCGCCTCGAACTGAACCAGCATTGTGGAGGTCTGCGCGCTGATCGCGCCGGAGGACGACACAAGCTTGGCCTTGAAAGTGCGTCCCGGATGTTCCGGAACCGTCAGCGAAACAGTCATGCCCGGAACGATCTGGGCGGTATAAGACTGGGGAACGTCCACATACAGGCGCAGATCGTGCACATCCGCGACGCTGAACAGCGGCGTACCACTGGCTGACGTGCTGACCAGAGAACCGATATCGGCGCTGCGTCCCGTCACCACACCATTGAAAGGAGCAACGATGCGGGCGAATTGCTTTGTCGCCAGCAGACGATCCAGGTTTGCCTTGGCTGATTTCATGGCCTCGGTCTTGGCCGCCAGGTCAGCTTCCTTCACATCCACGTCCTGACGAGCCACCGCGTCCTGCCGCATCAGGTCGCGCCAGCGCCCGGCGGTAAGCGCGGAAAGCTTCTGGGCGGCCGTGGCCGAACCCAAGTCGGCGCGGGCCTGGCTGATCTGCTGGTCCAGTTCCGGGGTGTCGATCACCGCTAGAAGGTCGCCCTTCTTGACGGGGGCGCCGATATCCTTGAACCAGGCATGCACATAGCCGGGCACCTGCGCGTAAATCTTCGCGTCGTAATAAGCCTGCAGTGTGCCCGGCAACGCCAGCGCCTGGTCCTTGCCAGTGCCGGTCGGCGAGATAAGCGCCACCGTCGGTAGCTGCGCCTCGCGCGTCCACGTTCTCAGGCTGCTGGCTTCGCTCAGGCGCACATAGGCACCGAGCGCCACGATCACCGCCGCGATGCAAAGGGCCGCGATGCCGATGCGCTTGAGGTTGCGCTGCATGGTTTCATTCTCCGGGGACAGGGATACCTCCCATGATGGGATCGGGGGCAGAGGTCGGCCGGCCGCGCACCAGCACGAAAACGGCGGGAACAAAGAACAGCGTGGCAAAGGTGGCGAACATCAGGCCACCGATCACGGCACGGCCCAGGGGCGCGTTCTGCTCGCCGCCCTCACCCATGCCCAGGGCCATCGGCGCCATGCCGATGATCATTGCCAGCGCCGTCATCAGCACGGGGCGAAAGCGCGTCACGCCCGCTTCGATCGCGGCCTTGACCGCATCGCCCGTGACGTCCAGCCGCTCGCGCGCGAAACTGACCACCAGGATCGAGTTGGCCGTCGCCACACCCATGCACATGATGGCGCCGGTGAGGGCCGGCACACTGATGGAGGTATGGGTGGCGAACAGCGTCCAGGCGATGCCGGCGAGCGCGCCGGGCAATGCCATCACGATCACAAACGGATCGGACCAGGAATGGAAGTTCACCACGATCAGCAGGTAGATCAGGATAATCGCCTCGGCCAAGCCGAAGACCAACCCGGAAAAGGCTTCGTGCATCGTGTCCACCTGTCCGCGCACCGCGACGGTGGCGCCCGGCGGCAACTGGCTCGCGGTATCGTCGAGAACCTTCTGGATGCCACGCGCCACGGTGCCGAGGTCCGCGCCCTGGGTCGCCGCATAGACATCGAAGGTGGGCTGGATGGCATAGTGCGAAACGACCGCGTCGCTGTTCTGGCGACGTATCTCGCTCATGCCGCCCAGGATCTGGGTCGTGCTGCCGGAGCTTCCGGTGATCGGCAGTGCCTTGAGCTGGCTCAGCGTGTCCAGGCGATATTGCGGGGTCTGGATCACGATGGGATAGGACACGCCGTTCTTGGGATTGAGCCAATAGGCGGGCGCCACCTGTGAACTGCCCGCCAGGTTTACCACCATGGAATTGGTGACGTCCTTCTCGGTGATGCCAGTCAGGCCGGCCCGCGTGCGGTCAACATTGATGCCGAATTCCGGATAGTGGGATGATTGCTGCAGGCGCACGTCAGCGGCGCCGGGAATGGCCGACATGCGCTTGGCAACAAGCGCGGCATAGATCTCATTCTGGCGCTTGCTGGGACCGGAAACCTGCACGTCGATCGGTGCGGGTGAGCCGAAATTCAGGATCTGGCTGACGATGTCGGCCGGCAGGAACGCGAAGGACGAGCCGGGAAAAGACCGCGGCAGCGCAGTACGGAGGGCCTTCACATAGTCCGCCGTTGGGGCGTGGCCTTCCTTCAGGCTGATCAGGATGTCGCCATCCTCCGGACCCACGCCGCCGGTGTTGAGATAGGCGCGGTTGGTGCCGCTGACCGGCAACCCGATATTGTCCACGATGGAGTCCAGCTGATCGGGCGGGATTTCGTCGCGTATCGCCTTTTCGATATGGTCGAAAAGCGCTGCCGTCTCCTCGATCCGCATGCCGATGGGAGCGCGGACGTGCAGCGATATGGTCCCGGCATCAACGGCCGGAAAGAAGTTCTCGCCCAGGAACGGGATCAGTCCCAAAGACAGCAAGGCAAAAACCAGGAAGCTGGCGGCGAACAGCCTGCGACGCTCCACGGCCAAGACTAGATAGCCATGATAGGCCGTCCGCATCTTGGCGAACCGGGTCTCAAAACCATGCTGGAAGCGTACCAGCGGGTTTTTCGGGTGATGGCCCTCGCCAGCGTCGTGGGACCGGGCGACGGCGGTGTCCTTGCCGTCGCCATGCGCGACCAGGAAATAGCTGGCCATGGTCGGCACCAGGGTGCGCGAAAGAATAAAAGAGCCGATCATCGCGAAGACCACCGCCTCGGCCATGGGCGCGAAAAGAAAGCCGGAAATGCCGGGCAGGAAGAACATCGGCACGAAGGCAATGCAGATGCAGAGCAGCGAGACGAAGGCCGGGCCCACGATCTGCTGGGCACCGTCCAGGATAGCCTGCGGCACGGTCTTGTACTGTTCCAGGTGCCAGTTGATGTTCTCGATGGTGACCGTGGCGTCGTCCACCAGAATGCCGACTGCCAGCGCCAAACCGCCCAGGGTCATGATGTTGAGGGTCTGTCCCAGCGCCGACAACAGTGCAATCGAAAACAGGATGGCGAGCGGGATGGAAATGACAATCACAAGCGTGGATCGCCAGCTTCCCAGGAACAGCAGGATCATCACGCTGGTGAGCGCGGCGGCAATGATGCCCTCCTTGATGACGCCCGACACGGCGGCACGCACAAAGATGGACTGATCGGCCAGCGGCGCAACGGTGAGTGCCTTTGGCAGGGTCTCGCGCAGGCGGGGCAGGATGGACTTCACGCTGTCCACGATATCGAGAGTGGAGGCCGCGCCACTCTTGAGCACGGTCATCAGCACCGCGCGGTGGCCATTCATGCGCACCACATTGCGCTGGGGCGGCGCGCCATCGCGCACATGCGCCACGTCCCGCATGTAGATCGTCGCGCCATTCACCTGCTTGACGGGAAGATCGTTGAGCTGTTCCGCCAGGTCGGGACTGTTGTTGAGCTTCACATTGTATTCGAAGGCGCCGATCTTGATGGTTCCGGCCGGAATAATCTGGTTCTGGTTGGTCAGGGCATTGCCGATATCGGCCGCGGACAGGCCATGCGCGCTCAGCGCCTGGGGATCGACATCGAGCTGGATCTGGCGTTCCCGGCCGCCATAAGGCGACGGAATCGCCGCGCCCTGTACCGAGGCTAGCGAAGGCCGGATAAAGTTCTGCCCCAGGTCATAGATGTCCTTTTCGCCCAGCGTCGTGCTGGACAGCGCAAGCTGCAGGATCGGCACGGTGGAGGCATTATAATTGAGGATCAGTGGTGGCGTGATGCCCGGCGGCATCTGCTTCAGGACCGTCTGGGACAGCGAGGTGACCTGGGCGGTGGCGGTGCGGATATCCACCCCGGGATGGAAGAAAATCTTGACGATGCCAACGCCAGACAGCGACTGGCTCTCGATGTGATCGATATCGTTGACCGCCGTGGAGAGCTGACGCTCATAATAATAAATCACGCGGCCCGCCATGTCGTCGGGCGACAGGCCGCGATAAGTCCAGACAGCCGCGATCACGGGGATACGAATATCCGGAAAGATATCCGTCGGCGTTCGGACGGCCGCGAGGCCGCCGAAGATGGCAATCAGGATCGCCATCACCACAAAGGTATAGGGACGCTTCAGCGCCAGACGTACAATGGCAAGCATGTTTCAGGCGGTCCGCATCCGGGAACGGCTGCAGACTACGCGCCCTCCCAATGTGCTAAATATCAACAAGCAGCGATCAACCCGGATTGGGAAGCAGCGCACCTTCAAGGCTGGCGACGCACTCGCCAAACAGACCGCCGTTGGGCATCAGGCCAAGCTGGGCGCAGGCGTACCGCTTGCGTTGCCACTGCACGCTGGGAGTGATGCTGTAATAGCTTTTACCGCTTTCGATGAGCGCGCCGGCAAAGGACACCGGCACGGCCTGCGGTGCAGCCGATGTGCGGCGCATGGAAGGCTGGTCCGAATTCAGGATGCAGGACGACAAGGCTGCGGAACCTTCGGGCAGGCCCTGATGGCGGCAATCCGCGTAGGACCGGCTGGATGCTTCGGCAGCCACCTTGCGCGCGAGGGAATGGGCCAGGCTGTCCTTGCATTCGCCGAAATAGAACTCGCCCTTGCGCAATCCCATAACGTCGGAACAAGTGTTATCGATCAGGGACACCTGGTCGGGGGACAGGGATAATTCGTCCGCCTGGCTGAAAGGCGCGCAGCCCATGGTGACGGTCAGGAGAGTAGCAGCGGCAACAATATTGCGAAGCATGGGCTATTCCTCGTTTGCCCGTGCTGTTTAGGTCGCTTGCCCTGAAGAAGTCCCCGATGAAAAATGAAAATCCTTTCAGACCCGCTTTGCTGCGACAAGAGGGCTGTCAGCCGCGCGATAGCTGATGTGACCTACGCATGGGGCGCAATACCAGCATCGCCATCAGCGCCGCCACGACATTGGCGCCGGCGCCGAGCCACAAGACGGTGTGCCAGTCTCCACCGGCGCTGATCACGCTGGCCAACGGCACCAGCAGGGCCGCGGTTCCCTTGGCTGTGTAAAGCATGCCGGCATTGGTGGTGGCGAAGCGCGGTCCATAACAATCGGTACAGGTTGCCGGGAACAGACTGTAGATTTCGCCCCAGGTGAAATAGATCATCCCGCCGGCAACCAGGAACCATGTGGGATTGCGGCCGTACAGCGCCAACATGCCGATGGCAGCCGCGGCCAGCATGAAGGCGATGAACATGGTCGGCTCGCGGCCGATCTTGTCGGACACCCAGCCGAAGAAAGGCCGCGCCAGTCCGTTCAGGACATTGTCCACCACCAGCGCCAGGGTCAGAACCGTGCCCGTCACGCCCAAAATGGACAAAGGCGTTTCGGCAACGCCGAAATCCACGGCAATAGATGCCAGTTGCGCCGTCACCACCAGGCCGCCGGCCGCCACCAGCACGAACATCAGGTACAACACCCAGAACAGCGGCGTCTTCAGGGTTTCCACAGGCCGGAAGCTGCGGCCGATCTGAAGGTTGGGTCCCGTCGCAGCGCCCACGGCCTCCTTGCGGGGCGCGCGCAGGAACCGTGATGCGATCACAATCACCGCGCCCTGGCCCAACCCGAACCAAAGAAAGGCGGACTGGTAGCCATGGGTCAGGATGACTTCGCGGATCGGCACCACCGTTGCCGCCGCGCCGGCGCCGAACCCGGCGGCTGTCATGCCGGCCGCAAGCCCCCGGCGGCCGACAAACCATTTCAGCGCATTGCCAAGGCAGGTGCCGTAGACCGCGCCGGCGCCAATGCCCGACAGCGCCGCCGCGCCATACAGAACCGGCAGCGAGGCCGCGACAGAATTGATCGTCCAGGCCAAGGCCACCAGGACACCACCGGCCATGACCACGATGCGCGGCCCGAAGCGATCGACAAACCAGCTTTCCACCGGCACCAGCCAGGTTTCCGTCACCACAAAGATACTGAACGCCACCTGGATCGCGGCCCGTCCCCAATGATGCGCGTGATCGATGGGATTGACGAAAAGGTTCCAGCCATATTGCAGGTTGGCGATCATCACCATGCAGACAATGCCGATGACAAGCTGAACGCCGGCGCTGCTTCCCGCGACTTTGGTTTCTGAATGTATTTTCATAATTGACGGTTCCATGATCTTTATTGCCATGCGCGAGGCGGATTGGCACCCTCCCCACCGCGTTTAGTTTTGAGTGCAACTGCGAACAACGCGGGAAAGAAAAACAATGTCCCAGCTCTATCTCGCCGACACCCTATCAGCTCTTCTTGAGGCAGGGCCGGGCGATGCGCCGGCCATCGGCGCACCGGATCGTACCTCGCTCACCCATGACGGCCTTCGCGCCCTGGCGGCGCGCACCGTGCAGTCGCTCAACGCCATGGGCATTGGACGCGGCGACCGCGTCGCCCTGGTGCTGCCCAACGGGCCGGAGATGGCAGCCGCTTTCATCGCCATAGCCTGCGGCGCCACCACGGCGCCTCTCAATCCCGCCTACCGGGCCGAGGAATTCGACTTCTATCTCTCCGACCTGAACGCGAAAGCACTGGTCGTACTCGAGGGCATGGAAAGTCCAGCTCTGGCAATCGCCGCCGCGCGTGGCATCCCGTTGGTGCGGCTGGTTCCCGGCGACGCGGCCGGCGACTTCACATTGCAGGGCTCCCTGGCGGCGCAGCCACCGTCTCATGGCGGACTCGCGCAGGCGGACGACATCGCCCTTGTCCTGCACACCTCCGGCACCACCTCGCGCCCCAAGATCGTGCCCCTGACGCACACCAACGTCACCGCATCGGCCTACCACATCGGCAATACCCTGGCGCTGCGCCAGGAGGATGTCTGCCTGAACATCATGCCTTTGTTCCACATCCACGGCCTTATCGCGGCGACCCTGTCCAGCATTGCCGCCGGCGCGTCCGTCGTCTGCACGCCGGGCTTCAATGCACTGAAGTTCTTCTCCTGGTTCCAGGACGTCCGCCCGACCTGGTACACGGCGGTGCCCACCATGCACCAGGCGATCCTGGCCCGGGCCGAGCGCAACATGGACATTATCGCCAAGGGCCGCCTGCGGCTGATACGATCGTCCTCGTCATCACTACCGCCCCAGGTCATGGAAGCGCTGGAGCAGACCTTCGCGGTCCCGGTGATCGAAGCGTATGGCATGACAGAAGCCGCACATCAGATGGCGTCCAACCCGCTGCCGCCGCATCCGCGCTTTTCCGGCTGTGTTGGCGTAGCCGCTGGCCCCGATATCGCCATCATGGATGACGCCGGCGCACTGCTGGGGGCCGGTGAGCTGGGCGAAATCGTCATTCGCGGCCGCAACGTCACGCGCGGTTATGAAGCCAATCCCGACGCCAACGCGAAAGCATTTTCCAACGGCTGGTTTCGCACCGGCGACCAGGGCGTAATCGATGAGGCCGGCTATCTGCGCCTGACCGGACGACTCAAGGAACTCATCAATCGTGGCGGGGAAAAAATCAGCCCACTGGAAGTCGATACTGTTATCATGGACCATCCCGCCGTGGCGCAGGTCGTCACCTTTGGTATGCCGCATGCCAAGCTGGGTGAGGATGTCGCCGCAGCCGTGGTGCTGCGCGAAGGCGTGGCCTGCGACGAACGCGAACTGCGCGCCTTTGTCAGCGCGCGCGTCGCCGACTTCAAGGTGCCGCGCCGGATCGTCTTCCTGGCGGAAATTCCCAAGGGCGCTACCGGGAAATTGCAGCGCATCGGCCTGGCCGAAAAACTCGGGATGACGGGATGAAGATCGCCATTTTCGGCGCCGGAGCGATCGGCGGCTATCTTGCTGTCCGTCTGCACCAGGCCGGCGCTGAGGTCAGCATCATCGCGCGCGGGCCGCATCTGGCGGCGATGCGCGCACATGGCCTGACATTGCGCAGCGAAGGCGAAACGGTCAACGCCAGGATTACCTGCACCGATAGCGCCCAGGAGCTGGAACCACAGGACTATGTCTTCGTCACCCTGAAAGCAAATGCCCTGCCCGCGGCGGCGCCCCAGATCGCCCGGCTGATGGGGCGCGATACGGCGGTGGTGACGGGAATCAACGGCATTCCCTATTGGTATTTTCATGGCCAGGATTCGCCCTGGCGCGACCGCGTCGTGGAAAGTGTCGATCCTGGCGGTGGACTGCAGCGGATGCTTCCGCCAAGCCAGGTGATTGGCTGCATCGTTTATCCGGCCGCCGAGGTGGTGGAGCCCGGTGTCATCGAACACACCTATGGCAACCGCTTCACCCTGGGCGAGCCGGACGGGAGCAAGAGCGCGCGCGCCGAGCGCCTGTCGCAGATGCTGGTGAAAGCCGGCCTCAAGGCCCCGATCCGCACCAACATCCGCGACGAGATATGGGTGAAGCTTTGGGGTAACCTCGCCTTCAATCCTCTGTCAGCGCTGACCGGTTCGACCCTCGACCGCCTCGCCTTCCGGCCCGATCTGCGCGAGGTGGCGCGCGGCATGATGGTGGAAGCCCAGGCCGTGGGTGAAGCCCTGGGCGCGAAATTTTCTGTCAGCATCGACAAGCGCATGGACGGCGCCGGTGAAGTCGGTGTGCACAAGACGTCCATGCTGCAGGATCTGGAGCGCGGCCGCCCTGTCGAAATTGATGCCCTGCTCGGCGCGGTGGTGGAACTGGCGGACCTGACCGAAAAGCCCGTACCGATGTGCCGCGCCATGCTGGCGCTTGTCCGGGAGCGGGCGCGCCAGGCCGGGAGCTATCCGCAGTCCTGATCGTCTGAGCCGGCTAACACCCCGCCGCGGAGGCTTCCATTTCGTGGTGCGAGGGCGCCTTGACCGCGCCTACGCCATAGCCAATCGCCCGCAGGGTTTCGCCATGCAGGCGTTCGAACAATCGGACAGCAACGTCATCCATTTCCGCGATATTGGCCTGATCAGAACCGCGTCGGAAAAAAGCCTTGTCCAACCGGTTCAGGGCGGTGAAAGACACGTCGAAGGGTGACAATTGGGGCCGGTCGATGAAGCGGCTTATCGCCTGCAATGTCTGTGCGTCACCGCGAGCCAGGCTTTCGTAGCGAACCACCAGGGTGTTCGGCCGCCCTGACAATACCCAGGCCCGGACATGCCGCGACCAGGACGCGCCGTGCCGGCCGGCAATGACATCGCCAAGGCTGGGCTGGAGACCGGCTATCTCCCGAAGATAATGGTGATGGGACACCACGGCCGAGCGTCCGTCGCGCACGACATAGATCGCGGGATGGTCGTCCTGGCCGGGCAATTCATGGTTCTTGACATAAAGTGTCCGCCCATTACGCGCGGCATCGTCCAGAAAGCCGCGCGGATCACTCCCCACCGGCTCTTCCCCGACAATGGCCTGCAGCGGGGAATCACTGAACTCGCCATCGTTATACAAAGACTGGCTGGTCAGGCCGAAGCAGTTCTGCAGCACGATCCGCAACAGGGTGTTGCCGGAGCGCGGATAGGAGGCAAGCCAGGTCAAAACGCGCAAATCCAGCACCGGGTCGGGAACCGGGGCACGGTAAGAACCGCGCCTGAAGCCTTCATGCAACTTTCATGAAAATCCTCTCACCTTCAGGGAGGCAGCCCTACATCGCCTCCCTGAGCCTCCGTAGAAAGGACTGCTTAGAAATTTCCCCGTACGCCAATGGTGAAATAACGGCCCATTACATCTTCGCCCTGGGGAATGCCACCAAAGATAGACCCGGGGTTTCCCGACGATCCCACGGTATAGGGCGGGATGGAGTCGAAGGCGTTCTGCACATTGAAGTAGGCAGACACGACCTGACCACTGTCGAAGGTGATTTTCTTGGTAAGGGTGAAATCGGTTGTGCTGAAGCTGGTATAGAAGGGCTGAGCATAATAAGTCTGCCCGGCGCCGTAAGTGGAGGTGTTGCTCCCGCCGCTGAACCAGTGCCACTGGGCGTCCACACTCCAGTCACCCAGCGCATAGTTGGCAAACAGCGTGGCATGGCCCTTGGGCTGGGTGGTGTAGGAGAGAGGGGCACCAATGAAGCTGCTGCCGGTATTCACCGGGGCCACATTCAGCAAGGCGCGCAGATTGACCATGCCCGACAGCTCGGACCACACATCCGCCGTATCGAAACCATAATCGATCTCGTAATCCTCGCCTTCCGTCACAGCGAGCGCCGCGTTGAGTTTCTGACTCTTGAGCAGAGTAGGATAGTTGGCTGGCGAACGATCGGTGTATGGGCCAGGCCGCACATACAGGGAGCAGAACGGCGACGTACCACCGGAATTAATACAGATATTGGCAATGGTTATGTTGCTGCCGCTGATGGTGGTGATCGCGTTCTTGAGCTTGATCTGGTAGTAGTCCACCGACATGGTCAGGCCGGGAATGAAGCTCGGCGTCAGGACCACACCGCCCGTATAGGTGCGCGATGCTTCCGGCACCAGGGCGGGGTTGCCGCCGGACTGGGTCTGGATGCCACCCGGATTGAACTGGGTCAGGGGATCCAGGAACGGTCCGCTGCTCGTGGCCACGGGCTGGTACAGGTCGTTCAGTGTTGGGGCACGGATGTCGACAGACGTCGTACCGCGGAAGCGGACGCTGTCATTCACATGCCAGTCCAGTCCGACCTTCCAGGTCTGCGCCGCGCCGGAAATGCTGTAGTTGGTGTAGCGGCCCGCAATGTCGGCGGTGAGGTTCTGGACCAGCTGAAGATCCTTGAGGATCGGGATACCGACTTCGCCCGAGAATTCCCACACATTCTGAGAGGCATGGACGTTCGGCAGGGTGTTGTTGTCCCACAAGGTCTGCGTGACAAAGGCCTGATTGACAGGGCCGGATCCCGGCAGCTGCGGGGCCGGGTGAAGAACGGGATCGGTGCCAAGAGCGCCGCAAAGGCGCAGGCCGGTACAATTCACCAACGCAGTCGGCGAAGCATTGGATTTGATGGTGTAGTCGAGCCAGCGCATTTCGCCCGCCAACGCCACCTTGACCGCGCCGGCCGGCAACTGGAAGAGCTCGCCCGAAATATCGGCGGCGACATCGTCCATGATGTTGGTTTCGTTGAAATTTGTGGTCCGGCTCCAATAGGCAAACTGCTGGTCGGTGGTCACGTTGCTGCCGAAAGTATTGATCGGCACGCAACCGGGATAGAGGTCACCATACTGGGCGATCGCCGCCGCCGTGGAGTTGTAGCAGACAATGCGGTTGGTGACGGGATCGATCACCGCGTCCTGCGCCGCATCATGAAACTGGTTGTTGCCGTTGTTGATGCCGGAGGTCGAGAGGCGGGTCTCGCCATGGGTGTAATGCGCCTCCCAGGCAAAATCCTTGAACACCACACCGTTCACGCCGGTGGTCGAGACGATGTTGCGCGTGACGTTGTTGGTGTTCTTGGAACGGTTCTGGGCGGAATACCATTCCGACACCCTGAAGGTGTTGGTGCCGTCGGTATGACAGGTGGGGTCTGTCGCGCAGTTGTTGCCCAGCATCTGCTGGGTCGCCAGCGGCAAGAAAGGATTGTCCTTGAAATAGGTCGTGGTCTGACGGCTGGCTTCCTGCTGCGAGGGGAAGAAGTAACCGAATTCATTGGCCTGCGTCAGCGAAACCTGGGTAAAGAACGTCGTGTCTTTGTCGATGTTATAGCTGAAACGGCCGAACGCCGAGGCGTTGCGGGTATTGCCATAGATCGATTCATTCTTGACGGTGGCGCCATTACCGCCGACTGCGATCGCCGCCGGCAAGCTCTCGTTTGCGGGGATGGTGCCCAGATTGGCGGGCGTCAGGATGCCGGGCTGACCGAACTCGTAGCCGTTATATGCGCAGTTACAACCGGAGATAAGGCCACTGAGTGTCGAAACGGTCTGGCCGCCGTTTTGAACATTGGTCACCGGGTTGTTCGGGGTATTACCGGTATTATAGCTGCTGAATCCGTGTGCGAATATGGACCGGGCAGACTGCACCACGCCGTCGGCATTGCGATATTCGATGGCGCCTTCGATATGCCCCCTGCCGCCGAACACATCCATGCCTGCGGCCACATTCACCTTGTATTTGAAGCCATCGCCATATTGCGAAATGCCGCTATTGGCTTCGTACTTCACGCCGTTGAAATTCTTGTCCAGGACGAAGTTGACCACGCCGGTAATGGCGTCGGAACCATAGACCGATGACGCGCCGCCGGTGACGACGTCCACGCGGGACATCAGTGTCTGCGGCAGTGTGCTGATGTCGACGCTGCCGTCCGCATTCGAGGGCGGGAGGCGCATGCCGTCCATCAGGACCAGGGTGCGCTGCTGCCCGAAATTGCGCAGATTGAGGAATTCACCGGCGCCGTTGCTGCCGGCGTTGGTGAGGTTGCGGTTCGACGAGCTGTTCTGGAAGATCGGCAGCTTGTTCAGGGCGTCCGACAAGTTCGTCGGGGTGGTGGTCAGCAACTGGTCGGTACTGACCGCGGTGATCGGGGTCGGCGAATTGGCGACGTCGGTGATAACGCGCGAACCCGTGACGACCACACTCTCCACGGCGCTCTGCGAATCCTGGCCGCCGCCCGCCGATCCGGGCACGGTCTGGGCGCAAACAGGCACACTGAACAGGCTGGCGAGCAGTGCAAGAACCGATACGGTGGATTTTGAATCACGAAGCATGACTTCCCCCTCTGTGTTGCAACTTTTTCTTTGCCGGGAGATGGAAACTGCTCCCTGCGCCGTGACGTTGCCGGAGAAGTCAGTTCCTTGAAGCATCAACTGCAACACTTCAGGAACCGTGTACGAACCTTTCACCGGATTGCTCCGGACCTGGGCCAGTTGATAAGGGTACAGCACCACTACCCCTGTCTGCCGTGACAAGGCAGGCAAGGCTTCTGTCAGGCTCTGTCCCGAAATATCTACGTTATATTTCGTGGCCTGCGCGTAGGCTTGATCTGCGAAGGCAGGCGTCGAAATTGCCAGACATCCGCAAAGCGCGACCGCCGCGAGCGACTCTCCCCTAAACTTCATTTTCTGACCCAGCGGTTGGCACAACATTTTGCCTTCGCACCGGCCTTATGATGATTGAGACCGGGACACAGGCCAATACACCTAGTGCCTTTGTCAAAAAAAATGGAAGGGGTCGTTTTTGTGAGGACTGGGCCATATACAGCCACGCAAAAATGTCAGACAAGCTGGTGGAAAAACTCTCGCCAGCTCACAGCATCAAGACGCTTCAGTCCTTGGAAGGTGATTTCTGCTCGGCAGCCGAAAGGCGCACATGCTCAGGGTCGATCCATTCCGCACGCAGGCCGAAATTTTCTTGCAGTGCAGCGAAAATGGCACCGACCTGATCGG
Organism: uncultured Hyphomicrobiales bacterium; assembly: GCA_966211925.1. Lineage (GTDB taxonomy): Bacteria > Pseudomonadota > Alphaproteobacteria > Micropepsales > Micropepsaceae > Rhizomicrobium. The sequence goes on along the minus strand of CBIHOI010000005.1, from coordinate 59,394 downwards.
TTCGGAACGCACCCCCGACCGGCAGGCTTTCCAGCGCCGGATCGGTGAGTTCTATCTTGATATCCGAATAACGGCTGACATCCGCAAGAACTTCTGCAAGAGGCTGGCCGGTATAGATTAGCTCACCCTGCCGCCATGCCAGCTTGCGCTCCATGACGGCGCTGGACACAGGTTGGGCAACCTCGACCTTCCGGCCGAGAACAATATGGTGCCCCGCAGCAATGACACCGAGGCTCTTGCCCATATTGGAATGACCGTCCGCGCGCCGCACAGGCGCCACCTCGACGCTTCCCCTCGTGACGCCGACCTCAACCAGGCCAGCATTTGAAAGGTGAACATCAAATGCGGTCCCGATGTCACGCACCACATAATTGTCCGTATAGACCGTGAACGGGCGCGCCTTGTCATGCACAACTTCAAAGAATGCTTCGCCGCGGATCAGGTGAACGTCCCGGCACTTGCCTGAAAAATTCACATTCAGCCGACTGTTGGTGTTGAGGATCACCAATGAACCATCAGCCAAGACAATCCGCTTGTTGCCGCCGACCGGGGTCTCATAGGAATAACTGGTATGGGACTCGACCTGGGCCTTTGCGAGTTGCAGCGGTTTGGGATGGAAAAAGGCAGCGCCCCCCGCGACCGCAATGACAACCGCCGCGCACGCCGCAAGCCAGGGTCTCGCCCGCGTCAGCAGGACCGCATGGGTGTCGCGCGCGCGGGTCGCCCGGTCGCCTTCCCGGGCATCGGTGAGCAAACGCAATTCGTCGAACTCCGACCAGAGATCGCCATATTCCGCGATTGCCTCCCGGTGGAGTGCACTACGATGCAGCCATTCCTGGAATGCCGCCTGATCCCTGGCCGAGACCTCGCCCCTATCGAAGCGTGCAACCCAGGCCGCGGCCTCGGCGTCAATGGCTGCCGTATCCGGAAACGGCAGGATTTTGCCCTTGTCAGTCATTACGCTTTCAAATCCAGCACAGGACTATTCTGCCTTTTTGGCTTTGGCGAATGCCGTTGGACCTGCTTCAGGCATGCGGGCCTTCCCGCCGCCCTCTCCAACCGCACCGCCATTGGCCCGCATATAGGCCCTGCATCGCGACAGTCCGACGGCAACATGGTTTTCAACCGTTCGCACAGAGATGTTGAGCCGGACCGCGATCTCCTTTTGCGACATACCCTGCATTTTGCGAAGTATAAAGACCTTCGCGCATTGCGGCGGCAGAGCGGCAATCGCGCCCGCCAGCAGACGAATGCGCTCTCGACTATCGACAACATCATCCGTCGCGACCTGACTGCTGTCTTCTAGGACCTCCTGGCCCTCGAAATCCCCTAGTGGCTCGATCGCCGCAGCGGACTGCCTGGCAAGCTCATTCAGGGCTAAGTTTTTGGCGACCTTGAACAAAAAGGCTTTCGGCGCCTCGATCAGGCGTCGCGATTCCGCGGCAAAGGCACGCAAGAACGCTTCCTGCGCAAGATCATCCGCCGCCTCATGGGACCTGATGAAGCGTCTCAGATAGCGTCTGAGGGCTACTCCATTCTGGAGATACGCTTCGAGGATTGTCGTCAATCCTATTCCCCCTTTGATCGGCCTTGTGTCCGGCCGCTGTATACAGCTTAGCGCATATCCGGCGGAAACCGCAAAGGCTCGCGCTCCCCTTGGCGGGAAGTCCACCGCGCCGAGATCGTCACAGGGAACAGATAGATTGAGAAGAGCAATAAGCCACAATGCCCGTTTTTGAACGGAATGGTGGGCCCGCCAGGACTCGAACCTGGGACCTAACCGTTATGAGCGGTCAGCTCTAACCAACTGAGCTACAGGCCCTTCCCGAAAGGGGGTATAACAGGATTTGCGCGCCCGCCAACTGGACCGGATTCGCCCCGATTTGGCCCTTCTTGGCCCCCATTCTCAGCCCCGGAGCGGCCTGCATTTGGAAGAGAGAAACATCATGAAAACAACGATTTTCGCTGCCCTTCTGGCGGCCACGCTGATTTCCCCCGCCCTCGCCGATCCGCGCACCATCGCCATGAGCGGTCATGGCGAGGTCAAGGCCGCGCCCGACCAGGTGCAGGTGAACGCCGGGGTCAATACCAGCGCCCCCACGGCGGCCGCCGCGCTGGCGGCCAACACCACGCGCATGAAGGGGGTATTCGCCGCCCTGACCCGGCTGGGTATCCCGGACAAGAACATCCAGACGGTGAATTTCTCGGTCTCGCCGCAATATACCAATGGCGGCGACAATCAGCCCTCCCGCCTGACCGGATACCAGGTCAGCAACCAGGTGTCCGTGCGGCTGGATGATGTCAGCAAGCTGGGCACGGCGCTGGATGCTCTGGTGACCTCGGGCGCCAACCAGATGAACGGCATCAGTTTCTCGATCAAGGACACCAGCACTTTGCTGACCACGGCGCGCGAACAGGCGGTGGCGGACGCCCGCGCCCGGGCTGAAACCTATGCCAGGTCTGCCGGTGTAAGCTTGGGGCCTATTCTGTCCATCAGCGAGGGCGGCGGTGACATGCCGCGGCCCATGTACAAGGCGGCGCCGATGATGATGGCTGACCGTTCTGTTCCGGTGGCGGCTGGCCAGGAAAGCGTGGCGGCGGACGTCTCCATTGTCTGGGAAATCCACTGATCCATCTTATATAGACACCATGACAAACCCTTTCTTCGAAACCTGGGGTGCGCCTCTTGGCGCACCGCCGCTGGACCGGTTCCTGCCAGAGCACTTTGTACCGGCCTATGACCGGGCATTGGCCGAACACACCGCCGAGATTGTTGGCATAGCGGAAAACCCTGACGCTCCCAGCTTCGACAATGTGATCCTGGCGCTGGAAAAAAGCGGGCGATTGTTGGCGCAGGTGGACAGCATGTTCGGCAACCTGACCGCGTCCGCTACCAATGATGCGCTGCAGGCCATCGAGCTGGAAATGGCGCCGCGCCTGTCGGCGCACTGGAGTGCCATTTCCATGCACCCGGTGCTGTTTGCGCGGCTGGACGATCTTTACCAGCGGCGCGGAACATTGGGCCTGGACGGCGAAAGCCTGAAGGTGCTGGAGCGCTATCACCTCGACTTCGTGCGTGCCGGCGGCCGGCTGAGAGGCGAAGCCCGCGATCGACTTGCTGAGATTTCGCAGCGGCTGGCGGTGCTGGGCACCCAGTTCTGCCAGAATGTGTTGGGCGACGAAGAAGATTGGATATTGCCACTTACCGAGGCGCAGATGGCCGGCGTGCCCGCTGCTATCCGCGACGCTGCGGCCGCCAAGGCGGCGGCACTGAAGATCGAGCATCCTTTTGCCGTCACATTGTCGCGATCGAGCGTCGAACCCTTCCTGCAATATGCGGAGGACCGGGCCTTGCGCGAGCAGTTGTTCCGCGCCTGGACAGCCCGTGGCGACAATGCGAACGACCGCAACAACAAGGCGGTGATGACCGAAATGCTGGCGCTGCGGGCCGAACGCGCAAGCCTGCTGGGCTATGAGAACTTCGCTGCCTACAAGCTGGACGACAGCATGGCCGGTACACCCGCCAAGGCTCGCGCCCTGCTGGAAGAGGTGTGGGAGCCGGCGCGGATTCGCGCGCTGGAGGAGCGCGATGCGCTGCAGAAGCTGATTGCCCGCGAAGGCGCCAATTTCCGCCTGGCGCCGTGGGATTGGCGCTATTACGCCGAAAAGCTGCGGCAGGAAAAATACGATTTCGACGAGGCGGAGCTGAAGCCTTATTTCCAGCTTAACAACATCATCGAGGCCGCCTTCTATACCGCCACCCGGCTGTTTGGCGTGACGTTCCGCGAACGCCAGGACGTGCCGGTCTATCACCCCGATGTGCGGGTGTGGGACGTGCTGAAAGGTGAAGTCGTCATCGGCCTGTTCTATGGCGACTATTTCGCCCGCCCCGGCAAGCAAAGTGGCGCATGGATGTCCAGCTTCCGCGATCAGGAAGAGGTGAATGGTCACGTCCTGCCCATCATCATCAACAACTGCAATTTCAGCAAAAGCGATCCTTGCCTGCTGTCCTTTGACGACGCGGTGACAGTTTTTCATGAATTCGGCCATGCCCTGCACGGACTGCTTAGCCATGTGCGCTTCCCGCGCCTGTCCGGCACCAATGTGGCGCGCGATTTCGTGGAGCTGCCATCGCAACTCTTCGAGCATTGGCTGGAAGAGCCCGATGTGCTCACCCGTTTCGCCCGCCACCATCTGACCGGCGAGCCGATCCCGCGCGCTCTGCTGGACAAGCTGCTGGCAGCGAAGAATTACGGCCAGGGCTTCGCTACCGTGGAATTCCTGGCATCGGCTCTGATCGACATGGACTTTCATACCTTGCCACCGGGCAGTGATCCGCTGGAGGCACAGGCCGCGACCCTGGCGCGCATCGGCATGCCGGACGAGATCGCGCCGCGCCATGCCGCACCGCATTTCACCCATATCTTTGGCGGCGACGGCTATTCGGCCGGCTATTATGCCTATCTGTGGTCCGAAGTGCTGGATGCCGACGGCTTCAAGGCGTTCGAGGAAGCCCATGATCCCTTCGACCCGGCCACTGCGCACCGGCTATATAAATATGTCTATTCCAGCGGCGGCACACGCGACTTCGCCGCCGCCTACCGTGCGTTTCGTGGACGCGATCCGCACGTCGAAGCATTGCTGGAAGGGCGCGGGCTCAACACCGCTGCGTAACGCGACTAGCGCGAGGCAACCTGACGCGACGGGCCCGCAGGCTCCAGCGTGCGGTCCACCACATGGATGATGCCGTTCTTGTCATGCACATCATAAATTGCGATGTCGGCGGTGTTGCCCTTCTCGTCCATGATGACGATGTTGGTCGGCCCGTTCATGCGCGCCGTTAATACGCCGCCTTCGGCCGTACGAAGTTTCGCCTCGCCGCCGGCTTCGTTGATGACCCGCAGCAACGTGGCGGAGTCATACTTGCCCGGCACGATCAGATAGCTCATCCGGCGCGCCATGGCAGCGTTCGATTGGGGACCGGCCGCGGCCATGGCGGCGTTGGTGGGCGCGAAGACGGTGAATTGGCCGTTGGACTTCAATGCGCCAGCCACGCCGGAATCCTTCAGCGCCAGGGCCAGCGCGGAATGCATGGGGGAGGCCGCGATATTTTCCATGATGTCGCGATCGGGCAGCATTGCCTGGCCGCCAATCATCGGGTTCATTAACTGGGAACCGCTGTCGGGGACCACTTTGGGGTCATTGCCCGACACGGCAGCCAGCGCACCGCCGATCATCATGGCGGCACCGGCGGCAAATCCTGCAATGGCTGCGCGTTTCATTCCCGAGAACCTTCGACTTCAACGGGATTAACGTCCCGCAAGGCCTTTTGATCCGTGGGGCTTTCAGTCTTTTGCGAGTTCCCCGCCCGATTCCAGCGCCTCGCGTTCCATTTCCAGCGCCAGCCAGCGTTCCTCGTCGGCATCCTTCTGGCCCTGCAGGCTTGCCAGCTTTTCTGACAGTTCGGCGAAGCGTTTGGGATTCCTGGAAAAAAGCGCCGGGTCACCCAGTTCTGCTTCCAGCTTCGCCATCTCCAGTTCCGCCGCTGCTATTTTTCCGGGCAGCACCCGCAAGTCGTGGGCATCGGCAAACTTCATCTTCGGCGCCCCGGCGACGCGGACACGCTTTTCCACTGTTTTGTCAGCTTTGGCACGGCGGACTTCCGCCCGTTCCGGCGCCGCCTCGCCGCGCTGATACAACATGTCCGCATATCCGCCGGCATATTCGGTGAACCGGCCATCACCTTCCGCCAGCACGATCGAGGTCGCCACCCGGTCCAGGAAATCGCGGTCATGGCTGACCAGCAGTGCGGTGCCGGGATAGTCGGCGATGACTTCTTCCAGCAGGTCCAGCGTTTCCAGGTCCAGGTCGTTGGTCGGTTCGTCCAGCACCAGGAAGTTGGACGGCGTGGCGAAGAGTTTGGCCAGCAACAGCCGGGCCCGTTCGCCGCCCGACAGCACCTTGACCGGGGTGCGCGCCTGCTGCGGCGTGAACAGGAAATCCTGCAGGTAATTCATCACATGGCGCGGCTTGCCGCCCACCATCACGGTGTCGCCACTGCCGTCGGTCACCGCTGCCGCCAGGCTCTGTTCGGGGTGCAGCTTGCTGCGGTTCTGGTCGAGCTGCGCCATCAAGAGGCCCTGCCCCAGCTTGACGTTGCCCTTTTGCGGCTGCAATTCACCGATCAGCAGCTTGAGCAGCGTGGTCTTGCCGGCGCCGTTGGGACCCACCAGTGCGATGCGATTGCCGCGATGGATGCGCATGGAGAAATCCTGCACGATCTCCCTTTTATTTTCTCCGGCGCCATAGCTGAACGCGATGCCCTTGGCGTCGATCACCTTGGTGCCGCTGCCGGAGCCCTCTGCCGCTTCCATCTTCACGGTACCGAGCTGGCGTATCTGTTCGCGCCGCTCGGTGCGAAAGCCGCGCAATCGCTCCAGCCGCCCGACATTGCGCTTGCGCCGGCCTGATACGCCATAGCGAACCCAGTCTTCCTCGGCAGCGATCTTGCGTTCCAGCTTGTGGCGTTCGGTTTCTTCCTTTTCCAGCATCTCATCGCGCCAGGCTTCGAAGGAGGCGAAGGATTTTTCCAGCCGGTGGGTACGCCCCCGGTCCAGCCAGACCGTCACCCGTGACAGGTTTTCCAGGAAGCGGCGGTCATGGCTGATGAGGACCAGTGCCCCACGAGACGCCTTCAGTTCGCCTTCCAGCCATTCGATGGCCTTGACGTCCAGATGGTTGGTGGGCTCGTCCAGCAGCAGGATATCCGGCTTGGGCGCCAGGGCACGGGCCAGCGCGGCGCGGCGCGCTTCGCCACCGGATAGCGTGGCAGGATTTTCGGTGCCGTCCAGGCCCAGATGTCCCAACAGGTAATAGGAGCGGTTGGGATCGTCATGCAGGTCCAGCCCCGCCTCGACAAACTCGCGGGTGGTGGCGAAGCCCGACATGTCCGGCTCCTGCGCCAGGTAGCGCACGATGGCGCCGGGCTGGACAAAGACAGTGCCGCCATCGGCCTCCGACAGGCCGGCGGCGATCTTCATCAGGGTGGACTTGCCCGAGCCGTTGCGCCCCACCAGACAGATGCGGTCGCCTTTTTCCACGCTGAGTTCCGCGCCGTCCAGCAGCTTCTGGCCGCCGAAGGCGACAGTGATATCTTTGAGGTGAAGAACGGGCGCCATGGCCGCTATGTGCGGTTCCGGGCGCGCTTAATCAAGCGATTTCAGCGCGTCTTGGCCGTGACCATCGCGCCAGGGCGCGACACCATCGCAATGGCGGCTTCCGGGCGCTCCGTCAGCGTCTTGCCGTCAAAATCAAAGGTGCGGATGTCGCGTTCCACCGAGCATTGCACCAGGAGGCGCTTGCCGTCATCGCTCCACACCACGCCCTGGCAGGCATGGCCCAGCCTGGCTTCGGTCACCAGCGAAAGCTTGCCCTTTTCAACCGCGAACAGGCTGAGCTTGCCGAACACCTGGTTGTAGTTGGCCGCATTCTTCACCGTGGCCGAACCGTTGCCCACCACCACGGCGGCAAACTTGCCGTCCGGCGACTGCACCACGGCTTCGGGCAGGGCGCCCACTTCCTGCACATCGGCCAGTTTGCCGGTGCGCGTATCCAGAACGGTGGTGGCGCCCTTGTCGGTCTTGCCCGGCACGCCGCCGAAACTGTTGATGAACAGATAGCGCCCATCATGGGAAATGCTGCCGCCATCGGGCTGCACCCCCACGGCATAATCGCTGACGCGACTGATCTGGTCGCCCTTGATGACCAGCTTCGTCACCTTGGCATCGCCGAAGCGCAGCGCATAGGCGGTCTTGCCATCGGGCGCGATGATCACGTCGCGCGGCTCGGCCTTGGCTTCCAGGGTCACCACGCCGCCCTTGGTGAGCTGGCGGTCCTTGACGGTGAACAGCGTGATGCTGTCATCGCCGGTGCCGGTCACCAGCGCCACAGTCGCCTTTTTGTTGAGATAGATGCCGGTGGCGCCCACGCCCGCTTCCACCGTCTGCAGCAGCTTGGGGTGGGTGGGATCGTCCAGCCCGATCATATTGACCTTGTTCTCCGGCACGTTCTTGCCATCCGCGCCCATCTTCTGCGGACAAGTGGCCAGCACGAAGCTGTAGTCCGGCGCCACCGCCAGCGCACTGGGCGGACCCATCTGGGTGGAACAGACATTGAGACTGCCGATGACTTTGGGCGCCGCGCTGCTGGAGAATGCGATGACCGCGACGCTGTCCGGTGTCGGCACCATCGGCAAGCCGTCGCCGGCGCGCACCTGCTTGCCGTCCTGGCCCGAGATCGCAAGGTCGGCAAAGGCCGCCGCCGGCACCAAAGTCAAAGCCGTCGCCAGAAGGATCGCGCGCATGTTCCACCCTTTTTATCTCTTATTGAGACGAACCTAGCGCGTGAATCCCACAAATGAAAAGGGCGGGATCGCTCCCGCCCTTTTGCATTGCGTTGCGGCAGATGCCTTACGAGGTCACTCAGGAGAAGGAATAGGCCGTCTTGATCTGGGTGAAGAAATCCACCGCCGAGAAGCCCTGCTCGCGGGCGCCATAGGACGAACCGCGGCTGCCGCCGAACGGCACGTGATAGTCCACGCCCGCGGTCGGCAGGTTGATCATCACCATGCCGGCCTTCACGTTGCGCTGATAGTGGCGCGCATGCTTCAGGCTGGTGGTGACGATGCCGGCCGACAGGCCGAAATTGCCGGCGTTGGAATGGGCCAGGCCTTCTTCATAGTCCTTGATCTTCACCACCGACACGACCGGGCCGAACACTTCTTCCTGGTTGATGGTGTCGCCGATCTTGGTGTCCACGATCAGCGTCGGGCTCATGTAATGGCCGGGAGTGTCCAGCTTCAGCGGATCGGCGCCGCCCGCCAGCAGGCGACCGCCTTCCTTGATGGCGATATCGACATACTTCAGGTTGCCGGCAAGCTGGGCCTCGGTCACGGCGGGACCCATCTGGGTGGCCGGATCCATGGCATTGCCCACCTTCAGCGCCTTGGCGCGGGCGGCGACGCCTTCGACAAACTTGTCATAGATGCCGGCCTGCACGAAGACGCGGCTGGAGGCGGTGCAGCGCTGGCCGGTGGCGAAATAGCCGCCGTCCACCGCGATCTGGATGGCGCGGTCGAGCTCGGCATCGTCCAACACGACCAGCGGGTTCTTGCCGCCCATTTCCAGCTGCACGCGGGCGAAGTGCGACACGGCGGCCTGGGCCACCTTGGCGCCGACGCCCTGCGAGCCGGTGAAGGAGACGCCATTGACGTCGGGATGCTTGGACAGCGCATCGCCGATGATGCCGCGGCCCAGAACCATGTTGACGATACCGGCGGGTGCGCCGGCTTCATGGATGATCGACACCAGCGCATGCGCCACGGCCGGGGTCGGGTTGGCGGACTTCAGCACCACGGTGTTGCCGAAGGCGAGCGCCGGGGCGATCTTCCAGGCCGGAATGGCGATGGGGAAGTTCCACGGGGTAATCAGGCCATAAACGCCGACCGCCTCGCGATACGTCTGGATCTCAACGCCCGGACGCACCGAGTCCAGGTTCTGGCCGTGGCGGCGCAGCGCCTCGCCGGCCATGTACTTGAAGATGCGGCCCGCGCGAACGGTCTCGCCGGTGGCTTCGGGAAGGGTCTTGCCTTCCTCGGTGGCGAGCAGCTTGCCCAGGTAATCCTTGCGCTCGATGATCATGGAGCCAACCTTGTCCAGCAGGTCGGCGCGGACTTCGGGGGTCGAGCCCGACCAGCCCGGGAAGGCGGCGCGGGCGGCGGCAACGGCGTCGTTCACATCTTCAACGCTGCCATCCGGGAACTTGGCGATGATTTCGTTGGTGTTGGAGGGATTGGTGCTTTCCAGGGCGCCGGGGGCGGAAACCTGCTTGCCGCCAATGAAATGGGTCAGGGTCTCGGTCATCAAATCTCTCCTGGAAAAGTCGTGGAATTGCTGGGGTTATTTAAGGGGTCGGGGCCTGCAATCCAAGCCCGAAACCGCATCCCGGCGGTGTCTTTGGGGCATGGCTGGTTTCCAATCCAACCCAGCCTGTCCCGACCCGGCTGTCCGCCACCCTGCACTGGCGAAATCCGGCTATGGGCCGGGATTTTGGGACAAAACTGTAACCCCCTCCCCCTTTTGTCCAACGCGGCCTGTCCACGGTGATACGCGCAACTGTTCCATGCCTTATCTTAAGCGAAGCAGGTGGCGTGTGGATTGGCGTACCGCGCGGACAAGCGGCATCCCCCGGATGGCACGGGCGAAAATAAATCCGGCTGGCGGTGGATAGGGCCTTACCGCCCGATCAAGCCGCGCTTGACCAGGTTCTGCATCAGGGCGGTGATGCCGAAGGTCCAGGGCGGTGCCGCCTTGGAGCTGGTGACCCGGTTCTCCAGCACGCCCAGCCTGGGGGTGGAGATCCTGACCACATCGGCTTCCTTGTGGGTGAAGCCCTGGCCGGGATTGTCGCGGTCCTGGGTGGGCGCGAACAGCGTGCCCAGGAACAGGACAAAGCCGTCGGGATACTGGTGTTCCTTGATGGTCTGACCCACCAGGTTCAGCGGGTCGCGGCTGATCTGGTCCATCTTGCTGCGGCCTTCCAGGCGGTAATTGTCGGCGCCCACGATTTCCAGATCGACCACGGCGCTGCGCACATCGTCCATGGTGAACTTGTCGTCGAACATGCGAATGAAAGGGCCGATGGCGGTGGAGGCATTGTTGTCCTTGGCCTCGCCCAGCAGCAGCGCGCTGCGTCCCTCATAGTCGCGCAGGTTCACGTCGTTGCCGAGCGTGGCACCGACGGCCTTGCCCTTGCCGTCCACGGCGATGACGATTTCCGGCTCGGGATTGTTCCAGGTCGAGGTCGAACGCACGCCGATCAGCTCGCCCCAGCCCACCGCCGACAGCGGCGGCGCCTTGGTGAAGACTTCGGCATCCGGGCCGATGGCAACTTCCAGATATTGCGACCACATGCCGTCGGCGATCAGTGTCTCCTTCAGCTTCTGCGCCTCGGCCGAGCCCGGCACCACCGACTTGATGTCGGTGCCGATGCGGTCGGCGAGCTGCTGACGGATTTCCTGGGCGCGGCCGGGCACGCCCTTGGCGCGCTCCTCGATGACACGCTCGATGGCCGACACCGCAAAGGTGACGCCGCAGGCCTTGACGCATTGCAGGTCGGTCGGCGCCAGCAGCTTGACCTTTCCGCTGCCCTCCCAGGCCTTGGTCAGGCCCAGATCGTCAATATCGCCCAGGTCGCGGCCTTCCGGCACGCCTTTCCAGTTGTGCAGCAGTTCCGAAGTGGTGGGCGCCGTGCTGGAAACGTCGAACACCCGCCCCTCCTTCACCACCACCGGGGTCGGGCCTTCGCCCAGGTCCATGCGGCCCACCAGGATGGCGTCGCGCCAGTCGTGCGGCAGGGGGAACTTCTTGGTGTCGGTCATGGCCATGTCTTTCGCGGGAAGGCGGGGAAATCGCGGGGCACTTTAGTCATGGCCGCTTGTCAGACAAGGCACGTCGCCGCGCCTCCCGGTCGCACTTATATTGCACTGCAACACATGTTTTTGTCGCTATAACCCCGCCATTCCAGAAGGGGTTATTCGCCATGACCGTTTATGCCGGACGTTTCGCAGGCCGCACCGCCATCATCACGGGCGGCGCCTCGGGCCTTGGGCTGGCCTCGGCCAAACGCATCGTGGCGGAAGGCGGCAAGGTCTGCCTGTGGGACCTGGATGCCGACGCGCTGGCCCAGGCCAGGCGCGACATCGGCGCCCATCACACCATCGCGCTGGACATCAGCGACGCCAAGGCCGTCGAAGCCGCTGCCGCCGACGCTCACAAGGTGCTGGGCAAGATCGACATCCTGATCAACAGCGCCGGCATCACCGGCGCCACCCACACCGTCATCGGCTATCCCATCGAAAGCTGGCTGAAGGTGTTCGACGTCAATGTGAACGGCCTGTTCTATGCCTGCCGCGCCGTCGCCGCCATGATGGTGGAAGCGGGCTATGGCCGCATCGTCAACATCGCCAGCGTCGCCGGCAAGGAAGGCAATCCGAATGCCAGTTCCTATTCCGCGTCCAAGGCCGCGGTGCTGGGCTTCACCAAGTCGCTGGGCAAGGAACTGGCCACCAAGGGCGTGATCGTCAATGCCGTGACGCCCGCCACCTTTGAAAGCCCCATCCTGAAGCAGGTGCCGCAAAGCCACATCGATTACATGCGCTCCAAGATTCCCATGGAGCGTTTCGGCACGGCGGAGGAAAATGCGGCCGCCGTCTGCTGGCTGGCCAGTGAAGAGTGCAGTTTCACCACCGCCAGCACGCTGGATACATCGGGCGGCCGCACGACCTATTAGGCTGCCAGCTCCGCCGCCACGGCCAGCGCGCCCTGCATGGACTTCTCGCGCTGCTCAGGCCCGACCAGCAGGCCTTCGGCGACGACGAACTCCAGGTTGGTCACGCCGATAAAACCGAAGACGCCGCGCAGATAGCTTTCGACATGCTCCAGCGCCGCGATGGGCGTGCCGGCGCCATAGAAGCCGCCGCGCGATACCGCGACGATCACCCGCTTGTTGCCCGCCAGCCCTTCAGGGCCGTTCTCGCCATAACGGAAGGTCTGGCCGCGGGCCACGATACGGTCGATCCAGGTCTTGAGCTGGCTGGGAATGCCGAAATTGTACATCGGCGCGCCGATCACGATGGTGTCCGCGTCCAGGAATTCACGCAGCACGGCCTGGCTGTCGGCCAGTTCCTGCTGCACGGCCACCGACTCCGGCGCCGCGCCCATCGCGGCGGCAACCTGCGCGCCCGAAAGATGGCCCAGCGGCGTCGCTGCAAGATCACGATAGGTCACTTTGGCGGCGGGATCGGCCTGGCGCAGCCGGGCCACGATGGCGGCGGAAAGCTGGCGGCTGGCGGAATTGGCGCCCAGGATGCTGGCGTCGAGGTGGAGAAGGTTCATGTCCGGTTTCCAGTATAAATTTGTTACCTGGACTAAGATGGATACCGTTGATAAACCCCGCAAGAAGGCACATTTCTGATACCCGCGCACACCGGAGTGACCATGCCGTTCGTCCCCCAGGATCATCGCAGCGCCAACTGCCAGGCGGTCAACAGCGTCTTGGCGCGGGTGGGCGACAAGTGGAGCGTGCTGGTGATCGTGCTGCTGGGCGATGGCCCCAAGCGCTTCAATGAAATGAAGCGGCTGGTGGGCGGCATCTCGCAACGCATGCTGACGCTGACGCTGCGCGGGCTGGAGCGCGACGGGCTGGTGACGCGCACCGTCTTTCCCACCATTCCGCCGCGCGTGGATTACGAACTGACGGCGCTGGGCCGCTCGCTGCGCCAGGCGGTCGAACCGCTGGGGCAATGGGCCGCAAGCCATGTGCCCGACATTCACAAGGCGCGGGCGAAATTCGACAAGGCCAAAAGCTAGGCCATAAAAAAACGGCCGGCGCCCCAGGGGAGAGGCGCCGGCCGCTGTTCTGCGCGCGCCGCGAGGCGCGCGCAGTGCGTGATTACAGGTTGGCCTTGAGGCCGATGGTGAAGTAACGACCCATCGCGCTCTGCACGCTGTAGCCGGACGTGTAGGTCGGGTACCACTGGCCGATCGTGCCGTTGGGAACATAGGCCGGCTGGGCGTTGAACACGTTCTGGACCACGAAATAGCCCGTCATGTCGGCGCCATCGACCTCGAAGTTGCGCGAGATGTTGGCGTCGATCTGGTTCCACGAATTCACGTGCGGATTGATCCAGTTGTTGATGGTCGGCGTGACCGGACCGCTGACCTGGCTGAAGCCCGACACCCAGCTGTCCTGGAGGCCAACAGTCCAGTCGTTCAGGGTGTAGTTCAGCATCCAGGTGATGCGGGTGCTCGGATCAGGCGTGCGCGTGAAGGGCGCGCCCGGGAACAGGACCGAGTTGTTGATCACCGGCTGATAGGTCGCCAGCAGGCGGCTGGTCCAGGAACCGTTCCAGCCATTGATCAGGTCGGACATCTGCCAGCCGTAATTGGCCTCGAAGTCCCAGCCTTCGGTCTTGGTGGAGGCGGTGTTGAGGTTGAAGGTGTACAGCCTGGTCGCCTGGTTCGCGGCCGTATGGTCGCTGAACGGCAGCGGACGCTGGTAGTTGTTGCAATAGACCGAGGTGCCGCCCGAGGCTTCGCACAGGGCCTGGATGGTACCGCCCGGCGCGATCGAGCCGATCGCGTTGGCCAGATGGATGCGATAATAGTCCAGCGAAACGGTCAGGCCCGGAATGAAGTCCGGCGTCCACACCGTGCCCACCGTATAGGTGCGCGACACTTCCGGCACCAGGTTGGGATTGCCCTGGCTGCTGTAGGTGGTGGTGTAGTTCTGGGCGGCGCCCGAAAGGTGAAGGTCGCCGTTGAAGACGTTCTGCACCAGCGTTGCGGGACGGAACAGGTCGTCCAGTGTGGGCGCGCGAATGTCGATCGAGGTGGTGCCGCGGAAACGCAGGGAGTCCACGACATTCCAGTTGAAGCCGATCTTCCAGGTCTGGACCGAACCGGACACCGAGTAATCGGTGTAGCGGCCAGCCGCGGTGATATCGAAGGCCTGGATGAGCGGAACGTCCTTGATGACCGGGACGTTGGTTTCCAGCGCCACTTCCCAGACATTCTGGCTGGCGCTGATCGGCTGCAGGATCGACTGGGCGTAGCTGGGCAGCGACGGATTGCAAATGCGCAGGCCCGTGCAGTCCACGAAGGTGGAGCTGGGGACGTTGGACGCCACGTCATACGAGTTGAAGCGCATTTCCCCCGACAGCGCGGCGGTGATGGGACCCGCGCCCCAGCCGTCGAACACATTGCCGGAGATGGCGCCGCCGAAATTGTCCAGGGTGTCGGTTTCGTGGAAGGCCGTGGTCTGGAACACGTAGTTGAACGCGCTCTGGCTGATGGCGGTGGGGCCGAAGGGATTGATCGGCACGCAGTTGGCATATTGCGCAGCGGTCGCGGCCTGGGTCGCGGCATAGCAGGCGACATTGCCGTTCGGCAGCTGGACGGCATCCTGCGCCGCATACATGCGCTGGAGGTTCTGGTTGTTGACCAGATCGACCTGCAGGCGGTTCTCCGAATGGGTATAGAACAGGTTCCAGCCGAAGCGCCCGTTCATGATGGTGCCATCGAGTCCGGTCTGCATGCCGAGCACGCGATTGACGCTGCCGGTGCCGTTGGTGCCGGTCTGGCCCAGGCCGGTGATGAATTCACCCAGCTGGAAGGTATTGCCCGGCTGCACGGTGCCGCTGGTCTGCAGCGGATGGGTGCCGTTGTTGCCCAACTGCGCCTGGATCGCCGGCGACAGGAACGGATTGTCCTTGTAGAAAATGTCGGCCTGGTTGGCGCCCGGCTGGATCTTCTGCGGGAAGTACCAGCCGAAGCTGTAGGCTTCCGAGGCCTGACCCTGCAGATAGAAGGTCACATTGTCGGCCAGGTCATAGCTGAAACGGCCGAAGGCTGAGGCCTGGTGATAGCCGTTGAACATCTGACCATAGGGGCTGTAAACGCCATCGCCGCCCGAGTTCAGGTTGCCGGTGCCCGCGGTCTTGTTGCCGTTGGCATCCACGGCGCCGGCGACGCCGGGATTAAAGGGGCTGAGAATGCCATTGGCCACGAAGAACTGACCATTGGCGCCGATGCCGGTCACGCCGGGCGATCCGGTGCTACAGGCCGGAACGCAGCTCTGGATCAGGCCGCCGAAGGCGGAGTTCGGGCGACGTCCATTGGCGATGGATGTGTAGGGGTTGGTGGCAGAGCCCGTGCCGGCCAGCGCCGAATAGTTGCCCGGCGGGCCATAGGGCCTGGCGGACTGGTTGACGGGATCGCGGTGACGATATTCCAGCGCGCCTTCGAAATGGCCGCGGCCCCCGAACAGCTCGGTGCCCGCAACCATGCCCAGATTGTAGGTCATGGCGTCGGCATAGGTGGACAGGCCGGAATTGACGTCGAACTTCACGCCGTCGAACTTCTTGTTGAGCACGAAGTTGACCACGCCGGTCACCGCGTCGGAGCCATAGACGGCCGAGGCGCCGCCGGTGACGACATCGACGCGCGAAATCAGCATCTGCGGCAGGGTGTCGATATCGACCGTGCCGTCGGAGTTGGACGGGGCGGCGCGATGGCCGTCCAGCAGCACCAGGGTGCGCTGACCGCCGAAATTGCGCAGGTTCAGCGTGTTGCTGCCGAAGTTCTTGCTGCCGTCACCGGGACGGCCCAGGGTCTGCGAACCCTGGAAGATCGGCAGCTTGTTCAGGCCGTCGGGGATGGCGGTGGGCGTCGTGGCCAGCAGGTCGGCGGTCGAGATGACGGTCAGCGGCGTGGGCGAATTGGCGGCGTCGGAGATGACGCGGCTGCCGGTGACCACAACCGATTCCACGCCACCCGAACTGGTCGATTGGGCGAACGCCGATCCCGCAACAGACGAAATCGCGATGCTGCAGAGCAGCAAATTCCTGAGACGCATTGTATTCCCCTCTGTTCGCCGCAGGTGCCTTCGGCATTCTGGGCATGTCACGCTTTGCGCGTGGTTTTTCTGCACTGCACGGTAAATTAGAGGGGCGCCTGAATCGTGTCCAAGCCAATTGCACTATCAATTGATGCGGGGAATGCATCGACCGTCACAGGATTTGTGAAAGACCTTTAATGAAGGAGGGGATTCATCCGGGAACCCGGGTTCAATTCAAAAGAGGCATTGAGGAAGAATTTTGCGGCATGGCCACTGTTGCGCAGCCATCCGGTGAGAAAACCGAACGAACCGGACTTGCCGATACGCTAGCGCGTCCTCACCCAGGAAAACATGAGCATCGCGCCAACCGCGGCCACGACCAGAAGGCCCCACACATATCCGGGCAGGGAGCGATATGTCGTTAGAAAGAAGTCGTGCATGGTGACCCTGGTGGTTTTACCGGGCCAATATGCGGATTGTCCGGCATCTTGCGTTGATTGCGGTCAAAAGCATGCGGCAGGCCCTGGGCACGCGATTTAACGGACACGGTTGCACCGACTGACGCGGGTGGCCCGGCATCCTATTCATCTCCCAGCGACCAGATCCTGTGTGCATCGATCATAAGCTGCAGGATTGCGCCATGCGCCGCCCCGCGGGCCCGCATCTCGGTGCGGCGGACATCGAAGTCCTGGCGCTGCGCGATCAGCAGATCGGTCAACGCCTGGTCGCCAAGCGCAACGGCCCGCTGCATGCGCGCCACCATCTGTGCGCTGGCTTTCGCCGCCGCTTGGCTCTGGCGCCATGCCTCCAGGCCTTGGCGGGCCAGGATGACATCGCGGTCCGCCACGATCTCGACGTCCCGCAAGGCCTTGCGGGCGGCAACCGCGGCGGCGGACGCTTCGGCGGAGGCCTGATCGGCCGTAGCGCTGCGCAGGGCGCCGCCGATCGGCATGGAAAAGCCGATGCCGAACCCGGTCTCATGGCCACTGCGTTCCTGGAAGGTCCGCAAGTCCAGTGTCGGATCGGCGAACCGGTCCATCGATGCGCGGCGCGCCAGCCATTCGCGGCGATCGGCCTCGCTGCGCGCCATCTTCACTTCGTGATTGTCCTCCAGCACCGCCGCGCGCCATTCGTTCCAGTCGCCGGGAGGCGCGACCGGTTCCGGCATGGCCGGCGCCGCCGGCAGCGTCAGCCCCGGGAAGGTCCGCCGCAAAGTCATCCTGGCATCCAGTTGGGCCTGCATTGCCTGTGCGGCCTGTGCCTGTGCGAGGGACAGCGACGCCTGCACCTGTTCCACCTGCAGGGACGCGGACTGGCCCAGCTGGCGGCCGCGTTCGGTGGCCTTCAACTGCTTTTCATAGCCGGCAACCTCGCCGGCAGCGATGGCGGCCGTCGCTTCGGCAACCACCCAGTCGAGCCACAGGGTTTTCAGCAAGGTGGCGGCCTGGTGGCGCGCATCACCGAAGCTATTCTCCGCGACGGCGACGCCAAAGGCGCCGATCTTTTCGTCGGCATCGGCCTTTCCCGGAAGGCGGATGGCCCGGCTGATGCCGGTGGTCCATTCATCCAGCCGCCCCTCAAGGTTGGTGGCGCGCGTGACATACTCGCCATGCAAGGTGAATTCATGCGGACCGGCCTCGCGGGCGCGCGCTTCGGCATGGGCGGATTGAAGCATCGCGCGGGCACGCAGCACGCCGGGCTCCTCGGCCATCACCTGGTCGATCGCATCGTGCGGCGGCATGAAGGAAAGGCTGGGCAGCAGGATGACCTCGGCATGCTTCGGCGCCTCGACCGGCTGCGCCATCGCGGCCTGGGAGAGGAGCAACACAACAACCTGGAGCGGCGCCAAGACGGCTTTCATGACAGGTCTCCAAAATCCAGGACCGGTTCAGTCCAGTAAAACAGATGCGGGGCGCGGAACTGGCCGCGCAGCGCCTGCAGCAGCGGCGCCACATTTTCGGACGGCAGGATCGCCATCAGCAGGGTCGACTGGACGCGGCCGCGAACCCTTTCGCGCAGCGTGGCGCTGGCAAAGTCACGGCCATGGCCGTGCGCCGCCAGCGCGGTGAAACCCCCGATCATGGTTTCGTGTTCGAGAAGAAATTCCACCACCTGTTCGATCAGGGACTGGGGACAGGACAGCGTAAGCCGAACATGGCTCATGACGGCCTCCTTTCAGCAGTGGGGCGGTCCTGCGGCGCCACCCCGAAACGCTCGAACAGGATCGGCAGCAGAAACAGGGTCAGGATGGTCGAGCTGATCAGGCCGCCGATCACCACGATGGCGAGAGGCTTCTGGATTTCCGATCCCGGCCCCGTCGCGAACAACAGCGGCACAAGGCCCAATGCTGCGATGCTGGCGGTCATCAAGACAGGCCGCAGGCGGCGGCGGCAACCGTCGAACACCACGTCGCGCAGCGCAAGGCCCTGGGCGATGAGCTGGTTGAAATAGACGATCAGGACAAGCCCGTTGAGCACGGCGATGCCCAGCAGCGCGATGAAGCCGACCGAGGCCGGCACGGACAGATATTCGCCCGAGGCCCACAGCAACAGCATGCCGCCGATCAGGGCCAGCGGAATATTCGCCAGGATCAGCAGCGATTGGCGCACCGAGCCCAGGGTGGCGAACAGCACCAGGAATATAAGTCCCAGCGCCAGCGGCACCACGATCATCAATCGCTGGGCCGCCCTCTGCTGGTTCTGGAACTGGCCGCTCCATTCCAGCCGGTAGCCGGTCGGCAACTTGACCTGTTGCGTCACGGCCGCCTGGGCGGCCTCGACGAAACTCACCAGGTCGCGGCCGGAAACATTGGCCTGGATGGTGGCGAAGCGCGACGCGTTCTCGCGCTGGATGCGCACCGGGCCTTCCGGCTGGCTGATGCGGGACACGTCGGACACATGAACCAGTTCGCCCGTATCCGTGGCGATGCCGATATTGCCGAACAGCTCCGGACGATTGTGCAGGTCCTCGTCACCGCGGATGACGATGGGGATGCGCCGGGTGGTATCGATGACGACACCCGCGCCCAGGCCTTCCAGCCGGGCGCGCATTTCCTCCTGCAGGGACTGGATGGATAACCCGGCCGCGCCGGCGGCCATGCGGTCGATGTCGGTCTGCAGATAGCGCACCGCATCGTCGGCGACGGTGAAAACCTCCGAGGCGCCCTG
The DNA here is from genome assembly GCA_966211925.1 of uncultured Hyphomicrobiales bacterium. GTDB lineage: Bacteria > Pseudomonadota > Alphaproteobacteria > Micropepsales > Micropepsaceae > Rhizomicrobium. Next base: position 39,772 of record CBIHOI010000005.1, on the reverse strand, counting down.
CACCTTCTGCACGGCGGCCCGGATGCCTTCGGAAAGATGGCCCAACTCGGCCAGGTCGGGGCCGAACACCTTGATGGCCAGGTCTCCGCGGCTGCCCGTCAGCATTTCCGACGTGCGCATCTCGATCGGCTGGGTGAAGGTATAGGCAACACCCGGGAAATCCTTCATGACCGTGCGCAGCGCCTCGACGATGTCGTCCTTGTTGCCGGTGCGCCATTCTTCGCGCGGTTTCAGGATCAGGAAGAGATCGGTTTCGCCCAGCCCCATGGGGTCCAGGCCGATCTCGTCGCTGCCGGTGCGCGCGACGGCCTCGCGCACTTCAGGCACATTGGCCAGGATTGCCGTCTGCACGGCGCGGTCCACCGCCGAGGACCGTTCCAGCGTGATGGATGGCAGCTTTGCCAGCTGGATGATGATGGAGCCTTCATCCATGGTCGGCATGAAGGCCTTGCCGACCGCGAAATAGGCAAAGACGGTGGCGACAAAGGCCAGCCCCACGGCGACGAACAGGCGGCGCGGGCGCGCCAGGACTGCCGACAAGGCGCGCGCATAGAGCGGCATCAGCTTGCGCATCAGCCAGGCCTCGCCATGGGCCCCGGGCTTGAGCACCAGCGAAGCGATCACCGGAATCAGGGTCAGCGACAGCAGCAGCGAGCCGGACAGCGCAAAAATGATGGTCAGCGCCACCGGCGCGAACAGCTTGCCTTCCAGTCCCTGCAACGACAGCAGCGGCAGGAACACCAGGCAGATGATCACGATGCCGGACGCCACCGGCACCGCCACTTCGGCGACCGCACGATAGACCAGATGCAGGTACGGCACCCGGCTGTCGGGACGGTGGTGCGCCAACTGTTCCACCGTATTCTCCACCACCACCACGGCGGCATCGACCAGCATGCCGATGGCGATGGCCAGGCCGCCCAGGCTCATCAGGTTCGCGGTCAGCCCGAACAGGAACATCATCAGGAAGGTGGTGATGGCGGCAAAGGGAAGTGTCAGCGCCACCACGATGGCGGCTCGCAGGTTGCCCAGGAACAGCAGCAGCAGGATCACGATCAGGACCGTGGCTTCGATCAGGGCGTGGGTCACCGTGCTCACGGCCTTGTCGATCAGGTCGGCGCGGTCATAGAAGACATGAATCTTCACGCCCTTGGGCAGGTTGTTCTGCATCTCCTCCAGACGCGCGCGCACCCCCGCCACCACGGCGCCGGTGTCGGTGCCGCGCAATCCCAGCACCAGCCCCTCGACCGCTTCGCCCTTGCCGTCCTTGGCCACTGCGCCGTACCGGGTCAGCGAGCCGGTGCGAACCTGCGCCACGTCGCCCAGTCGCACCGCCTTGCCGGTGCGGGACGTCACCATCACCTCGCGCAGATCCTCGAACGTGTGTATCGCGCCCACCGCGCGCACGATCAGCGCCTCCTCGCCTTCGCTGACGCGGCCGGCGCCGTCGTTGCGATTGGCCTGCTCGATGGCCGATTTGATATCGGAGACCCGCACGCCCGCGGACAGCAGGGCCGCATCGTCTGGCACCACTTCGAAGGTGGCGACATGGCCGCCCAGCGCATTGACGTCGGCGACACCGGGAATGGTGCGCAGCGCGGGACGGATGGTCCAGTCCAGCAATGTGCGGCGCTCGGCAAGGCTGAGGCCGCCGCCCTCGATGGTGAACATGAATATCTCGGACAAAGGCGTGGCGATGGGCGCCAAACCGCCGCTGACAGTGTCAGGCAGCGCGCTCATGGCGCTTGCCAGCCGCTCGCCCACCTGCTGGCGCGCCCAATAGACGTCGGTGCTGTCCTTGAAATCGATGGTGATGTCGGCGATGGCGTATTTGGCCATCGAGCGCAGGATCACCTGGTCGGGAATGCCCAGCAGCTCCAGTTCCAGCGGGGCGATGACCCGCTGCTCCACCTCCTCCGGCGTCATGCCGGGCGCCTTGAGGATCAGCTTCACCTGGGTGGTGGAGATGTCGGGATAGGCATCGATGGGCAGGCGCGAAAAGGCGTAGCCGCCGGCACCCGCCAGAAGCGCCGCCAGCACCAGCACTAGCATGCGCTGGCTCAAGGCAAATTCGATGATCCGGCGCAGCATGGCTATTCCCGCACGCTGGCGGCCTTGAGCTCGCTCACGCCCTTCACCGCGACCCTGTCGCGAAGGTTGAGCGTGCCGCTGACCGTTGCGTCCTGCAGGCCCCGCGCCAGCACCCGGACGGGCACGGCTTCAAAACCGCCGCTGCGCGCGGCGAACACCACCGGTCCATTCTTCAGTTCCACCACCGCGGCGCGCGGAACATTGAAGTTGCCGGCGTCGGCGCGGCGCGTGATCGAAAGCCGGACGGTCTGCCCGGCGACCAATCCGGCCGGCGCCGCAAGGCGGGCCCGCAACATTGCCGATCGTGTCCTGGGATCGATACTGGAGCCGGCCGCGACCACTTCGCCGACAGCGCCGCTGGCGCCTTCCAGCACGACATGGTCGCCGGCGGCCACCTTGCCGATGGCGCCGGCGGGCAGCGCGCCCTCCACCCACATCTCCTGGCGCGTGTCGATCAACGCCACCAACTGCATGGCCGCGACCTGATCGCCGGTCGCGACATCGAGCCTGGCGACGCGGCCCGCCGCAGGCGCCAGAAGCTGGTAGCTGCCTGCTTCGGCGCGTGAGGCGCGCGTCATGATGCTGCGCGAGGCGGCCAGCTCGGCGGCCGCGGCCGCGGCGGCGGCATTGGCCTCCTCGGCGCGGCTGGCGGGCGCTATGCCTTCCCGCACCAAAGCATTGGCGCGATCGGCGGCGGCTTTGGCCGACCGGTAATTGGCTTCCTGGCCCTGCAGCCTGGCATGGGCGGCATGCATGTCGGCGCTGACGATGACGGCCAGCGTGTCGCCCTTGCGCACGCTGCTGCCCTCCAATTGCACCAGACTCTTCACTGTTCCGGCAAAAGGCGCCGAGACCGGGATGCGCGAGTCCGGCGCCGGCGTCACGCGGCCCAGGACCGAGACGGTCGTCTGCGATCCCGCGACACGGACAGCGGCAACCTTGATGCCCAGCCGTTCCACCTGCTGCGGCGTGACCGCCACAAGCCGCGCGCTGGCGCCGGAACAGGGCAGAAGGGCCGCCAGGGCGAGCAGACAGAGTTTATGCATGGTCTGAACTTCTTTGAGGGGACGGAAATTCCAGGATGGCGGCAAAGCCGCCGCCGGGACGGTTGCGGACTGCAAGGCTGCCGCGATAGGCGGTGGCGATGTCGCGCGCGATGGCCAGGCCAAGACCTGTCCCCGGCACATTTTCATCCAGCCGCACGCCGCGATCCGCCAGCGATGCCAGCGCCGCTTCCGGCGCGCCCGCGCCGTCATCCAGCACGCGGATGCAGACGCCCGCATCCGAGGCTTGCGCCTCCATGCGAATTTCGGTGCGGGCCCATTTGCATGCATTGTCGAGCAGCGAACCGAACAGCTCGGTCATGTCTTCCGGATCGGCCGCGATGGACAGATCGGCGGGGATGGCGAGTGTCCAGGACAGTCCTTCGCCGCGCGGCGTGCGCCGCAGCGAGGCGATGATGCGTTCCGCCACCGGCCGCACCTTGAGGGGCCTTGCCGTTTCGCTGCCGCGCAGGCGCGCGCGCGCCAGTTCGCGCTGCACATGGCGGCGCATCTGCTCCACCAGTTGCCCCACTTCCTCGGCGATGTCGTGCTGACCCCGCGCCTTCAGCCGCTCGGCATCCGATTGCAGCACCGCCAGCGGGGTCTTGAGGCCATGCGCCAGGTCGGTCGCGCGCGCCCGCGCCCGCGCCAGCGAGTCATCCTGCGCCGCCAGCAGCGCGTTGGCTTCCTCGACCAATGGCATCACCTCGGTGGGAAAGTCGCCATCCAGTCGGCGCGCGGCGCCGGTGCGCACGGCGTTCAGGCTGCGGCGGATGCCATCCAGCGGCCGCAGCCCGATGCCGATATAGAACCAGGCCGCCGCCAGCAGCAGCACGCCGATGGTGGCAAGCGATGGCCACAGATCGGTGGCGAATGCGCTGCGTGCGGCGGCGATCTCGGCCACGTCCATTGCAACCGCCATCCGCAGTGAGCGGCTGCCGGATGGCAGGTCGAACACGATCATGCGTTCCTGGACACGCAGGGGCGCGCCCTTGGGTCCCGGCAGGATATGGCTGTCCACCGCGCCCCTGGCCAGCGCATGCCTGGGCAGCGGGATGCGGGTATCCCACAGGGAGCGCGAGCCGAGAATGAAACCGGACTTGTCTTCCTCGATCTGCCAATAGAGACCGCTGAGCGGCTCGCCGAAGCGCGCATCCTGAAGCTGCCGTTCCAGGCGGATGCCGCCGTCGGGCGCGAACTCGATCGCGGCAGTCAGTTGCCGCAGATAGGATTGCAGTTCGGCGTCATAGTGACGGGTGACATGGCGCTCGAACAATCCGGTCAGCAGGACGCCTGCAACGGCAAGCGCCGCGGCGACCGCGATGGTGGCCGCCACGAACAGGCGCAGCCGCAGCGAGCGCAGCCGTATCACGACGCTTCACCTCGCAGGATATAGCCATAGCCGCGCCGCGTCTCGATGACGCCGGCGCCCAGCTTGCGCCGCACCCGCCCCACCAGGACCTCGATGGCGTTGGTGGTCTGCGCGGCATCGCCGGGATACAGGTGATCGAGCAGGTCGGACTGGGACACCACCCGCCCGGCGTTGAAGGCAAGATGGCTGACCAGCCGGTATTCGTGCGGCGTCATCTCCACCGGCTTGCCGCGAAGCAGCACCTGCATCTGGCGGACATCCACGGCAATGTCGCCCACAGTCAGCATCGGGGCGGCCTTGCCGGCGGAACGGCGCATGATGGCGCGCAGCCGCGCCAGCACTTCCTCCATCTGGAAAGGTTTGGGCAGATAATCGTCGGCGCCGGCTTCGATGCCTTCGACACGATCTGTCCAGTCGCCGCGCGCCGTCAGCACGAGGATGGGAAAATCCCGGCCCGCCTCCCGCCAGCGCTTGAGAATGGAAAGCCCGTCCATTCCTGGAAGCCCCAGATCGAGGATGACGGCATCGTACGGATTCACATCGCCCTTGAACCAGGCTTCCCGTCCGTCGCGCTCGCGGTCCACGACAAAGCCGGCCTGCTGGACCGCCTCCACCAGGTTGCGCGCCAGCCGGTCATCATCCTCGACGATCAGGACGCGCATGGCCCTGCCTTCACATCGACGGGCCGGCCGGAACGCGCATCGAAATGGACGTAGCGCATGTGACCATCGGGGGCCACGACGCGAAACTCGTACAGCCACTGGCCGCGGTGCTGCTCCAGCTTCTGGCCGATGATCTCGCCCTGCAGGACGGGACGCGCCTTGGCGAGAATTTGTTCGAACGGCCGGGCATCGCCGCGCTTTACAGCCGCCCGCGCACCTTCCTGGTCAATCTGGCCGTCGAAATCAGTGGCCAGATGGTAGCAGTTGCCGACCTCCCCGGCGGTGGCCGGGATGGCGAAAAGCATGCAGAGCATGACAAGCGGCAATTGCTTCATCCGCGCCTTCTGCCAGAAGGAACCTGTATTTAGGCTGACAAACCGGCCTGCGACGGACCGTGCGTCAAAATTTCCGCCCCGCACAGGGCGGAGCCACGCCTGCACACAGGCGCGCGCCTCAGGTCAGGGTCATCCGGCGCAGGATATCATCCTTGCGCACCCATTGATGATAGAGCGCCGCGCCGATGTGCCCGATCGCGAGCCCCACCAGGGCATAGGAGGCAAGTTCGTGGATCTGCGTCAGGGGATGAAAGATGTCGGGGGTCCGCGCAAAGGGCGAAGCAATCGTGAACAGGCCAAAATTCAGGCCGCGCCCGCGGTACAAAAGTGTCGGGATGCCGATCAGCGGCACCGCCAGCATCAGGACATAGAGAGCCCCCTGAACCAGGTGCGACAGGCGCCGCATAAGGTGGCTGACGTCGGCAGGATAGTCCGGCGGCTTGTGGCCCAGCCGCCACCACAGGCGCACCAGGGTCAAAGCCAGCACCGCAAGGCCCGTTAGCGCGTGGATGTTGATGATCGCGCCGGTCCAGCTCTTGGGAAAATCATCCACGGTAAGGCCCAGCACAAAGGCCACGAGGATCAACAGGGCAACCGACCAGTGGATCAGGATAGCAACGCCATGATAGCGCGCAGGATCTGAGGACATGCTATCCACCATCGTGTTTGCTGGCGAAGTCTAGCGGCAACCGGGCTGTCGGCATTGACCGGAATCAATTCCAGGCCGCGCCTGCTACGTCGCCTTGGCGCGCGCGCTGATGAAGTCTTCCCCCGCCGTCTTGGCGGCATCCTTGACGAGTTTCTCGAGAAGCGCCAGGTAGTCCAGGAAGCGGCGGCGGCCATCGCGTGTCAGATAGCAGACCGTTTGCGGACGGCTTCCTTCGACCATCTTCTCGATCTTCACGAGCTTGGCCTCCTGCAAAATCTGCAGATGCTGACTCAGATTGCCGTCGGACAGGCCGCAAAGCTGCTTGAGCTCGGAGAATGTCAGACCCTTGGGATGGGGAATGAGCGAGCTTAACAGCCCCAGCCGAGCTTTCTCGTGCATGACGCGATCCAGACCGCCAAAGGCGAACGGCGCGTCCGTCGTGCCGGCGTTACTCTTTTTCATCGCCCGTCTCTGCACAACTGAAAAGCAGTCCCGCCATCAGCACCTGGCCGAAAAAGAACGGCAGTCCCATCAGCCAGGGTGACGACACGTGAGACGTGCTACCGGCGGCAAACACCAGCGATACAAACCCGCTCGTGAAAAACCAGGCGGCCCCCAGCGACATCCGGCGAGGCAAATTCCTGATGGAGGCAAAAATTCCAAGGCTGACGAACAACTGCCACAGTCCCGGCATCATCCAGAGGGATTGAGGCGCGAAGCGCAGCAGGAAAAGCGGTATAAAGACGCTCGCCACCGCGGCCGGCATGAATTCCTCAAGCGCCTGGTTGGTCAGGGCGCCGGCGAGGCTGGCATGCAATCGCCGTGAGCGTATCTGCATTTCAACATAAACCGCTGCCGCGCAGACACATGCGGTGGCCATCCAGAAAAAAATGAACATTCGTTCGTTCGCAGCAAAAAGCTGGGGCCAGTGACCCTGCATCAACGCTGCCGCCAGGCCGATCAGGCCGGTCAGGGCAACGGTCGTGGGACCATAGCCGCGAAACGCCGCGCCTGCCGCGATTTGCGTTCGTATCGCATGGATGTCGGCCAGCGCGCGATTCAGCTCTTGCAAGACAATCTCCACTTTGCATCACAAAGTAGCTGTGGTAACCAACATCCGTCAACGGCTTATTTTCAGCGTCGGCATTGCGGATTCAATTTGAATTCAATCGCTTGTGGCGCGCGGGCCTGACGATGGATCGAGCAAGATGCAGGGATTGGCCTGCAATGTCTCTTTCAATCCGTTCGTGACCGATCTTTCAGGAAGATCGCAATTGCCCATGTATTGCAAAAAGCAGGTGCTTGATGAGACCAGGATTTGCCTTCGCAGTTTGGACGGCCGCGTTGCTGGTGGCGGCGACCGTTTCGGGCCGCGCCGCGGACCTCGACCTCAGTCCCTATAAGGGCAAGGTCGTCTATCTGGATTTTTGGGCGTCCTGGTGCACGCCCTGCCATCTTTCATTTCCCTGGATGAACGACATCCAGCAGCAATATGGGCCAGAAGGGCTGGTGGTCGTCGCCGTGGATGTGGACCGCGATCGGGCCGCAGCGGACGAATTTCTCACCGCAAATCGCGGCGCTCTCCAGATCGTCTATGACCCCAAGGGGGCCATCGCCAGCAAATATGCCGTCAAGGGAATGCCGACCACGGTCCTGATCGGGCGCGACGGCAAGGTTCACGCAACGCATGACGGCTTTGTCGTCAGCCAGGAAAGCAAGTACCTGGCCGATGTCGTGGCCCTGCTGCATGAACGGACACAATGACATGGCGCTTCGTATCCAGCCCCGGCTCAAGAAGAGTATTTTGATCCTTGCGGGCGTCGCGCTGGCCGCGACCTGTGCCGGCTGCAGCAGCATCGGCCCCAAGCCCTGGGAAAAGGATGTCATGGCGCGGCCGGAAATGCAGCTCAATCCCTATGCGCTGCAGGCTTCCGCCGACGATCACATCTATTTCAGCAAGGAAGCCTCCAGCGGCGGCCGTGGCTTTGCCGGCGGGGGCTGCGGGTGCAACTGAAAAAAGCCAGGAGAGGCCGCGTTCGCCGCACCCTCTCCGCCATCTCCACCACGCTGCTGGTCGCGGCGGCTTCGGGGTACGATGATGGTGCGGTGGCGCAGGACTTTTATGGCCTGGACAAGGCCAACAACGACAATTTCGGGCCGGGCATAGCCTACTCGCAACTGGATGCCGCGCTGCTGGTCTACCAGGAAGCGGGCGGGCGTGTTCAGGCGATCGAACCGACCGGAAGCCTTACCGTGCACGGCGCGCGGGGCCAGGTGCTGTCGATCGACGGCGTTGCCGATGCCGTGTCCGGTGCGACGCCCAATGGCGCGGTCCCTTCCAGCCAGGCGCAGAGCTTTGTCACCCCGCTGCGGGCCAGTGGTTCGACAGCCACCGTCACCAGTGCTTCGGGCGGCAGCACAGTCGTGCAGCTTCCCCCGACACCCGGGCAGATCGCGGCCGCGGCCCTGGGCCGTCAATACACGGTGCCGGCGAACACGTTGCCGATGGACAGGGGATTCCACGATCATCGCGCGGCCCTGACCCTGGGCTGGTCGCAGCCGGTGGGAAATATCACCGAACTTGGCGCCAGCGGCGGCTTTTCGACCGAGGAGGACTATCAGGCAATCACCGCGAGCACGCATGTGTCGCAGAATTTCAACGGCGACAACACGACCGTCAGCCTTGCCCTGAATGGAGAGTTCGACACGTCTTCGCCATTTGGCGGCATCCCGACGCCGCTGACGGCCATGAGTGGCCAGTGGAAGTCTCCCTCCGCGCGGCAAAAGACGCAGTTGGGCGTGGTGCTTGGCGTTACCCAGATTCTGACCAGGAACTGGCTGACCCAGCTCAACTACACCTATGACAGGCAGAAGGGTTACGAGACCGACCCCTATCGCGTGATCTCGGTTGTCGATCCCACCAGCGGCCTGCCCACCGCGACCCTTTATGAAAGCCGTCCCGGCGAACGCCAGACCCATAGCGTGTTGTGGGAAAACAAGATCGAATTCGGGCCGGCGCTGACGGATATCTCCGTTCGCTACTTCAGGGACGACTGGGGCATAGCCTCCAAGACGGTGGAGGCATCGGAGCGTCTCAATATTTCGCGCTACTGGTATGTCGAACCCAATATCCGCTGGTATCAGCAGACGGCCGCGAATTTCTATCACAGCTACCTGGTCGGCAATCAGGCGCTGCCTACCAATGCCTCGTCGGACGCGCGGCTGGCGAATTTCCATGCGCTCACCTACGGCGCAAAGATCGGCTTCCGGCTCTCCGGGCGCTCGGAAATCTATGTCCGCGGCGAGTATTACGCGCAGACCGGCACGGATCATCCGGCTGGTGCAATCGGGCAGTTGCAACAGCAGGACCTGTTCCCCGGTACCAAGGCCGCCTATGGATTCCTTGGCTATCAGTGGAAATTTCACTAGTCGATGGCGCTCGCTCGCACAGGTCGCGACTTTCTGTGTAGCTTTCATGCCATGGCGACGCCTTGCGAAGCGCGGCTGGAAACCGACAGCGAGGCCGTGGCGATGCGGGTCGGGCAAAAGGTTGAAGCAGAAGCCCGGCGGATCGAGGCGAAGTTCAGCCGCTATCGCGCCGACAGCGTGATCGGCACGATCAATCGCAGCGCTGGCCGCGAGGTTGCCGTCGACCTGGAAACCGGATTCCTTCTTCAATATGCGGCGCAGTGTTTCGAACTCAGCGATGGCCTGTTCGACATCACCTCCGGCGTGCTGCGCCGGGCCTGGACCTTCGATGGCTCTGACAGGGTTCCGACCGCCGCTTGCGTCACGGCGCTTCGGGCGCTGGTCGGCTGGGACAAGGTCACCTGGAAACCGCCGCACCTGCGACTTGCCGAAGGCATGGAAATAGATTTTGGCGGTATTGCGAAGGAATATGCGGTCGACCGGGCCCTGGCGATCGCGCGGGCGGAAACGGACGAACCTGTTCTCGTCAATTTCGGCGGCGACCTCGCGGTTTCCGGCCCGCGCAAGGATGGACAGCAATGGAAGGTTGCCATCGCGTCCGTGGACGGGGATGACGGACTTGCCGGGCTTCTGGCACTCTCGAACGGCGCCCTTGCCACCAGCGGCGATGCACGCCGTTTCCTTTTGAAGGACGGTGTCCGGTATGGCCATATCCTCGACCCGCGCACCGGCTGGCCCGTCCCGCGACCGCCGCGTTCGGTGACCGTGGCTGCCGCAAGCTGTGTGGAGGCGGGCATGACGGCCACCCTTGCGATGCTGCAGGGCCGGCATGCCGAGAAATTTCTCAAGCGTGAAGGCGTTCGCGCCTGGTGCGTAAGATAGAGGAAGACCATGATGCCGGCGGACTATCGCGATGGCCGGGCATGGGACCTGGCGGCCGCCATTCCCCTGATGGCCCTTTGCTTGCTGGCCTCATCCGGGTTTGTGATCATGATCATCCACGAATGGCCGTCCCTGCACGACGGCGCCATGCGGCTGGTGTGGCCTCCCAGGTTTGCAGCACCGTCTTCCTGTTGTTTCAGGCCGGCCTGCTGCTGGTGCGGCGCCTGCCGGTTGCCAAGGCACAAGGATCCGCGCCCAGGATATGGGCCGTTATCGGCGCAAATTTCGCGTTCCTGATGCTTTTGGTGCCCAAGGCCGCGCCCACGCCCTTGATGGCGTCGGTTTCCAGCATCCTGATGCTGATGGGAACGGCATGTTCGATATACACCCTGTGTTGGCTGGGAAAATCCTTTGCCGTCTTTCCGCAGGCAAGGCAGTTGGTCACTCAGGGGCCTTACCGGTTTGTGCGTCACCCGCTGTATCTTGCCGAACAGGTATCTGCTTTCGGATTGGCGCTGCAGTATCGGCAGCCCTGGAGCTTGCTGATCGTGTCGGCCGGCTTTCTGTTTCAGCTTCCCCGAATGCACTTCGAGGAGAAAATCCTGGAAGCGACTTATGCATCGTACAGGGACTACAGGCGTCGTACCGCGCGATTGATACCGTTCCTCTATTGATCGCAGGTATCGTGAAGCGTCCGGTCACCGAAGGTTGTGAAAATGTAATGTTCTGCGGGGGCCGTTTTGCGCGAGACGGCGGAGATATTTAACGCGCATTAACCACGACGGCGCACCTTCACCGCCGGAAGTCTGCTGATCCAGAACAGCGGACAAGGGGGCCAATGCCGCAAACCAGGCGCATGGAAGTATCCGAAGGCGATGGTTTCGCCTCGGACCTGCGTCTTCTGGACATGGCTTTGCCCCTGGAAGATTTGCTGGCCAGCGGCGGCGACCAGCGCTTGACACGTGACGAGCTGGACCACCGAAACAGCTATGGCTGTACCGCCTTCCCCCGTCCCCTCATATTGGATTTCGGTTCGTCAACCGCCAGCACGATTTCCCGGCAGGCTTTTGAACAAGCCCGTCAATCACAGGCTCGCCTGTGGCTGGATGCAACCCGCAACGGCGTGCCCGCCGCCTTCGACAGGCATTGCGAACATGCGCGCGAAACTCTGCGTGCCCTGCTGGGCATCGCTGGCACCGAAATCGTGTTTTCACCCTCGGGCACCGACGCCCAGTTGAAGGCGCTTTTCCTGGCGCAGGCGATACTGGGCTCGCCCCTGACGACCATTGTCGTGGGGTCCGATCAGACCGGGAGCGGCACAGCCTTTACGGCATGCGGCCAGCATTTCAACGCGCGCACATCGCAAGGTGTCGAGGTCGACAAGGGGGAGCCCGTCTCCGGCCTTTGCCGGCAGGTCAGGTCCGTCAACATCCCCTTCCACGAGCAGTCGGGGCACTTGCGTTCCGCGTTGGAGATGGACGACATCATTTGCGCCGCAGTTGCCGAGGCGGCAGGGCGCGGCGAGAAAATCCTGCTGCAGGTCATGGACTCCTCGAAGCTGGGATGGCGCGCACCCAGCGCCGCCTGCCTGCATCAGATCGCGGCAACATGGCCCGACCAGGTTTGCATCGTCGTGGACGCCTGCCAGATGCGGATCGGGCGCCCCCAATTGCAGGATTATCTGGCGCGCGGATATTTTGTGCTGATAACGGGCTCGAAGTTCTTCACCGGCCCGGCCTTCAGCGGCGCCCTGCTGGTACCGTCATCGAAAGCGGCAAAGGTGCGCAACGTACCCGTGCCGCCGGGCCTTCTGGGCTATGCAAGCTGTTACGACTGGCCGCGCACGTGGCAGGGCGTGCGCAAGGCCTTTCCAGCGAGGTGCAACAATGGACAGTGGTTGCGATGGGAAGCCGCCATGGCGGAGATGACGGCCTATTTCGCCGTACCCGCCACGTTCCGAAATGCATTCCTGGAGGCATTCGCAGCACAGGTGACGGGGTTGATAGGCGCTTCCCAGCAACTCGAACTGATCAAGCCCTTCAACACGGCATCAGAGCATTGTGAGGAAATGCGTCACCAGACGATCTTTTCCTTCCTGCCGCGCCGTGACGGCAAGCCCTTGCCGCTGGAACAGTGTGTTGGACTGTACCGTGCCATGGGGCGTGACCTGTCCCATCTGTTGCCGCCAGACGCATCTGAAGGCCTGCGGCGGACAGCGTCGCGCGTGTGCCAGATAGGACAGCCGGTTGCCCTGGCCCAGGGCCGCGCGGCGCTGCGCATTTGCGCGTCTGCACGCCTGGTGAGCAGCAGCTGGGCGAATGCCGGCTCGGTGCAAGACGCCCTGTCGCCGGTCCTGGCGGATGTTCGCATGGTCATCGAGAAGCTGGACTGGCTGATCGACAATCCGCAATTCTGCGAAGGACTTTAAAATGTCAAAGCCTCCTGTTTTCACGCCGCACTGGGACGACATCGCCACGTCGCGCATGGGAGTCGCGCAGCTGACGGAAATGGCCTTCCTGGGCAAGGACCTGCGGCCGCTGTGGCACGCGTTGATGGACAAGGTCACAGATGACGCCGCCGGCGCCGGCACCGGCATGGACCTGTCGGTGATCTCGCAATTGCTGGGGGACAAGCCAACCGGCCTGGCGCTGCAGGACGAAACCCTGGCGCTGCGCTGCCTGTTCCGCTCGCCTTACGCCAAGCCGCCCCGGCTGCGCGTGCTGGCGTTTGCAGCCGTCATGGACATTGGCGGAAACACGCCACTGGAATTCCTGCTCCAGGGCTCCGACATCGCGCTGGTGACCTATTATGTCGTGCCCGGCATGCCAATGCCCTCCCCCATGCCCGAGCACGATGTCGCCATCGTGGTCGCGCCGGACGGCGATACTGCATCCGCCTCTATGAAAATGATCGCATCGCTGGTTTCGTCCTGGCCGCGCCCTGTCCTCAACCTGCCCGGCAACATCGGGTTGCTGGATCGCGATCGTCTTTATCAGATACTGCACGGCATTGCGGGGCTTGAAATTCCCCAGACCGCCCGCGTCGGACGGGAGCAGCTCGGCAGCCTGGCCGACGGCACGTCATCCCCGACGCAATTCCTCGCGGATGGGCAATTTCCCCTGATCGCGCGCCCCATCGGTTCGCATGCCGGCTTCGGCCTCGCCAGGATCGCGGACGCCGCGGCCCTGCGCGAATATCTGGATGAGCGCAGCGAGACGGAATTCTTTATTTCACCCTTCGTGGACTATTCGAGCCCGGACGGACTTTTCCGCAAGTACCGCGTCGTCCTTGTCGATGGCAAACCTCATGCCTGCCACATGGCCATCGCGGACGAATGGAAGGTCTGGTACCTGAATGCCGACATGGCGCTGAGCGTACCGCACCGGATGGAAGAGGCCATGTTCATGGAAATGTTCGAACAGGAATTCGCGTCCCGGCATGCGGCCGCGCTGACACAGATGGCAGCACGCCTTGGGCTGGAGTATGTCGCCATCGACTGTGCCGAGACCCAGGACGGCGCCTTGCTGGTGTTCGAGGCGGACAACACCGCGATCGTCCACGACATGGATCCGCCCAGCGTCTATCCTTATAAATCCCGGCAGATGCAGAAAATCTTCCAGGCCGTCCAGGCGATGCTCTACCGGCGCGCCGGTATTCTGGCGGATGCCGCGTGACGAAACCCGCCGCCACGCTTGATCCGCAGGACTGGACCGACGTTCGCGCCCAGGCCCACCGCATGCTGGACGACATGCTGGACTATATCGGCACCATCCGCGCGCGACCGGTCTGGACGCCCATGCCCGATGCCGTGCGACAGCATTTTCGCGCCGGCATTTCCAGCCAGCCGGCTTCGTTGCAGGACGTGCACCGCGAGTTCATGGACTATGTCGTGCCTTATGCCGGCGGCAATGTGCATCCCGGCTTCATGGGGTGGGTGCAGGGCGGCGGAACGGTGACGGGCATGCTGGCAGAGATGCTTGCGGGCGGCCTCAACGCAAATCTTGGCGGCCGCGACCATGCGCCGATCGAGGTGGAGCGGCAGATCGTGGAATGGGTGCGCGAACTCTTCGGCTTCCCCCAGGGCGCCAGCGGCCTGTTCGTGACCGGGACGTCGATGGCCAACCTCATGGCGGTCCTCGTCGCCCGCACCGCGACACTGGGCAAGACGGCGCGCCGGTCCGGGCTTGGGCTGGAGGCAAAGCGCTTGCGCGCCTACACCTCCCGCGGCGCCCATGGCTGCGTTTCCCAGGCCATGGACCTGGCCGGTTTCGGCTCCGATGCGCTAAGGCTCGTCGCGACGGATGCACAGGCGCGCATGGATATCGGCGCTTTGCGGGCGATGATTGCGCGGGATCGCGCGGCGGGTCTGTATCCCTTTCTGGTTGTTGGATCGGCCGGTACCGTCGATGTCGGCGCGGTGGATGACCTGCGCGCCATTTCCCGCCTCTGCCGCGAACAGGGTCTTTGGTTTCACATAGACGGCGCCTATGGCGCGCTCGGCATGTTGTCGCCCATGGTCGCCCCGATGCTGGATGGGCTTGGTGAAGCCGATTCCGTGGCGTTCGATTTTCACAAATGGGGACAGGTGCCCTATGACGCCGGTTTCTTCCTGGTTCGTGACGGTACGAAGCATTACGAGACATTTGCGGCGCCGGCGGCCTATCTGCGCCGGGAAACGCGCGGTCTTGCGGCCGGCAGCCCGTGGCCCTGCGATTTTGGCCCGGACCTGTCGCGCGGATTCCGCGCGCTGAAAACCTGGTTCACCCTGAAAGTGCATGGCGCGGACGCGATCGGCGAAGCGATTTCGCGCAGTTGCAGGCTGGCGCGCTATCTGGAAGACCGGGTTGTGGCCGAAGCGGCGCTCGAACTGGTCGCGCCGGCCCAGCTGAACATCGTGTGCTTCCGGTATGTGGCAGACGATAGTGACAACATTAATGCTGAAATCGTGACCGAACTTCACGAGTCCGGCGTGGCCGCGCCGTCGGTCACGACCATCGGCGGCAAACTCGCGATACGCGCCGCCCTGTTCAACCATCGCACCCAGGCTGCGGACCTGGACATGCTTGTCGAGGCGGTGCTGCGGATCGGTTCACGGATTGCTGGTGCGCAGGGTCTTCAACTGCCGGCCGCGGGCCATGGAAGGCAGACCTAGCGTAACCGCGTTTCATCCGAAACCGGATTTGGGCATCTGGATTTCGCGCGCGATTGCCACCGCTCCCAAGACGCGGCAAGCTTGCCGGGGTACGGGGGGATTCATGGACCGAACAGCACTTGGAAGGCGGTCGTTCCTGGCCACGGCTGCGGCCGCGATCATGGTGGGCACGCCCGCGTGGGGAAAAGCCGGGATCGCGCCGGGCATCTATCCCATCGCATGGACGCCCTGCACGGCGGATGGCCGCATGGATACCGCCCTGCTGGCGGCGCAAGCGGACTTTTGCGAACGCGGTGGGGTGCGCGGCATCGTATGGCCGCAGCTTGCAAGCGCCTGGGACACACTGAGCGAGGCGGAATGGCAGGCCGGCGCGGCAGCCCTTGCGCACCATGCCGGCCCGCGTGCGCTGAAGATCGTGCTGGGCGTACAGGCGCCGGGCGGTGATTTTGACCACGCCATCGCGCGCGCGCGCCGGGCGGTGGAACTCGGTGCCGACGCCATCATTTCCCTGCCGCCCGCCGGCAAAGACCATGCGGCGATCCTTGCCTATTATAAAGCCCTGGGCGCCGCCACGCCGCTGCCATTGATCATGCAGGCGGTGGGAGACATGGGCGTGGACCTGGTGGCCGAAATCGCCCGTCAGGTGCCTACCCTGACCGCCATCAAGGATGAAGCCGGCGATCCGCTGAAACGGGCGCCACAGATCCTGGCGGGCACGCAGCTTGAGGATTTTTCCGGCGGCGGCGGCCACACCCTGCTGGCCGAGATGGAATCGGGTTTTTCTGGTTCCTGCCCCTATGTCGGCCTGTCCGATCTGTTCCAGCGCAGCTTCGACCTCTGGAAAAGCGGAGACCGCAAGGAAGCCTTCGAGATGTTTGGGCGCATCCTGGCCTTCGATTCCCTGCCCGGTGCCAACGAGTATGTCCTGACGGTGCGCGGCATTTTCCGGGAGGACACGATCCTGCGACGGTCGGGCAACGCCGCCCCCAAGGTCATCGATCCGTCCCAGAAGGAGCTGATCCGGGCATCCTTCCATCGCTATCTGGACAACTACCGTCGCGCCTGACGGGCGAAAATCGCCTTTTCCCTGGGCCACCACAAAAGCTTCGCAAATGCAGCAAATGCGGGCTTTTTCGCACCGCGCACAATGCCGGCCATGTTGCCAAGTCTCATATGACGGCATAACATTCCAATTATAGGGCAACAAAGCCCAACAAAATTCCCGGGGAGATCATTGATGAAAATTCGCCATGTCCTGGCCGCCGCCGCCTCCTGCGCCGTGCTTGCCATGTTTGCCGCCGGCGCCGAGGCACAGAACAAGCCCAAGCTCGACGCCAACGGCATGCCCTGCGACGGCGTGTTGGACGGCGCGCTGCAATGCTTCCGCAAGGACGCGACCGTCAACACGGCGGACCATCCCTACCGCACGGCCGGCGAGTCCGACGGCCGCCGCTATGGCCCGGGACGCGGCTTCACCCTGGGCGAAAAGGAACTGATCTATGCCGCGGTGCCCGGCAGCATCGTCGTGCTGGACGCCAAGAACAACTACAACTTCATCAAGCGGATCGTGTTCGAGGAAAAGCCCGCGCCCCTGCCGCTGGAATCCATCGCCGGCATGGCGGCCAGTCCCGCGCTCAACATGGTCTTTGTCTCCACCCGCGGCCATCTCTATGCCATCAACCTGCTGACCGAGAAGGTGGTGTGGAAGAATGCCTATGAGCCGGGCACCTGCTGCGAACGCGGCCAGATCACGCCGGACGGCCTGACGATGGAAGTCGGCTCGGATCTCAAGAATTTCCACCGCGTGATCGATCTGCGCACCGGCAACGTGAAGGGCATCATCCAGACGCCGCAAAGCATGTTCAACCACAACATGAACATGAGCCCGGACGGCAAGACCGTGTTCGATGCCCCCAACGGCAACACCATGACCATCGCCGACATGGACACCATGAAGGCGACCGGCACCATCACCTTCTCCGACCATATCCGGGTCTTCGTCATCAACCATGACGCCAGCCGGGTCTATGCCAACCTCAACAACCTGCTCGGCTTCGAGATTGCCGACGTCAAGACCCGCAAGGTCATCAAGCGCATCGAGGCGCCGGCCGAGATGTGGAAGGCCAAGTGGGCCGATCCCAACCAGCATTTCTATGGCCATGGCGCGCCCATGCACGGCATCGCCATGACCCCGGACGAGAGCGAGATCTGGATTCCCGATGCCATCAACAACCAGGTGCTGGTCTATGACAATACCGGCGAGTGGCCGAAGCTGGACCTGACGAAATCCATCAAGACCGAAGCGCCCAATGGCTGGATCACCATGGGGCTGGACGGCAAGTTGGCCTACATGGCCTCCGGCGACGTCGTCGATGTGAAGACCCACAAGATCGTCGGGCTTCTGCGGGACGAATATGGCCGCCACATGGACAGCGAAAAGGTGCTGGACATGGCGTTTGACCTGAACGGGCATCTTTCGCGCACGGTGAACGAGTTCGCGATCGGCAATCCCAAGGCCTATGCCGCGCGCATGGCGGCGACGCAAAAGAAGACCAGGGAAGCCAGCAAGTAGCATGATGTCCGGATTCCTTTTCACCCGGTCGTTGCGAGGCGGCCGGGTTCTTCTTTCCGCCGGCCTGCTGGGCCTGCTGGGCATCGGCGCCGCGCTGGCGCAGCTGCCGGCGCGTCCCGTGATCGATCCCGCCAAGGAACTGGCCGCCATCAAGGCGGCATCGGACCTGGACAGCGATCCTGCTGACGCCCAGGCGGTACAAGAGATTTGCACCGCCTGCCATTCGTCCAGCCAGTTTCTCGGCACGCCGCGCTCGTCGAGCCGCTGGGAGGACCTGTTCGGCCAGATGGCCCGGCTTGGCGCGCGGCCTGACGATGCCCAGGTCGATCAGATCGTGCGCTATTTCCAGCGCAACCTGACGGTGATCAACGTGAACACCTCGCCCATGGAAGAACTGGGACCGACGCTGCAGACCGATCCCGAAGCCACCACCGCCATTGTCCTGCGGCGTGGACAGCGCAAATTCTCCGGCATCGCAGATCTTGCCGCGATACCGGGCGTGAAGCGTTCGGTGCTGGAAAAGCTGAAGGAGCGGCTGCAGTTCTAGCCCGCAGCGGCCGCCAGGGTTAGAGTGGCTGCAATGTCAACGACGTGTGAAACCATTCTGCAGCAGGCCGTCGCACGCCACCGCCAGGGCGATGCTGTGGCGGCCGAGCCGCTGTACCGCGCGGTACTGGCGGAGCAGCCGGCACATGGCGAGGCCAATCATGGTCTTGGCCAGTTGCTGGCGGCGCGTGGCGCGCATGCGCAGAGCCTGCCCTTCTTCCAGGCGGCGCTGAAAGCACAACCGGGCATCTGGCAACACTGGCTGTCCTATGCCGGCGCGCTTCTGGACACCGGCCATCCCCGCGAAGCGCAACTGGTCCTCACCCGCGCACAACAAGGCGGCCTGGGCGGCCCCGCCCTGGACGCGCTGTTGCAGAAGGCACGGGCCGCGCTGACGCCGACCGGAGCAGACTTGTGGGTGGCGCGCGGCACAGCCCATGTCATGCAGGACCAACTGGAAGAGGCGGTTGCGGCGTATCGGCAAGCCATCGCCATCGCCCCGGACCATGCCGATGCACATTTCCGGCTGGGCTCAGTCCTCTCGGAAACCGGCCATGTCGCGGAAGGCTTCGCGCACTACATGACGCGCGCCGCCCTCGTCCATGGCGGCCGCCCCTGGCCGCCGGGCGGGTCGCAACCTGCCCATCGCACCAAGCATGACCAGGAACAGGCGCAATACCTGGCCGAACACCATCTGCCGTCGCAGCATCACCTGGAAGACGGCGCGCGCTTGCCCGGGCCCGCCGTCAATCCCGCCAACGCGACACCCGAACTGGTACAGCGCTGGCAGGACAGTCGTCCGAAGATGGTCGTGATCGACGATTTTCTCACCCCCCAGGCGCTGGAGAAACTGCGCCGCTACTGCGCGGGCTCGACGATCTGGCGCCGCAACTATGACGCCGGCTATATCGGTGCCACGCCGGAAGACGGCCTGGCCTGCCCCCTGATGGCGCAGATTGCGGAGGAAATCCGCAGCACCTTCCCGCAGATGATCGGCACCCATGCCTTCCGTTACCTGGGCGCGTTCAAATACGACAGCGAATTGTCCACCGGCACCAACACCCATGCCGACAACTCGGCCGTGAACGTCAATTTCTACATCGCGCCCGACGAAGCGAACATGGATCCGCAAAGCGGCGGCATGGATATATGGGACGTAAGTGCCCCGCCCGGCGAGGAAATGCGCCGTTACAACGGGGACGAAGCGCTGGCGCGGGATTTCCTGGCGACGTCAGGCGCGCGCCTGACGCGGATTGCGCACCGTGCCAACCGCGCCGTGATCTTCAAGTCCGATCTTTTCCACAAGACCAGCGACTGCCGCTTCCGCAAGGGTTACCTGAACAAGCGGATCAATGTCTCGCTGCTGTTCGGGCACCGGCCCACCTGATGGCCCGCCTGATGCCTAGGCGCGCCCGGCGGCGCGCGCGCCGCGCCAGCCCATGTCCCGGCTGATGGCATTGGCGGCGGCGCGAACCTCCTCGATCAGCGTCTTCATGCGGACATCGTCCATGTACTGCGCCGCGCTGGAAACGCTGATGGCCCCGATGATGGCCTCCGTCGCGTCGCGCACCGGCGCGGCGACACAGCGGATGCGGTCTTCATTCTCTTCCAGATCCAGCGCATAGCCTGCCCTGGCATATTCGCGCATGCGCTTGAGCCAGGCATTGAGTGTCACGTCATAATGCTTTCCGTCGCGGTTTTCCGCTTCGTACAGTTCGCGCCACCGCGTCTCGCCAAGATCCAGGATAAGCGCCTTGCCCAAGCCGGTGGAACGCAACGGATGCCGGTCGCCGATGCGCGACCGGATTTCGACCCGCCGGCGGCCGGGAATCTTGTCCAGGTAAAGTGCCCGCGTGTCATCCAGAATGCCCAGATGCACCGTATCGCCGGTCCCGGCAGCCAGGGCTTCGATATGGTCGCGCGCAATCCGCGGAAAGCTCATCTGGTCCCGCGCCATGTAGCCCAGTTCGAGCAGCTTGGGTCCCAGCGCATAGCCCACACGCGGCGCAAAGCTGAGATAGCGCTGCTCGACCAGCGTGGCGGCGAGGCGATGCGTCGTGCTGCGGTTGAGCTTCAGCGTCTCGGCCAGTTCGGCCAGGTTTGTGGCGCCCTGCGAGACCGCCTCCAGCACATCCAGCCCCCGCACGAGGGTCTGGCTGCCGACCAGAGCCTTGGCCGCTGGCGGCTTGGGGGACGCGCGTCGCTTTTCAGAAACCTTCGAAATCATTGGCAATTCAGTCACGCATAGGTGTTTCAATATGTGAGATTACGGCTTTTCCGCCGTCGCACAAGTGATACCTGTCGCTGACAAAAAAAGGAAAGGCCCGGACGCATCGGTCCGGGCCTTGCAGGCTCCCAGGGGGAAAGGAGCCTGTGGTTACATCTTGTACTTGAGGCCGATCGAGTACTGACGGCCGATCAAGTCGTACAGGGTGCGGTTGCTGTAGTTGCTGCCCGCGATCAGGAAGCTGGGCGTGGGCGGCGGGTCGCGGTCGAACAGGTTGTTGATCGAGAATGCCAGCGACAGGCCGGTTTCCGGCAGCACGTCATAGGTAATGGTCGTGTCGGTATAGAAGACGCTGCCAACCTGGTTGGGATAGACGCCCGCGCCATTGTTGTTGGTATTGTCAAACTTGCCACCACCGGTCCAGCGCTCCTGCAGGTACCAGCCCCAGCGGCCCAGGTCGAAATTGGCGGAGAAGACGCCGCTCCACTTGGGCAGCGAATTGTTGATGTCGCCGGCAAGCTGGATGGGCGCCGCGCCCTGCACCTGGGTGGTGAACTGGCCGATATAGTTGACCAGTCCGCGGAAGGTCACGCTGCCGTCCATGTCCGACATGAAGGTGGACAGCGGTGTGTTGTACGACGCCTCGAAATCCAGGCCCTTGGTCTGGCGGGCGGCGGCATTGAAGAACGGCAGGGCAACACGCGCCAGCGTGCCCGTGGCATTGCGAGTGATAAAGGAACATTGCTGCGCCGAACCGTTGGCGCAGAAGTTGAGCTCCTGCTGCGCGGTCAGGGTCGAAATCGCCTTGCTGATATTGATCTGGTAATAGTCGACCGAGAACAGAAGGCCCGGCGCCAGCCCATTGAACAGGGAATCCGGCGTGACGACGACACCGACAGTGCTGGTATTGGCCGCTTCCGGCACCAGGTTGGGATTTCCCACCGCGCCGGTGATGACATTGGTGGTAATGCCACCCTTGGCGGGGTCCTGCACCGTGGACGTGCCCTGGCTGGAGCCCTGATAAAGCTCGCCCAGATTCGCAGCACGGATATCCGTCGAACGGGACGCGCGCACGCGCAGGCCGTCGGTCGGCTCATACACCAGGCCCAGCTTCCAAGGCACCACGCCGCCGGAGGTGCTGTAGCTCACATAGCGGACGGCGCCGTTGAAACTCAGCGACTGGGCCATGGGCAGGTTCTGCAGCAACGGCACTTCCAGTTCGCCGAACACTTCGGTGACGTTGTAGGAACCACGGGTCGGCTGCGGATTGGTGCGCTCGAAGCCGCCAAGGGTGTTGATCAGGCCGGTAGGAAACGCCGCGCCGATGCCCGCGCCGGAACGGATTTCCTGCGACTGTGCATCGGTGACCTGGTTGAACGCCTCCCGGCGATAGCTGGTACCGAACGCCGCCGACACCGTTCCGCCCTGGATGTCGAACAGGCCGCCATTGGCGCTGAATTCGGCCACATCCTCGGCCACGCGCACGGTCTGGATGGCCGTGCCGGTGATGTATTTGAGCGCGGCGGCCGATGCCCGGCCGACGCCGAAGATATTCAGGGGCTGGCAGCCGACCGGATTGCTGATGGCGGTGGCGGCGGGATTGGATAGCGACTGGCGGCAGACGATCTGGCCATTGGCCGGGTTCACCACCGCATCCGATGCCCGGTACAGATTGTCCGAGATGGGATCGTTGAGCGTCTTGTAGGAGTCCAGGTCGCGGCCCATCTGGCCATAGGCGTGATAGCTCCAGCTGCTGCCGGGCACCTTGCCGTCAAAGCCGATGGTCGCCGTGCCGCTGTTGGTGATCGCATCCATGTGCGGGATGTCAAAGTCCGGGCTGATGCGGCCGACCGTGAAGCTGGCGATGCCAAGCCCCGCCGGCGACGCCAGGTAATCCTTGATGGTCTGGGGCAGGTAGGCATTGTCGCGCAGGACCGTGAAGTTGGTCGAGCTCAACTCGAAGGTGGGCAGGCTGTTGTACTGGACGTGGTTCTGCGACGCCATCAACTGGACATAGACCGAGAAATTGTCGCTCACGTCATATTGCGCGTGGGTATAGATCTGGTCGCGGCGCTGCGAGGGCTGCAGCGTCAGCAGCAGGTTGGGATTGTAGCCGTCGCCGCCCGACATCTGCGCCGAACTGCGCAGCGTGCCGTAATTGAACGGGATCGCCGCGCCATTCTGGTCGAACGCGGTCCCTGCCAGCGACGAGCTGGTGATCAGGCCGCCCAGCGCCGCCACCGAGGAATAGGGCTGCGTGACCGTCACCAGGGCGGAGTTGGCGGGCGATGTCGGCAGGGCCTTGTTGTAGGCGGGGTTGGCGATCGAGGCGATCGCGCGGCTGGTCCAGGGGCGGCTGAAAGCCGCCGTCACGCCATTGCTCTTATAGTCCAGGATGCTGCCGACCACATGCAGCTTATCGCCCAGGAACGACATGCCGCCGGTGATGGAGGTCTTGTAGTTCAGGGCGTCGCCATAGCCGGAGATGCCGGTCTGGGCGCTGGCCTTGAGGCCCTCGAACTTGCTGTCGAGCACGAAGTTGACGACGCCCGACACCGCGTCCGAGCCGTAGGCGGCCGAAGCGCCGCCGGTCACGACATCGACGCGCTGGATCAGGGCTTCGGGAATCTGCGCGGCGTCGACACTGCCCGCGCTGCTCGCCGGCACCATGCGGCGGCCATCCAGCAGCACCAGGGTGCGCTGCACGCCCAGACCGCGAAGGTTCAGATAGTCGGCGCCGTTGCTGCCGGTGGTGCCGGTGCTCTGGTTGGCGATACTGACCGAGCCCTTGAAGGCGGGAAGCTGAAGCAGGCCATCCACCACATTGCGCGGCGCCGCGAGCTCCAGCTGCTCGGTCGAAACCACGGTCACCGGCGTGGGCGCCTGTGCGCCATTGGTGACCAGGCGCGAGCCCGTGACAACCACGGCTTCCACATTGTCACCCTGCGCCAGGGCCGGCGCCGTACTTGCGGCCAAAGCCAAAACGGAAGCGGAAAAAAGCACTGCCTGCGCGACGCGCGGATACCGATGATGGTTGAGCATGGTTTCCCCTGGGTTTTTTATATTTCTATATATGAGACTTTATCCTACCATTTTGAGATGGCTGTCAAGATGCGCAGGTTTGCGCGCGGCGTCGCCGCGCCGGACGCCGCCGTGTTTTGCATATGCGAATGGCATGCGCGCCACAGTCAGGCGGGCGCGGTCGCGGCCGAAATCGGCGCTGCTCAATAGGTGGTGCGGCCGCCCGAAGTGTCGAACGTGGCAGCGGTGGAGAAGGAACACTCCTCGCTGGCCAGCCAGCAGGCCAAAGCGGCGGTTTCCACGGCTTCCCCCAGTCGCCCCATAGGAATCTTCGCGCGCATATAGTCCACCTGGCTTTGGGGAAGCTGGTCCAGGATGGGGCTCTCGAACGTCGCCGGCGTGATGCAGTTCACCAGCACGCCCTTGGTCGCCAGTTCCTTGCCCAATGACTTGGTGAAGCCGATCACGCCCGCCTTCGACGCGGAATAGGCGCTGGCATTGGGGTTGCCTTCCTTGCCCGCGACAGACGCGATATTGACGATACGGCCGTAACCGTTGGCCGTCATCAACGGTACAATCGCGCGGCAGCAGTAAAAGAGGCCGTTGAGATTGATGTTGATGACCTGCAGCCAGCTTTCGACGGGATAGTCCGCCACCGGCGCCGTGGCGCCGGTTATGCCGGCACTGGCGACCAGAATATCCACCCGTCCCAATGCGGCAGATGTTCGTGTCGCGGCGTCGGCAACCGCCGCAGCATCGGAAACATCCAGCGCGTGAACAAACGCATCGCCGATGACGGACTGCGCCCGCGTCAGCGCCTCCACATCCCGGTCCCACAGGGCAACGCGACCGCCCTCGGCTGCGATCCGCCTGGCGGTCTCGAACCCCAGGCCAGACGCTCCGCCCGTGATCACGGCGGCACGATTCAGAAAACGGTCGGAGAAAATGGACATGGCCATCCCAATGAAATCATCCGCCATGACGATGGTCGAACGACCATTTCACCAAGGGCTAAGATACCAATAAATGTGCCAGAGTCTTATATGATGAAACAACGGACTGTCAACGAAGCGTCGTTTCAAGAATGGTCGGCAGCGTCGCCATTACATCTTTCTTATTTTGCGCTGACACGGGCGCAATCAAGCGCCTTTTCGATGGAACCTGATCCGATCCACCAATGCGAAGGGCAGGTAATAAAGCAGCACGAAGCCGATGCCGGCGGCCACCAGTTCGAGAATGTACCAGGGCCAGGGCGACATCGCGGTGAGAAGATTTTGTCCCAGCGGCTTGGCGCGCAGAAAGCCGTAATTCACGCCCAGAACCCAGTCGAGCAAGGCCGCGGTACCCAGATAGGCGAAGCTGGCGGCAATAACCCGGGGCAGCGAGCGCACGGTCGGGCGCATGCGCATCCCCAGCGTGAGATACAACAGCGCCGTAACGACGCCGCCATGCTGGATAAAGAAGAAGATGAATTGCAGGTCGGGAAAATCGTAATAGAGGGGCGGCGTCAGCAAACCCTGCAGCGTGCCGCCAAGCCCCCAGAAATAGCCCAGCTCATAGGCGAACTGCCCACGGGTCAGAAGCGCGACGATCAGCGCGATTTCGGCCCAGTCGCACAGGTTCATCGGCAGCGCATTGCCCAGGTCCAGTTCATGCCGCCAGGCCATCTGGCCAAACCAGCCGATCCAACCCACCACCAGAAGGCCCGTCAGACCAAGCCGCGTCAGGCGATCGGCATGGCGGCCCAGATGCTCATGCCGCGCCAGCAAGGCCAGCGCCAGTGGCACCGCCAGCGCCAGGGCGATAGCCGCCAGATGCGGCGGCCCGAACAGGACAAAGCGAGGGGACACAGTGCCTCCAGTGCCGGAAGTTTAAGTGAGGCCCGCCGCGGGCGCGAGGATTATTGCGGCGGCTTGCGGTGAGGCATGACGTGCGTGTGTTGGTCTTCCGGCGTTGGCGTCCTACGCTTGGCCCGGTTTGAATCGGGGCACCATGCGCCAACGTGCGTCCTCATGCTTTCGGGCGGCCATGCTGGCAGCGGCAGCGCTGCTGCTGTCGGGCTGCACGCTGTCGGCGGCACTGCGGCATGACGAGATTCGCTCCGTCTGGGGCCCGGGGCGAACATTGTCGCCGCAACCGGTCTATTTCGCCACCGACCGGGCCCCGCGCGGCACCGGCTTTGGCGAGGCCTGGGGCGCCATGGCACGTTGCGGCCGCGCACTGGTGCCCATCGCCAATGCCATCAGCCCGGCGGCCCCCGATCCGGCGCTTGAACCGATTGCCTGTGACGGACCGAAGGCGATGGCGGCGTTTGCAGGCCAGGTCGCGGCGGCGGCGCAGGCGCGTGGATGCAACAAGGTGCTGCTGATCGCCCAGGGCTTCAATCTTACCTTCCGCATCGCCCTGCTGCATGGCGCGCAGGTGGCGATGGATGCGCAATGGCCGTGCCCGGTGCTGGTGTTCGACTGGTCCAGCGAAGGCCGCTTCGACCGCTACACTGCCGACATAGAGCGCAGCGGCTATTCCGTGCCGGTCCTGGCCGGCTTGCTGCAGGCGCTGCGAGCGGTGGGACTGGAAACCAGCATGCTGGCGCACAGCCTGGGCGCGCGCGTCGCCATGGCCGCGGTCGGCGCCGTGTGTTCCATATCCGAACCCATGGTGGGCGAAATGATCCTGGTGGCTGCGGATGTCGGCGCCGAACCGAACGATGACGATTTCGGCAAGATGCTGGAGCGGGACGCCCGCTGCACCCGGCACATCACCATCTATGCCTCGGACAACGACCTGGCGCTGATGGCGTCACGCAGCATACATGGCGGGATTGACCGCGCCGGGCAGACGCCACAGGCCGACATGCAGTATCGCAACCCCCGCATCGACGTTATCGATGCCAGCCCGGCGCCCAGCGACGTGTCGGGGCATGCCTATTTCATTTTTTCGTATGAAATGCTGACGGACATCATGTGGACGCTGCATGGGACCAGCGTGGCGGAACGAGCGGCCCAAGGCGGGCTTGCCTGCATCAACTGGCGCGGCGGCACCTGCACCGCGGGTGCCGGTCGTTATCTCCTGAAGATCGCGCCGGACCGGCAACCCGATTTCGGGCAGCGCCTGCTCAGGCAGGTCGCGCCGATCCTGCTGCCGTTGCAGTGAGGCGCCGTCCAAGCCGGACGGTTCTGACCGGCCTCACTGGGACCTGTCCCCCGGCGGTTTCGCACGGGCGCACCCGCAGGGTCGAATCGCAGGGAGAACGACGCGGCCGGTTGCGCTTTGCCTAGAGGTAAGCGCCGGCCGCCCGCCTGATCGGGGACTGATGGCAAGCCCTCCGGGCGACGCCCGGAGGACCCGCATCTGCAACGCATATGGCTGTGCAGCACCGTGCACCCTACCCGACTGCGCCAGTGGACTCCGGATGGGCCTGGGACGGCAGGATGACACGCACAATCAAGCCGTGCGGACTGCGATCAAGCAATGCGATGCTGCCGCCATGGGCTTCGACAATGTCGAAGGCTATCGTGAGGCCAAGTCCGAAACCGTCATTTTGACCCAGTGTTCGCGCGCTGTTCGCCTTGAAGAAAGGCTCGAATACCCGCTCTCGGAGGGAGAACGGAATGCCAGGCCCATCGTCCTCGACATCGATCTGGATCGCTCCATCGGCGCACGCCAGCAGCCGCACAAAGACGGTTGTGCCGTTTTTGAGGCTGTTGTCGACGAAGTTGGATATCGCGCGTGTGAGCGCCCCTATGCGGCATCGATAAACAAGCTTTGGGGGGCCTTCATACGATATCGCCTTGCCCAGATCGGCCAGTTCCACGCAAATCGTCTCCAGCACGCTGGGCAGGTCCACGGGAAGCGAAGGCTCCTGGCTGACACGCTCGCGCATATATTGCAGCGCTTCGGACAACATCTGCTCCATCCGCGCAATGTCTGCGAAAAATCCTCCCGCGATCGCGGCGTTCTGCTTGTCGGAGACAAGCTTTTCCGTCCGCAATTTCATCCGCGTCAGGGGCGTCCGCAGGTCATGGCTGATAGCAACCAGCATGCGGGTGCGCTCGTCCAGAAGCACTCTTATCCGGTCGCCCATCTTGTTCAGGGCGCGCGCCAGATAGGCGATCTCCTCCGGCCCCCTTTCGGGGACGCTTTCTTCCGTCATGCCGGTGCCGATCTTGTGCGCAGCGCGCACAAAACTCGAGAGCGGCGCCGTGATGCTTCGGGCAGCGTAAAGCGTAACAAGAATCAATGTTGCCGCGATGATCATGAAGATGAGAAGGATTTCAGGCCCGATAAAGCCCGGAAAGCCCCAGGGCGGCCGCGGCATCTGGAAATAGAGGGCGCCGCCATCCTTCAATGCAAGCCGAACCTGTCCATCGGCCTGGACCGACAACCTGTCGCCGAACAACCGCGCCTCCGGCATTCGCAAAAGTCGCTGCGATTCCGGTCTGGCCTCCATGACGCCGCCCGTCTTGCGACGTTCCTGCGCGGGCGGCGCAAATTCCACAGGAATGCCGATCGCAGTGGCCCGCTTTGCAATCATGGCGGCCTCGTCCGCGGACTGCGCCGCATCCGCCAGCTGGGCGACCGTAAAGAGCTGGAAAGGGCCTGGTGGCCGCGGCGCCCGGTCGCGGGCCACGAGTATGAAATAGAAAGCCACGAAATTCAGAACGAGTGCGATGACGACGGACATGCCAATCAGGCCGGCAATCTGCCCGGCAATCGTCCGGGGAAAGATGCGCATTACGTCATCCTGACGGCGGGCGTGAAGATGTAGCCGCCAAGCCGCACGGTCTTTATGATTGTGGCATCTTGAACGTCAGGTTCGATCTTCTTGCGAATCCGACTGACATGGACATCGATACTGCGCACGATGGGGCCGGCCATGCCGTTATGGGTAAGCTCCAGCAACTGGTCCCGCGAGAGAACCTGGCCAGGATGCCGGCAAAAAGCGAGCAGCAGATCGAATTCCGCGCTCGTCAGGCTGATGCGTACGCCTTCGGGATTGAACAGTTGCCGGGACGCAGGTTCCAATCGCCAGCCGGCAAAGTGGCAGGTCCCGGACAAGCCTTTGGATTGTGGATATGCATTGCGCGCGCGCCGCAATAAAGCGCGCACGCGCGCGACTAGCTCGCGCGAGCTGAAAGGCTTGGTGACATAATCGTCCGCCCCCACCTCAAGCCCGACGATGCGATCGACTTCCTCGTTACGCGCCGTCAGGATGATAACCGGGAGGTTGGAGCTGGCGCGTATACGACGACAAATGCTCAATCCGTCTTCGCCCGGCAACATGAGATCCAGAACAATCAGATCGACGCTGTCTTCGCCAAGATGAGTGTCCATGGCTTTGGGCGTGCTGGCGAGCGTGGCGTGAAAGCCATTCTCAAGCAGGACATCGCGCAACATCCGGCCGATTTCCGGGTCGTCTTCCACCAGCAATATCCGGGGTTGGCGCATCGGTGTTGCGGTGCCCTCGCACTCAAGCCGGGAGGCGGGAAAGCCTTCGTCCAAAATCATCTGCCAGTCGCCTTCTCCCCCTTTGTTCGCCCCCTTGGCTGTTTTAGAGGCCCCGATGCGATGCGGCCAGCGCCTACTCGGTGGATCTGGTGGCCGTAATATTTCTTAACATATGCGCCCACTCGGAATGCGGATGCAAATCGACCTAGATCCGCCCCAGGATCGTGAGGGTGCCCACCTGCGTGGTCGAGCCGTTGTTACCGCGCACCCAATCATAGTTTACGCCAAGCCGCCAAGTCTCTGTTCCGGCACCGAAAGACAGGCCGGCGATGGCATTGCCGGTGTCCGGATCGGGCCCGATATACTGCATGGTGTTGCCGGCGGTGCCCAGGCCGCCGGTGGAATCGAAGCCGGCGCGGA
This sequence comes from uncultured Hyphomicrobiales bacterium, assembly GCA_966211925.1. Lineage (GTDB taxonomy): Bacteria > Pseudomonadota > Alphaproteobacteria > Micropepsales > Micropepsaceae > Rhizomicrobium. The sequence goes on along the minus strand of CBIHOI010000005.1, from coordinate 9,923 downwards.
TTTTGACCGGCTGGTGCAACAGGTCATAGCGATAGCCCAGCCGTGCTTCGGGAATGAAATCAAGCCCGAACAGGGTGATTTGCGTCTTGATGTCCGTGCCGATGGCGGCGCGCAAAGAGTTGGCAAAATAGGGCGCCACGGCAAGGTTAAACCCGGACCCGCCGCCAGACTCGGTATAGCCCTCTTCGCGCAGGGTAAGACCATCTAGGCTGAGATGCGGATCGAGTTCCACGCCGCCCAGGATATGGGTTATCACGCCCGCATTGGCGCCAAGAGCCAGCATGGCGGCGGGCCGCTTGCTTTCGGCATATCGGGAAATCCCGCCAACCGAAATGCTGCGTGTCTCGTGGAAACTGCCATACGCCGCGGACACCTGGGTATCGAGGAAGAAGCGCTTGCCCTTCCAGTCGGTGTAACCGGTGAGCATGTACCACTCGGTCTGGGTTCGTGTGGCACGGGGCAAGAGCTGGGAGACATCGCCGGAATAAAAGGTGAAGGCGCCGCCATACCAGCCATTGCGCGGAGATCCCGCATCAACACCCAGGGCAAACCCAACACCGTGATCCTTGTAAGAGACCAGGTCACCGGAGCCGGAAGGGCGCCCCTTGTTGTTGATGTGGCCGGCAAATTCCTCACCCCACAAGGTCATGTCGCCCGGCGTATTGCCATAGCCCCGCAACAGACGTTGGCGCGCCGCCACCGGTCCGGTGGCCTGGTCTGTCAGCATGATCGCGATCTCGCGGGTTCCGCCCGATACGTCGGGGGCGAATTGGGAGAACACCTGCTGCGCCTGTTGCTGGCTGGCCGCCACATTGATGCCGCTCGAAGCCAGTCCCGGCGTCTTGTACACGGTCAGGCTCGAGGCGATTGCGGCGCCAAGCTCATTATCGGTCGAAAGTGCTGCCGTCACGAACGGAAACTGGTTCTTGGCGTCTCCGGAGAGATTGAGGCCTGGCGAGCCGTCGGCATTGGTGGCGTTGACCGAGCGCGGGAGCAGGTGCAGCAGCAATGTTTGCTGACCGGACTGGCTGCCGATCGTAAGAGGGGTGGGGCCCTTGTCGCCGGCCACGATATTGGCGGATGCCGGCGACTCGAACAGGAAGGGCGTATTCTGCCCCAACAGGGTATTCTGTGTGGCGAGCGTCGTATCGTTTATCACTGGCGCCTGCAGGAGCGTGATGGTCTGCGCGGTCGGCGCGGTGGGATCTGTCGCGGCGATATAGGTTCCGAAGGCCAGCCCGATGTTCGCGCCGCTCAACGTGGCACTGGTAGAAGCCTGGATCACCGGCGTCGTGGTATTCAAATTCTGTTGCGAGATGCTCAGCCCAAGCGTTCCGTTCGAGGCTATGACGACCGTGCTCGCCTGCACCGACGAAGTGGTATTGGCGACATACAGCAGGCCGTCTTTTTCCACCTGGATGGTCAGTTCCCCCGCCGAGGCAGCGTTGATGACCGCGTTCACATAGCCAAAGCTGCCGACATGGAGAATCTGGTCGGACCCGCCCCCGAAATCGATCGTGCCGGCCTGAGTGATGGGGGCGCTGCCGCTTGCTTCCGATACCACGCGCGCCGCCACGATCGCGTAGTTGTTGCTGGTGTTCAGCACACCCGTAGCGGCATTGCCGCCGCTGCTTATATTGCCAACATTCAGGATGTCGCCGTTCCCGGTCTCGCCGAAAAGTATGTCGCCGAGGATACGTCCACTGTTGTTGACCTGAATGTTGCCGATGCTGGATGCGGACAGGTCAATGGCTCGTTCCACAGTCGCAACAACCGCACCACTCTGCGGCGACAGCGTCGTATTCTGTGCCTGGATGGTGCCGCCATTATTGATGGTCGCAAGGGTATTGGACCTGTCCAGGATTGCCCAGGACTGCAATGTGAATGGCGCAGTGGAGGATGCGATGCTGGTGGTCGGCGACGTGGTGGTTGTCGAGACCGCGGCGCTGATCTGGGCGTTCTTGCTCACCGATATTTCTGGGACATTGGCATTGGCGGCAATGACGACGCCATAAGCGGCGCCTTCGCCGTTGCCGGACACCTGCGCACTGATCGAACCGGCAGTGTTGGTGGAGGTGGATACGGCTTCGGACAGCACATCCAGTCGCGGCACGGTGGCGTAAGGCCCTATATAAAAGGCAGTGGCGGTCGGCGAACTGGTATCCGTCGTGGTGGTGGTGCTCGCCAGGACGGTGCCGGTGTTCAGGAAACCGCCGCCGCGCTGATATGTAACATTGGTAATCGAGCCGGCGGAATCCGTCACGGCGGCGGTGACCGAGGTCGATGCGGTGCTGCACACGTCCACTGCCGCACTGAGGCAGGTGTAATAGGCAGACGAGGCACCCTGAATGACGATCGCCGTGGTGCTGAGACCGGCGTCGGTCGGCTGCGCGTATATGTTGCCGCGGTTGGAGACGGAATATCCGGGATCAATGGTGTCCAAAATGGCAGCCACAGGTCCCAACACGATCGGGCCGCTGGATGGCGCAATATAGAGTGTGGGTGTTGTGCTGCTGCTGGATGTGATGCCGGAAGAGGAGAGTGTCGAAGCCGTGACGCTGCTGGACGTGCCGGGACCGTAGATCAGAAAGCCGCCATCGATCGATGCGCCTATCGCAACCGCTGTTCCGGCTTCCGGGTTGCTTCCCTTGCTGCTGGCGGTAGCGATGCCGGTGAGGGAGATCGAACCGGAAACGACAAGAGCGCCCACTGAGGAGGTGGGGCAGGTGAATCCTGACGGCGCACTGATGTCACTGGCGCACGAATTGATGCCGCCGCCAATCTTAAGACCCGTGAGACCTCCACCGACACCGGACAGGGCGGAACTTACTTGCACGTTGCCATTAACAACGCCCTCCAGATCTATGATCGTACCTCCGGTGCTGGCGCCGGTGGTCGAAGCATTTTGTATGATGCCGCCGCCGCTGAAGAGAATATTGCTGGTTACGGTGGTGCCGGATACCAGTTCGAATGCGGTCGACGAGTCGCCTTTGACAACGATCGAAGAACTCTGGGTCGAAGAGGTGGAACTTGACGTCAGGCTTGTGAGGGTGATGGGACCATAAAAAGTGTGTCCGCCTTGGATCAATACGCCGTACTTACCGGTCCCGCTGCCGCTGACATCGATCGTGCCCGTGGACCCGAAGCCCGTGGTGTAGGACGTGATATTGCCTGCCGAGGTATCGATGAGTACGCCTTGCGCGCCATCGACGGCGGTATTGGAAATCGAACCATTGTTGAGCAGGTAATTGCTGGAATTGATCGTGAGGGCCGCGGTGCTCGCCTTCTGAATGGCCACGGCACCGTTGGAATCGATCAGAATGTCGCCGCTTTCGGATGTCGTGAGCGCGGTGGAGGTCGATTCGGAAATTTCGGTGGTGGCGGCCTGTGCAGCAATGGACCAGGCGGCTGACAGCAGGGCGAACGACGCCGCAGACACCAGAAGGCGAGCCTGGATCGTTTGCGCTGGCTTGCTGGCACCCCGCCAACGCCGTGCCAAGCCGGCCAAGGAGGCAAAAAGGGGATCTTTCATGTGTTTCATCGTGCTCACTGATGGCATTCGCAGGAATGACATGGGCGCGCCGGCAAGGCGGCCCTGTTATGGGGGCGGCACATCACCAGCGGAATCCGAGGTCTGCGATGCCAGTGTAGGTCTGTGACTTTGCGCCGACCTGGCTGTCGATGCGGGCCCCAAATGCCAGGCCCTGGAGGCTCGTGAACTGCGCGCCGAAAGAGATTAGGGCCGCGTCTTTGCTGGTGGCGGCGCCATAGGCGGTGAACGTCGATGCTGGCAGCGCCGCGAATGACTCGTGCGACGCAGGCCGACCGGAGAAGTCATGGTTCAACCCGAACCGGTCGGTAAGCTTGAGCGTCCAAAACCGTCCCAGGGCAATGTCCGCGCTCTGGCGCACACCCAGTTCCAAGTCGGCGGTATTGGTGGTCTGGCTCTGATAGTTCAGGGCGAATGTGGGTGACCCTGTGGACGCCGTTTCGCCGTAGCCAGGCACATTGAACACCGTATCCTGCACCGCGAGATAAGGTGTGATCCATCCCAGTTTGATACCGGTCTCATACCGTCCGCTGAATGCGAGTGTGTTGGCCCTTGCCTTGAGCGTGTCGGTTCCAGAAACGGTCAGGATGCGGTCGGTCTTCACGTCCCCCAGCGCGACCACGGCGGCAAATGAACCATAGGTCTTGCGGCTGAACTGCTTGTAAGCATAGCCCGCTACCTGAATGGTATCGTTGCTGCCCTCGCCCAGGCTATTGCCGGCATGAAAGCTGGATTGCACGGCCGAGACGGCGCCGCCAACGGTAAAGCTGGGGGAAATGGCAGTCTCCAACCCGGCGACGAATCCGGTGATGTGCGACTTGAACTTGTGGGACCCCAGCGTGGCGCTGTCGCCCTGGCCAAGGTCGCTGCCACTGATGCCGCTTATCCAGACGCGTGTGCCGGAGGTTGCACGATCGCGCGACGTCGCGGCGCCATCGGACTGGCTGTTGCTCAGATGATCGAAAATCGAATTCAGGAACGGGTCCAGCGTGGCCTGTCCCGCGCGGGCAACATCGCTTCCAATTTCGCCCGACAATTGGTCGGCAGCAGTCCCCAGCGCGGCCTGCGAAAGATTGCCCAGACCGTTGAAGGCGGCGGGCAGGCTGTTGCCTCCCGCGATCGCCGCATCGATGCCTTTTACAGCGCTGACCTGATTGGCCGTGGCGGTGCTCGCCAGCGCAGGCGAAAGCTTTGCCAGATCGATTTCCAGATAGGCGTTCGTGGAATCGTACGACAGCTTTCCGGAATATTGTGCGCCCGACTGGCTCGCCAGGGGCGCCAGGCCAAAGCTTCCCGAAACGCCGCCGCCCGCCGTCAGGATCGTAATTTTTTGTCCCAACAGATAGGAGCCGTCTGTGCTCACCACCGACACCGTTCCAGCCAGGGACGCTGTACCCGAGACGACCAACTTCGACGAAGAGGTTGAACTGAGGCTGACCTGATAGGTGCTGCCGCTGGCAAAGGTCGTATTTCCGGCTACGTTCAAGGCGCCCAGGCCAGGGGCGAGCGTGCCCCCACTGCCGACCTGCACGGAAGGGACCGCGCCGCTTCCAGCCAAGGTGCCGCCGGCATTGATTGCGACCCCACTGGAGCTGGCGATGGAGCCGGTGACCGCGAGCGCGCCGCCCATGATGGTTGTGGGCCCGGTATAGCTGCTCGTCCCCGACAGGGTCTGGGTTCCACCCGAAACGGTCAGGCCGCCGGAGCCCGTTATGGCGCCGGAAAAGCTGTCATTTCCTGCCGTCAGCTGCAGGGTCTGCGCGCCCAGCGTGACGATGCCACTGCCGCCCAGGGATACGAGCTTTGGCGTGGTACCCGCCGTGGAAAGGTCCAGAACGCCATTGACAATCACGTCGCTCGACGCGGCGATACTGCCGGTGCTGCTCAACCTTAGCGTACCGGTGTTGTCGATGGATGTCGCGCCGCTATAGGTGTTTACAGCGGTGAGCGTGAGGATGTTGCCCCCCAATTGGCTCACGCCGCCGGTTCCAGAGATCGTGCCGCCAAACGTTACGGCGTCGGACCGATCGAATGCCAGCGTCCCATTGTCGGTGACGTCGCCGACAATGGAGCCCGTCGTCCCCCCATTGCCGATCTGCAGAGTACCGGCGCCGATCGTGGTGCCGCCTGTATAGGTATTGGCGGCGGTCAGGGCGGCCGTGCCGACACCGTTTTGCAAAACACCGCCGCTTCCGGAGATAATTCCGGCAAAGGTTGTGGCGCTCAGCTGGTTGAAGGCCACGGTACCGTTGTCGACGACATTGCCCACAATGGAGCCGTTGGTCAGCCCGTTACCCAACTGCAGGGTTCCGCCGCCGGAGACGGTGGTGCCGCCGGTATAGCTGCTGCTTCCGGCCAGAACCTGCGTCCCGCCGGCCACGGTCAGCCCACCTGGGCCGGTGATCGATCCCGAAAAACTGGTCGCGGCACTCGTAACCGTGAGCGTATTGCTGCCCAGAAGTAGCGTTCCCGACCCCGAGAGAGAGCCAATCGCAGTTCCGCCGGTCGTGATCGCTGACATATCGAATATGCCGCTGTCAGCGACCGTGCCGGTATTGGCCAGACTCGCGCCCCCGGCGAGAACCAGACTTGCTCCATTCTTGACCGTGGTGGTGCCGGTAAAGCTGCTCGCGCCCGTGAAGGTTTGGGTCCCGCCGGCAACGGTGACGCCGCCGGATCCGGAGATCGACCCCGAAAAGGTGTCGCCCGCATTGTTCAGCACAAGCGTTGCGCTGCCCAGCGCCACCGCGCCAGCACCGCTGAGCGAGGCGATCGAACTGGTCGTTTGGATGCTGGTCGTGGTTACACCCGAGATATCGAGGACACCATTGTCCACGATCTTGGACGACAACGGCAGCACATTGATGCCCGTCAGATTGAGCTTGGCCGAGGAGGCGATGACTGTGGTGCCGGTATAGGTGCTGCTGCCCGAAAGGGTTTGCGCGCCGCCGGCGATGACCAGCCCGCCGGTGCCTGAGATGCTGCCCGTAAAGGTGCCGGAGGCATTGACTATCGTCAGAGTGTTGCCGCCCAGCTCGACCGAGCCGGAGCCCGTGATATTGACGATGGAGATCCCGCTGGACGCTGCCGAGATCGAGAACACGCCATTGTTCACCAGCCCGCTGGAGCTTGCGATAGTGGCAGCGCCAGACAGCGCCAGTGTGCCCTGCGAGATCGTTGTCAGGCCGGTATAGGTCTGGGCGGTGCTGAGGGTGGTGATGCCGGTGCCCGCCTGAATCAAAGCGCCGGTGCCGGACACCGCCCCACTCATGGCGATGTTTCCGGAGCTGTAGAAACCGAAGGTGCCGTAATCGTTCACGCTTCCGGAAAAGGTGGACGTCCCGATCTCCAGCGTCCCGGCATTCACTGTGGTGAGGCCGGTGTAGGTATTGGCACCGCTCAGGATTTCCGTGCCGCCATTGAGGACCACGCCGCCACTGCCGGTCACAACGCCGGAAAAAGTGCCGGACGCCGCTGTCAGGGTCAGAGCTGCCGCGCCCAGATTGACCGTGCCAGTACCCGACAAGGATTTGATCGCAGTACCCGCGGTGGCGGATATATCGAAGGTGCCATCGACGCCGACAGTACTTGAGCTGGAAATATTGCCATTGCTTCCCAGCGCCAAGGTTCCCGCCGAGACTGTCGTCGCGCCGGAATAGGTTTCCACTTTTGAAAGCGTCAGAATGCCGGTGCCGAGCTGGCTTAACGCGCCTGATCCGGAAACAAGGCCGTCGAACGTCACATCGTCGATCCGATCAAAGGCAAGCGTGCCCGCAACCGCGACATCGCCCAACACCATTCCGGTGCTCTCGCCGGCTCCCAGCTGGAGCGTTCCGCGCGTAACGGTCGTGCCGCCGGTATAGGTGTTGGTGTTGCTCAGCACTTGTGTGCCGCCCGCGATGATCAGGCCGCCGCTGCCGGAAATCACGCCTGTGAAGGTATTTGCCCCGTTCGTGATCCGTAGCGACTGGGCGCCCAGGACAACGCTGCCGGCGCCCGCCAGGGAGGTAATAGATGTTCCGCTGGACGTCTGGGATATGTCGAAGATGCCATTGTCGGTGATGCTGGTCGAGGATGCTATCGAGCCAATCTGCGCGATCGCCAAAGTGGCGCCGGCATTGATGGTGGTTGCCCCGGTGAAGCTGCTTGCTCCCGTCAAGGTGAGACGGCCACCGCCGACGCTGTCGTTGATGATGAGCGCGCCGGGGAAGCTGTTGCTGTCGGAATCGTTGGCGAGCACACCCGAAAGGGTGCTGGTGGTTCCATCGACATCAATTGTGCTGGTGACCGTCGAGACCGAAGAACTTTGTATCGAAATAGCGTTGGAATAAGTTGCAGGCTTGTCGATTTTCAGTGTTCCGCCCTGGAGCGCGATGTCATTCGTGCCCTGGTTCGATAGCGAGACGGTCGAATTGGTGCCAACACCTGTGGCGGCCCATGCGGCCAGGGGAATCATCTGGCTGACCCCCAGCGTCAGTGCCGGGATCGCCAGGGTCATCCTGCACCCCCGCATCAAGAGCGCGCGGCTGCCCTTTTGCCCAGGGGCGTCAGCAGGCCCAGTGCCAAGCCGGGCAGATAGATCTTGCGATAGTCTGTTCTTGCCAGTCATCCAACTAACCACTCGGCAGCATTTGCTGCACATTGATTGCACACGTCTCATTCGCCATTCGCGGCGCGTCCGGCAATTCTTCAACCGCGCTCCCGGTGCACGACCTGCCCTTTATTCCGCCGGGATACGGGCCCGCCCTAGGCGGTGACACTCCCCGACGGCCAAGCCGAGCATGCCGGGCCGCACGAAAACGCTCGGGCAAGGGATCTCAAACAAAGGGGCATGCAGGGCGAAGACACTGCTGCTGACCTAATCTTTGCCCGTTGCGCGGCGATCGCTCCGTCGGAATTCGTCGAAGCCAGTCAGCCACTTCCTGCGCCGATGCGGCGGCATACTTGCACAGCGCTGCGCAATCCAATCGTCTTTTCCGACCATGGGGATGTGTAGAAATATTGCTGACATGTTGCGGAATGTTTCCACACGCTTTTTTGCATTGCTCTCGCCCATGCGCTCTTACGCCCGGTCGATAATTTTGCGCAATCTCGGCGCGACAGAACTCCGAGGCGAAGATGCGTTTTGCGTTATCCGACGAGCAGTGGAGGGCAATCGCCGGCCTGATGCCCAAAAAGCGCAAGCGGGCAAGGGAAGATGATCGCAGAATTGTGAGCGCGATCCTGTATGTGCTCTATACCGGCATTCCGTGGCGCGATCTGCCGGCGCAGTACGGGCCATACACCACCGCATTCAACCGCTTTAATCGCTGGTCCAGGCGCGGCATCTGGGGTGGCATCGCCAATGCGCTATCGTTGGCATCGGGCTTGTACAGCGGCGCCGACGCCATTGGGGAAGGCGTTCGGATGGGCCGGCGCGGTCGAAAGCGCGGCGAGCGCCAGCCCATGCGGAATGTGGCACCATCATTGCGGCGGCGCGCCCGCGAGATTCAGGAACAGCCGACGCCTGTGCACACCACGCCATAAACGGGTCTAATGGCGCGTTGGCGTGGGGCGACAGGGGCACCGCGCTGTGGAGCAATACCTTTTAACAACATGAAACATGGCCGGGGCACCGCGGGTCGGTATGGTGGAAATGTCGTGGCGATCATTATCGCGGCTCTTGGTCCGCATTCATGGAATGCGCAGATTGGATGGTAATCGCTTGAATTCCTTGGGCGCTACTCTGGCGGGACTGCTTTGTGGTGTCTCGGGGAGCCTTGCACTGCCCATCTATTTCCAAAACGCCCATGAACTGCAATCAGCAAAGCTGTCGCGTGTGCAATTCATCGTGCCACCACCCGAAGCTTGCCTTCCAGATTTCCCGTCAGACGCAGCACATGCTCAACCCGGCACTTCCTCGCCCTTTGCGACGGGCAGGCACGTTTCGCATGCACATGGTTACAATGAGGGCATCTGGCTGTGACGGATGAACCTCACAATTGATGTCGGCCCTTCAACGTGTGGCCGCCGAGACCGGCATCCCCGTCTCGACCTATAGTTGGCGGCAAAAGGTTACCACCGTGCTGCGTAGAGGCCGGGTGCCGGAGGACCAGGTATCTGAGCTGCTGGGCCACAGGCGATCTAACCTGCGCACTACCGCGGGCTATGGCGACTGGGACCCCGACTATCAGCGGGAAGCGGCTGCGGTCCTGGACGCTTGGTGCTGGCGCGTTCGGAAATTGGCTCGGAAGCTCGCCAAGGAGCGTGCCCGTACCCCCGGCGTTCTCCCGGGCCGGCGGGCCTCTTAAAACATCCCGCCGGATCATATTGATTTTATTGATAAAATTGGAGCGGGCGAACGGATTCGAACCGTCGACCCTAACCTTGGCAA